>NZ_JACHZG010000001.1:0-636524 GCF_014193425.1 Microlunatus antarcticus | reverse complement strand
ACCACGTCCCGCTCTACCGGCTGGGCGAGCCGGACCGGCCCACCGCCCTGGTGCTGGACCTCGACCCGCCCGAGGGCAGCGGCTTCGACGTCGTCGTGGCGGCGGCGCGGGTGGTGCGTCAGGCGCTCGACGAGGCCGGGCTGGCCGGAGCGGTCAAGACCAGCGGCTCGAAGGGCGTGCACGTCGTGGTGCCGCTCGTCCCGGGGACGACGGGCGACGCGGCCGCGGCCACGCGCGCGCTGGCCGTCCGGGCGGAACGGATCGACCCGACGCTCACGACCACCGCCTATCTCAAGGAGGACCGCGCGGGGAAGGTCTTCCTCGACCCCACCCGGGCCGGCGGCGGGACGCTGGCCGCCGTCTACAGCCCGCGCGTCCGACCCGGCACGACGGTCTCGTTCCCGCTGGGCTGGGACGAGCTCGACGACGTCACCCCCGCCGACTTCACCGTGCGGACGGTGCCCGGGCTGCTCGGGTCGCGCCCGAGCTGGGCCGAACGGCTCCCCGCGCCGCAGACGCTCCCGGCCGACCTGGTCGCCGAGGGCCACACGATCCCCGTCGCCCGCGTCGCCGCGATGCACGAGGGCAAGCGGCGCAAGCGCGCGCGTGAGGCTGACGCCAGCGAGGGCTGACGGCCGTCCGCCGGATTTCTGACCCTCGTGGCCATGTCTGAGCGCGCAGTCCCGCAGAGACCTCAACGAGAGGCAGAAAACCGGAGGAAGTCGTCGACGACCACGGCGTCGACGCGCTCCTGCGGGCGCTGCGCGGCCTCGTACGCCTCCTCCGCCGGCCTCCACCGCTCGACCCACTGCTCCCGCATCGCCTCGCCGTCACGCGCCAGCGCGCGAGCGAGGCGGACCTCGTCCGGGGCGTCCACCCACAGGGTCACGTCCCAGGGAACCCCGAGGCGCACGTCGGTGCTCGACACGCCCTCGACCACGACCGGGAGGCCGGGGGCGACGTCGACCCAGCCGAGAGACGCGTCGGAGGCCCAGTCCCAGCGCTCGTAGCGCGCGGGCCGCCCGACCGCCAGCGGTTCCAGGACCTGGGCCACGAACCGGTCCCGCTCCCACGTCTCCACCGAGGGCCGCGCGAAGTCGTCGACGTGCACCACGACGGATCCCGGCAGGGCCGCGGCCACCGTCGCCGCAAGCGTCGTCTTGCCGGACGCGCCGAGGCCGTCGATCCCCACCCAGCGGGTCTCGCTCCGCCCCGCCAGCCGGCTCCGGACGAAGGCCGCCGCCTCGTCCGCCCTGATCCGGACCGCCACCTGACCTCCGCACGGCTCGTCACGTCGACTAGCGTCGGTCAGGTTAACGGCGCCCCGGGGCGCCGGCACCGACCGAGGGAGACCCGTGAGCACATCCGTCCAGCAGCCCGTCAAGATCGCCGTCACCGGAGGCGCGGGGCAGATCTGCTACAGCCTGCTGTTCCGGATCGCGAGCGGGGAGCTGCTCGGCCCGGACCAGCCCGTCCAGCTGCGCCTGCTCGAGATCACGCCGGCCCTCAAGGCGCTCGAGGGCGTCGTGATGGAGCTCGACGACTGCGCCTACCCGCTGCTCGAGTCCGTGGTGATCGGCGACGACCCCAACCAGGTCTTCGACGGCGTCAACCTCGCCTTCCTCGTCGGCGCCCGGCCCCGCAGCAAGGGCATGGAGCGCGGCGACCTGCTCGAGGCGAACGGCGCCATCTTCAAGCCGCAGGGCCGTGCGCTCAACGACCACGCCGCCGACGACGTCAAGGTGCTGATCACCGGCAACCCGGCCAACACCAACGCGCTCATCGCCCTGAGCAACGCGCCGGACATCCCCGCGGAGCGCTTCAACGCCCTGACCCGGCTCGACCACAACCGCGCCGCCGGCCAGCTGGCCATCAAGGCGGGTGTCCCGGTCGCCGACGTCAGCCACGTGACCATCTGGGGCAACCACTCGGCCACGCAGTACCCGGACATCTTCAACGCCCGGATCCGCGGCGAGCAGGCGTCGAGCGTCATCGACGACACCGCCTGGCTCGAGAACGACTTCCTGCCGACGGTCCAGAAGCGCGGCGCCGCCATCATCGAGGCGCGCGGGGCGAGCTCCGCGGCCAGCGCGGCGAAGGCGACGATCGACCACATGCACGACTGGGTCCTCGGCACACCCGAGGGCGACTGGGTCTCCATGGCCGTGCCGTCCGACGGCTCGTACGGGGTGCCCGAGGGCATCGTCAGCTCGTTCGCCTGCACGACCACGGGCGGGGAGTACACGATCCTGCCGGACCTCGAGGTCAGCGACTACTCGCGGGCCAAGATCGACGCCACGGTCGCCGAGCTCAGCGAGGAGCGCGACGCGGTCCGGTCCCTCGGCCTCGTGGGCTGATGTCGGCGGGCACCCCGGTGCCGGCCGACCCGGCCGACGCCGTCCGGGTGCCCCACCCGCTGGCCCCACGGGCCCTGCTGATGGGGATCCTGGGCGTCGTGCTCGGCGCCCTCTGCGGGGTCGGCGGCATCGTCGGCCTCCTCGGGGTGCTGACGGCCCGCGAGGCGCAGCGCGACATCGACGCCTTCCCCGACCGCTACGACGGCCGGGCGATGGCGACGGCCGGCCTCGTCACGGGCGCGGTCGGGCTCGCCGTCGGACTGGTCGTGTCCGTCGTGGTCGTCGTGGTCGTGCTCACCGGCCGCGCCTCGTAGACGTCACATCCGGCTCGTGTCCTGCGCGCGGTCACGCCGCGCGAGACCCGTGCGTACGGAATGATGTCCGCCATGAGTGAGCCGAACGACCCGAACCAGGGCCCCAGCGGTCAGTCCAACCCGTACGAGCCGCCGAGCTCGGGCGAGACGAACCCGGGCCACGCCTCGGGCGAGTCCTCCCCCGCGCCCGACCAGGGCCCGAGCGGCTACGGCCAGCCGTCGGAGTACGGGAAGCCCTCCGAGTACGGCCAGCCCTCCGAGTACGGGCAGCCCCCGGCCTACGGCCAGCCGGGCGGGTACGGCCAGCCGCAGCCCGAGTCCGGGCCGCCGCAGGGCGGTGAGTACGGCCAGCAGGGCTACCAGCAGCCGGGCGAGTACGGCCAGCCGCAGGGCGGCGAGTACGGCCAGCCCCAGGGCCAGTACGGCCAGCCCGCCGACGCGGCCCCCTACGGACAGCCCGCCCCGTACGGACAGCCGGCGCCGTACGGCCAGCCGGCTCCCTACGGCGCCGCCTACCAGGGTGGCTACGGGATGGCTCCTCAGCCGCACCCGTCGGGCACGACGGTCCTCGTCCTCGGCATCGTCGGCCTGGTCGTGTGCGGTGTGGTCGGGATCTTCGCGATCACCTCGGGCAACAAGGCCCTCAAGGAGATCGACGCCAACCCGGCGGCCTACAACAACCGCTCGACCATCACTACCGGTCGGATCCTCGGCATCATCGCCGTCGTGCTGTGGGGCATCTTCGTCGTGATCTACGGCCTCATCGCCGTCGTCGCCCTCGCGAGCGGCTCGAACTAGGCCTCAGCAGCGGCACGGCCGCAGCACGTCGCGTCCCCGTCGGCCTAGCGGCCGGCGGGGACGACGACGCTCAGGACGAGGATCGCCCCACCGGCGAGGAGCATGACGCCGACGTCGAAGGCCTTGCTCCGCACGCGCAGCAGCCCCGCCCGCCGCGTGGTCAGCACCAGGCGCAGGACGGCCCCGAGCACGAGCGCACCGCCGACGACGAGGCAGCCCGCCCGCCACGTGTCCGGGCCGAGCAGCGCCGCGACGACCCCGCCCAGGACAAGCGCCGATACCAGGAGCAGCGGCCACTGCCGCCGTGGCCGGGCCGCACCGCCGCCCGCGGGGTCCCGCTGACGCGGCACCGCGTTCACACCCCGGCGAGCGCCTCGGCGCGCTCGACGACGTTGGTCAGGAGCATGGCCCGGGTCATCGGGCCCACGCCGCCGGGCACCGGGGCCACCCAGGAGGCGACCTCGCGGACGCTCGGGTCGAGGTCGCCGACGAGGCCGGCCTCGGTCCGCGTGATGCCGACGTCGACGCACACCGCGCCGGGCTTGACCATGTCGGCGGTGATGAGGCCGGGCCGCCCGGCGGCGGCGACGACGATGTCCGCCCGGCGGGTGTGCTCCGCCACGTCGACCGTGCCGGTGTGGCACAGCGTGACCGTCGCGTTCTCGCTCTTGCGGGTCAGCAGCAGCCCCAGCGGACGCCCGACCGTCGTGCCGCGGCCGACGACGCAGACCTCCGCGCCGCTCAGCCCGATGCCGTTGCGGCGCAGCAGCTCGACGATGCCGCGCGGGGTGCAGGGCAGCGGCCCGGGCTCCCCCAGCACCAGCCGGCCGAGGTTGACCGGGTGCAGGCCGTCGGCGTCCTTGCCCGGGTCCACGAGCTCGAGGGCCCAGCCGTCGTCGAGGGCGCCGGGCAGCGGCAGCTGCACGATGAAGCCGGTGCAGGCCGGGTCGTCGTTGAGCTCGCGGATCCGGCGCTCCAGCTCGGCCGCGCTGGTCGACGCGGGGAGCTGCACCTCGATCGAGGCGATGCCCACCTGCGCGCAGTCGCGGTGCTTGCCGCGCACGTAGGAGTGCGAGCCCGGGTCGTCGCCGACGAGCACGGTCCCCAGCCCGGGGACGATGCCGCGCTCGGCCAGCGCGGCCACCCGCTCCTTGAGCTCGGCCTTGATCGTGGCGGCCAGCGCCTTGCCGTCCAGCGTCTCTGCGGTCATGCGTCCTGCCTCTGTGATCTCGAGCGTGTGCGGGGGTCGGGGACGTGCTCAGTGGTAGAAGTGCCGCGCGCCGCTCAGGTAGAGGGTGGCGCCGGCCGCGCGGGCGGCCTCGACGACCGCGTCGTCGCGCACCGACCCGCCGGGCTGGACGACCGCGCGGACGCCGGCCTCGAGGAGGATCTCGAGCCCGTCGGGGAAGGGGAAGAACGCGTCCGAGGCCGCCACCGACCCGGCGGCCCGCTCGCCCGCCCGCGTCACCGCGAGGCGGCTGGAGTCGACCCGGTTGACCTGGCCCATCCCGATCCCGACCGAGGCGCCGTCGTGGGCGAGCAGGATCGCGTTGGACTTGACCGAGCGGCACGCCTTCCAGGCGAACTCGAGGTCGGCCAGCGTCGCGGCGTCGGCCGGCTCGCCGCAGGCCAGCGTCCACCCCGACGCCTGGTCGTGGTCGGCGTCGACCGTGTCGCGCTCCTGGACCAGCAGCCCGCCGTCGATCCGGCGGAACTCGGTCCCGCCGTCGGCGAGCGGGTCGACGACGAGGATGCGGATGTTCTTCTTGCGCGCCAGCACCTCGACGGCGCCGTCCTCGTACCCGGGCGCCAGGATCACCTCGGTGAAGACCTCGGCGACCTGCTCGGCCATGGCCACGCTGACGGGGACGTTCGTGGCGATGACGCCGCCGAAGGCGGACACCGGGTCGCAGGCGTGCGCCTTGCGGTGCGCCTCGGCCACGTCGGCGCCCACGGCGATGCCGCACGGGTTCGCGTGCTTGATGATCGCGACGGCCGGTCCGGCGAAGTCGTACGCGGCCCGCCGAGCGGCGTCGGCGTCGACGTAGTTGTTGTAGGACATCTCCTTGCCGTGCAGCTGCTCCGCGCCGGCGAGCGGACGGCCCTCGCCCGGCGAGCGGTAGAGCGCCGCGGCCTGGTGCGGGTTCTCCCCGTAGCGCAGGGTCGAGGAGAGGTCCCAGGTGGCGCCGACCCAGCCGGGGAAGTCCCCGTTCCCCGAGCCGGTCGACGGGCCGGTGAGCACGCTGCCCATCCAGGAGGCGACGGCGACGTCGTACGAGGCGGTGTGCACGAAGGCGGCTGCGGCCAGCCGCTGGCGCTGCTCGAGCGTCGTGCCACCGGCACCGAGCGCGTCGAGGAGCTCGGCGTACTGGTCGGGCGAGGTGAGGACGGTCATGCTCGCGTGGTTCTTGGCGCTGGCCCGGACCATGGCGGGCCCGCCGATGTCGATCTGCTCGATGCACTCCTCTTCCGAGGCGCCCGAGGCGACGGTCTGGGTGAACGGGTAGAGGTTGCTCACCAGCAGCTGGAAGGGCGCGATGCCGAGCTCGTCGAGCTGGCTGCGGTGCGACTCCAGGCGGAGGTCGGCCAGCAGGCCGGCGTGGACCTTGGGATGCAGCGTCTTGACGCGGCCGTCGAGGCACTCGGGGAAGCCGGTGACGTCCTCGACCGCGGTCACGGGTAGCCCCGCGGCGGCGATCGTCTTCGCGGTCGAGCCGGTGGAGACGATCTCGACGCCGGCCTCGACCAGGGCGGCGGCCAGCT
This sequence comes from Microlunatus antarcticus, assembly GCF_014193425.1. Lineage (NCBI taxonomy): Bacteria > Bacillati > Actinomycetota > Actinomycetes > Propionibacteriales > Propionibacteriaceae > Microlunatus > Microlunatus antarcticus. Next base: position 630,292 of record NZ_JACHZG010000001.1, on the reverse strand, counting down.
CGGCCAGCCCGGTCTTGTCGTAGACCGAGACGAGGGCGCGGCGGACGGGGATGCGGTCAGAGGTGGAGCTCATCGGTCCCAGTGGACCTTCCTGCCGAGCACGCGCCAGGGGCGGGTGACCAGCGCGTGGGTGGTGGAGACCAGCAGGTCGCGTTCGGCGACCTTGATCCGTTCGTGGAGCGAGTCGACCGTGTCGTCGTCGAGGACGTCGACCACGGCCTGGTCGAGGACGACGCCGGTGTCGACGCCGGCGTCGACGAGGAACACCGTCGCACCTGTGACCTTGACCCCGTACGCGAGGGCGTCCCGGGGGCCGTGCATCCCCGGGAACGCGGGGAGCAGGGCGGGGTGGGTGTTGATCGTGCGACCGCCGAAGCGGGCGAGGAAGCCCGGGCCGACGAGCTTCATGAAGCCGGCGCTGACGACGAGGTCCGGCTCGTACGCGGCGACCCGGTCGGCCAGGCCCTCGTCCCAGGCCGCGCGGTCCGGGGAGCCGGCCAGCGGGTGGACGAACGTCTCGACGCCGGCCGCCGCGGCGCGCTCGAGGCCCACGGTGCCCTCGCGGTCCGACCCGACGGCCACGACCCGGGCGCCGTACGCGGGGTCCGCGCTCGCGTCGAGGAGGGCCTGCAGCAGGGTGCCGGTGCCGGAGAGGAGGACGACCAGCCGGGCCGGGGAGGCGCCGCCCCCGTCACCGGGGACACGCTGGGCGGGGTCGGGCACGGCGGCCACCCTACCGAGCGATGACCTCGGTCTCCTCGGTCTCCTGCGTCGGGTCGCCCGCGTCGATGACCTCGGTCTCCTCCGCTCCCCCGTCCTCGGCCTCCGCCGACGGGCGCGCGAGGTGACGGACGACCCCGATGACCGCACCGGCGACCATCCCGGACAGCCCGAGCGTCGTGGTGCTCATCACGAGCAGGGGCACCAGGCGCGGGCCGAGCCCGGTCAGGCGCTCCACCCCGAGGTCGCCGCTCGTGGTCCAGGCCAGGACGGTGAAGACGAGGCCGGAGACCACGCCGGCCAGGCCGCCGAGCAGGGTCGAGGCGTCGAAGCGCCGGGTGACGCCGCCGCGCAGGACGAGCCAGGCGGCGAGCGCCCCGGCCACCGCACCGAGCGCGAGCCACCACAGCTGAAGGGTGCTGCCCGGGCCGGCGGCGGGCAGGGCGCCCAGCAGCGGCAGGCCCGGCAGGACGCCGACGGAGGTCGCGGCGGGCGCGACGACGGACCCGCTGCCCAGGCTGAAGCCGGACCCGAGGGCGTACGAGCCGGACCAGACGAGGGCGTTCGGCAGGACGGTCGCCTGGACGAGGACGAGCAGGACGGTGCCGACGGCACCGGCCTGGAGCGCGTCGTTCAGACCGACGACCCGGTCCCAGCCCGTGACCAGGCCGAGGACCAGCACGGCGGCTCCGGCCAGCAGCAGCACGCCCACGGCCCCGGCCACCGCGCGCGGCAGACCGGTCAGCAGCGTGGGCCAGGACGACCCGACCGGTCGGCCGACACGCGAGCCGGCCCCGGCCCAGGCGGCAACGAGGAGGACGAGCACGATGACGGCCCAGCGACCCGGCGCGCGCCACGGCTCGCCGAAGAGCCCGGCGGCGACGAGCACGGGCGCCGCGTACGCGAGGGTGACGACGGCCGCGACCGCGAACGGTCCCGTCCGGCTGCCCGGCGCGACCCGCCGCGCCGCGTAGCCGCCGAAGCGCCAGAGCAGTCCGGCGGTCACCACGGTCAGGCCCCAGGGCACGAGGCTGACCTCGAGCCCGCCGACGGTCACCGGCACGCCGCCGCCGAGGAGCCAGAGCCGGGTGCCGAGCCGGAGCGCGTCCGGCAGCCCGGCGTCGTCGCCCATCAGCCAGCCGCAGACGACCAGCCCGGTCACGACCACCCAGCCGACCGCGGCGGTGGCGAGGCCCCCGACGACGGCCGCCACGGGCCAGCTGACGGGGTCGACGTCGGTCCGGTCGACGTCGCGGACGGCCTCGGACGCCTCGAGGACGACGCGGTGCCGCTCGGTCGCGTCGGGACGGCGGGGGGAGGTCAACGAAGCCATGTCCCGCTCATGGTTTCCCACGGTCGCACCGCGACCGGGGCGGGACACGCGAGAGCAGGGGTAAAGTTTGGTGGTCTTCGCCCGGGGTGGATCCGCTGCCCGGGGCTCAGCACCGACGACGGCGTGGCGACGCGGTGCGCCCGTAGCCACCACGTTGCACAGCCACGAGGAGCACGTCCCGCCCATGGCCGACCGACCTACGAACCGCCCGCGCCGAGCCTTCGGTGCGGACGAGCCGACGCCGGACACCGGCGCCGGGCTCGAGGGCCGCTTCACCGAGGACGAGGCGCGCCCCATCTTCCGCGAGGACGCCGCCGACGCCGACGCGGCCACCGTCCGCACCCCGGGCGACGCGGACCCCGCGACCCCGGACAAGCCTGGGACCCCGGCCGAGGCCGCCGCGTCAGACCGGGCCGAGGGCGAGGACGCCACCGCCGCGCCGCGCACGAAGCGCCTGAACTTCACGCCGGCGACCCGCCCCGCGGAGGACGACGCCACCACCCTCCTGCCGCGGACGACCGGTCGGCCCGAGACCGCGCCGCTCGGCCTCTCCGGTGACCGGAGCGACGACGAGGACCTGGACGAGCGGCCCCGCCGGCTCGGCCGTCGCGGTCGACTGGCCGTCCTGGTCGGGGCGGTCGCCGCCGTCGTGGTCGTCGGCATCGCCATCGGCACCGCCGTCATCGGCGTGCGCGACCAGCCCGGCGCGGGCGGGGACCCCGGCCCCTCGTCGAGCGCCCCGGTCACCCCGAGCGCGACGGCCCTGCTCGACGACACGTCGATGCTGTCGGTCGAGGGTGCCCAGCTGATCGCCGGCAACCGGACCTGGACCGCGGGCAGCACCGTCCGGGGCCCGGTCCCGGACGGCTCCGGGGCGGCGTGCCTCGGCAGCGACCCGCTCGAGGGCGCGCCGACCGCGCAGCAGACGATCACCCGCACGCTCACCGCGGACGGCTCCGGTGCGCAGTCGGCGGTCCACGTCGCCCAGGCGTACGCCTCGGTGGAGGACGCGACGCAGGCGTTCGCGACCACGAGCCGGGCCCTGGGGAGCTGCGCGGTGGCCGGCGACTGGCTGTTCACCGGCCGCGTCGTCGAGGGTGTCGGCGACGAGGCGACGGCCGTGGCCGTCCACTCCACGGTCGGCGGAGAGCGCACGCAGCACTGGGTGGTGGCGAGCCGCACCGGCCGCGTCCTCGACGTGGTCGACGCCTCGACCCCGGGCAAGACCGCCCTCAACGTGAACGACGTGACCAAGGCCGTCGCCTCCGTGGTCACCGGCCAGTGCGGCCCGGCGGGCGGCGCCTGCGCGACGACCGTCAGCACCAAGGACGGCCCGCCCCCGGCCGGCGGCGACGAGCCGGGCTTCCTCGCCACCGGCGACCTGCCGCCCGTGGGCTCGGTCACCGCCCCCTGGGTGGGCACGCCGGTCCAGGCGCCGAGCGAGGACTTCTCGGGCTCGCAGTGCGAGTCGGTGAACTGGTCGACGACCGCCGCCACGGCGAAGAGCTCGCGCGTCTACCTCCTCCAGGACGTGCCCGGGATCTTCGGCCTCAACGAGATCGTCCTCACGGTGAAGGACGCGGACACCGCGTCCAAGCTGGCCGAGAAGGTCCGCAGCGACTGGTCGAGCTGCAAGGAGCGCAAGCTCACCGCGACCGTCGACTCCCCCACCAAGGTGACCGGGGTGGCCGCCGAGGGCGCCGCCGTCACCGGCTGGACGACCGAGGTCGAGCAGAAGGCCGGTGGCACCACGACCCGCTTCCGCGTCGGGATCGCGTCGTCCGGCGACAAGGTCGCCTTCGTCTTCCTCAACCCGCAGAAGGGTCTCGACGTCGACGGCGACGACTGGAACACCGTCGCCGTCCGCGCGGTCCAGCGCGCGACCCAGCAGCAGTGAGCCCGGCCCGGTCCGGCCTTCAGCCGATCCGCGTCGGGCAGGTCGGGCCCCTCAGACCTTGAGATCGCGCCGCCAGGCGGTGTAGCTGCCGACCGACGCCGGCCGGGGCCGGGCCAGCCAGGGCCAGGGGTGGACCTCGACCGGCTGCAGGCGGGCGGAACGTTCCTGCCAGCCCGGCACCGGGGTCCAGGTCGCCGCCAGCCGTCGACCGTCGAGCTCGTCGACGACGTCGCCCCGGCGGACCTCGAGCTCACGTCGGGCGGCCAGCTCCCCGAGGGTCTGCGCGAGGAAGACCAGCCGCTTGCCCGAGAGGCGCAGCCGGGCCAGCAGCGGCTCGTCGAAGACGAACACGGCCGGGCGCGTCTCGTCGGCCGCCAGGGCCGGGTCGTCGTCGCCGAGCAACTCCGCGGTCAGCCAGACCGCCTCCCCACCGTCCCCCTCGACCTCGGCCGGACCGGCCGGGATCGGCCCGCGCGTCAGGTCGGCGCGGTCAGGCACCCGGTCCAGGCTCACCTCGGGCCACTCCTCGATCGGGCAGGCGTCGCGCAGCGGGCAGCGGCGGCAGAGCTGCGGGGCGCGCTTCTGCACCTGCCAGCGGCTGAACCCGTACGCCTTGCTGCTGCCGGTCCCGGTCGTCCACTGCCAGCCCAGGCCGTTGGCCGCGCGGGAGCCGTCGAGCAGGTGGGCGAACATCTCCTGCTCGCCCTCGCGCCAGTCGGCGCCGGCCCGGACGGCCCACTGCGACGCCAGCCACATCCGGGTCTGGTTCACGACCCAGCCCTCGTCGTGGAGCTCGCCGACGACGAAGTCCATGCACGCCATCGAGCGGTCCCAGGCCGGCCGGTCCCAGCTCTGGCGGCCCTCGGTCGGGGACGCGTTGCGCAGCGACGACCGCAGCCGGCGCCCGAGGCGGGAGTAGAGGTGGCGGGCGTACTCCTGCCACAGCAGCTCGTCGCGGAACCGCTTGCGGTCGAAGGACGGCGCGTCCTGCACGGCGGCCCACACCCGCGGCAGCGTGAGCAGGCCGTAGCGGATGTAGGGAGAGAGCCGGCTCGAGCCGCGACGCTCCTCGGGGAGGACGGTGCTGCGGGTGTTCGCGTAGCCGCTGATGTCCAGGGTGGCCAGGGCCGTGTCGGCCGCGGCCTGCCCGCCGTCGAACCCTCCGGCCCGTACGCCGTCCGGACCCTCGAGCGTCAGGTCACCGAGGTGCTCGGCCACCCACCGCTCGACGTCGGCCACGCTCGCGCCGTCGGCCGTGGACGGGGGGACGGGGAGCAGAGGCACGGGTGATGTTTCGCCCGCCGCGTCGCCCGTGGATGCCCGACGAGGTCCGAGAACCGCAACGGGCGGGATCCCGCACCGTGGAGGTGCAGGATCCCGCCCGTTGTCGACGGACGTCGAGCTAGAGCGCCTGGATGACCTCGCGCATGATCTGCGCCGTCTCGCTCGGGGTCTTGCCGACGCGCACACCGGCGGCCTCGAGGGCCTCCTGCTTGCCCGCCGCGGTCCCGGCGCCGCCGGAGACGATGGCCCCGGCGTGGCCCATGGTCTTGCCCTCCGGTGCGGTGAAGCCGGCGACGTAGCCGACGACGGGCTTGGTGACGTTGGCCTTGATGAATTCCGCCGCACGCTCCTCGGCGTCGCCGCCGATCTCGCCGATCATGACGATCGCGTCGGTGTCGGGGTCGGCCTGGAACGCGGCCAGCGCGTCGATGTGCGTCGTCCCGATGACCGGGTCGCCGCCGATGCCGACGGCCGAGGAGAAGCCGATGTCGCGGAGCTCGTACATCATCTGGTAGGTCAGGGTCCCGGACTTGCTGACCAGGCCGATGCGTCCCGGCGGGGTGATGTCGGCGGGGATGATGCCCGCGTTCGACTGCCCGGGAGAGATCAGCCCGGGGCAGTTCGGCCCGATCAGGCGGGTGTCCGAGCCCTGGGAGAGGGCGTAGAACTCGGCCGTGTCCTTGACCGGGACGCCCTCGGTGATGACGACGGCCAGCGGGATCTTGGCCTCGATGGCCTCGACGACCGCGCCCTTGGTGAACTTGGCCGGGACGAAGATGACCGTGACGTCGGCGCCGGTGGCCTCCATGGCCTCCCCGACCGAGCCGAAGACGGGCACGCTCGTCCCGTCGAAGTCGACGGTCTGACCGCCCTTGCCCGGCGTCACCCCGCCGACGATCTGGGTGCCCGAGGCCAGCATCCGCGCGGTGTGCTTGCGGCCCTCGGACCCGGTCATGCCCTGGACGATGACCTTGCTGTCAGCGTTGAGGAAGATCGACATGTTCTGGTTGCTCCTGTTGCTCTCTGCGCTCGTGGACCGGGTCAGGCGGCCTGGGAGGCCAGCTCGGCGGCGCGGGCGGCGGCGCCGTCCATCGTGTCCACCTGCTCGAGACCGGGCAGGCCCGCGTCGACGAGGATCTGGCGGCCCAGCTCGGCGTTGTTGCCGTCCAGCCGGACGACCACGGGCTTCGTCACGGCCTCGCCGCGGCCCTCGAGCAGCGCGTACGCCTGCACGATCCCGTTGGCGACCGCGTCGCAGGCGGTGATACCGCCGAAGACGTTGACGAAGACGCTCTTCACCTGGACGTCGCCCAGGATGATCTCGAGGCCGTTGGCCATGACCTCGGCGCTCGCGCCGCCGCCGATGTCGAGGAAGTTCGCGGGCTTGGGCTCGCCGGGGAGCCCGGAGCCGGCGTACGCGACGACGTCGAGCGTGCTCATGACCAGGCCCGCGCCGTTGCCGATGATGCCCACCGAGCCGTCGAGCTTGACGTAGTTGAGGCCCTTGGCCTTGGCGGCCGCCTCCAGCGGGTCCTCCGCGGAGGTGTCGGCCAGCGCCGCGTGCTCGGCGTGCCGGAAGGCCGCGTTCTCGTCGAGGGAGACCTTGCCGTCGAGGGCGACGATGTCGCCGGAGCCGGTGAGGATCAGCGGGTTCACCTCGACGAGCGTGGCGTCCTCGCCCTCGTAGACCTGGCCGAGCGTCTGCATCACGCGCCCGATCTCCTCCGCGACGTCGGCGTCGAAGCCCGCGGCGGCGACGATCTCGGCCGCCTTCGCGGCGTCGATGCCGACCAGCGGGTCGACGGGGATCCGGGCCAGGGCCTCGGGGCGCTCGACGGCGAGCTGCTCGATCTCCATGCCGCCTTCCTTCGAGGCCATCGCGAGGTAGCGGCGGTTGGCCCGGTCGAGCAGCAGCGAGAAGTAGTACTCCTCGGCGATGTCGGCGCCCTCGGTGACCATGACGGTCTCGACGGTCAGGCCCTTGATGTCCATGCCGAGGATCTCGGCGGCCCTCTCGCCGGCCTCCTCGGGCGTGCGGGCCAGCTTGACCCCGCCGGCCTTGCCGCGTCCGCCGGCCTTGACCTGCGCCTTGACGACGACGACGGGCGTGCCCAGCTGCCGGGCGGCCTCGACCGCCTGCTCCGGCGTGGTGGCGGTGATGCCGCGCAGCACCGGCACCCCGTGGGCCTCGAAGATGTCGCGTGCCTGGTACTCGAACAGGTCCATCCGTGGTCCTCCTGAGGCGCCCGCGTGCGCGGCGCCGAGTCGTTCGTGGTCGATCGACGAGCCTACTGGCCCGCTAGCCGGCCTCCCGCTCCGGGACGTGCGCCCGGACCCAGGCGACGATGTCGGCCATGCTCGCGCCCGGCCCGAAGACGCCGGCGACACCGCGCTCGAGCAGCTCGGCCCGGTCGGCCTGCGGGATGATCCCGCCCCCGAAGACGACGATGTCCGAAGCGTCCTCCGCGGCCAGCAGGTCGAGCACGCGGGCGAACAGCGTGAGGTGGGCGCCGGACAGGACGGACAGGCCGATCGCGTCCGCGTCCTCGGCCAGGGCGGTGGCGACGATCTGCTCGGGCGTCTGGTGCAGCCCGGTGTAGATGACCTCCATGCCGGCGTCACGGAGCGCGCGGGCGACGATCTTGGCCCCGCGGTCGTGCCCGTCGAGCCCCGGCTTGGCGACGACGACGCGTCGCGGGACCGTGCCCTGCGGGCTGCGCAGCTCCGGCCCCGGCACCATGGCGTCGAGCCTAGTCAGCGCCGTGGCGCCGACGTCGCCGCGGGTACCGTGGGCCGATGGTCCGTGCCCTCCCCGGTCTGGTGCGCGAGGCAGCCTGGATCGGTGCGCACCTGGTCGCGTACCCGCTCGGCGCCCTGCCCGGCTCGGTGGAACGCACCCGGCGCCGCCGGGGCAACGCGAGCGCGGCCGGGCAGCGCGGCCTGGTCCGGCACGACCCGGGCGCCGCCACGACCCCGATCCTGCTGGTGCACGGGATCGTCGACAACCACTCGATCTTCACCCGCCTCGACGCCACGCTGCGCGGCCGCGGCTTCGCCACCGTCGCGGCGCACGACTACGGCCTGCTGACCGCCGACGTCGCCGAGGCGGCCACGGCGCTCGGGACGAGGGTCCGGGCGCTGGCGACGGCGACCGGCCACGACCGGGTGCACGTGGTGGGGCACAGCCTCGGGGGCCTGATCGCGCGCTGGTTCGTGCAGCGCCAGGGCGGCGACGACGTCGTGGACACCCTCGTCACCCTCGGGACGCCGCACGGCGGCACCGAGCTGGCCCGCCTCTCCCCCCTGGTGCCGCTGCTGCCGATGACCCGCGCGCTGACCCCCGGCAGCGCCGTCGTCCGCGCCCTCGCCGAGCCGGCGCCCGGGTGCCGCACGCGCTTCGTGGCGTACGCGAGCGACATCGACCACCTCGTCCTGCCGCACCGCAACGCGCGCCTCGAGCACCCCGACCTCGACGTCACCAACGTCGACGTCCACGGGGTCGGGCACCTCTCGATGCCCCACCACCGCCCCCTCGCGTACGAGGTCGCCGACCTCCTGGCGAACGGACGGGAACACGTGGGTGGCGAATCGGTGACGAAGACCGCAGAAGGCCCGGTTCGCGCCTAGAATCGAGGGCGTCGAGGAGTGGGGCCCACGCACGGCTGGGTTGGCCTTCCGGGAGCCCTTCGACGGCCTTCGTCCCGGTTGTTCGAGCAAGGAGAGTGCGTGTCCACGACCGCTGCTCTGTCCCGCCTGCCCCACCGGGGCGCCAGCGAGCAGCGCACGCTGGCGACGAACACCATCGTCGCCCTCCTGATCGCCGTGGTCGGCCTGCTGGCCGCCGGCTCCTCCTCCCTCGTCACCAGCGCCGACGAGGGCACCGCGCGGACGACGCGCGTCCAGCCCGCGCCCGTCGACCCGGTCGCCGCCGGCCGGCGCAGCGCCGCTGTCCAGTCCGCCCTGCTCGCCGAGGTCGCGGCCCAGCGCGGCGACGCGCTCGCCCGTGAGGCGCAGGTCGTCGTCCGGACCTCGCTCAGCGCCGCCGGCACCGCCCGCCAGCAGCGGCTCACCACCGCCCAGGCCGCCACGCAGGCGGCCGCCGTGCAGATCGCCGCCGACCGGCTCAAGGCGGCCGTCGCCGCCCGCCAGGCCGCGGTCGACGCGGGCCTCGCGGCCGACCCGACGCTCGCCGACCCCACGCTGACCGACCCGACCCTGAGCACCCAGGCCACCACCCCGGTGACGGGGACGGCCGGCACGCTGCCCGCCGGCACGACCGGCACGCTGCCGATCTCGACCGGTGTCGTCGGCTCCAAGTTCGGCGAGTACGGCCACTGGTCGCGCTACCACACCGGGCTCGACTTCCGGGCGGCGTACGGGACGCCGATCCACTCGGTGCTGCCGGGCGTCGTCGTCTTCGCCGGTAACACCGGCGACTGGGCCGGCAACCACGTGGCCGTGCGTCACGCCGACGGACAGACCACGATGTACTCGCACATGTCGCGGATGGCCGCGACCACCGGTCAGACCGTGCAGGCGGGCCAGGTGATCGGCTACGTCGGTCAGACCGGCCGGGCCTTCGGCGCGCACCTGCACTTCGAGCTCTACCCCGTCGGGGTCAAGTACGGCGACGTCTACAAGGCGGTCGACCCCACCCCCTGGCTGCAGAGCATCGGCGTCCGGACGCACTGATCCCGGACCGCCGTCACGTCGAGGGCACAGCCCCAATGGAGTGGTAGTACCAGTTTCAACGGTGGTACGCCGTCACTTGGCCTCCCGTTACGGTTCCGTTATGGTTCTCGCGGCCCGCTCGTCGCTCCCCCCTGGTGGCGAACGGGACCCATCCCGTCCGCGAGACCCCCCACGAACCGCGGCGGCACGGCGTCGAGCCCTGCCCGCTGCACGAGGTGATCAGTGCCGAGAACGCTTCCGCCGCAGCGCGACCACGCCAAGCGAGCGCTCCTCGAGGACGTCCGCTCCGACCGGCGTGGCTGGGTGCAGCACGGCGCCGCGGCGCTCGCGGTCTCGGTCCTCGGCCTGGGGGTCGCTGGATCGTTCGCCCTGACGGGCAACGCGCAGGAGACCGCCGGCCCCGTGCCGCAGACCTCCGCCCCCGCCGTCTCCGGGGCCCGTGACGGCGCGTCGCTGACCAGCCGCTCGATCACCCGCGAGCCGCTCGACCCGGCCAAGGTCAAGAGCCTGGCCGACCAGCGCGCCGAGGAGCTCGCGAAGACCGACGACAAGATCGACGCCGCCGCGGCCGGCAAGCAGGTCGACCAGCGGGAGAAGGAGCTGGCCGAGACCTCCGACGAGGCCCAGAAGCAGGCCCGTCGGCTCGCCGCCGGCGAGAAGCCGTCGACCACCACGACGGACGAGCCGGGCGACACCGCCGGCGCCAAGGGCAAGAGCTGCCTCCCCGCGGCCAGCTACCGCGTCGCCGCCACGTTCGGCCAGGTCGGCAGCTGGGCGCGTTACCACACCGGCTTCGACTTCGCCGCCCCGATCGGCACCACCCTGCGGGCCCCGGCCTCCGGCGTCGTGACCAACGCCGGGCGCGGTCCGGCCAGCGGCTGGGCCGGCAACTACGTGGCGATCAAGTACTCCGACGGCACGCAGAGCCTGATGGCGCACATGTCGACGGTGTCGGTCCAGGTCGGCCAGAACGTCACCGGCTGCGAGACCGTCGGCGCGATCGGCATGACCGGGCGCACCTTCGGCCCCCACGTCCACTTCGAGATCTACCCCGCCGGCGTCACCCCGGGCGACGTCTACCGCGCGGTCAACCCGCTCTCCTGGCTGAAGGCGCACGACCTCAACCCGTAGGTCGTCCGGTTCGCGGAAGTTTTTCGAGGACGTCGGAATACCGCCGCCGCCAACCGCCTTGTACCTCGCGTCGGCCGGTGCAGGACCCCCGGGCTTCACCCATAGCCGCCACGAGCGGCCACTCGCCGAGAGGCGTCTGCCGGCCGACACCCAAGCCACGCCTTCGGGCCGCTTCCCTCACGGGGAGCGGCCCGATCTCGTTCTCGAGGGCTAGAGCTTTTCCAGCGGCGCGTACTTGAGGGCGAGCCGCTTGACGCCGCTCGAGCCGAAGTCGACGTCGGCCTTCACGTCCTCGCCGTCGCCGGAGGTGCTCAGCACCTTGCCCATGCCGAAGGTGGCGTGCAGGACGCGGTCGCCCGCCGCGACGACCGGGATCGTCCGGACCCGGGCCTTGACGCCGCTGGGCCCCGACCGGTCGCGCCAGGCGCCGCCGCTCGACGTCGCCGACGTGTTCCGCCAGCTCGTCACCGCGCGCTCGGTGCGCTGCCAGTGGACGAGCGTCGCGGGGATCTCGTCCAGGAACCGGCTCGCCGGGTTGTGCTGCGGCGTGCCCCACGCGGCGCGCGTGATCGCGCGCGAGACGTGCAGCCGCTTGCGCGCACGCGTGATGCCGACGTACGCCAGCCGGCGCTCCTCCGCCAGCTCGTCGGGGTCCTGCAGCGCCCGCTGGTGGGGGAAGATCCCCTCCTCGAGCCCGGTGAGGAAGACCTGGTCGAACTCCAGGCCCTTGGCCGTGTGCAGGGTCATCAGCGTGACGACGCCCTGACCGCCGTGGTCGCTGGGGATCTGGTCGCTGTCGGCCACCAGGGCCACCCGCTCGAGGAACGCACCCAGCGACGGGTCCGGCTCGGCCGCGCCGGCCGCGAGGTCGGCCTCCGGGTCGAGGACGTCGTCCGACAGGGCCGGCAGATCGGCGAGGTCGGTCGCGTCGAAGCCGTCGGCCGCGAGCGCCGCGACCCCGTCCACGAACTCGCGCGACACGTTCACCAGCTCGACCAGGTTCTCCAGCCGGGTCTGGTCCTGCGGGTCGGCGGAGTCCTGCAGCTCGGACAGGTAGCCGGACCGGTCGAGCACGCTGGTCAGGATCGCGTCGGCCGGCGCGTTCTCGGCGACCATCGCCTCGTGCGCGTCGAGCAGGGCGGCGAAGCCCCGGATCTGGTTGGCCGACCGGGTCGCGAGCCCCGGGATGTCGTCCACCCGGCGCAGCGCCTCGCCGAAGCTGATGCGCTCCCGCGCCGCGAGCTCCGACACCGCGCCCTCGGCCTTGTCGCCGATGCCGCGCTTGGGCACGTTGAGGATCCGGCGCACGGAGACGTCGTCGGCGCGGTTGCTGATCGCCCGCAGGTACGCGATCGCGTCGCGGACCTCGCGCCGCTCGTAGAAGCGGACGCCGCCGACGACCTTGTACGCCAGGCCGCTGCGGATGAACACCTCCTCGAAGGTGCGCGACTGCGCGTTGGTGCGGTAGAAGACGGCGGCGTCGCCGAGGCGGCCCTCCCCCGCGTCCCGCAGGCGCGCGACCTCGCCGGCGACGAACTGCGCCTCGTCGTGCTCGGTGTCGGCGACGTAGCCCTGGATCAGCGGCCCGTCCCCGGCGTCGGACCACAGGTTCTTGGGCTTGCGTCCCGGGTTGAGCCGGATCACCGCGTTCGCGGCGCTGAGGATCGTCTGCGTCGAGCGGTAGTTCTGCTCGAGCATGATCACCTCCGCGCCCGGGAAGTCGGTCTCGAAGTCGTTGATGTTGCGGATCGTCGCGCCGCGGAACGCGTAGATCGACTGGTCGGAGTCGCCGACGACCATCAGCTCGGGGGCGGAGATCGCCCGGCCGTCGGCGCCACCCGCCGGGCTGCCCTCCTCGTCCTCGCCGCAGAGCTCGCGGACGAGGACGTACTGGGCGTGGTTGGTGTCCTGGTACTCGTCGACGAGCACGTGGCGGAAGCGGCGCCGCAGCGTCTCTCGCAGGTCCGGGAACGCCTGGATCAGGTGCACCGTCGTCATGATCAGGTCGTCGAAGTCGAGCGCGTTGGCCGCGGTCAGGCGCCGCTGGTACTCCCCGTACGCGGCCGCCAGCTCGATGTCGAGGGGCGTCTCGGCCCGGCTCTTGGCCGTCTCGTGGTCGACGAGCTCGTTCTTGTTGTTCGAGACCCAGCTCATCAGCATCCGCACCGGGAACTTCTTGGTGTCGAGGTCGAGGTCGTTGGCCACGAGCTGCATCAGCCGCTTGCTGTCGGCGTCGTCGTAGATCGAGAACGACCGCGTCAGGCCGAAGCGGCCGATCTCGGCGCGCAGGATGCGCACGCACGCGGAGTGGAAGGTCGAGACCCACATCAGCTTGGCCCGGTTGCCCACGAGCTCCAGCACGCGGCCGCGCATCTCGGCGGCGGCCTTGTTGGTGAAGGTGATCGCCAGGACCGACGCGGGGTGCGCGTGGCGCTCGGAGACGAGGTACGCGATCCGCCGCGTCAGCACGCGGGTCTTGCCCGAGCCGGCGCCGGCGACGACGAGGACCGGTGCGCCCTCGTGCAGGACGGCGTCGCGCTGGGGCGGGTTGAGGCCCTCGAGGAGCTCGTCCCCGCGGGGTCGTCGGGCCCGTGCGGGCTGCCCCGTCCCCTCGTGCTCGGCGGTGGCTGCGGGCGCGACGGTGGGGCTACTCATGACCGTCCCAGACTAGTGCCGCCCTCTGACGTCGGACGTCGACGCAGCCCGCGGCTGCGTACGCTGAGACCATGCGGTGGCGACGGTGGACGGTGGCCTCCGTCGTACGCCGGACCGCTCTCGCGGTCGCCGCCGTGCAGGGCGCGACGATGCTGACCCTCGTCGCCGTCGACGTCTACCGCAAGCGCGGCCGGCGTCCCGTGCACTTCCCGCGGGTGCCGCCGCGCGTGATCACCGCGGGCGCCTCCGAGGTCACCGTCTACACCTACGGCGAGGACCTCTACCGCGACATGCTCGACGCGATCGGGCAGGCGAGGTCGCGCGTGTTCTTCGAGACGTTCATCTGGAAGGGCGACCCGATCGGGCAGGCCTTCAAGGACGCCCTCGTCGCCGCGGCCGACCGCGGGGTGAAGGTCTACGTCGCGTACGACCACTTCGCCAACCTCGTCGTGCGGCCCAGCTTCTACAAGCTCCCCCGGAACGTCGCCGTCCGGCGCCACCCGCTGATCGCCTCGCCGTTCCGCCCGCTGCGCAACAGCGGGCGCGATCACCGCAAGATCCTCGTGGTCGACGACGCGGTGGGCTTCGTCGGCGGCTACAACATCGGCAGCCTCTACGCGACCGACTGGCGCGACACCCACGCGCGACTGACCGGCGACGCCGTGTGGGAGCTCCAGAACGCGTTCATCGACTACTGGAACCTGTACGCCTCCCGCCGCCGCGCCTCGCTGCCCGACCTCGGTGGCCACACCTGGCACCCGGACCTGCGGGTGCACCGCAACATCCCGCGCAACCTCGTCTACCCCATCCGGGCCATGTACCTGGAGGCGCTCGACCGGGCCTCGCACCACATCTACATGACGCACGCCTACCTGATCCCCGACTCCGACATGGTCCGGGCGCTCGTGCGCGCCGCCCGCCGAGGGGTCGACGTGCGGATCATCATCCCGGCCGAGTCCAACCACGTGGTCGCCGACTGGGTCTCCCGCGGCTTCTACGGCGTGCTGCTGCGCGGCGGCGTCCGGCTCTTCCTCTACCAGGACGCGATGGTGCACGCGAAGACCGCGACCATCGACGGGCAGTGGTCGACCATCGGCACGGCGAACATCGACCGGCTGAGCCTGCACGGCAACTACGAGATCAACGCCGAGATCTACAACGAGGCGGTCGCGCAGCAGCTGGAGACGATCTTCGAGGTCGACTCGTCGAACACGGTCGAGATGACGTGGGAGAAGTGGCGCGCGCGGCACCCGCTGGCCAAGGTCAGCGAGACGGTGCTGACGCCTTTCCGGCCCCTGTTGTAGGTCAGACCTCTGCGGAGACCTTCTCCTCGGCCGTCGCCTCGGCCTTGCGACGGTGGCGCTGGGTCGCCACGTAGAGGCCGACCAGGGTGACCAGGAGGATCGCGCCGTAGACGGAGAAGCGGGCGGCGTCCCCGGCGTCGGCGGACTTGAGCAGGGTGCGCACGTTGCTGAGCAGGATCATCCCGCCCACGGCGACGCCGAGCAGGTGGGTCGGGGCGACGCGGACGAGGTACGCGGCCAGCGGGGCGGCGACCAGGCCGCCGGCCAGCAGCGCGAGGGCGAGGCCCCAGCTGATGCCGGCGGCGCCGAGCCCGAAGAGGAAGCCGAGGCTCGCCGCCGCGCTCACCGCGAACTCGGAGGTGTCGACCGAGCCGATCACCTTGCGAGGCGCGAGCCGACCGTCGGTGAGGAGCGCCGGCGTGGCCACCGGGCCCCAGCCCCCGCCGCCGGTCGCGTCCACGAAGCCCGCGACCAGGCCGAGCGGGGCGAGCAGCTTCATCCCCGGGTGGCCGGCGATCCGCGGGCGGACGCCGAGCACGAAGCGGACCAGGATGTACGCCCCCAGCAGCGCCAGGATGACCGCCATGACCGGGGCCGCCGCCTCGGTCGAGAGATGGGAGAGGAGTGTCGCCCCGAGGAACGCGCCGACCGCGCCCGGTCCGGCGATGCGCGCGACCACGCGCCAGTCGACGTTCTTCAGCCTCCAGTGCGAGAAGCCGGAGGCGAGGTTCGTGCCGAGCTCGGAGAAGTGTACCGAGGCCGACGCGGCCGCCGGCGTGAGGCCCGCGATGATCAGCAGCGTCGACGAAGTGACGCCGTACCCCATCCCGAGGCTGCCGTCGACGAGCTGGGCGAAGAAGCCGACGACGGCGAGGACGATGAGCTTGCGCATCGGACGTTCCTTGGTCGAGGTTCCCCAGCACGCCGCTAGGAATAGTCGCCCATCGTAGACGCCGTCAGGAGGTCGTCGCGGATCCTTCCGAGGACCGGGCTTCCGCGGAGATCAGCTCCAGGCCGCGGGGTCGGCGACCAGGCCGGCGACGAGCTCGGGCATCTCGTTGCGGGCGACGTGCGCCAGCGAGACGCCCTCGAGGATCTGGCGCTCGGAAGCGCGCAGGGCGATCCAGACCTGCTGCAGCGACTGCGCAGCGCCGGCGTACTCGAGGTTCTCCGGGCGGCTGCCGCGGACGTTGGCGAGCTCGCCGTCGAGGGCGCGGATGACGTCGGCGATGCTGATGTCCTCGGCCGGACGTGCCAGCCGGTAGCCGCCCTCGGGCCCGCGCTGGCTCCGGAGCAGCCCGTCGCGGCGGAGCTCGCCGAGGATGCTTTCCAGGTACTTGTTCGGGATGTGCTGCGCCGCCGCGAGCTGGTCCACGGTCCTCGGCGTGCCGGCGGCCGCGAGCTCGCTCATGGCGCGCAGCGCGTAGTCCACGCGGGCGGACAGCCTCACAGACCCTCCTCGGGGACGTCGACACCGATCGGGTCGACCTCCATGATCCCCCGGCCGGATGCGGCTCTGCTCACCAGAACACCGCGACGGCCGCCTCGGCGAGCACGAGCAGCGTGATCAGCCGCAGCAGGCCGGGCGGGATGGTGAAGAACCGGCGGTTGAGGACGACGAGCAGCGTGACGAACGCGGACACCGCGGTCTTGACCACCATCGCCCACAGCTCGACCCGCACGTCGAACGTCCCGGCCAGCACCCACAGCGCCACACCGCTGGCCAGCGCGACCCACGCACCGTGCAGCATGGCCGTGCTGATCTCGGGATCCCGGCTGCGGAGCTGCA
Source organism: Microlunatus antarcticus (assembly GCF_014193425.1). Taxonomy (NCBI): domain Bacteria; kingdom Bacillati; phylum Actinomycetota; class Actinomycetes; order Propionibacteriales; family Propionibacteriaceae; genus Microlunatus; species Microlunatus antarcticus. Next base: position 613,487 of record NZ_JACHZG010000001.1, on the reverse strand, counting down.
CGAGCGCGCCGCCGAGCAGCGCGGCGAAGGCCACCAGGTGCAGCAGCACCAGCAGGTGGTGCGCCACATCCATGGCGCAAACCTACGGGAAAGACCTGATCAGCCCTGGTTGCGACATGGACGCGCCCCTGAGGACGCGAGGTCCGGAGGGGCTGATGCCCTAAAGTTATGACGCGAGAACCGCGCCCCGGCTCAACGCCGAACCCCACCCGGCGCGGTCCCACCAGCACAGGAGAACCACATGCTCGGACTCATCATCAGCCTCATCGTCATCGGCCTCATCGCCGGCGCGCTCGCGCGTCTGATCGTCCCCGGCCGTCAGTCGATGTCCATCCCCATGACCATCCTGCTCGGGATCATCGGGTCGTTCGTCGGTGGCTTCATCGGCTACCTGATCTTCAAGAACGGCAACAGCTTCCTGCAGCCGGCCGGCATCATCGGGTCGATCATCGGCGCGATCATCGTGCTCCTCATCTACACCCGCGTGCGCGCCCGGGGCGCCCGCGCCTGACGCACCACCCCGTACGCACGAACCCCGGCTGGTCCTCGGACCGGCCGGGGTTCTGTGCTTCCTGGGCCCGACCCACGTCTGCTCGCTCTTGGGTCATCTGCGCGCGTTCGAACGCGTGCAGACTTCCCGAGAGCGAGCAGACGCGTACGGACGCCCTTCCGTACGAGGGCGCGGCCGGTTCAGACGAGACGGCGGTCGGTGGCCCAGCGCGTGAGCTGGTGGCGGTTGGAGAGCTGCAGCTTGCGCAGCACGCTGCTGACGTGGGTCTCGACGGTCTTGATCGAGATGAACAGCTCCTTCGCCACCTCCTTGTACGCGTAGCCGCGCGCGATCAGGCGCATGACCTCGCGCTCGCGGACGGAGAGCCGGTCGAGGTCCTCGTCGACGGCGGCGACGTCGATGGCGCCGGAGAAGGCGTCGAGGACGAAGCCCGCGAGGCGCGGGGAGAAGACGGCGTCGCCCTCGGCGACGCGGCGGACGGCGTCGACGAGCTCGGGACCGCTGATCGACTTGGTGACGTAGCCGCGCGCTCCCCCGCGGATGACGCCGATGACGTCCTCCGCGGCGTCGGAGACCGACAGCGCGAGGAAGCGCTGGTCCGGCTCCCGCTCGTGCACCCGGCGCAGCACCTCGACGCCGCCGCCGCCGGGCAGGTGGACGTCGAGCAGCACGACGTCGGGGTGGGTCGCGACCACGACCCGGACGGCAGACTCGACGTCCTCGGCCTCGCCGACGACGTCCAGGGAACGACCGATCTCGGCCTTGACCCCCGTACGGAACATCGCGTGGTCGTCGACGACCACCACGCGCAGCGGACCGCGTGCGGGCTGCGTCGTCTCGTCGGACGCCGCGGGGCTCGCGCCGGCCTGAGCCAGGCCGTCGGGCTGCGTCATCGGGTGACCTCCAGTCGTACCTCGGTGCCGTCCCCGGGCCGGGAACGGATGCTCGCCCGGCCACCGTGCCGGGTCATGCGGTTCAGGATGCTCCCGCGCACGCCGTAGCGGTCGTCGGCCACGGCGTCGACGTCGAAGCCCGCCCCGCGGTCGCGGACGAAGACCTCGATCTCGGTGTCGGTGACCTCGGCGTAGACGTCGATCTTGTCCGCCCCCGAGTGCTTGGCCGCGTTGACCATCGCCTCGCGGGCGGCCCGGACCAGGGCCTGGACGGCGTCGGAGGTCTCGCAGTCGCCGACCATGACGACCTCGACCGGCACGCCCCGCTCGTCCTCGACCTCGGCGGCGGCCGCGGTGAGGGCGGCGCGGAGGCTGGCCTCGGGGACGTCGTCGGCGTAGAGCCAGCCGCGGAGCTCGCGTTCCTGGCGGCGGGCGAGCTGCTGGACCGCGCGCGGGTCCTCGGCCTGGCGCTGGATGAGCGCGAGCGTCTGGAGCACGGAGTCGTGCAGGTGGGCGGCCATGTCGGCGCGCTCGTCGGCGCGCACCTTCTCGGCCCGGGCCTCGTTCAGCGCGCTGCGCGAGCGGTGCAGCCAGGGAGCGAGCACGACGGCGAGCCCGGCGAGGGCCAGCAGGGTCATGGCCAGGACCTGCGGGAGCTGGGAGAGCTGGTTGTACTGCGCGACGACCAGACCGAACGCCGCGCCGACCAGGCCGAGCCCGACGATCACGCGGACGAGGGCCGGCCAACCGCCACGGGCGACGAGGGGCGCGAGCCACACGCGCCCGCCGGCCTCGGCGCGCCACCGCTGCTGCGCGGAGGTGTCGGCCTGGCGCCACACGAGGGCGGCGCCGGCGCAGGCGAACGCGACCGGCCAGAAGAGCCGCTGCGACACCCCGAGCCCGCTCGTCTGCACGAGCCACAGCAGCCCCGTGCCGAGCGCGGCCAGGGCGAGGACGGTGCCCCAGTCCACCGGTCGCCGCGTCTTGCCCCCGGGCCGCAGACCCGTGCGCGTCGCCGACTCCAGACCGGGGGCGGTGGCGGTGGTGGCGGCCGGCATCAGGAGCCAGAGGGCCCCGTACGCGAGCACCCCGAAGAACTGGGCCAGGGCCAGCCCGACGAAGACGATCCGGACGACGAGCACCGGCCAGCCGAAGTACTGCGCGAGCCCCATGCAGACCCCGCCGAGGACGGCGCCCTCGCTGACCCGGACGGCGCGCCGGACCGGCGGGGTGGTGGGCGCGGCGGGAGCGCCCGCCTCGAGCCCGGCCCCGGGGGTCGCGGGGGCAGGCGGGCGGGCGGCGTACGAGGCGGGTGCCGGCTCGGCGGCAGCGGTGACCTGCTGCGGCGCGCGTCCCGGCTCGAGTGTCGTCATGGCCTCTCCAGGGTCCCACCCGCACCCGCGTGCGACCAGCAGGGACGTCCCCGAGCGACCCCGGAACGCGGGGACCACCGACGACGGCGACGGGCGGTCCGAGGGTGCCGGCTACGGGGCGGACGGGGGTCGTCCCCGATGCCCAGCGCGCCCCCGGATGGGCAGGATGGACCCATGCCCACGTTCAGCACGGTCCAGCGCTCCGCCGGTGACACCAAGCTGGCCGGCGTCTGCGGCGGCGTCGCCGAGCGATGGGGTCTCGACCCCGTCCTCGTCCGCGTCGGGTTCGTGCTGCTGGCGCTCACCGGCGGCGTCGGCGTCGTGCTCTACCTGGCCGCCTGGCTGCTGCTGCCGGTCGCCGGCACGCAGCGCGCCGCGGTCGACGACCTGCTCGGCGGTGCGGCCGCCCGCTGGCCCCGCGAGCTGTGGATCGCCCTCGTCGTGGTCGCCTGCATCATCTCCTTCGGCATCTTCGGCGCGGTCAGCCCGTTCGGGGTCGCCCCCGCGCTCGCCCTCGCGGCGCTCTGGTGGTTCGGCTACCACCGGCCCCGGGCGCGCCGGGCCCGCGACGCCGGCCGTGGTCAGCCCGGTGCCTACGGTCCGGGGTCCCCGGCCGCGCTGGCCCCGGCCGCCCCGTCCGTGCCCTGGTCGGGTCCCGTCACCCCCTTCACCCAGGCCGCCGCCGCCTGGCAGACCCGGGTCCGCGAGGTCCAGAGCGGGGTCTGGAGCCCCGGACCGGCCGCGCCGGAACCCCTCCCCACCCTTCGACTGGCTCAGGACACCGCCCTTCGACACGCTCAGGACACCGCCCTCGGACAGGCTCCGGAGACGGGCTGGACGCCCGTGCCGACCGCTCCCCAGGCGTACGCCGGGGCGGACCCGGTCCGCCCGCCGGACGCCGACGAGCTGGCGCGGGCGGCGTTCCTCGCCGAGGCCGACCCGGTCGGGCTCTACACCGAGCCCGAGCCCGTACCCCTGCCGGCGGTCCGCCGCGGGACGAGCCTCGCGGCCCGCCGCCTGCGTCTCGGCACGGTCCTGGCGCTCGGCCTCGCCTGGCTCGGCCTGGGCGTCGCCGACCAGCTCGGCGCCACCGTCGACCTCGCCGTCTACGCCGGCGTCGGCCTGGCGGTCGTCGCCCTCGGGCTCCTGGCGGCCACGCGCTGGGGTCGTGCCCGTGGGCTGCTGCCGGCCGGGGTGCTCCTCGCCCTCGCCACGGTGGTCGTGTCCGGCCTGCCCGGGCCCACGGCCGGCCCGGCGACCCCGGCCACGGGCCTGTTCGACCACCCGGTCGCCTACACCTCGGCCGCCGCGTTCCCGGTGGCCGGCGACCGCCTCGACGTGGGCGACCTGCAGGTGGACCTGACCGGGCTCGCACTGACGTCCGACGCGGCCTACCACGCCCAGGTCGACACCGGCCGGATCGTGGTCCAGACCCCGCCCGGGACGGGGGTCGTCCTCCACTACGCCGTCGACACCGGGGACGTGCAGGCGTACGACGCCCACGTCGCGTCCGGCTCCGAGCTGGTCGGCGACAAGGTGCTCGTGCCGACGGCCGCAGGGCAGCACACGCTCACCCTCGACCTGATGCTCGACACCGGCGTCGTCGAGGTCCGCTCGTGAAGCGCTACGACGTCGTCGCCCTCGTCACCGGGGTCTGCTTCCTCGGCCTGGCCCTCGCGGTCCTCGCGGACGCCCTGGTCGCCCCCGTCAGCTGGGGGCTCGTCAAGATCGTCACCCCCGTCGTCCTCGTCGTGGTCGGCGTCGCCGGCCTCGTCCTGTCCCGTCGCTCCTAGGAAAGGCACCTCATGAACCAGCCGCCCTACGGCCCCAGGCTGCTCCGCCGCAGCCGCACCGACCGCTACATCGGCGGTGTCTGCGGCGGGGTCGCCTCGTACCTCAACATGGACGCGACCCTCGTCCGGATCCTCACGGTCGTCCTCACGCTCTTCACCGGCGTGCCGGTCGTCCTCTACCTCGTCGCGCTGTTCCTGATGCCCGAGGAGAACCTCGCCCCCACCGCACCGATGGGCCAGGTCGGCGACCCCGTGTGGGGCGCCGGCGGCCCGCCGTGGTCCCAGGCCCCGGGCGCCCAGGCTCCGACGCAGGCCCCGGCCCCCGCGCCGTGGGAGGAGCCGGTCGCGGCACCGCGCCCGACCGACCCGCCGCGGCGCGAGGACGGCACGTTCTGAGGAACGTCCCCTGAGGTCAGCGGCCCGGGCGGGTCAGCCCTTGGACGCCGCGAAGAACTCGGCCCCGGGGATCGCGTCGAGCAGGCTGCGCGTGTAGTCGGTCTGCGGGGCGGCGAACACGGCGTCGACGCTGCCCCGCTCGACGACCCGGCCCTGCTGCATGACCAGCACCTCGTCGGCGAGCTGGCGCACGACGGCGAGGTCGTGGGTGATGAAGAGGTACGTCAGGCCGAGCCGGTCCTGCAGGTCCGCCAGCAGGGTGAGGGTCTGCTCCTGAACCAGCACGTCGAGGGCGGACACCGCCTCGTCGCACACCACCAGCCGCGGCTCGAGGGCCAGCGCCCGGGCGATCGCGACGCGCTGCCGCTGGCCGCCCGAGAGCTCGTTCGGCCGGCGCTGCGCCAGGGACCCGGGCAGCGCCACCTGGTCCAGCAGCTCCCCGACCCGGCGCCGGCGGGACGCACGGTCCCCGACCCGGGCCACCCGCAGCGGCTCGTCGACGACGTGCTCGATCGAGTACGTGGGGTCGAGCGAGGCGTACGGGTCCTGGAACACGGGCTGCATGGCCCGCCGGATCGCGCGGCGGCGGGCACCGCGCGCGGTCTCGACCACCTCGCCGTCGATGCGGACCTCGCCGGCGGTCGGCCGTTCGAGGCCGAGCACGATCTGCGCCGCGGTCGTCTTGCCCGAGCCCGACTCCCCGACGACGGCGGTCGTCCGGCCCCGGCCCACGGAGAACGAGACGTCGTCGAGCGCGGTGACCTCCTGACCGCGCTGGCCGCGGAGCCGGTAGCGCTTGGTCAGGCCCACCGCCTCCAGCAGCACGTCCTCGGCCGGCGACCCGGACTCGGACGCGGGACCGGCGGGCCGGTCCGTGGCGCGGACGGAGGCCCGGGCCCGTGCGGACGTCACCGACGGGGCGGCCGCGACGAGGCGGCGGGTGTACTCGTGCTGGGGGTCGCGCAGGATCTGCGCCGTGGGACCCGCCTCGACGACGTGGCCCTGCGACATGACCACGACGGTGTCGGCCCGGTCGGCCGCCAGCCCCAGGTCGTGGGTGATGAGCATCAGCGACGTGCCGTGGGCGGCGCGGAGCGTCTCCAGGTGGTCGAGGATCTGGCGCTGCACCGTCACGTCCAGCGCCGAGGTCGGCTCGTCGGCCACGAGCAGCTCCGGGGAGCAGGCCAGGCCGATCGCGATCAGCACGCGCTGCCGCATGCCGCCGGAGAACTCGTGCGGATACTGCCGCGCCCGGCGGGCGGCGTCGGGGATGCCGGCCTCGCCCATGAGCTCGACGGCCCGGTCCCGGGCCTCCGCGCCGGTCGCGAGCCCGTGCGCGACAAGGGTCTCGCTGATCTGACGCCCCACCCGCAGCACGGGGTTGAGGTTGGACATCGGGTCCTGCGGCACGAGCCCGACCTCGCGGCCGCGCAGCCGCAGCAGGCGCTGGCCGGTGGCGCGCGTGATGTCCTCGCCCTTGAACCAAACCGACCCGCCCGTCACCCGGCCCGAGCCGGGCAGCAGCCCGAGGACCGCGGCGGCGGTCGTGGACTTCCCCGAGCCGGACTCCCCCACCACGGCGAGACGTTCGCCGGCGCCGATCATGAACGAGACGCCGTGCAGGACGGTGCGCAGCTCGCCCTCGGTGCGGTAGCCGACCTCGAGGTCGCGCACCTCGAGCACGGGAACCTCGGGCACGGGACCCCCGGACGCGCGCTCGGCGCTCATCAGCGCCCCACCGCGTAACCCTGCTCGCCGCGCGGGTTCGCCGCTGCGCCGAGCTCGCCGGTCGCCGGGTCCCGGGTCACCGACGACAGCCGGCCCAGGGTCCAGCCGGGCACCGTCGTGACGACGTGGCCGCGCGCGGCCAGGCCCTCGATCACCTCGGTCCCGAGCCGGTCCTCCGCGACGACGCCGCGCGGGACCCACAGCCGCGGCCAGAACGAGCCCGCCATGGCCGTGGTGTGCAGGGTCGGCGCGTCGATCGCCTGCTGCGGCGTCCAGCCCCCGACCAGGGTGCGCAGCAGGTAGGCCAGCTGCCACTGGTCCTGCTGGTCGCCGCCCGGCGTGCCCAGCGCGGAGACGCCGACACCGTCGCGCAGCAGCAGGGTCGGGCTCAGCGTGGTGCGCGGCCGGCGGCCGGGGCGCAGCGCCGAGGGCGAGTCCTCGTCGAGCCATGTCATCTGCAGACGGGTGCCGAGGCAGAAGCCGAGCTCGGGGACGTGCGGCGACGACTGCAGCCAGCCGCCGCTCGGCGTGGCCGAGACGAGGTTGCCCCAGCGGTCGACGACGTCGACGTGGCAGGTGTCACCGCGGGTCTCGCCGCTCTTCGCGACCGTCGGCTCCCCCACGCCCTCGGCGTCCGGGTCGGGCGACTCCTCGCGCAGCGGGGCCTGGTACGGGGTCCGGTCTGGCACGGCGCCCGGCGTCGGGCGCTCGGACGCCCGCTCACCGATCAGCGCGCGACGCTCGACGGCGTACGCGTCGGAAAGCAGGACGTCGAGCGGCACGGCCAGCTCGTCGCCGGCCGGGTCGGGGTCGCCGTACCAGGCGTCGCGGTCGGCCAGCGCGAGCTTGAGCGCCTCGATCAGGTGGTGGGCGCCGACGACGGTCTGCGGGTCGAGCTCGTCGTCGGGGTAGCCCTCGAGGATGCGCAGCGCCTGGAGCAGGACGGGCCCGGAGCCCCAGGGCCCGTTCTTGGCCACCGTCCACCCGCGGAACTCGGCCGTCGCCGCCGGCTCCCAGGTCGCGCGGTGCGCCGCGAAGTCGGCCGGGGTGATCACGCCGGCGTGGTCGGCGCCGTCGGAGTGCCGGTGCGGGCGGGCGAGCAGCGCGCTGGCCGCGCGCGGGACGACGCCGGTCGCCCACGCGGTCCGGGCCGCCTCGATCCGCCCCTCGCGGCCGCTCGCGGCGAAGCCGGCGTCGAGCAGGCCGCGCAGGACCGCCGCGTAGGCGGGGTTGGTCATGAGGGTGCCCGTCGGGCGGGGCTGGCCGTCCACGAGCCAGAAGTCCGCCGAGGTCGGCCAGTGCCGCTCGAACAGCTCGCGCACCGAGGCCACGGTCGCCGCGACCCGCTCGACGAGGGGGTACCCCTGCTCGGCGTAGGACAGCACGTACGACCAGACGTCGGCCAGCTCGAACGTCCCGTGGTCGCGCAGCAGCAGCAGCCAGGCGTCCACCGCGCCGGGCACCGCGGCCGCGAGGCCCCCCGCCCCGGGGACGAGGTCGAGGCCCTCGGCGCGGTAGTGCTCGACGCTCGCCCCGGCCGGGGCCGGGCCCTGCCCGACGAGCACCTGCGGCCCGGCGGTGTCGCCGGCCACGCTGATCAGCGCGCTGAGGTCGCCGCCCGGGCCGTTGAGGTGCGGCTCGACCAGGTGCAGCACGAAGGCCGCCGCGACGGCGGCGTCGAAGGCGTTCCCGCCGCGTTCGAGGACGGACTGGCCGGTCGCGCTGGCGAGCCAGTGCGTGCTGGCCACCATCCCGAAGGTGCCGCGCAGGTCGGGGCGCGTGAGCGGAGCGGGCGGAGCAGACGAGAAGGGTGCCGAAGAGAAGGCGGAGGTGACGGGCGTGGAGGGCATCAGCGGCTCGCGGTGCTCGGGTCGAGGGCGTCGCGCAGCGCGTCGCCGAAGAAGTTGAAGGCGAGGCAGATCAGAGCGATCGTCACGCCGGGGATGACCGCGGCCGAGGGCGCGCGGAAGATGTACTGCTGGGCGTCGGAGAGCATGATCCCCAGGCTCGGGGCGGGTGGCCGGATGCCGAGCCCGAGGAACGACAGCGTCGCCTCCCCGATGATGGCGACCGGCATGATCACCGTGGCCTGCACGATGACGGCCGAGGCCGAGTTCGGCAGGATGTGACGGAACAGGATCCAGCCGCTGCCGGCGTCCATCGCCCGGGCTGACGACACGAAGTCGGCCCCCCGCCAGCGCAGCGTCTCCGCCCGCACGACGCGGATCATCGTCGGCACCTGGGCGATGCCGAGCGCGAGCGCGGCGTTGGTGAGGCTCGCCCCGCGGATCGCGGCCAGACCGACCGCGAGGATGAGGAACGGGAAGGCCAGCAGCAGGTCGGTCAGCCGGGAGACGAAGGCGTCGAGCGTGCGCCACCAGCCCGAGACCAGGCCCAGCGGCACCCCGACGACCATCGCGAGCGCGACCGAGAGCACGCCCACCTCGAGCGAGGCGCGGGTGCCGTAGATGACGCGGGACAGCGTGTCGCGGCCGAGGTCGTCGCTGCCGAGCCAGAAGCCGACCGTGCCGATCCGCTGGAACGGGGTGTCGAAGTGCACCTGGCTGGGCGGGTAGGGCGCGAGGACGGGGGCCAGCACCGCGACGAGGACGACGACCAGCAGCAGACCGCCCCCGACGAGACCGAGCGGGTTGCGCAGCAGGCTGCGCAGCACCCGGCGGCGCCCGTCGCCGAGGCCGGCCGGTCCGGCCGGGCCCGTGCTCGAGGCCGCGACGGCCTCGGCCGGGACCACCTGGATCGCCACTAGGACTCCCCTCCGACGCGGATCCGCGGGTTGATCACGCTGTAGAGCACGTCCACCGCCAGGTTGATCAGGATGTACGCGGCGGTGACGACGACCACCACCGCCTGGATGACCGGGTAGTCCCGGCTGAAGACCGAGTCGAGCGTCAGCTTGCCGAAGCCGGGCAGCCCGAAGATGCGCTCGGTCACGACCGCGCCGGAGATCAGACCGCCCAGTTGCAGCCCGATGATCGTCACGACGACGATCAGGGAGTTGCGCAGCGCGTAGTCGCGCAACACCTTGCCGCGAGGCAGCCCCTTCGCCCGCGCCGTCCGGACGTAGTCGGTGGAGAGCGTCTCCAGCATCGACGAGCGGGTCTGGCGCATGACCACCGCGGCGAGCCCGGTGCCGAGGATGACCGCGGGCAGCGTGAGGTAGTAGAGCGCGCGCAGCGGGTTCTCGGAGACGGGCACGTAGCCCGAGGCCGGGAAGAGCCCGAGTGAGACCGCGAGGTAGAGGATCGCCAGCAGCCCGAGCCAGAAGTGCGGGACCGAGAGCCCGGCGAGGGAGAAGCCGTTCGCCAGCCACTCCGGCCAACGCCCGCGGTAGGTCGCCGCCAGCGCGCCGCCGGCCACGCCGATGATCACCGCGAGGACGGTGGCGTACAGGGCGAGCCAGACCGTCACGGGCAGCGTCGCGGCGAGCAGGTCCGTGACCGGCGTGCCGGTGCGGATCGAGGTGCCGAGGTCGCCGTGGGCGAGGTTGACCAGGAACCGCCAGAACTGCACGACGACCGGCTGGTCGAGCCCCAGGTCGGCCCGCGTCGCCGCGAGCGTCGCCGGGTCCGCCTCCTCGCCGGCCAGGGCGAGGGCCGGGTCGCCCGGCAGCGCGCGGACGCCGACGAACACGACCAGCGCGGAGAGCAGCAGGGTGACCAGGGACTGCCAGAGCTTGTTCAGCAGGTAGCGCGCCACGTCCTCAGCCCTCCTGCAGGTAGGCGACGCGGCTGAGCCGCACGACGCCGTCGGGGTAGACCTCGGCGCCACCGACGGTGCTCGTGTACGCGGCGAGGTTCCGGACGCGGTAGAGGTAGATGATCGGGTTGTCCTTCCGGACCTGCTCCATGACCCTGCCGTAGATCTGGGCCCGCTCCGCGGTGTCGGTGGACCGCGCGGCCTCGGCCATCCCCTCGTCCACGACGTCGTTGCTGTAGCCGGCGTAGTTGTTGCCGCCGCCGGTGACCAGGAAGCTGTTCATGTTGCCGTGCGGGTCGATGCGGCCCGACCAGCCGAGCAGGATCGCGTCGAAGTCGCCCGCGGTCTGCTGGTCGAGCAGCGTCGAGTACTCCACCGGCTCGATCCGCATCGCGAACCCGCCGGGCTCCAGCGCCGCCTGCAGGGCCGCCGCGTAGCGCAGCGCCTCCGCCGTGTTCGACGTCTTGACCGTGATCGGGAACGGCACGGGCACGCCGGCCTGGGCCAGCAGCTCGCGGGCCCTGGCCGGGTCGTGCGGGACGCAGGCCTCGCCGCCGGGGCTCGCGTACGGCGAGGTGGGCGGGATCGGCGAGCAGGCCGGCTCGTACCAGTTGTTGAAGACGGAGTTGACGAGCGCGTCGCGGTCGACGGCGTACGCCAGCGCGAGCCGGACGCGCGGGTCGCTCGCCAGCGGGGTGTCGATCTGCTTCGGCGGCTCGCCGGCGCCGTCGGTGTTGGCGAGGTTGATCGTCATCGCCTGGTAGCCCAGCGAGCTGGTCTGCAGCAGGCCCACGTCGCGCTCCTTGACGAGCGCGTCGACGTCCTGGGTGGAGATCGAGTCGGCGACCTGGATGTCGCCGGAGCGCAGGTTGGCCGCGCGGATGTTGGCGTCGGACATGATCCGGTAGGTGATCGTGTCGAGGTGCACCTGGTCGGCCGCGTAGTAGGTCGGGTCGCGGCGGACCGTGATCGACGTCTGCGGGACGCGCGACACGAAGCTGAACGGGCCGACGCAGGTCGGGTGCTCGCTGAACTTGTCGCCGAGGTCGGACAGCGCCTTCGGCGACATGATCATCCCGGCCCGGTCGGCGAGCGCGGCGGTCAGCGGGGCGAACGGGGTCGCGTAGCGCACCACCACCTCGCGGGCCGACGGCGCCTCGACGGACTCGACCGGCCCGAGCTCGCTCTTGCGCGCCGAGCCCTTGAGGGTGAGGTTGCGCTCGAGCGTGGTCTTCACCGCGGCCGCGTCGAGCGTGGTGCCGTCGGCGAACCGCACCCCGTCGCGGACGCCGATGGTGACCGTACGACCGCCGTCGCTGATCTCGGGCAGTGCGCTCGCGAGCTGCGGCACGACCTTCCCCGAGGCGTCGATGTCGTAGAGCTTCTCGCAGATCGTGTTCATCACGTAGCGGGTGTAGAGCGACGACGACGTCGTCGGGTCGAGCTTGTCCGGCTCCGCCGACAGGCCCATGACCAGGTCGCCGCCCTCGCGGACCGCCCGGTCGCCGAGCGCGTCGGTGGGGCGGTCGGGGCGCGGCGGGGCGGGCTCGGGGTACTGCACCGCGTAGCAGCCGGGCAGCAGGAGCAGCACGGCCGCGACGAGGGCCAGGAGCGGACCCAGTCGTGCGCCTCCGGACGTCGGGGCAGTGCCTGGTGGGCTCGTCAGGACGGGCTCCTCGGGTCGCGATGCGGGCGGCGTTCGGCGAATCGTTCAACGAAACCTGGCACGCCTCCCCCGCCGAAGGGAAGGCTTTTCAGCAGATCCTTGGCTTTCGTCCGTGGCCACGGCGGCACACCGACGGCGGCCGTACGGGCGGTAGTGTCCGGCGCCGGACGCAGGAACTCGAGGCGGGTGGACCCACGATGGCGACGAGCGGGCAGACCTGGGCGGAGCGCGAGTACACGGCGGCGCTGCTGGTCCTGACGGCGGCGACGGGCGCGGTGGACGGCGTCAGCTATCTCGCGCTGGACCGCGTCTTCACCGGCAACATGACCGGGAACGTGCTGTTCATCGGCTTCGGGCTCATGGGCGTGCAGGGCATCCCGGTGCTCAACAACCTGGTCGCGCTGCTCACGTTCCTGCTCGGTGCCGCGCTGGGCTCACGCCTCACGCGCCGCGGGTCGGACGGCGCGGTCAAGCTGCCGCGGTCGTCCATGGCGGTGCTGCTCGGCACGACCATCGGAACCCTGGCGCTGGCCGGCGTGTGGTTCGCCCTCGGCCGGCTCGGGACGACGGAGATGATCGTCATCACCGGCGTGCTCGCCCTGCTGCTCGGCGCGCAGGCCTCGGCGGTCAAGCACGTCGGCATCCGCGACCTGTCCACCGTCGTCGTGACGATGACCATGGTCAACCTGGCCGCGGACAGCCGCCTCGCGGGCGGCGCTGGGACGGCGTGGTTCCGGCGGGTGGGCGCGATCGTGACCATGGGCCTCGGGGCCCTCGCCTCCGCCGCGGTCGTCCGCTACCTCGGCGGCGCGTACGCCCTGGTCCTCGCCGGCGTGCTCATGCTCGTCGCCCTCGGGCTGCTCCACCGCGCCCGCCGGGCCGACCACCGCTACGTCGAGGCGACCGCCACCAGCGCAGCGCCGTCCGCCGCCTGACCCACCCGCTCACCCGCGAGGCGTACCTTCCGCCGCGAGGCGCACCCTGCAGGGTGCGCGCGAGCGCAGAAGGTGCGCGTGGCGGATCGAGCCCCGCCCACAACGGTGCGGACGCGAGCGCGTCTGCCCGGTCGGATTCGCGCACTCTCGCCCACCGTTCCTGCCGGGAAACGCTGACTCCCGCCGGCTCACGACTCGATCCCGGTGACGGACGTCAGCGTTTCCTTGCCCACAGAGGGCGCTGGGGAGGAGCGGAGCGGACCGGATGGGGCGGGGCCGGGCGATCCCCTACTCCCACTCGATCGTGCCCGGGGGCTTGCTGGTGATGTCGACGACGACCCGGTTGACCTCGCGGACCTCGTTGGTGATGCGCGTGCTGATCGCCTCGAGGACCTCGTACGGCAGGCGGCTCCAGTCGGCGGTCATCGCGTCCTCGCTGGTGACCGGGCGCAGCACGACCGGGTGGCCGTACGTCCGCCCGTCGCCCTGGACGCCGACCGAGCGCACGTCGGCGAGCAGGACGACCGGGAACTGCCACACGTCGCGGTCGAGGCCGGCGGCGGTGAGCTCGGCGCGGGCGATCGCGTCGGCGGCGCGCAGGATCTCGAGGCGGTCGCGGGTGACCTCGCCGATGATGCGGATCGCCAGGCCCGGGCCGGGGAACGGGTGGCGCCAGACGATTGCCGGCGGCAGCCCGAGCTCCAGCCCGACCGCGCGGACCTCGTCCTTGAACAGCGTCCGCAGCGGCTCGACGAGCGCGAACTGCAGGTCGTCGGGCAGGCCGCCGACGTTGTGGTGGCTCTTGATGTTGGCCGCGCCCTCGCCGCCGCCGGACTCGACGACGTCGGGGTAGAGCGTGCCCTGCACCAGGAACTCGACGTCGCCGCCGTCGCCGCCCTCCGCCGCCGCCCGCTCGACCACGCCGCGCGCCGCCGCCTCGAACGTGCGGATGAACTCGCGCCCGATGATCTTGCGCTTGGTCTCGGGGTCGGTGACCCCGGCGAGCGCGTCGAGGAACTGGTCGGCCACGTCGGCGACCACGAGGTCGACGCCGGTCGCGGCCACGAAGTCGCGCTCGACCTGCTCGGCCTCGCCCGCCCGGAGCAGGCCGTGGTCGACGAACACGCAGGTCAGCTGCTTCCCGACCGCGCGCTGCACGAGGGCCGCTGCGACGGCGGAGTCCACCCCGCCCGACAGCCCGCAGACGACCTGCTTGTCGCCGACCTGGGCGCGGACGGCGGCGATCGCGTCGTCCAGGATGCTCGCGGGCGTCCAGTCGGGCGTGCAGCCGGCGATGTCGAAGAGGAACTGCTCCAGCACGCGCTGGCCCGCCTGCGTGTGCAGGACCTCGGGGTGCCACTGGACGCCGGCGAACCCGCGCTCGGTGTCCTCGAACGCGGCGATCGGGGCCCCCGCGGAACCGGCGAGCGCCGTGAAGCCGGGCGGCACGGCCGCCACCGAGTCGCCGTGGCTCATCCACACGGCCAGCTCGTCGGGCAGGCCCTGCAGCAGCGTGCCGGGCACGTCGACGCGGGCCTTCGTCCGACCGAACTCGCTCAGGCCGGTCTGCGCGACGTCCCCGCCCAGCGCGGACGCCATGGCCTGGAAGCCGTAGCAGATCCCGAACGCCGGCACCCCGGAGGCGAAGAGCCCGGCGTCGACCTGGGGCGCGCCCGGCGCGTACACCGACTGCGGTCCGCCGCTGAGGATGATCGCCTTGGGGCGGCGTGCCATCACCTGCTCGACGGTCGCCGTGTGCGGCATGATCTCGGAGAAGACGCGGGCCTCGCGGACGCGGCGGGCGATCAGCTGCGCGTACTGGGCGCCGAAGTCGATCACCACGACGAGGTCGTGGTCGCCCACCCGCTCCAGCGGCGTCGGCTCGATCGGGGCGGTGGTGCTCATGCGGACGTCCTTCTTCTCGGGCGAGGGCCGAGTCTAGGGGTGGGGCCGCGGCCGCTCAGGTGGCGACGTCGCGCAGGACGGCCTCGTGGTGCCGCACGACCTCGGCGACGATGAAGCCGAGGAACTTCTCGGCGAACTCGGGGTCGAGCCGGGCCTCCACGGCGAGGGCGCGCAGCCGGGCGATCTGCTGGGCCTCGCGGGCCGGGTCGGCGGGCGGCAGCCCGTGCTCGGCCTTCAGCAGACCGACCTGCTGGGTGACGGCGAAACGTTCCGCGAGCAGGTGGACCAGGGCCGCGTCCATGTTGTCGATGCTGTGGCGCAGCCGCCCGAGCTCGGCCGACACGTCCTCGTCCATGGCGGTCATCGTAGTGAACCGTCCGGGACCGGCGCCCCGCCGTCCGCGGCGTCAGCGCCCGACGACGGCCTCCTCCGCGTCGACGAGCCCGTGGCCGTCGACGCGGGTGAAGCCCGACCCGAGGTCGTTCCGGAGCTGGCCGCTGGTGCGCTTGCCCCCCGTCGTCCGGACGGTGAAGGTCAGCCCCGCCTTGTCCTTCTTCCCCGACGGCAGGACGGTCGCCCCGCCGAGCTCGTCGGCGCCGTTGCCCTCGTCGGCCGTCCCGTCCCCGGAACGCGCCAGGTCGCGGTCGACGCCGAACTCGAGCGTGTCGCCGCGGCGCAGGCCGTCGGCGAAGGTGAGCGTGAGCCGGCGGAACTGGCCGTTCCCGGTCGAGCCCGCGTACGACGCGGTGACGTCCGCGGCGTCCAACCCACCGTCGGTGTCCCCGACGACGAAGGGGAACCCGACGCGCTGGCGGGGCTCGGCGGCGTCGTACGGGCGCGGGTCGAAGACGATCCCGCCCGAGGGCGTCGACCCGGCGAGCCCGAGCGCGGTGGGGCTCGCGGTCGTGCCGTCGAGGGTCACCGAGCGCATGGTCTTGCCGCTGCGGTTGCGGAGCGTGAAGAAGTGCGCGTCCGTCATCGAGCCCGGGACCAGCCCGGACTCCGGCGAACCGGTCCCCTCGGCGCGCAGCTCGACCCCCGCCGCGGTGCCGTCGGCCGAACCGGGGTCGCGGTCGTGCGCGAACGTCGCGTCCTCGAGCCGCGAGCGCAGCGTCGACGGGCTCAGCGTCTTCCGCTTCTTCTCCGCCTGCTGCACGGCCAGCGCCGCGATCCCCGCCACGTGCGGCGCGGCGGCGCTCGTGCCGAAGAAGTTGGGCCGGTCGTCGACGTCGGCCGAGGTGTCCGACCCGAAGAACGTCGAGTTCCCGCCGTCCGTCCCGGCGACCTGGGGCACCGTGCGCTGGCGTCGGCTCTTCTTCAGGGGCTCCCCGTCGGAGCCGTACAGGACCTCGAGCGTGCCGCCGGTCGCGCTGTACGGCTCGGGCAGGAAGGGACGGAACGGGTCGTACGCCGCGACAGCCGTGGCCCCGCGGGCGGTGGCGTGCCCGAAGATCCCGGGGTCGCTGGCCACCGCGTGCTCGGCGAGCTCCGCGTCGCCGAACAGGACGGTCCGCAGCCGGTGGGCACCCACCTCGCCCCGGCCACTCCGGGAGACGACGATCTGCACCTTCGGCACGCCGGAGATCGGCAGCAGCTCGAGCGGCCGGCCGGTCGCGACGTTGATGTCGGCGGAGTCGCCCAGGAACGTCCCGTCCTCGTCGAAGACGAGCAGGTTGAGGTCGGTCGTGACGGCCGACGGCGCCAGCACGGGGCTGACGTCGACCGTGAAGTCGCCGGTCTCGTCCTCGTAGCCCGCGACCTCGACCGTGTACGGGCCCGGCCGGGTGAGCCGGGTCGACCAGACCTCGCCCGCCCCGGCGTCGGAGCGGACGAGCTGCCGGCCGTCGGGGTCGGTGATCGTCATGACCAGGTCCGTGGTGCCGCTCGGCACGCCCTCCGCCCGGAACTGGACGGTCCGGCCCAGCTGGTCGGCCGTCGGGGTGACGGTGAACGTCGTCGTGCGCTCCGCGCTGGTGACCGTGCCCTCGCTCGAGAAGAACGGCGCGCCGATGGTGGGGCCGTCCAGGTCGACGGGGTCGTCCCACTGCAGGTCGATGACCCCGCCCGCGGGGCCGAGGGCGACGTCCTGCGCCACGTCCACCCCGGCGCCCTGCCGCAGGTCGGCGAAGCCGCCGTCGTAGAGGCTCGGGTCGACGGCGGCGAGGTCGAGGTTCGAGCCCGCCCGCGCCGTCTCGGCCGAGACCAGGCGCAGCGGTGCGTCCCAGGCCTGGTGGCTGCCCTGGTTGCCGGCCGAGGTGACGTAGTGGACGCCCTGCGCGGCGACGTCGTCGACCGCGTCGCTGATGATCCCGTCGGAGAACATCGGCTCGTCGAAGTACACGACGTCGTCGACGACCACGTCCGCCGCGCACGCACCCTTCGGGTCGGCCAGGCGCCGGATGTTCTCGGCGAAGCGCACCTCCCCCGCCTGCGCGGTGGCGAAGCAGAGCTTGGCCGCGGGCGCGACGTCGTGCGCGATCTGGAGCATCGCGCGGCCCTCGTCGACGCCGCCGAGACCGCGGCCGTACTCGTCCAGGACGACGACGGGGGTCGGGTGGGCCGCGTTCCCGGCGCCGGGGAGGTCGCCGCTGGCGACGTCCTGCGCGGCGTGCACGGTGAGCGGCTCGCCGTCGAGGGTGGTCGTCGCGACGTCGTACGAGTCCGAGAGCGCGCCGATCGTGACGCCCCGGCCGTCGAGGCCGGCCTTGCGGAGCGCGTCCACCCGCTGGAGCGCGACCCCCTGCGACGTCGTCGCCCCGACGTTCGTGCCGGGCCGGACCGCCTGCGCGAGGGTGGCCCGTCCGGGCAGCGCCGCGAGCGTGGGGACGGCCTCGAGGGCGACGAAGCCCTCGAGGGTGCCCCGCCCGGCGTCGGTGCTCTGCACGACGAGCCCGGCGGCCTCGGCCGACCGGCGGAACGCGGCCCGGTCGACGCCGGCCCGGGGCGTCAGGTCCACCAGCACGCGTCCGTCGGCGTCGCGCACGGCGAGCGACTCCTGGTCGACGCGGAAGCCGCCCGTACGCCGCTGGGCCCCACCGGAGCCCGGGGCGAGGAGCCGACCGAGGCCGCTGCCCAGCGAGCGGTCGACCTTGCCCGGCCCGGACGCCGGCGGGGGTGCCGCCTGCGTCGTCGTCGGGACGGTCACGACGGTGACGCCGACGAGCACGCCCGCCAGCACCGCCGCCCAGGTGCGCCCTGCTGCAGCCACGGTTCTCCCTCGGTCGCGCACGGTTTTGTCGCGGACGAACCTAAGGGAGATCGGCGGGTTCTGCTGGTGGTTCTGCGCTCGGGAACTGTGTGCTCACGGGGTTCTAAGCTCAGGAGTTCTGCACTCAGGGCCGGTC
The DNA here is from genome assembly GCF_014193425.1 of Microlunatus antarcticus. Lineage (NCBI taxonomy): Bacteria > Bacillati > Actinomycetota > Actinomycetes > Propionibacteriales > Propionibacteriaceae > Microlunatus > Microlunatus antarcticus. The sequence continues at coordinate 595,226 of NZ_JACHZG010000001.1, read as the reverse complement.
GAGCACGACCTCGACGCGCTGGAACTCCTTGACGTCGGAGTAGCCCGTGGTGGCCATCGCCTTGCGGAGCGCGCCGACGAGGTTCATGGTGCCGTCGGGCACGGTCGACGGGCCGTGCAGGATCTCCTCCAGCGTGCCGACCGTCCCGTAGTGCACCCGCTCGCCGCGCGGCAGCGTCGCGTGCCAGGCCTCGGGCCCCCAGTGGAAGCCGCGGCCCGGTGCCTCGACGGCCTTGGCCAGCGGCGAGCCGACCATGACCGCGTCGGCGCCGCAGGCGATCGCCTTGGCGATGTCGCCGGAGCGGCCCACCGACCCGTCGGCGATGACGTGGACGTAGCGCCCGCCGGACTCGTCGAGGTAGTCCCGGCGCGCCGCGGCGACGTCGGAGGTGGCCGACGCCATCGGCACGGCCAGGCCGAGCACCGAGCGCGTCGTGTCGGCCGCTCCCCCGCCGAAGCCGACGAGGACGCCCGCCGCACCGGTCCGCATGAGGTGGAGCGCGGCCTGGTAGGTCGCGCAGCCCCCGACGATCACGGGCACGTCGAGGTCGTAGATGAACTGCTTGAGGTTGAGCGGCTCGACGTCGCGCGAGACGTGCTCGGCCGACACCGTCGTCCCGCGGATGACGAAGAAGTCCACGCCGGAGTCGACGACGTGCTTGGCGAAGGCCTGGGTGTTCTGCGGCGAGAGCGCGCCCGCGGCGACGACGCCGGCCGCGCGGATCTCCGCGATGCGGGCCCCGATCAGCTCGGGCTTGATCGGCTCGGCGTAGATCTCCTGCATCATCCGCGTGGCCGCGGCCGGGTCGGGCTCCGAGGTGATCGTGTCCAGCAGCGGCTCGGGGTCCTCGTAGCGGGTCCACAGGCCCTCGAGGTTGAGCACGCCGAGGCCGCCGAGCCGGCCGAGCAGGATCGCCGTCTGCGGGGACATCACCGAGTCCATCGGGGCCGCGATCAACGGCAGGTCGAACGTGCCGGCGTCGATCCGCCAGCTCAGCGAGACCTCCTGCTCCCCGCGTGTGCGTCGCGAGGGCACGATCGACACGTCGTCGAACGCGTACGCCTGCTGGGCCCGCTTGTTGCGGCCGATCTCCACCACCATGCGCCCAGTCTGGCGCAGACGGCCCACCCTGCGCGACCGCGCGTCAGCGACCGCCCCGCAGGTGCGCCTGCACCAGGTCGTCGAGCTCGGCCTCGGTGAGCCCGTCCGCGCGGTCGGCGTGCCGGGCGTCCGAGCGCACCCAGCGCACGAACAGGAGCAGCAGGATCGGCAGGTCGGCCACCTCGGCGATGGACCAGAGGACGTCGCCCGACCAGTGCTGGTCGGTCAGCGGCGACGGGAACCACCCCGGCCGCGTCCCGACGACCGCGCCCACCCCGTCCAGCACGTGCCCGGTGAGGCGCAGCACCAGGCCGGGGATCGCGTCGAGCACCAGCTCGACGAAGGCGAAGGCGAACTCCGCGGCGATGAAGACCTCGCTGCGCAGCCCGGTGTGCGCGGCGATCGGCAGGACGAAGAGCAGCCCGAGCACCGGCAGCACCAGGCCGGTCCCCTCCTCGGCCAGCGCGCTGGTCCGCCAGGCACCGGCGAGCGGGGTCAGGAACACGCAGAAGACCGCGCAGCCCACCACCGGCGCGACGATCGCGTTGCCCAGCAGCCGGACCGGCCGCGAGCCGAGGAACGTGCGGACCCCGGCGGCCCCGCCCGGCGGCAGCGCCGCGTACGCGAGGTCGAGCGGGCGCCCGAGCAGGGTCAGCAGCGGCACCACGAGCAGGAGCAGGGCGACCCGGGTGGTGAACGCCCAGCGCAGGTCCTCGCTCCGTGCACCGAGGAACCCGAAGGAGATGACCGCGTACGACCCCAGCCCGGCCAGCACGAAGCCGAGCGTGCGCCGCACCGGCCAGGTCCCACCGGTCCGGCGGACGCGCCGCACCCCCGCGACGTACGCGAGCAGGACCAGCGCGAGGGCCACGGCCGCGACCGGGTCGATCCGCCAGGTGGAGAAGAAGGTCTCGGCGGGAGGCATCAGGGGGCTACGGCGCGCTAGCCGGCGTAGTTCGGGGCCTCGACGGTCATCTGGATGTCGTGCGGGTGGGACTCGCGCAGGCCGGCCGACGTGATCCGGACGAACGATCCGCGCTCCTGCAGCTGCGGGATGGTGGCCGCGCCGGTGTAGAACATCGACTGCCGCAGCCCCCCGACGAGCTGGTAGGCGACCGCCGCGAGCGGGCCGCGGTAGGGCACCTGGCCCTCGATGCCCTCGGCGATCAGGTTGGAGTCCGAGGTCACGTCGCCCTGGAAGTAGCGGTCCTTGGAGTACGACGCGGAGCGTCCGCGCGAAGCCATCGCCCCGAGCGAGCCCATGCCGCGGTAGGTCTTGAACTGCTTGCCGTTGACGAAGACGAGCTGGCCCGGGCTCTCGTCGCAGCCGGCGAGCAGCGACCCGAGCATGACGGTGTCCGCGCCGGCGACGAGCGCCTTGGCGATGTCGCCCGAGTACTGCAGCCCGCCGTCGCCGATCAGCGGCACACCCGCCGGTCGGCAGGCGCGGGAGGCGTTGTGGATCGCGGTGACCTGCGGGACGCCGACGCCGGCGACGACGCGGGTGGTGCAGATCGAGCCCGGCCCGACCCCGACCTTGACCCCGTCGACGCCGGCCTCGACGAGGGCCTTGGCGCCGGCGTACGTGGCCACGTTCCCGCCGACGACGTCGACGTGCGCGGCCGCCGGGTCCGCCTTGAGGCGGCGGACCATCTCGAGGACGCCCTGGGAGTGGCCGTGCGCGGTGTCGACGACGAGCAGGTCGACGCCCTCCTCGACCAGCGACATCGCCCGCTTCCACGACTCGCCGAAGAACCCGACCGCCGCACCGACGCGCAGCCGGCCCTGGTCGTCCTTGCTGGCGTTCGGGTACTGGTCGGCCTTGACGAAGTCCTTGAGCGTGATGAGCCCGCGCAGCCGGCCCGTCGCGTCGACCAGCGGCAGCTTCTCGATCTTGTGGGTGGCGAGCAGGCGCATGGCGTCCTCGCCCGAAATCCCGACCTCGCCGGTGACGAGCGGCATCGGGGTCATCACCGCGCCCACCAGGCGCGTCGGGTCGTTCTCGAAGCGCATGTCGCGGTTGGTGATGATGCCGAGCAGGCGCAGGTCGCGGTCCACCACCGGCACGCCGGAGATGTGGAAGCGCGCGCAGAGGGCGTCCGCCTCGCCGATCGTGGCGTCGGGGGTGATGGTGATCGGCTCGTCGACCATCCCGGCCTCGGACCGCTTGACGAAGTCGACCTGGTGGGCCTGGTCCTCGATGGAGAGGTTGCGGTGGATGATCCCCAGCCCGCCCTGGCGCGCGATGGCGACGGCCATCCGCGACTCCGTGACGGTGTCCATCGGCGACGAGATCAGCGGGACCTTGACCTGGATCCGCTTGGACACCCAGGTCGACGTGTCGGCCTCGGACGGGATGACGTCGCTCTCGTGCGGCTGGAGCAGCACGTCGTCGAAGGTCAGGCCCAGGGCCGCGAACGGGGCCGGCACGCCCGGGCCCGAGGCCCAGTCGTCCTCCTCCGGACCACGGTCCGAAGCGCTGGAGGGCAGCTGCCCGGGGAACATCGGCACGGCACAGTCCTTCTCGCACGACGGAGCCCCGAGTCTAGCGCCGCGACCGACGCGCCCCCTCCGCCGAGACGGGCGTGGGTCAGGCGGCGACCGGCCGGGTGGGACGGTCCGCGAAGCGCTCGCGGCTGTCGGCCGAGTCGGCCACCAGGCGCCGGAGCCGGGCGAGCGCGCGGTGCTGCGTCACCCGTACGGCGTTGGCGGTGAGCCCCACGATCGCGCCGACCTCGTCGGCGCTGAGACCCTCCGCGCGCAGCCGGACGACCTGGGCCATCCGCGGCGGCAGCCGCTCGAGCAGCGCCAGGGCGGCGGCGACGTCCGAGCGGGCCATCGTCTGCTGCTCCGGACCGAGGGCCGGCTCGGCCCGGTCCGGGAGCTCGTCGACGACGTGGAACGGGGTGCGGGCGTAGCGGCGCTGGGCGTCGGCGACCTTGTTGGAGGCGATGGCGTAGACGAGGGCCGCGAACGGGGCGCCGCTGTCGGTGTAGCGCGGCAGCACGTCCACGACGGCGAGGCAGACCTCCTGGGTCACGTCCTCGGCCACCTCGGCACCGCCGCTGTAGGTGGACAGGCGGGCGCGGGTGTAGCGGAGCACCGCCTTGCGGACGGCGGTGATCAGGAGGTTGATCGCGACGTTCTCGCCGGCGCACGCGCGGGCGACGAGGTCGTGGTCGGAGAGGGCCTGGCTGAGGTCGGTGGTTGTCACCGGGGACTCCATCTACTCCCCGAGTGGATGGCTGTGGGGCGAGCTCCCGTGCCGCTCCGGTGGCCCCGCCGGAGATGTCACAGGCCGTACGGAGTCAGGTGCGACTCCTCGTCCTACGTGAGCGATCCCCCGACCGCTTCATGGGCAATCTTCATTGTCCAACGTTGTCAACGCCACAGCTGCACCACTTCGTTACCGAAGTGTGATCGTTCACCTGTTGCGCTACTTGACTACACGGGTTGTTACCTGATCGAGCCGTCCGACCGACCGGGCGACCACCCTCGTACGGTGTGACGATCTAACCACCGCGGGCTCGATTTTGCGACTGCTCAGAATAATTTGGCGCGTTCTGGGTAACCCTGGGTGCCGATGCTGCGCCGAGAACGCAGGAGGCCGCCCCGCCGGGTGGCGGGACGGCCTCGAGCAGGCGTCGGAGACGTCAGGTCAGTGCGAGTGACCCGCCCCGGCCGGAGCCGGCTCCTCTTCCTCGGGCTTCTCCACCACGAGGGTCTCCGTGGTGAGGAGCAGCGCGGCGATCGACGCGGCGTTGGCCAGCGCGGAGCGCGTGACCTTGACCGGGTCGATGACGCCCCAGGCGATCAGGTCGCCGTACTCGTCGGTGGCCGCGTTGTAGCCCGAGCCGGGCTCCATCTCGGCGACCTTCGCGGTGACGACGTAGCCCTGGACGCCACCGTTCTCGGCGATCCAGCGCAGCGGCTCGACGACCGAGCGGCGGACGATGCCGACGCCGGTCTTCTCGTCGCCGGTCAGACCCAGGTCACCGTCCAGCGCCTTGACGGCGTGGATGAGGGCGGCGCCGCCACCGGCGACGATCCCCTCCTCGATGGCTGCACGCGTCGCGGACACGGCGTCCTCGATGCGGTGCTTCTTCTCCTTGAGCTCGACCTCCGTGGCCGCGCCGACCTTGATGACGCAGACCCCGCCGGCGAGCTTGGCGACCCGCTCCTGCAGCTTCTCGCGGTCCCAGTCGGAGTCGGTCCGCTCGATCTCGGAGGAGAGCTGGGCAACGCGAGCCTTGACGGCCTCGGCCTCGCCCGACCCGTCGACGATCGTGGTGTTGTCCTTCGTCACCACGATGCGGCGGGCGCGGCCCAGCTGCTCCAGACCGACCTGGTCGAGCTTGAGCCCGATCTCCGGCGCCACCACGGTGCCGCCGGTGAGGATCGCGATGTCCTCGAGCATGGCCTTGCGACGGTCACCGAACGCCGGCGCCTTGACGGCGACCGAGGTGAACGTGCCGCGGATCTTGTTGACGACCAGCGTCGAGAGCGCCTCGCCGTCGACGTCCTCGGCCACCACGAAGAGGGTGCCCGACGCGCCGATGACCTTCTCCAGCAGCGGGAGGAGGTCCGACATCGAGGATATCTTGCCGGAGTTGATGAGGATGTAGGGGTTGTCGAGAACCGCCTCCATCCGCTCCGGGTCGGTCACGAAGTACGGCGACAGGTAGCCCTTGTCGAACTGCATGCCCTCGGTGAACTCGAGCTCGGTGCCCATGGTGTTGGACTCGTCGACGGTGATGACGCCGTCCTTGCCGACCTTGTCGAACGCCTCGGCGATCAGGGCGCCGATGTCGGCGTCCCGGGCGGAGATGGTCGCGACCGACGCCATGTCGGAGGTCGTCTGGATCTCGCGGGCGTCGGCGTGCAGACGCTCGGTCACCGCGGCGACCGCCGCGTCGATGCCGCGCTTCAGCCCGACCGGGTTGGCCCCGGACGCGACGGCGCGGAGGCCCTCGTGCACGAGGGCCTGGGCGAGGACGGTCGCGGTCGTCGTGCCGTCACCGGCGACGTCGTTGGTCTTGGTCGCGACCTCCTTGGCGAGCTGGGCGCCGAGGTTCTCGTACGGGTCGTCGAGCTCGACCTCACGGGCGACGGTCACACCGTCGTTCGTGATCGTGGGAGCGCCCCACTTCTTGTCGAGGACGACGTAGCGGCCCTTCGGGCCGAGCGTCACCTTCACGGTGTTGGCGAGGACGTCGACGCCACGCTCGAGAGAGCGGCGCGCCTCCTCGTCGAACTGGAGGATCTTGGCCATGTGTGCTTGTTCCTCTGTCCTGGGTCTTCGGCTGCTGCCGGACTTACTTGGTGACGACCGCGAGGATGTCGCGGGCGTTCAGCAGCAGCAGGTCGTTGCCGTCGTAGCGCACCTCGGTGCCGCCGTACTTGCTGAAGATGACGACGTCGCCCTCGGCGACGTCCAGCGGCACGCGCTGTCCGTTGTCGTCGATGCGGCCGGGCCCGGTCGCGATGACCTTGCCCTCCTGCGGCTTCTCCTTGGCGGTGTCCGGGATGACCAGACCGAAGGAGGTGGTGGTCTCGGCTTCGAGCGGCTGGACGAGGATGCGGTCCTCGAGCGGCTTGATCGTGCTCGCCATCTCAGGCCCCTTTCGCGTAAGTGTGCGGATGTCAGGGTGGTCGGGGCGTCGTCGCGGTGCCGTCCCGTCCGTCAGTCCGGACCGTCGGTCCGGGCTGGCACACTCCGGGTCGGAGTGCTAATTCCGACATTAGCACTCGGCCAGAGCGAGTGCCAGAACGCGTCCGGCGCTACCCCGGCGCGACGACGCGGTGCACGACGAGCGCGACCGTCCCGGTCGGCGCGCGGCTGAGCAGCAGCGTCGCCGAGCCGTCCCCCTTCGGCCTCAGGTCCCGGCGGAGCTGGGCGGGGTCGACGTCGAGGCCGCGCTTCTTGACCTCCAGCCGCCCGATCCCGGCCTCGCGCACCCAGCGGCGCAGGGCCTTGAGGTCGTACGGGAGCACCTGCTCGACGGCGAAGGCGGTCGCGTACGGCGTCTCGACGAGCGCGTCGGCCGTGAGGTAGGCGATCTGCTCGGCGAGCAGACCGGCCCCCAGCCGTTCCCCGAGGACGCCGACGGCGCCCGAGCGGACGACCGCGCCGTCGGGCTCGAAGACGTAGGCGCCCGGCGCCCGGACGTCGAGGTGCGCCGGCCCGGCGACCAGCCGACGGTCGGGCGCGAGCAGCGCGCTCCGCCGTCCCGGGACGCTGCCGGGACCGTGCCAGAGCGCGACCTCCACGACGTCGCCGTGGTGGCTCACCCACTCCGCCTCGGCGTCGGGCGGCACCAGCGCGTGCGGGAGCGCGGGGCCGAGCTTGAGCCCGAGGACGCGCTCTCCCCCGCTCACGCCGCCGGCCAGCGCGAGGAGGGAGCCGAGGTCGGGGCTGAAGTCCTGCGCGCGCCACACCCGGCCACGGGCGTCGCGCCGGGCCGGGTCGGCGAACACCCCGACGCCCGGCTCGATCCCGGCCGCGATCACGTCGGCGACGTCGGCCACGACCACCTCGGCGTGGACGGAGCCGCCGGCCGCGGCGACCGCGGTCGCGAGGTTGGCCCGCGCGACGTCCGCCGTCGCCGGGTCGCGCTCGACGGCGAGGACGTCCAGCCCCGCCCGGACGAAGGCGACCGCGTCGGAGCCGATGCCGCAGCCGAGGTCGACCACGCGGCGTACGCCGGCGGCGACGAAACGCTGCGCGTGCAGGTCGGCAACTTCGGGCCGGGTGGCCTGCTCGAGCCCGTCGCGGGTGAACCACAACGACCCGGCCGCGTCCCCGAACTTCGTCCGGGCCCGGCGCCGGAGGGCCGCCTGGGTCAGGGCGGCCGCCGCGAGCTCGGGGGCGAAGCGGGCGCGCAGCCGGGTCCCGGCGGCGAGCGACTCGAGGTCGGCCTCGGCCTCCGCCGCGGCGAGCGCCTCGGCCGACAGCCCGTACGGCATCCCGCTCACCCCCACGTCGTGCCCCTTCCGTCGATCTCTGCTGACCACTGGTCGCTCCGGGCCGTCTCCAGCGCTGCCCCGGACCCCGCAGTGACCACTGGTCGGAGAAGAAGGGCGCGGAGGGCTGCGGGGCGGGTCAGACCAGGACGCGGGAGACCGGGAGGCCGGAGTCGGCGCCGAGCTCCGGGCCCGAGGGGCGGCCGCCGGCCCGGATCACCTCGGTGCCGAGCACCGCGATCATGGCCCCGTTGTCGGTGCACAGCCCGGGGCGCGGCGTGCGGAGGGTGATCCCGGCCGCCGCCGCCCGCTCGGCGAGCAGGGCCCGCAGCCGACCGTTGGCCGCCACCCCGCCGCCGATCAGCAGGTGCTGCGCGCCCGTGGCGAGACAGGCGTCGACGGCCTTCGCGCTCAGCACGTCGCAGACCGCCTCCTGGAAGCTCGCGGCGACGTCGGGCAGCGGGACGTCCAGGCCGGCGCGCTCGCGCGTCTCGACCCAGCGGGCCACCGCGCTCTTGAGCCCGGAGAAGGAGAAGTCGAAGCGGTGCCGCTCGAGGTCGCGCGGCGACGTCAGGCCGCGGGGGAAGGCGATCGCCCGCGGGTCCCCCGTCGCGGCGCGGTCGATGACCGGGCCGCCGGGATAGGGCAGGCCGAGCAGGCGCGCGACCTTGTCGTACGCCTCCCCCGCCGCGTCGTCGATCGTCGCGCCCAGCTCGGTGATCCCGCGGCCGCGGACGCCGGCGATGTCGTCGACCAGCAGCAGCGACGTGTGCCCGCCGGAGACGAGGAGCGCCACGCACGGCTCCGGCAGCGGGCCGTGCTCGAGCAGGTCGACGGCCACGTGCCCGGCGAGGTGGTTGACCCCGTAGAGCGGCTTGTCCAACGCGTACGCGAGCGCCTTCGCCGCGGCGACCCCGACGACCAGGGCGCCCATCAGCCCGGGACCGGCAGTGACGGCGATGGCGTCGACCTCGGTGAGGTCGACGTCGGCGGTCGTGCAGGCCCGTTCCAGGGTCGGCAGCATCGCCTCGAGGTGCGCGCGGCTGGCGATCTCGGGCACGACGCCGCCGAAGCGGGCGTGCTCCTCGACGCTCGACGCGACCTCGTTGGCCAGCAGCTCGTGACCGCGGACGATGCCGACGCCCGTCTCGTCGCACGAGGACTCGATGCCGAGCACGAGTGGGCCGCTCACGGTGCCTCCACCGGCAGATCGGGTTCGAGCTGGACGTCTGCGCGTTCGGCCCGCAGATCGGCCTCGGTGTCGCGGACCGCCTCGCCGAAGCGGCCGGGCCAGGTGTCGAGGTCGTACAGCCGGAGGATGAGTGCGTCCCGCCCGGTGCCGTAGTAGTCGCGCCGGACCCGCACCTGCTCGAAGCCCAGCTGCTGGTAGAGCGCGATGGCCCCGAGGTTGGTGTACTCGACCTCGAGCATCACCACCCGCGCCCCGAGGTGGCGGACGGCGAGCAGCCCGGCACGGACCAGGCGCAGGGCGAGGCCCTGGCGCCGGTACGCGGGGGCGACGACCACGCGGTGCAGGTCGGCCACCTCGCCCACCGTGGAGAGCGTGATCACCCCCGCGGGCTGTGCGCCACGGGCGATGAGGACCGTCCGACCCTCGCCCAGCAGCTCGCCGGACCAGCTGCGCTCGCTCCAGCGCTCGTCGGGTCCGAAGCCCTCGGCCTCGAGCCGCAGGATCGCGGGCAGGTCGTCGAGGCGCGCGGGCAGCAGGCTGTAGCGCAGGGACGCGGGGCTGGGCTCGAAGGTGCTCATCGGCGGATGTCCTGCCCGGGGAGGATCCGCAGCACCGACTTGCGCTTCGCCGATTCGGCGGCGTCGGGACGCCGGAGGTAGAGGGGCTCGGTCCCGGCCGACGGCAGGTCGAGCCCGTACGCGGCGAGGAGCCCGGCGTCGAGGACGCGCGGGCCGGCGACCGTCTGCAGCCGGTCGGGGTAGACGTCGGCGCCCGGTCCGACGGTGGGCAGGCGCGGGACGGCGTCGGGGCTGCTGACCTCAGGCCCTCCGAGGCGGGTGCCGTCGGCGCCGTAGCGCGCCCAATACACCTCCTTGCGCCGCGCGTCCGTGGCGACGACGAACGCGGAGGCGGTCCCGGATCGTGCGTGGTCCAGGGCGATCACGTCGAGGCTGCAGACGCCGTGCAGGTCGACGCGGCGGACGTGGGCCAGGACCTGCGCCGTGACGATGCCGACCCGCAGCCCGGTGAACGGTCCCGGTCCGAGACCCACGACAACCCGCTCGACGTCGGCGAGCCGGACCCCGGCGGCGGCGAGGGTGCGGTGGACGAGCGGCATCAGCTGCTCGACGTGGGCCATCCGGTCGGTCACGCGACCGTTCGCGAGGACCTCGCGGCCGCGGGCGACGCCGACGGTGACGTCGGTCGTGGTGTCGATCGCCAGGACGAGCTCAGGCACGGGCGACGTCCTCGTACGCGGCCAGGTCGGACAGGTCCACGGCGGCCCACCGCTCGCCGACCGGGCGGACGAGCGCGACGCGGCCGCCCTCCGGGTCGTGCAGCAGGTCGATCTCGAGGCGGTCGTCCCAGGCCTGCTCGACGAAGCCCTTGCCCCACTCGACGACCGTGACGCTCGTCGGGGCGCTCAGGTCGAGGTCGAGGTCGTCGAGCTCGCCGGGACCGCCGAGGCGGTAGGCGTCGACGTGCACCAGGGTCGGCCGACCGTCCGCGGTCGGGTGCACGCGCGACAGCACGAAGGTCGGGGAGATGACGGCGCCGCTCACCCCGAGCGCCTCGCCGAGGCCCTGGGTGAGGGTCGTCTTGCCCGCCCCCAGCTCCCCGCTGAGGACCAGCAGGTCCCCGGGCCGGACGAGGTCGGCCAGCCGGCCCCCGAGCGCGCGGGTGGCGTCGGCGTCGGCGAGCGGGAGGGCGTACGGGAGCCGCTTGCTCAGGACCACGCCGTGCGGCGCGAGCCGGGCGACGCGGAAGCCGCGGTGGCTCCAGAAGGTGATGACCTCGGTGAACTCCTCGCGGGCGAAGAGGTCCACCCGGTGGTGGCCCTGCAGCGCGGCCAGGTCCTCCGCCGCGGCCACCATCGCGGAGGCGATGCCGTGGCGCTGGAAGTCGGGGTGCACCGAGACGCGGGCGAAGGTCGCCGCCCCCTCGGGGGTGCCGCCGACGAGGATCGCGCCGGCGGGCCGACCGCCGACCGAGGCGTAGACCCCGCCGCCGCGGCGCAGTGCCTCCGCGACCGACGCGACGGTCTCGGCTCCCGCCGTCGACGGCGGCTCGACCGGGGGCCGCGCGCCGAAGGCGGCGTGGACGACCTCGACCATGGCCGGGGCGTCCTGCTCGGACGCCACGACCACGACGGGTTCGGGCAGGCTCACGGCAGCGAGGTTACTGGCGGGGGCTGCGTGCTCCCGGACGGCGCCCGGTCCTGAAACGTCTGACGCGGCACCCACCCAGGAGGTGGATGCCGCGTCAGTCGTCGGCTCAGGGCAGATCAGCCCAGGTCAGGCCGGATCAGGCCGAAGCGCCCCAGGTCTCGTTGCGCGCCGGACGGTCCGTACGGGGACCGCGACGCGGCGGCCGGGCGCCACGGGGGCCGCCCTGGCCACGACCCGCGGGACGACCGCGGCCGGGACGACGGGCCGGCGGGTCGACGATCGCTCGGAACTGCGCGTCGCCGATCGGCTCGCCGGTGGGACGGTGCCCGCCGGTGAGCGCCTCGAGCTCGGGCGAGCCCTGGCTCCCGATCATCGTGTCGGCGTGCACGTCGGCCTGGCCGAGCAGCCGGGTGACCTCACGACGCTGGTGCGGCAGCACGAGGCTGACGACCAGGCCGGTGCCACCGGCGCGCGCCGTACGGCCGGCGCGGTGCAGGTAGTCCTTCGAGCCGGCCGGCGGGTCGATCTGGAGGACCAGGCCGACGTCGTCGACGTGGATGCCGCGGGCGGCGACGTCGGTGGCGACGAGGACGGGCAGCTGCCCTTCCTTGAACGCCTCGAGGATGCGGGTGCGGGCGCCCTGGGTCAGGCCGCCGTGGAGCGCACCGGCGAGCACGCCGGCGTCACGGAGCTGCTCGGCGACACGGTCCGCGCCGCGCTGCGTCCGGGCGAACACGATGGTCCGGCCCTCGCGCGCCGCGATCTCGGCCGTCAGGGGCGCCTTGTCGTGCGGGGCGACCTGGACGAGCAGGTGGGACATCGTCGTGACGCTGGCCCGCGCCGAGTCGACCTCGTGGGTGACCGGGTCGCTCAGGTACTGCTTGACGATGCGGCCGACGCCGGAGTCGAGCGTCGCCGAGAAGAGCAGACGCTGCCCGTCGCCGGGGACGGTGTCGAGGATCGTCGTGACGGCCGGCAGGAAGCCGAGGTCGGCCATGTGGTCGGCCTCGTCGAGGACGGTGACCTCGACCTTGCTCAGGTCGAGCTCGCCCTGCTCCATCAGGTCGATGAGGCGGCCCGGCGTGGCGATGACGATGTCGACGCCGCGCGAGAAGGCCCGCAGCTGCGGGACGTACGACATGCCGCCGGCGATGAGCACGGTGGACAGGCCGGCCGCGCGGGCCAGCGGCTCGAGCGCCTCGTTGACCTGCATGGCCAGCTCGCGGGTCGGGACGAGCACCAGGCCGCGCGGCGGCTTGCCGGTGCCACCGGTCAGGTTCGCGATCATCGGCAGGCCGAAGGCGAGCGTCTTGCCCGACCCGGTCTGGCCGCGGCCGAGCACGTCGCGCCCGGCCATGGCGTCGGGGATCGTCGCCGCCTGGATCGGGAAGGGCGTGGTGATGCCCTGGCCGTCCAGGATGGCCACGATGTTGGCGGGCACGCCGAGGTCGGCGAAGGTGCCCTCGAAGGCGGGCGTCGGGGTCACGGTCTCGGTCGTCATGTCGTCCACGTTCTCGGGCTCACGGTCGGTGTCACGCTCGCGGGGCGGGCGGACCTTGTTGATGTTCGGGCTCGACGCGTGGTGGGCACGGTCAGAGCGGTCGGCGTACGCGCGGTTGCCGGCCTTCTTGTCGTCGTAGGAGTCGAAGAAGGAGGGGCGACCCGACGACGTCCGCTGCGGGCGGTCGTCGCGCTGGGGGCGGTCGTCGCGGTTGTAGGCCGGACGGTCGCTGCGCTGGGGACGGTCGTCCCGGTTGTACGCCGGACGGTCGTCGCGGTTGTAGGCGGGACGGTCGTCGCGGTTGTACGAGGGACGGTCGCTGCGCGAGCCGCGGTCGTCACGGTTGAACGACGGACGGTCGTTGCGCGCGCCGCGGTCGTCGCGGTTGAACGACGGGCGGTCGCTGCGCTGGGGACGGTCGTCGCGGTTGAACGACGGGCGGTCGCTGCGCTGGGGACGGTCGTCGCGGTTGTAGGCCGGGCGATCGTTGCGCTGCGCGCCGCGGTCGTCCCGGTTGTACGCGGGTCGGTCGTCGCGGTTGTAGGCCGGACGGTCGTTGCGCTGCGCGCCGCGGTCGTCGCGGTTGTACGCAGGACGGTCGTCGCGGTTGTACGACGGACGGTCGTCGCGGTTGTACGACGGACGGTCGCTGCGCTGCGAGCCGCGGTCGTCACGGTTGTACGCAGGACGGTCGTCGCGGTTGTACGACGGGCGGTCGTCGCGCTGGGGACGGTCGTCGCGGTTGAACGCGGGACGGTCGCTGCGCTGGGGGCGGTCGTCGCGGTTGTACGCCGGACGGTCGTCGCGCTGCGGGCGGTCGTCACGGGGCGGGCGGGTCGACCACTCGCCGTTCACGCGGCCGGAGCTGTTGCTCCGCGAACCACCCTGGCTGGGCGGACCGCCGCGGAGGGGCGCCCGGGGGACGCCGCCGCTGCGACGAGCGGTGTGGCCGCGGGCGGCGCGCTCGGCGGCCGACCAACGCTTCTTGGGGATGCCGTCGGCACCCTGGGACTTCGGGGACATGCGTATCTCACTTCTCTCCCCGGGGTCGGGGGATCTCGGTCAGGTACGTCAACGACCGTGATCGACTGCAACGACACTGTGCGCAGGAGAGGGAAGACGAACCCAGGTGCGCCACACTCGGTGGAGGGCGCGGGTGTCCCGAAGGTGAATTTGCCGCTCGGGTTGCACCGAGTCTACAGTCCTTCGCCCCTGAGCGCGAAACGGCGTGTCGGGCGGCGTCCCAGACCGCTCCCGCCGTCGTCTGTGCCGACCCCTCCCCGCAGCCGCGGACCTGCGGCACAGCCGCGCAGGACGCGGCCTGTGCGGCTAGGTCCGAGGTGCGCGGCTGTGTGAGGACGGCGTACGAGGCGGAGGTCGCGTCCGCGCAGACGACGCGCGTACGGCCGCGTTCTGACGGTCAGTCGACGAGGGTGACGACCAGGTCGGCGCGGTTCCGGCCGCGGGCGACGACCTCGGCGTTGGCCTGGTCGCTGCCGAGCGCCCAGGCGACCGCCTCCTCGTGGGGGTTGCCGTAGCCCTCGCGCCGGCGGACGAGCCGGTCGACGCGGACGTCGTCGGGGAGCTGGATGTACCAGCTCTCGTGGAGCAGGGGCTCGACCTGCACCCACGCGCCGTCGGTGGTGAGGAGGTAGTTGCCCTCGGTGACCACGAGGGGGACGTCGCGCGGCACGGGGATCGCCGAGCCCAGCGACGCCTCGAGCGCGCGGTCGAACTCGGGCGCGTGCACGACGTCCTCGGTCTGGTCGCGCAGCCGGTGGAGCAGCGACACGAAGCCGCCGGCGTCGAAGGTGTCCGGTGCCCCCTTGCGGTCCCGGCGCCCCCAGGCGACGAGGGTCGGGTCGGCGAGGTGGAACCCGTCCATCGGGACCAGGACCGCCCGTTCCGGGCCGAGCGCGTCGACCAGCGCGCGAGCGAGCGTGGTCTTGCCCGCTCCCGGCGGCCCGGTCAGCCCCAGCAGCCGCCGCTGACCGGCGTCGGCCAGGCGACGGGCCCGCTCGACGAGGTCGGCGACGCTCAGCCGGACGGGTTCGGCGGAGGTCGGGGTGTCGGTCGCGGCCGGCGTGGTGCTCATGGCTCCACCCTGCCATCGTCGCGTCCCGGGGCGCCCGGGCCCTCCCCCGCACCCGGGACGTCCGCGGTGCCGAGGACGCGGGCGTACAGGTCGTCGATCGCCCGCGAGAAGACGGCCGGGTGCTCCATCAGGCCGAGGTGGCCGCAGTGCTCGACGCGGACCGCTGCCGCCTCGGGCAGCAGCTCGATGATGCGGTCGGTGTGCTCGATCGGGGTGAAGACGTCGTCGATGCCGCTGACCACCGCGCAGGGCACGCGCCCGATCACGTCGAACGCCTCGTACGCGTCGAGCTCGGAGAAGGTCGGGTAGAAGTCGGCGACGACCTCCAGCGAGGTCTCGCCGAGCATCTCGCTCACCAGCTCCACGAGCGGGCCGGGCACGTCGGAGCCGAAGGCCATCCGCCGGGTCGCGACGAAGCCGAGGTCGCTGCCCGCCTGCCGGGTGCGGCGGACCAGCTCGGGCACGCGATTGAGCGCGGTGAGCATCGGCGGCGCGACCCGCGAGAACACGTGGCCCGGCACGACCCGCAGCGGGGAGAAGTCGGCCAGCGAGCCCGCCGAGGTGGAGAACAGCGCGACGCCCTTCACCTGCGGGCCGAAGAGGTCGGGGTGCGACAGGGCCAGGTGCATGATCGTCATGCCGCCCATCGAGTGCCCGGCCAGGATCACCGGTCCGTCGCCGGTCACCTCGGCCAGCACCTGGCGGAGGTCCTCGGCGAGCTGGGGGACGCGGCAGTACTCGGCCGACGAGTGCCCGGAGCGGCCGTGCGAGCGCTGGTCGTAGAGCACCTGCCGCACCCGCCCGCGGAAGTGCTCGCGCTGGTAGAGCCAGCAGTCGAGGTTCAGGGCGTAGCCGTGCACGAGCACCAGCGTCGGGGCGCCGTCCGGCAGCGGAGGGTCCTCCGTCCCGTACGCGGGCCGGGGGTCGTCGGCCCGCTCGTCGATCTCGGTGTGCAGCGGCACCCCGTCGGGGGTCCGGACGGTCGGGCCCAAGGAGCGGGGCAGGACGATCTTGTCGCCGCCGCCCGCGGCCCGGCCCACCCGCTTGCCGATCATGCGCTGCTCGAGCTCGAGCCCGACCGCGACGCCGCCGGCCGCGAGCGCGAGGACGCCGGCGACGAGGCCGACCCCGGTGCCGAGGTGCGTGGTCCAGGCGGGCAGGCCGCGGGTCGGGCCGGACGGCGTACGGAGGCGACGGACGGGGAGGCGGACGGGCCGACGTGGCGTGAGCCGGGCCGGCAGGCGCGCGGGAAGGTGGGGAGGCATCAGCCGGCCGGCGTCGGGCGGAGGTGGTGCCGCGGGACCCGGGCCCCGACGCGCGTCACGATCTCGTAGCCGATGGTGCCGCACACCTCGGCCCAGTCCGCCGCCGTCGGCGCGTCCGGACCAGCCCCGAAGAGGGTGACCTCGTCGCCCGGCTCCGCCCGCGAGCCGGGGCCGAGCTCGACGACGAGCTGGTCCATGCAGATCCGCCCGCGCACCGGGGCGCGACGGCCGCCGACCTCGACCTCGGCGACGTTCCCGGCGTGGCGCGGGACGCCGTCCGCGTAGCCGAGCGGCACCAGCCCGACGACGGTGTCCTCGGGGGCGGTCCAGGTCCAGCCGTACGAGACCCCGGTGCCGGCCTCGATCCGCTTGACCAGGGCGAGCTGCGCGCGCAGCCGCATCACCGGGGTCAGGCGTACGCCGGCCAGCTCGGCGAGGCCGGGCGCGGGCTCGATCCCGTACGCGGCGATGCCCACCCGGACGAGGTCGAAGCGGGCCTCGGGCAGCAGGAGGGCGCCGGCCGAGTTGGCCAGGTGGCGCAGCTCCGGCTGGACGCCAGCGAGCCGCGCCGCGGTGTAGGCGCGGTCGAACGCGGCCAGCTGCAGCGCGACCGACGGGTGTCCGGGCTCGTCGGCGGCGGCGAGGTGCGACCAGAGGCCGACCACCCGCAGCGCGCCCGCGTCCACCGCCTCGGCGGCCGCGGCGAACAGCTCGGCCCAGCCGGGCTCGGGCGCCCCGTTCCGGGTCAGGCCGGTGTCGACCTTGAGGTGGACGCGGGCAACACGTTCCGTGACGGCCGCCGCTGCGACCAGGCGCGAGACGTCCTCCGCGCTCGAGGCCGAGACGTCGACGTCGGCCGCGACGAGCGGGCTCAGGTCCTCGGCCGGGCCGTAGAGCCAGCAGAGCAGCCGTCCGGCGTCGCCGGCCCCGCGCAGGGACAGCGCCTCGGTCGGGGTGGCGACGCCCAGCCAGGACGCCCCGGCGATCCGGGCCTCGCGGGCGCAGGCGACGGTGCCGTGCCCGTACGCGTCCGCCTTGACCACGACCATGAGCGCGGCGGGGCCAACGTGGGCGGCGAGGGTGGCCACGTTCTCGCGGAACGCGGCGAGGTCGATCTCCGCGCTCGCGGTGACCGGGTCGAGGCCGGGGCTCGCGGCCGGGGACGAGTCGGGGAAGACGTCGAGGCTCACGGCTGCCGCTCCCGCCACCAGGCGCCGAGCTGGTCGGCGCAGCGTTCCGCGAGAACGTGCGGCGGCAGCGGGCCCGGGTGGGCGGCGGCGGCGACCGCCTGGAGGGACGCGGCCAGCACGGCGGCCTCGTGCGCGGGGCGCCCGGCGGCCAGCACCGCGGCGCACAGCCCGGCGAGCGTGTCGCCGGAACCCGCCTGGCCGGTCCAGGCCGGACCCGGGACGGCGAGCTCGACGGTCGTCGTGCCCGGTCGGGCCACGAGCTGGGTGGCGCCCTTGAGAAGGACGGTCGCGCCCGTCTTGTCCACACCGGCGCGGACGGCGGCGAGCGGGTCGTCCTCGACCTGGGTGCGCTCGACCCCGAGCAGCTTCGCCAGCTCGCCGGCGTGAGGAGTCAGGAGCCAGGAGCCCGGCAGCGTGTCGGGGCGGTGGCCGAGACCGTCCGCGTCGAGCACCCCGGGCACGCCCGAGCCGACGGCGTCGGCGACGACCTGGGTGCCGTCGGGGCGCTCGCCCCAGCCGGACCCGAGGAGGTGGGCCTGCACGCGCCCGGCGGCGAAGACGACGTCGGGCAGGTTCGTGGTGATCATGGGGTGCGCCGACTGCGGCCCGAGGAACCGCACCATCCCGGCCCCGCCGTGCACCGCCCCGTACGTCGCCATGATCCCGGCCCCCGGATAGGTCTCGGAGCCGGCGTCGACGCCGACCACGCCCTTGCCGTACTTGTCGCTGCTCGCCCCCGGCCACGGCCAGGCGTCGGCGACGCGGTCGGCGTCCCAGGCGTCGATCTCCGGAGTCTCGGTCGTGGTGTCGAGGCCGATGTCGACGAGGACGAGGCGGCCCGTACGGCTGCGCGCCGGCTCGAGCAGGTGGCACACCTTGACGACGCCGAAGGTCACGGTGACCGCTGCCGCGACGGCCTCCGCGGGCACCGCGCCGGTGTCGGCCGCGACGCCGCTGGGGAGGTCGACCGCGACGACGGGGACGTGGGCGGCGTCGAGTCGGGCCACCAGCCCGGCCACGTCCTCCGGCAGGCCGGGGCGACCGCCGATGCCGAGGACGCCGTCGAGGGCGAGGTCGTAGCGGGCGAGGTCACCGAGCGCGTCGGCGTCGAGGAGACGGCCTCCCGCGGCGAGGAGTGCGGCCAGGCCCTCGGCGTGCGGCCTGCCGAGCACGCTCACCGCGCTCACCCGGGCGCCGCGGCGGGCGAGCCGGGCCGCGGCCCAGAGGGCGTCGCCGCCGTTGTTCCCGGGGCCGACGAGCACGAGGACGCGCGCGCCGTAGACCCGGCCGGTGCGGCGTACGAGCTCGGTGGCGACGACGGCGGCGAGGCCGGCCGCGGCACGCTGCATCAGGGCGCCCTCGGGCACCACCCGCATGGCCACCGCCTCGAGGCGACGGACCTGCTCGACGGTGAAGGCCTGCACGCCCGCGACCTTATCCAGTGCCGCGGCACGACGAGCCGGAGATCGGCGCGGATCTGACCGCGTCTGCCCGGTCGGATCCGCACCAATCCTGGGGCTCGGTCCGGTCAGCCCTCGCAGACGACCACGGCGGAGGCGATGCCGGCGTCGTGGGAGAGGCTGACGTGGATCGAGACGACCCCGGCGGCCTCGGCCTGCGCCGCGACGGTTCCGCGGACGACGAACGACGGCCGCCCGGCGTCGTCGGTGACGATCTCGGCGTCCTGCCACGACATGCCCTGCGGCGCGCCGAGCGCCTTGGCCAGCGCCTCCTTGGCCGCGAACCGGGCGGCGAGCGAGGCCGGGGTGCGGAACGCCTCCGCCGGCGTGAAGAGCCGAGCCACCAGACCAGGGCGACGTTCCAGGGTCTGCGAGAACCGTTCGACGTCGCAGACGTCGATGCCCACCCCGATGATCACGGCCGGGCCCGCGGGCGTCGTGCGGGTTCTGCTATACCCGGAAAACTGTCGCTAACCACGGCAGATCTGCCGTGGCCAGGTCCGGTTTTTCACGTGAACGTGAAAAACCCGTGACCCGTGGGACGAGAGTGAGAGCCGGGCGGTCACTCGACGGTGACGGACTTGGCCAGGTTGCGGGGCTGGTCGACGTCGTGGCCCTTCTGCGTCGCCAGCTCGCAGGCGAACATCTGCAGCGGGACGGTCGCGACCAGGGGCTGCAGGAGGGTCGAGACCTTGGGCAGCGGGACGAGGACGTCGGCGTACGGGAGGACCTCGTGGTCGTCGGCCTCCGCGAGCACGACCGTCCGGGCGCCGCGGGCGCGGATCTCCTGCAGGTTGGACAGCACCTTGTCGTGCAGCTGGTCGCGGCCCCGCGGCGGGATCACCACGAAGACGGGCAGGCCCTCCTCGATCAGCGCGATCGGGCCGTGCTTGAGCTCGCCGGCGGCGAAGCCCTCGGCGTGGATGTACGCCAGCTCCTTGAGCTTGAGCGCGCCCTCGAGCGCGACCGGGTAGCCGACGTGGCGGCCCAGGAACAGCACCACCCGCTGCTCGGCGAAGTCGGCGGCCAGCTTGAGCACCGGGTCCATGTCCTCGAGCACCCCGGCGATGGCGTCGGGCATCGTCGCGAGCTCGGCCATGACGTTGGCGATCTCGTCGTCGAACTTCGTCCCGCGCACCTGGGCGAGGTAGAGCCCGAGCAGGTAGCAGGCGACGACCTGGGTCAGGAAGCCCTTGGTCGACGCGACCCCGATCTCGGGCCCGGCGTGGGTGTAGATGACGGCGTCCGACTCCCGTGGGATGGTCGAGCCGTTGGTGTTGCAGACGGCCAGGACGCGGGCGTGCTGCTCGCGGGCGTGCCGGATCGCCATCAGCGTGTCGGCGGTCTCGCCGGACTGGCTGATCGCCACGACCAGCGTGGTCGGGCCGACGATCGGGTCGCGGTAGCGGAACTCGCTGGCCAGCTCGACCTCGCACGGGATCCGCGTCCAGTGCTCGATCGCGTACTTGGCCACCATGCCGGCGTAGAAGGCCGTGCCGCAGGCGATGATCACGATCTTGTCGACGCGGCGCAGCTCGGCCTCGGAGATCCGGATCTCGTCGAGGGTCAGCCGGCCGTCGGCGTCGTGGCGGCCCAGCAGCGTGTCGGCGACCGCCTTGGGCTGCTCGTAGATCTCCTTGCGCATGAACCAGTCGTAGCCGCCCTTCTCCGCGGCGGAGAGGTCCCAGTCGACGTGGAACGGGCGGGTCGGCGCCGGGGCGCCGTCGAAGTCCGTGACCTCGACGCCGGACTCGGTGATCACGACGACCTGGTCCTGGCCGAGCTCGATCGCGTCGCGGGTGTGCTCGATGAAGGCGGCGACGTCGGAGGCCAGGAAGTGCTCGCCCTCCCCCACGCCGACGACGAGCGGGGAGTTCCGGCGGGCGGCCACCACGGAACGTGACCCCTGCGCGTCGACCGCGACCAGGGTGAACGCGCCGTGCAGGCGGCGACAGACCGTGCGCATGGCCTCGGCGAGGTCCAGGCCCGACGAGACCTGCTGGCCGAGCAGGTGCGCCACGACCTCGGTGTCGGTCTCGGAGACGCAGGTGATGCCGTCCTCGGCCAGCTCGGCGCGCAGGGCGGCGAAGTTCTCGATGATGCCGTTGTGCACGACGGCGACGCGGCCGTCGGCGGAGACGTGCGGGTGGGCGTTGACGTCGGTCGGCCCGCCGTGCGTGGCCCAGCGCGTGTGCCCGATCCCGAGGCCGTCGGCGGGCAGCGGGTGCGCCGCCAGCTCGGCGTCGAGGTTGGCGATCTTGCCGGCCTTCTTGGCCACGTGGAGCCGGCCGCCCTCGACGACGGCGACGCCGGACGAGTCGTACCCGCGGTACTCGAGGCGTCGCAGACCCTCGACCACGACCCCGAGAGCCGGTCTCGGACCGACGTAGCCGACGATTCCGCACATGCCCCTGAGGGTACGGGAGCAGGCCCGGCCCGACCCGGAACGCACGTTTCCTCCGCCGCGTCGGTCGGTGGGGGTGGGAACCTGTCGCGCGCACTACTGTGACGGACCGTGGTCACGCAGTCGCAGGCGCTCCGGGGCCACGCCAGCCCGTACGTCGAGCGGAGCCGCGCCGACTGGGCCGCGCTCGCCACCTCCGACGCGCTCGGCCTGGACGTCGACGCCCTGGAACGCGCCCGCGGGCTCGACGACCCGACGTCGCTGCAGGACGTCCGCGACGTCTACGTCCCGCTCAGCGGGCTGCTCACGCGCTACGTCGACCTGACCGGGGAGCTGCACCGCAGCACCGGCAGCTTCCTGCAGCTGTCCGTGGACCGGACGCCGTTCGTCATCGGCATCGCCGGCTCGGTCGCGGTCGGCAAGTCGACGACCGCGCGGCTGCTGCGCGAGCTCCTCGCGGCGTGGCCCGGGCACCCACGCGTCGCGCTGGTGACGACGGACGGGTTCCTCCACCCGAACGCCGAGCTCGAGCGCCGCGGGCTGATGGACCGCAAGGGCTTCCCCGAGTCGTACGACCGGCGGGCGCTGCAGCGCTTCGTGATGGCGGTGAAGTCCGGCGAGCCCGAGGTCGCGGCCCCCGTCTACAGCCACCTCGTCTACGACATCGTCCCCGGCGAGCAGGTCGTGCTGCAGAGCCCGGACATCCTCATCGTCGAGGGCCTGAACGTGCTCCAGCCGGCCGTCGCGCGCGCGGACGGCACCAGCGGGCTGGCCGTCAGCGACTTCTTCGACTTCTCCGTCTACGTCGACGCCGACCCGGCGGACATCCGCGCCTGGTACGTCTCCCGGTTCCTGTCGCTGCGCGAGACCGCGTTCCGCGACCCGCGCTCGTTCTTCGCCCGCTACGCCGAGCTGACGCGCGAGCAGGCCGTCGCGCGGGCCGAGCACCTGTGGGACACGATCAACGGCCCGAACCTGCACGAGAACATCCTCCCGACCCGCGGCCGCGCGACCGCGATCCTGCGCAAGGGCCCCGACCACCGCGTCGAGTGGGTCCGCATCCGCAAGGTCTGACCCGGTCGCGGGACCCGGCTCGACCCCGGAGGTTCGCGAGTCCTGCGCCCCAGCCGCCCCAAGTTTTTCACGTTCACGTGAAAGACCCGCGCTGAGCACGGCAGATCTGCCGTGCTCAGCACCGGTTTTTCACGTGAACGTGGGAAACCGGCGATCGCACCCCCGACACTCCCCACGGCCCTGCGTACGGCGGCGCCCGCAGGCCCCGGGGGCGCCGCGGGTCAGCCCTTGATCGCCCCGCGGCGGGCGGAGAGGACGCACTGGACCTGCTGGTCGATCTTGACGTTGCTGGCGACCTTCCAGTCGTGGGAGGAGCCGGGCTCGGCGTCCTTGACCACCGCGACGCCGCGGGCGACGACGTCGGAGCCCTGCGGGACGATCCAGGAGACGACGACCACGAGGTCGCTCTTGTCGTCGCCGGTGTTCTTGACCGTCCCGGTCGCCTCGACCGGGCCCTTGGCCGCGGAGCAGCCGGTCATCGTGGTGTCGGCCGCGATGCCCTTCGGCTTGCTCAGCGTGGGCACGGTCGTCAGCTTGGGCGGCGAGATCACGCCGGTCGACGAGGCGGCGGGGGCCGGGGCGGGTGCGTCAGCCGCCGGCTCCTGCTTGTCGCTGCTGCAGCCGGCGAGCCCGGCCACCAGCAGTGCCGTCGCGGCCGCCAGCGCGGCGAGGTCCTTGGTGCGTCCCGAGGTGATCATGTCACTCCTTCTTCTTCCCGAGGGGTCCCCGAGGCCTGAGGATCAGGCACCCGGCCAGCACGAGGAGGATCCCCAGTGCCGGTAGTGCAGGGCCGAACGGCGCGCCGGTGTTCGGCAGGTTCCCATGATTCGTGCCGCCGCCGTCGTTATTTCCGCCGTTGTCGCCGCCGTTGTTGTTGCCGCCGGTGTTGCCGTTGTTGCCGTCGCCGCCCCCGCCGGTGCCACCCCGGCGGTCGACGGTGATCGTCACCGCGTCGGTGTCGAGCACGCCGCCGTCGCCGAGGCCGGTCGCCCGGACGCCCGCCGTGTTGCGGATCTGGCCGGCGCGCTCGTCGGCGGCGGTGATCCGGTAGGCGCCCGAGGTGCAGACCACGGTGGCGCCCGGGGCCAGCGTCGTGGACGGGCAGGTCACGTCGATCCCGTCGTCGGCGAGCATCGCGTCGTCGATGCGGACGCCGGTCAGGGTGACCGTGCCCGTGTTCGTCACGGTGAAGCTGAACGCGACCCGGTCGCCCGCGTCCGTCCGGCCGTCGCCGTTGCGGTCGTCGACCGGCAGGGCCGCCTTGACCAGGGTGGCCGAGACGCCCCCGGCG
Source organism: Microlunatus antarcticus (assembly GCF_014193425.1). Taxonomy (NCBI): domain Bacteria; kingdom Bacillati; phylum Actinomycetota; class Actinomycetes; order Propionibacteriales; family Propionibacteriaceae; genus Microlunatus; species Microlunatus antarcticus. Next base: position 571,522 of record NZ_JACHZG010000001.1, on the reverse strand, counting down.
AGGGCGGTCTCGACGCTGGCCGGGCTGGAGACGACGGCCTCGCCGTCCGGCCCGGTCGCGCGGGCGGTCGCCGTGTTGCGGACGGAGCCGGCGTCCACGTCGGCCTGCGTGATGACGTGGTCCCGCACCGTCGCGCACTCCGTCGCCGCCCCCGCGACGAGCTCGGCGGCGGCGCAGGTGACCGGTCCGGCCTTGGCGTCGAGGACCGCGACCGCGGTGACCGTGCGGGCGCCGCTGTTGGTGACCGTGAAGGTGTAGGCGATCGTGTCGCCGACCCCGATCGTCCCGTTCCTGTCGACGTCGACCGGGGCCCCGGCCCGCTTGACCAGCGTGAGGCTCACCGCCCCGAACGGCGTGCTGGTGGTGTCCGGCGCCGACGTCACGTCGTCCCCGGCCGGCGACGTCCCGGTCGCGGTGGCCGCGTTGTCGACCGACCCGAGCTGCTCGTCGTTCGCGGTGACCGTGTAGTCGGCGGTGCAGGTGGTCGACGCCCCCGGTGCGAGCGTGGTGGCGGGGCAGTCCGCGCCGTCGTCGAGCCGCGCGTCGTCGATCGCCACCGTGTCGACGGTGGTGGCACCGGCGTTGGTCACCAGGAACGTGTAGGTGATCGTGTCGCCCGCGCCGAGGACCTGGTCGCCGTTCGTGTCCACCGGGGTCGCGGTCTTGTCGACCGTGAGCCGGGAGACCGCGCGCAGCGGGGTCGTGGCGGAGGCGTCGTCGCGCCGGACGGTGCCGTCGGCGTCGGTGCCGGCGGCCGTGGCCCCGAGGACCACGTTCCCGGCGTCGATGTCGGCCTGGGTGACCACGTACGGGGCGGCGTCGCAGGTGGCGCTCTCCCCCGGCGCCAGCGTGGCGATCGTGCAGACCGTGGCCCCGGTGGCCGGGTCGACGACCGTGACGCCGGTCAGGGTCAGCGTCCCGGTGTTGCGCAGCCGGAACGTCCGGGCCACCGTGTCCCCGGCGTCGAGGCCGTTGCGGTCGACGTCGGTCGGCTGGCCCGTCTGGATGGTCACGTCGAGGCCGCCGGTGCCGCCGGTCGGCGTGGTCGTGGTGTCCGCGGGCGACGTGAACGTCGTCCCGTCGGGCCCGGTCGCCGTGGCCGTCGCCGTGTTGGTGAGCGTGCCGCCGTCCAGGTCGGCCTGGGTGAGCACGTACGTGCCGGTGCAGGTCACCGTGGCCCCGGGGGCGAGCGTCGTCTGCGGGCAGGCCGTCGCCGGCAGCAGCGCGTCGACGACCCGGACCCCGGTCAGCGTCAGCGTGCCGCGGTTCGTGATCGCGAAGGAGTAGGCCACGGTGTCACCCGCGTCGAGCCGCTTGTCGTTGTCGGCGTCGACCACGGGCCCCGCGGTCTTGTCGAGGGCCAGCTCTCCGCGGCCACCGGTGAGGGTGGTCTCGGTGTCGCTGTTCGAGCCGACCGCCCGACCGGTCGGGCCGGTGCCGGACGCGACCGCGGTGGTCACGACCCGACCGGCGTCGACGTCGGCCTGCGTGACGGTGTAGGTGGCGGTGCAGGTCGTGGAGGCGCCGGCGGCAAGGCTCACCGACGCGCAGCCGAAGCCGGCCGGCAGGTTCTTCGCGGCGACCAGGATCCCGTTGACGGTGACCGAGCCGGTGTTGGTGACGGTGACGGTGTAGGCGATCGTGTCGCCGGCGTCGACCACGCCGTTGCCGTCGACGTCGGTCGGGACGCCGCCGAGGTCGGTCGTCAGCGCGGCGCTCTGGTCGAGGGCGGTGCGGGCGGCGGCCCCGGCCGAGCCGACCGGGCGGCCCGCGCTGTCGGTCGCGGTCGCGTTCGCCGTGTTCACCAGCTCACCGGCGTCGACGTCGGCCTGGGTGATCACGGACGAGGCGGTGCACGTCAGGCTCGCCCGCGGGGCGAGCGTCGTGGCCGGGCAGCCGACGGCCACGCGGGGGTCGTTCACCGCGACCGCGGACACCGAGTCCGTGCCCGTGTTGGTGACGACGAACGTGTAGCCGACCGTGTCGCCGGCGTCGGCGCGGCCGTCGCCGTTCGTGTCGGCCGGGGCGGCCGCGGTCTTGGTCAGCGCGAGCCCGGAGACCGGGCTGATCGGCGTGTCGGTGGTGTCGCGGTTCGACGTCACCGTGACGCGGTCCGGGCCGGTGCCGACCGCCACGGCGCTGTTGCGCACGGTGCCGGCGTCGACCTCGGCCTGCGTCAGCACGTGGGTCGTGGTGCAGGTCGTGGTGGCGCCCGGCGCGAGGGTGGTCGTGCGGCAGGTCGGGTTGCCCAGGGCCGCGTCCACGGCGACCCCGCTGAGGGTGACGGCACCGGTGTTCGTGAGCGCGACGGTGTAGCCGACGGTGTCACCGGCGTCGGTCACCCCGTTGCCGTTCGCGTCGACCGGCACCCCGGCCCCGAGGTCCAGCAGCAGGGACGCGGCGGTCGAGGTCGGCGTCCGGGTGCTCGACGGCAGCGAGGTCACCGTGCGCCCGCCCGGGGTCCGGCCGCTGACGGTCGCGGTGTTGTCCACCGAGCCGCGGTCGGCGTCGGCCTGGGTGATCCGGTAGGTGGCCGTGCAGGTCGTCGTGGCCCCGACGGTCAGCGTCGCGACCGGGCAGGCGACCGCGCCGGCCTTCGGGTCGGAGACGACGACCCCGGTGACCGTCACGGTGCCCGGGTTGGACACCGTGAACGTGTAGGCGACGGTGTCGCCCGCGTCGACGCGGCCGCTGCCGTTGGCGTCCACCGGCGCGGCAGCTCGCTTGACCAGGCTCAGCGCGCCGGACTCGACCAGCGGGGTCGTCGTCCGGTCGGCGTTCGAGGTGACCGGGGTCCCGGCCGGCCCGACCGCGGTCGCGGTGGCGGCGTTGCGCACGGTGCCGGCGTCCAGGTCGGCCTGGGTCAGCACGTACGTGAGCGTGCAGGTCGTCCGCTCCCCCGGGGCGAGCGTGGTGACGGCGCAGACCGGCGTGCCGGGCAGGCTGTCGTCGACCACGAGCCCGGTCAGGGTGCTGTCGCCGCCGTTCACCACGGTGGTCGTGTAGGTGACGGTGTCGCCGGCGTCGACCCGGCCGTCGCCGTCGGTGTCGGCCGCGGCGCTCGCGGCCAGGTCGAGGCTCAGCACGCCGGTCACCCGGACGGGGGTGCTGGTGCTGTCGGAGCCCGAGCGCACCGGCTGACCGGTCGGGCCGGTGGCGCGCGCGGTGGCGGTGTTGTCGACGGTGCCCGCGTCGACGTCGGCCTGGGTCAGGGTGTGGACGGCGGTGCAGGTGGTCGAGCGGCCCGGGGCGAGCGCGGTCGCCCCGCAGGTCAGGCCGGTGACGCTCGGGTCGTCGACCGTGACGTCGGTGAGGCTGACCGTGCCCGTGTTCACCAGCGTGAACGTGTACGTGATGGTGTCACCGGCCGCGATGCGACCGTTCCGGTCGGTGTCGACCGGGGCGGCCGCGGCCTTGTCCAGGCTGAGGCCGGTGCTCCCGGCCAGCGGCGTGGTCGTCGTGTCGGGGTCGGAGACCGTCGTCGTCGCGCCCGGGGTCGTGCCGACCACCGTGGCCGTGTTGACGAGGGTCCCGGCGTCGAGGTCGGCCTGGGTCAGCGTGTGGACGCCGGTGCAGGTCGTGCTCGCGCCCGGGGCCAGCGTGAGGGCGGCGCAGGTGGCGGTGCCGACCAGGTCGTCGCGGGCGGTGAGCCCGGTCAGGGTCACCGTGCCGGTGTTGGTGGCGGCGAAGGTGTAGGTCACCGTGTCGCCCGCGTCCAGCCGGCCGTCGCCGTTGGCGTCGACGGGGGCGCCGGCCGTCAGGTCGAGCAGCAGCGTGCTCGTCGTCGCGAGCGGCGTGGTCTCGGTGTCGGGCAGCGCCACCACGGCGGTGCCGTCCGGCGCCGTGCCGGCCGCGGTGGCCCGGTCGACGACCGCGCCGGCGTCCAGGTCGGCCTGCGTGATCGTCGTGGTGGCGGTGCAGGTGAGGGTGGCGCCCGGCGCGAGGACCGTGCCCGGGCAGCTGACGACCCCGACCCGGCTGTCCTGGACCGCGGTCGCCGACACCGTGACCACGCCGGTGTTGGTCACCACGAAGGTGGAGGTGAGCGTGTCGCCGACCTCGACCCGGCCGTCGCCGTCGGCGTCGGTCGGGGTGCCGGGGCGCAGGTCGACCTGCAGCGAGGCCGCGGTCGCGGTCGGGGTGCGCACGGTCGTCGGGGCGGACGTGGCCGCCGCGCCGTCGGGGCGGACGCCGGCCGCCGTGACGGTCGTGACCACGGCACCGCTGTCGACGTCGGCCTGGGTGACCACCGTCGAGCCCGTGCAGACGGCCTGCGCGCCCGGGGCGAGGGTGGCCGGCAGGCAGTCGGCGGGTGCGGCGAGCCGCGGCCCGGTGACCGTGACGCCGGTCAGCGTGAGCGTCCCGGTGTTGACCACGACGAAGCGGTAGGGCACGACGTCGCCGGCGTCGACGAGCCCGTCGCCGTTGGTGTCGGTCGGCGTCCCCGCGGTCGCGGTCACGGCCAGCGTGGAGACCGCGGAGGTCGTCGTCGTCTCGCTGTCGGGCGCCGCGACCACGTCGTCGCCCGACGGGTCGGTCCCTGTGGCGGTCGCGGTGTTCGTGACCGAGCCGGCGTCGACGTCGGCCTGGGTGAGGACGTACGTGGCCCGGCAGGTGAGCGTGCCGCCCGGGGCGACGGTGGCGGCGTCGCAGGTCAGGCCACCGGTCTGCAGGCGGTCGGCGACCTGGACCCCGGCGACCGTGACGGTACCCGGGTTGGTGACGACGTAGGTGTAGGTCACGGTGTCGCCCGCGTCGACCTGCCCGTCACCGTCCACGTCCACGGCGGGCGCGGCCCGCAGGTCGATCGCCAGCCCCCGCGCCTGCGGCAGGACCGTGGTGACGCTGGCGGCCGGGGAGCCGACGCCGGTGCCGGTCGTGGTGCGGCCGGAGACGGTCGCGGTGTTCACGACCGACCCCGTGTCCAGGTCGGCCTGGGTGAGCACGTAGACGCTGGTGCAGCGCACGGTGGCGCCCGGCGCGAGCGTGGTCGTGGGGCAGCTGATCGTGCCCAGGACCGGGTCGTCCACGACCAGGCCCTGCACGGTCACCGCACCGGTGTTCGTGACGTCGAAGGTGTAGCGGAGCGTGTCGCCGACGTCGACCCGGCCGGAGCCGTTCGTGTCGGCCGTAGCGTCGGCCCGGAGGTCGAGACGGAGGCCCTCACGGGTGGCCAGCGAGGTGTCGGTGCTGTCGGGCGTCGAGCGCTGGACGGTCCCGTCGGGACGCGTGCCGCGCGCGGTCGCCGTGTTGGTCAGCGAGCCCGCGTCCACCTCGGCCTGGGTGAGCACGTGGTCGCCCGAGCAGGTCGTGACGGCGCCCGGGGTCAGCGTGGTCGTCGGGCAGGGTGCGTCCACCAGCGCGTCGTCGACGCCGACGCCGGTGAGGGTCAGCGCACCGGGGTTGGCGACCCGGAACGTGTAGCGCACCGTGTCGCCGGCGCTGGTCCGGCCGTCGCCGTTCGTGTCGAGCGGCGGAGCGGCGGTCTTGTCCAGCGTCAGGGCGGCGCTCGCGGGGAGCCGGGTGGAGGTGGCGGCCGCCGCGGAGACGACCGGCGCGCCGGTCGGCGAGCTGCCGGTGGCGGTCGCGGTGTTGTCCACGCGCCCGGCGTCGAGGTCGCCCTGGTCGAGGGTGTAGGTCGCGGCGCAGGTCGTCTGCCGCCCCGGGGCCAGGCTCGTGGCGGTGCAGGTGACGTCGCCGCCGACCAGCGCGTCACGGACGGCCACGCCGCTCACGGTGACCGACCCGGTGCTGGTCACCACGAACGTGTAGCGGACGGTGTCGCCCGCGTCCAGGCGACCGTCGCCGTTCGCGTCGACGGGGGCGCCGGCGGTCTTGATGAGGCTCAGCGCGGCCCGGGTGTCGGTCGGCGTCTCGACGGTGGCCGGGGCGGAGCTCACGATGGCGCCGCCGGGCCGGGTGCCCGAGGCCGTCGCGGTCTCGAGCACGGTGCCGGCGTCCACGTCGGCCTGGGTGACCGTGTACGTGAGCGTGCAGGTGGTCGCCGCTCCCGGGACCAGGACCGTGGAGGGGCAGGTCAGGGTGCCGGGCAGGCTGTCGGCCACGGTCACGCCGGTCAGGGTCTGCACGCCGGTGTTCGTGACCACGGCGGCGTACTCGATGCGGTCCCCGGCGCCGGTCCGCCCGTCGCCGTCGACGTCGACCGGCGTGCCGGCGCTGAGCGCCAGGGAGACCGACGCGGCGCTGCTCGTGGCGCTGGTCGCGGTGACGGGGGGCGAGGTGACCGTGGCGCCGGTCGGGGTGACGCCGATCGCGGTGGCGGTGTTGGTGACGCCGCCCGCGTCGACCTCGTCCTGGGTGATGGCGTGGTTGGCCGTGCAGGTGGCGCGCAGGCCCGGCACCAGGGTGCGGACGTCGCAGCTGACCGTGCCGACGCGGGCGTCCCGGATGTCCACGAGCGACAGGGTGACCACCCCGGTGTTGGTGACGACGAACGTGTAGGGCTGCCGGTCGCCGGCCCCGATCCGGCCGTCGCCGTCGAGGTCGACGGCGGTGCCCGCGGTCTTGACCATGACGAGGGTGGCGGTCGGGTCGGTCGGCGTCCGGGTGCCCGAGGACGGCGAGGTGACCGCTCCGCCGCGGGGGTCGGTGGCCGCGGCGGTGGCGGTGTTGACCACGGCGCCGGCGTCGACGTCGGCCTGGGTGATCGTGTACGCCGCCGTGCACGTGGTGGTCCCGCCCGGCAGCAGGGTGGTGGTCGGGCAGGCGACGCCACCGACCCTGGCGTCGCGGACGACGACGTTGGTCAGGGTCTGCGCGCCCGTGTTGGTGAGCACGAAGCGGTAGGTGATCCGGTCGCCGGCGTCGACCCGGCCGTCGAGGTCGACGTCGACCGGGGCGTCGGCGGACTTGACCAGGCCGAGCTGGGCGGTCGCGGACGTCGGGGTGCTCGTGGTGTCCGTCGGGGAGACGGCCCGCGCCCCGCCCGGGCCGGTGGCCGAGACGGTCGCGGCGTTGTCGACCGTGCCGGCGTCCACGTCGTCCTGCGTGATCGTGTAGGTGGCCGTGCAGGTCGCGGTCGCCCCCGGGGCGAGGGTCTCGACGTCGCAGACGGCGGCGGACGCGATCCGGGAGTCGTCGACGGCCAGGGCCGTCAGCGTGACCGCGCCGGTGTTGCGGACCACGAACGTGTAGCGGACGGTGTCGCCGGCGTCGACGCGGCGGTCGCCGTCGACGTCGACCGGGGTGCCGGCCGACTTGTCGAGGGTCAGCGTCGCCGCGGTGGCCGTCGGCACGGTCACGGTGACGGGGGCGGAGGTCGTGGTGGTCCCGGTCGGCGTGGTGCCCGAGGCGGTGCCCACGTTGGTGACCGCCCCGGCGTCGACCTCGGCCTGGGTGATCGGGTGCGTGGCCGTGCAGGTGACCTGCTCGCCGGGCAGCAGCGTGGTGCGCGGGCAGACGACGGGCCCGGCGACCGTGTCGACCACGCCGACCCCGGTCAGGGTCACCGCACCCGTGTTCGTGAGCACCGCGGTGTAGGTGACGGTGTCGCCCGCGTCCGTGCGGCCGTCGCCGTCCACGTCGACCGGGGCGGCGGCCGACAGGGCCAGCGTCAGCGTCGAGGCGCTCGAGGTGCGCGTGGTGACGGTCGCCGGGGCGGACGTCAGCCGCTCGCCCTCCGGGGTGAGGGCGGAGGCCGTCGCGCGGTTGACCACGGCGCCGGCGTCGACCTCGGCCTGGGTGATCGTGTGGTCCGCGGCGGTGCAGGCGACGGCCGCCCCCGGGGCCAGCGGGCCCGCGGGGCAGCCGACCGGGCCCAGCAGTGGGTCGTCCACCGTGACGCCGGTCAAGGTCGCGGTACCGGTGCTCGTGACCGTGAGGCCGTACGTGATGCGGTCGCCGGCGTCGACGCGCCCGTCGCCGTCCACGTCGACCGGGGTCCCGGCGGTCTTGTCCAGCCGCAGCGCGCCGGAACCGACGGTGGGCGTGGTGGTCGAGTCGGGGCGCGAGGTGACGGTCGTGCCGGCCGGGTCGGTGCCGACCGCGGTGGCCGTGTTGGTGAGCGAGCCGGCGTCGACGTCGGCCTGGGTGATCGTCGCCTCGGCGGTGCAGGTGGCCCGGGCCCCCGGCGCGAGCGTGCGGACGTCGCACGGGACGGTGCCGGTGAGGCGGGCGTCCACGACCGCCACGGCGGTGAGGGTGCGGCTGCCCTCGTTCACGACCACGAAGGTGTACGGGACCCGGTCCCCGGCGCTGATGCGGCCGTCCCCGTCGACGTCGCGGGGGGCCCCGGCCGTCTTGTCCAGGGTCAGCTCGGCCACGTCGGCCGTGGGCGTGCTGGTGGAGTCGGTCGCCGTCGGCACGGGCGTCCCGGCCGGGTCCGTCCCGGTCACGGTGGCCGTGTTGGGCACGCTGCCGGCGTCCACGTCGGCCTGGGTGATCGTGTAGGTCGCCGTGCAGGTGACCGAGCCGCCCCCGCCGAGCGGACCGGTGGCGCAGGGCAGCCGGCCACCTGCGGCGGAGTCGCCGAGGAGCGCGTCGCGCAGCACCACGTCGCGCACGGTGCGGACGCCGGTGCTCGTGACGACGAACGTGTAGGTGATCTGGTCGCCCGCGTCGACGCGGCCGTCCGCGTCGACGTCGACCGGGACGCCGGCCCGCTTGTCGAGGCTCAGGCCGACCGTGGTCGCGGTCCGGGTCGTCACGGTCTCGCGGTCGGAGGCGACCAGGGCCCCGGCGGAGTCGGTGCCGGTGGCGGTCGCGCCGACGACCACGGAGCCGGCGTCGACGTCGGCCTGCGTGATCGTGTACGTCACCAGGCAGGTCGTGCTCGCGGCCGGGGCGAGCGTGGTGGTCGGGCAGGTGGGCGCGACCGGCGCCGCCCCCGGGAACGTGACCGCCCCGGTGAGGCCGGTCAGGGTGCGGGTGCCGTCGTTCGACAGCACGACCTGGTAGGTGATCGTGTCGCCGACGTCGACCAGGCCGTTCCCGTTCGCGTCGGCCGGCGTGCCGGCCACCAGGGCGAGGTCGAGCACCGAGCTCGTGGCCACGGGCGTCGTCGTCGTGTCGGGGTCGGAGGTGACCGGCCGGCCCCGCGGGTCGTCGGCCGCCGCGCGGGCGGAGTTGTCGACCGTCCCGGCGTCGACGTCGGCCTGCGTCAGGACGTAGGTCGCGGTGCAGGTCGCGGAGGCGCCGGGCAGCAGCGTGGTCGCCGGGCAGGCCGGACCGGCCGGGATGCGGGCGTCCCGCACCGCGACGCCGGTCAGCGTGACGGCACCGGTGTTGGTGACCCGGAACGCGTACGGCAGCCGGTCGCCCGCCTCCACCCGGCCGTCGCCGTCGACGTCGACGAGGGCGCCCGCCTGCTTGTCGATCACCAGCGTGGCCACCGTGCTCGTCGGCGTGCTCGTGCTGCTCGGCGCGGAGACGACGGGGGCGTTCGTCGGGTCGGTGCCCCGGGCGGACGCGGTGTTGCGGACCGTGCCGGCGTCCACCTCGGCCTGCGTGACCGTGTGCGTCCCGGTGCAGGTGGTCGTGCCGTTCGCGGCCAGGGTGGTGGTCGGGCACACGGCGGCCGCGGCGAGCTGCGGATCGGTGATGCCCAGGCCGGACACCGTGACCGTGCCGACGTTGGTGACCGCGAAGGAGTAGGGCACGACGTCGCCGGCGTCGAGCCGGCCGTTCGTGTTCACGTCGGTGCTGGTCCCGGCGGTCTTGACCAGGCTCAGGCCCTGCACGCCGACCACCGGGGTCACGGTCGAGTCGGGCTGCGAGGTCACGGTGGTGCCGTCCGGCCGCCGTGCGGTCACGGTCGCGGTGTTGGCGACGACGCCGGCGTCCACGTCGGCCTGGGTGATCGTGTAGGTCGCCGTGCAGCTGGTGCTCTGCCCCGGCGCCAGCGCCGTGGTGCCGCAGGGGGCGGTGACCAGCGGGTCCACCACGGCGAGGAACGTGACGCGCTGGGCGCCGGTGTTCGTGACGACGAAGGTGTACGCGACGGTGTCGCCCGCGTCCACCCGGCCGTCACGGTCCACGTCCACCGGCGCGCCGGCCTGCTTGTCGACGGAGAGCGCCGCGGTCGTCGAGGTCGGGGTCGTGGTGCTCGACGCGTTCGACGTCACGGTCGCCCCGGCCGGCGAGGTGGCGGTCGCGGTCGCGGTGTTGGGCACCGAGCCGGCGTCCACGTCGTCCTGGGTGATCGTGTACGGGGCGGTGCAGACGACGCTCGCGCCGGGGGCCAGCGGGCCGGCCGGGCAGGCCGCCGGCGCGGTCAGTCGGGGGTCGGCGACGGCGGGCGCGGCCAGGGTGACCGCACCGGTGTTGGTGAGGGCGAAGCGGTAGTCGACCCGGTCGCCGGCGTCGGTGCGGCCGTTGCCGTTCAGGTCGACCGGCGCCCCCGCGGTCTTGACCAGGGCGAGGGTGGCGACGCGCGAGGTGGGCGTGCGCGTGCTCGAGGGGTCCGAGACCACCGCGGCCCCGGTCGGGTCGGTCCCGGCGGCGGTCGCCGTGTTGTCCACGGTCCCGGCGTCCACGTCGGTCTGCGTGATCGTGTAGGTCGCCGTGCAGGTGGTGCTCGCCCCCGGCGCGAGCGTCGTCGTCGGGCAGGTCGCCGGCGCCGCGAGCCGCGGGTCGGTGACCGCGACCGCGCGGACGGTCAGGCTGCCGGTGTTCGTGACCCGGAACGCGTACGTGATCGTGTCGCCGGCGTCGGTCCGGCCGTCGGCGTTCACGTCGGCGGGCGCACCGGCCGTCTTCGTGAGGGTCAGCGCGGAGCTGGTGAGGAGCGGCGTGGTGGTGGAGTCGGCGGCCGAGGTGAGCGTCGTCCCGTCGGGGCGGCGCAGGCTCGCGGTGGCCGTGTTGAGGACCGCGCCCGCGTCGACGTCGGCCTGGGTGATGACGTAGGTCGCCGTGCACCGCAGCTCGGCGCCCGGGGCCAGCGCCGTCGTCGGGCACGTCGGGGCGACGAGGCTGTCGGTGACCCGCAGCGGCGTCAGGGTCTGGGCGCCGGTGTTGACGACCACGAACGTGTACGCGACGGTGTCGCCGGCGTCGGTCCGCCCGTCGCCGTTCGCGTCCACCGGGCCCGCGGCCTGCTTGTCGAAGGTCACGCTCGTCGCGGTCGACGTGGGCGTGGTGGCGCTCGAGCTGGCGGAGAGGACCGCCGCGCCCCGGGGGTCGGCCGCCCGCGCGGTCGCGGTGTTGCGGACCGACCCGGCGTCGACGTCGGCCTGGGTCAGCGTGTAGACGGCGGTGCAGGTCGTGCCCGCCCCCGGCGCGAGGGAGGTCACCGGGCAGGTCGGACCGCCCGGGACGCGGGCGTCGAGCACGGCCAGGCCGGTCACCGACTGCGCACCGGTGTTGGTGACGGCGAAGCTGTACGCGACGGTGTCGCCGGCGTCGGTCCGCCCGCTGCCGTCCGCGTCGACAGGGGCCGCCGCGGTCTTGACCAGGGCCAGCGCCACGACCGTGCTGGTCGGGGTCGCCGTGCTGTCCGGGTCCGAGGTCGTCGTGACCCCGGCCGGGGTCCGGCCGGACACCGTCGCGGTGTTGGTGACCGCACCGGCGTCCACGTCGGCCTGGGTGATCGTGTACGCCGCGGTGCAGGTGGTCGTCGCCCCCGGGGCCAGGGTCCGGCTGGGGCAGACCGCTCCCCCGTCGACGCGGCTGTCGGCCACGGCCACGCCGGTCAGCGTCACGTCACCGGTGTTGGTGACGACGAAGGAGAAGGGCACCCGGTCGCCGGCCGCGATTCGGCCGTCGCCGTTGCGGTCGACCGGGGTCCCCGCCTGCTTGTCGAGCGTCAGCGCGGAGGTGGTGCTGGTGGGCGTGCTGGTGCTCGAGGCGGGCGAGGCGACGGTCGCGCCGGCCGGGGTGCGACCGGCCGCCGTCGCGGTGTTCGCGACCGCGCCCGCGTCCACGTCGGCCTGGGTGATCGGGTACGTGGCCGTGCAGGTGGTGGTCGCGCCCGGGGCGAGGCCGCCCGCCGGGCAGGAGACCGCGACCTTGGCGTCGGCCACGGTCACGCCGCTCAGCGTCAGCGCGCCGGTGTTGGTGACGGCGAAGCGGTAGGTGATCGTGTCGCCGGCGTTCGTCCGGCCGTTGGCGTCGGTGTCCACCGGGGGCGCGGCGGTCTTGGTCAGGGCGAGCGTCGCCGTGGTGCTCGTCGGCGTGCTGGTCGTCGAGACCAGCGACGTCACGGCGGTGCCGCGCGGGTCGCGGGCGCTCGCGGTGGCGGCGTTGGCGACCGCGCCCGCGTCCACGTCGGCCTGGGTGACGACGTACGGGGTCGTCGTCGTGCAGGTCGTGCCCGCTCCCGGGGCCAGCGTGGTGACCGGGCAGGTGGTCGCCCCCACCTTGGCGTCGGCGACGGTCAGGCCGGTCAGGGTCGTCGTGCCGGCGTTGGTGACGGCGAAGCGGTAGGGCACGGTGTCGCCCGCGTCGAGCCGGCCGTTGCCGTTGACGTCGGTCGGGGTGCCGGCCGACTTGCGCAGCGACAGGGTCGAGGCGCCCGTCGTGGGCGTGGTGGTGCTCGCGTCGGGCGAGGTCACGGCGGCGCCGCCCGGGGACGTCCCCGTCGCCCGGGCGGTGTTGGTCACCGCGCCGGTGTCGAGGTCGGCCTGCGTCACGGTGTAGGTCACCAGGCAGGTGGTCGAGGCGCCCGGCGCGAGCGTGCGCGTCGCGCAGCTGACCGGGCCGACCGTCGGGTCGACGACCGTGACCGCGGCGACGGTGACCGTGCCCGGGTTGCCCACGGTGAACGTGTAGGCGATCGTGTCGCCGGCGTCGGTCCGGCCGTCGGCGTTCGCGTCGACGGGCGCGCCCGCGGTCTTGGTGAAGGAGAGCGCAGCCGAGGTCGCGAGCGGGGTCGACGTGGCGGCGGCCGCCGACGTCACGGCGGTGCCGGTCGGGGTCTGCCCGGCCGCCCGCGCGGTGTTGTCGTGGCGCCCGCGGTCGAGGTCGGCCTGGGTCAGCGTGTACGTGCCGACGCAGGTGGTGCTCTGCCCCGGCGCCAGCGTCACCGGCGCGCAGTCCGGGAGCTGGGCGTCGGAGGCGGCGACGCCCGTGAGGGTCAGCGCGCCCGTGTTCGTCGTCACCAGCGTGTAGGTGATCGTGTCGCCGGCGTCGATCCGGCTCGAGCCGTTCGCGTCCACCGGGCGGCCCGCGGTCTTGGTCAGCCCGAGGGTGGCGACGGTGGAGGTCGGGGTCCGCGTGCTCGAGGCGGCGGAGGTGACCACGGCGCCGTTCGGCGCCGTGGCGCTCGCCGTCGCGGTGTTGGTCACCGCGCCCGCGTCGACGTCGGCCTGGCTGACCGGGTAGGTCGCGGTGCAGGTCGTGCCGGCACCCGGCGCGAGGGTCGTCACCGGGCAGGCGACCGGCACCCCGATGGTGACGTCGAGCACGGCCACGTCCCGCAGGGTGGTGGCGCCCGCGTTGGCGACGGCGAAGGAGAAGGGGATCCGGTCACCGGCGTCCACGCGGCCGTTGCCGTTCGCGTCGGCCGGCGTGCCCGCGGTCTTGACCAGCGTGAGCGTCGCCGCGGTCGCGGTCGGGGTCGCGGTGGAGGAGCTGTTCGAGGTGACGGTCGCGCCCGCCGGGCTGCGTCCGGTCACCGTCGCGGTGTTGGTGACCGCGCCAGCGTCGACGTCGGCCTGGGTGATCGCGTACGCCGTCGTCGTCGTGCAGGTGGTGCTCGCCCCCGGCGCCAGCGTCGTGACCGGGCAGCTCGTGGCCCCGACCTTCGGGTCCACCACCGCGACGTTCGACAGGGTCTGCGCGCCCGTGTTGGTGGCGACGAAGGAGAAGCCGATCCGGTCGCCGGCGTCGACCCGGCCGTTGCCGTTGCTGTCGACCGGGGCGCCCGCCGTCTTGGCCAGGCTCAGCGTGGCCAGCGTCGACGTGGTCGTCGACGTGGTGGAGACGTTCGACGCCACCGCGGCACCCGCCGGGTTGCGCCCGGTGGCCGTGGCGGTGTTGGTGACCGCGCCGGCGTCGACGTCGGCCTGGCTGATCACGTAGGGGGCGTCGGTGGTGCACGTGGTGGTCGCCCCCGGGGCCAGCGTGGTGGCCGGGCAGGTGGTCGCGCCGACCTTCGGGTCGGCGATCGCGACCGCGCTGACCGTCACCGCGCCGGTGTTCGAGACGGCGAAGGAGTAGCCGACCCGGTCGCCGGCGTCGACGCGGCCGTCCGCGTCGGAGTCGACCGGTGCCCCGGCGGTCTTGACCAGGGCGAGGCCGGTCAGCGTGGTGGTCGCGGTGGACGTCGCGTCGGGCGCGGAGGTGACCGTGGTGCCGTTCGGGCGGCGACCGGTGGCCGTCGCCGTGTTGTCGACCGTCCCGGCGTCCACGTCGGCCTGGCGGATGACGTACGCCCCGATGCAGGTCGTCGAGGCCCCCGGGGCGAGCGTCGTGGCGACGCAGGCGGCGCTGACCCGGGAGTCGACGACGGCCACGTTCGTCAGGGTCTGCGCGCCCGTGCTCGTGAGCGTGAACGTGTAGGGGATCCGGTCGCCGGTGTCCGTGCGGCCGTTGCCGTTGACGTCGAGCGGGGTTCCGGCCGTCTTGTCGAGCAGCAGGCCGGACGCGGTGCTCGTCGGGCTGGAGGTCGTGGACGCCGCCGAGGTCACCGTCGCGCCGCCCGGCGTGCGCGCGGTGACGGTCGCGGTGTTGGCGACGGCACCGGCGTCGACGTCGGCCTGGGTGATGACGTACGGCGTCGTCGTGGCGCAGGTGGTGCTCGCGCCCGGCGCCAGCGTGGTGGCCGGGCAGGTGGTCGCCCCGACCTTCGCGTCGACGACGGCGACGCCCGTCAGCGTCTGCGCGCCGGTGTTCGTGGCCAGGAACGTGTAGCCGACCCGGTCGCCCGCGTCGACGCGGGCGTCGCCGTTGACATCGACCGGCGTCCCGGCGCTCTTGACCAGGGTCAGGGTCGCCGCGGTGGAGGTCGGGGACGAGGTCGAGGAGGCGTTCGACGTGACGGCCCCGCCGGCGGGGTTGCGCCCGGCGGCGGTGGCCGTGTTGTCCACGGCCCCGGCGTCGACGTCGGCCTGGGTGATCACGTACGGCGTCGTCGTGGTGCAGGTCGTGCTCGCGCCCGGGGCCAGGGTGGTGGCCGGGCAGCTGGTGGCGCCGACCTTCGCGTCGGTGATCGCCACCCCGCTGACCGTCTGGGCGCCCGTGCTCGTGACGACGAACGTGTACGCGATCCGGTCGCCCGCGTCGGTCCGGCCGTTGCCGTTGACGTCGGTCGGCGTGCCCGCGGTCTTGGTCAGGCTCAGCGTGGCCACGGTCGAGGTCGGGGTGGACGTCGACGAGGCGTTCGAGGTGATGGTGGCGCCGGCGGGGTTGCGCCCGGTCACGGTCGCGGTGTTGGCCACCGCGCCCGCGTCCACGTCGGCCTGCGTGATCGCGTACGGCGTGGTGGTCGTGCAGGTGGTGCTCGCCCCCGGCGCGAGCGTCGTCGTGCCGCAGGTCGTCGCCCCGACCTTGGCGTCGACCACCGCGAGGCTCGTGATCGTCACCGCGCCGGTGTTCGTGACGGCGAAGGCGTAGCCGACCCGGTCGCCCGCGTCGACCCGGCCGTTGCCGTTCGGGTCGGTCGGCGTGCCCGCGGTCTTGGTCAGCACCAGCGTGGCGAGCGTCGACGTCGGCGTGGCGGTGGACGAGGCGTTCGAGCTGGTCGTGGCCCCGGCCGGGGTGCGCCCGGTGGCCGTGGCCGTGTTGCCCACGCTGCCGCTGTTCACGTCGGCCTGGGTGATCGTGTACGGCGCGGTCGTGGTGCACGTCGTGGTCGCGCCGGGCGCGAGCGTGGTCGACGGGCAGGACGTGGCCCCGACCTTCGGGTCGCTGATCGCGACCGCGGTCTGCGTCACCGCGCCGGTGTTGGTCACCGCGAAGGCGTAGGCGACCCGGTCCCCGGCGTCGACCCGACCGTTGCCGTTCGTGTCGACGGGGGCACCGGCGGTCTTGGTCAGGGCGAGCGTGGCCACCGTCGAGGTCGGGGTCGAGGTGCTCGAGGCGTTCGAGCTCGCCGTCGTGCCCGCCGGGGTCCGCGCGGTCACCGTGGCCGTGTTCGCGACCGCACCGGCGTCGACGTCGGCCTGGGTGATCGTGTACGGGGCGGTGGTCGTGCACGTGGTGCTCGCCCCCGGCGCGAGCGTCGTGGCCGCGCAGGTGGTGGCGCCGACCTTCGGGTCGACCACGGTGAGGTTGGTCAGCGTCTGCGTCCCGGTGCTGCTCACGGCGAAGCCGTAGGCGACCCGGTCCCCCGCGTCGACCCGACCGTTGGCGTTCACGTCCGTCGGGGCACCCGCGGTCTTGACCAGCGTCAGCGCGGTCAGCGTGCTGACGGCGGTGCTGGTGCTGTCCGGGGGGGAGGTGACGGCGGCGCCGTCGGGACGCCGCGCGCTCGCGGTCGCCGTGTTGTCCACGGTCCCGGCGTCCACGTCGGCCTGGGTGATCGTGTAGGTCGCGGTGCAGGTCGTGGCCGCGCCCGGGGCCAGCGTGGTGGTCGGGCAGCCGGCGGTGACCCGGCTGTCGGCGACGGCCGCGGACGTCAGGGTCACCGCGCCCGTGTTCGTCACGACGAAGGTGTAGGTGACCCGGTCGCCGGCGTCGGTGCGGCCGTTGCCGTTCACGTCGGCCGGGGCGCCCGCGGACTTGTCCAGCCGCAGCGTCGCCACGGTGCTCGTCGGGGTGGCGGTCGTCGAGGTGTTCGACACGACGCGGACGTTGGCCGGGGTGCGGCCGGTCGCCGTGGCGCTGTTGCTCACGCTGCCCGCGTCCACGTCGGCCTGCGTGATCGTGTACGGCGCGGTCGTCGCGCAGGTGGTGCTCGCCCCCGGGGCCAGCGTCGTCGCCGGGCAGGTCGTAGCGCCCACCTTGGCGTCGGTGATGGCCACGGTGGAGAGGGTCTGGACGCCGGTGTTGGTGACGAGGAACGTGTAGCCGACCCGGTCGCCCGCGTCCGTGCGCCCGTTCGCGTTGACGTCGGTCGGGGCGCCGGCCGTCTTGGTCAGCGCGAGGGTGGCCAGGGTCGCCGTCGGGGTGCTGGTGGACGAGGCGTTGGAGGTCACCGTGGCGCCGGCCGGGCTGCGCCCGGTCACGGTCGCGGTGTTGGTCACCGCGCCGGCGTCGACGTCGGCCTGGGTCACGGCGTACGCGGTCGTCGTCGTGCACGTGGTGCTCGCCCCCGGCGCCAGCGTCGTGGCCGGGCAGCTCGTCGCCCCCACCTTCGGGTCGGCGACGGCCACGGTCGTCAGGGTGACGGCGCCGGTGTTGGTGGCCAGGAACGTGTAGCCGATCCGGTCGCCGACGTCGGTCCGGCCGTCGGCGTCGACGTCGGTGGGGGCGCTGGCGGTCTTGGTCAGGCTCAGCGTCGCGACGGTCGACGTCGGCGTGGAGGTCGTCGAGGCGTTGGACGGCACGGTCGCGCCGGCCGGGTTGCGTCCGGTGACGGTCGCGGTGTTGGAGACCGCACCGGCGTCGACGTCGGCCTGCGTGATCGTGTACGGCGCGGTCGTCGTGCAGGTGGTGCTCGCGCCCGGGGCCAGCGTCGTCGCGGCGCAGGTGGTGGCGCCGACCTTCGGGTCGACGACCGCGAGCCCGCTGATGGTCTGGGCGCCGGTGCTGGTCACCGCGAAGGAGTAGGTGATGCGGTCGCCCGCGTCGACGCGGCCGCTGGTGTTCGTGTCGACGGGCGCGCCGGCGGACTTCACGAGCTGCAGGGTGGCCGTGGTGGCGGTCGAGCTGGTGGTGGTGTCGCCGTTGGAGGTGACGGTCGTGCCGTCGGGTCGACGCGCGCTGGCCGTGGCCGTGTTGGTCACCGCACCGGCGTCGACCTGGGCCTGGGTGATGGTGGCCGTGCCCGTGCAGGTGCTGGTCTGGCCCGGGGCCAGGGTGGTGGCCGAGCAGGTGGCGGACACCCGGCTGTCGTTCACCGCGAGCACGGTCAGCGTGACCGCACCTGTGTTCGTGGCGGTGAAGGTGTAGCCGATCCGGTCACCGGCGTCCGTGCGCCCGTTGCCGTTGACGTCCGTCGGCGCCGCGGCCGACTTGTCGAACCGCAGCGTCGCCGCCGCGCTGGTCGGGGTGCTCGTGGAGGAGGCGTTCGAGGTGACGGTGCCGCCGGCCGGGTTGCGTCCGGTGACCCGCGCCGTGTTGGCCACCGCACCGGCGTCCACGTCCGCCTGGGTGATCGTGTAGGGCGCGGTGGTCGTGCAGGTGGTCCCCGCCCGCGGGGCGAGGGTGGTCGCGGCGCAGCTGGTCGCCCCGACCTTCGGGTCGACGACGGCGAGGCCGGCGACCGTCTGCGCACCCGTGTTCGTCACCGCGAACGTGTAGCCCAGCGTGTCCCCGGCGTCGACGCGACCGTTGGTGTTGACGTCGGTCACCGCGCCCGCGGTCTTGACCAGGCTCAGCGTCGCCGCGACCGAGGTCGGGGTCGAGGTCGCGTCGGAGTTCGACGTGATCAACGTGCCCAGCGGACCGCGCGCCGTCGCGGTCGCGAGGTTGTCGACCGAACCGGCGTCGACGTCGCCCTGCGTGATCACGTACGGGGTCGTGGTCGTGCAGGTGGTGGTGGCGTTGGGGGCGAGGCTGGTGACCGGGCAGCTCGTCGCGCCGACCTTGGCGTCGTTGATCGCCAGCGTCCCGATCGTCTGCAGGCCCTGGTTCGTGACCACGAACGAGTAGGCGACGGTGTCGCCCGCGTCGACCCGGCCGCTGGTGTTCGCGTCGACCGGACCGGCGGCGACCTTGTCGAGCAGGATGCGGCGCAGCGTGCTCGTCGGGGTGCTGGTCGAGGACGCGTTCGAGGTGACGGCCGCCCCGCCCGGCGCGGTCCCGGACGCCGTGGCCGTGTTGTCGACGGTCCGCGCGTTCGCGTCGGCCTGCGTGATCACGTACGGGGCGTTCGTCGAGCAGGTCGTCGACGCCCCCGGCGCCAGCGTGGTCGCCACGCAGGTGGTCGGTCCGACCTTCGCGTCGGTGATCCGCAGGCCGCTGAGGGTCTGCACCCCCGTGTTGGTGAGCGCGAAGCCGTACGCGATCGTGTCGCCGGCGGCGACGTAGCCGTCACCGTTCGTGTCCACCGGTGCGCCCGCCGACTTCGTCAGGCCCAGGGTGCGGGCGGTCGAGGTCGGCGTCGCCGTCGACGAGGCGTTCGACGTCGCCGTCGCCCCCGCCGGCGTGCGGCCGGTCACGGTCGCCGTGTTGTTCACCGTCCCGGCGTCGACGTCGGCCTGCGTGATCGTGTACGGCGCGGTCGTGGTGCACGTGATGACGTCACCGGGCGCCAGCCGGGTGCTCGGGCAGGTGGTCGCGCCGACCTTCGCGTCGACGACCGCGACCCCGGTGAGGGTGACCGGGCCGGTGTTCGCCGTCCGGAAGCTGTAGGAGATCTGGTCACCGGCGTCGACCCGGCCGTTGCCGTTCCCGTCGGTCGGGGTGCTCGCGGACTTGGTCAGCGTCAGCGTGCCCGCGGTCGCGGTCGGCACGGTCGCGGTCGAGCTCGGCGAGGTGACCGCGGTGCCCGCCGGGTTCCGGGCCGTCACCGTGGCGGTGTTGACGACCCCGCCGGCGTCGACGTCGGCCTGGGTGATCACGTACGGGGCGTTGGTCGTGCAGGTGGTCGTCGCTCCCGGCGCGAGCGTCGTGGTGGGGCAGGTCGTCGTGCCGACCTTCGCGTCGACCACGGCCAGCCCGGTCAGCGTCACGGCACCCGTGTTCGTCGCCCGGAAGGCGTACGCGACCCGGTCGCCGGCGTCGGTCAGGCCGTTCGCGTTCACGTCGGTCGGCGTCCCGGCCGACTTCGTCAGGGTCAGGGTGGCGGCGGTCGACGTGGGGGTCGCGGTCGAGGAGGCGTTCGAGGTCACGGTGGCGCCGGCCGGGTTGCGCCCGGTCACCCGGGCCGTGTTGGCCACGGTCCCGGCGTCGACGTCGGCCTGGGTGACGACGTACGGCGCGGTCGTGGCGCAGCTCGTCGTCGCGCCCGGCGCCAGGCTGGTCGTCGTGCAGGTCGTCGCCCCGACCTCGGGGTCGACGACGGCGAGGCCCGTGATCGTCTGCGCACCGGTGTTCGTCACGGCGAACGTGTAGCCCAGCGTGTCCCCGGCGTCGACGCGACCGTTGGTGTTGACGTCGGTCACGCCCCCGGCGTTCTTGACCAGGCTCAGCGTCGACGCGATCGAGGTGGCCGTGGACGTCGCGTCGGCGTTCGACGTGATGAGGCTGCCCATCGGGGCCCGGGTCGTCGCGGTCGCGACGTTGTCGACCGACCCCGCGTCGACGTCGGCCTGGGTGATCACGTACGGCGTCGTCGTGGTGCACGTCGTCGTCGAGTTCGGCGCCAGCGTCGTGACCGGGCAGGTCGTCGGGCCGGCCTTCGCGTCCTGGATGGTCAGCGCCGTGAGCGTCTGCAGACCCGTGTTGGTCACCACGAACGAGTAGGCGATCGTGTCGCCGGCGTCGACCCGGCCGTCGGTGTTCGCGTCGACCGGGGCGGCCGCGATCTTGTCGAGCGACTCCTGGCGCAGCGAGCTGGTCGGCGTGGACGTCGACGACGCGTTCGACGTGACCGTCACCCCGCCCGGCGCCGTCCCCGTCGCGGTGGCCGTGTTGGTGACGACGCGGGCGTCGGAGTCGGCCTGCGTGAGCACGTACGGGGCGTTCGTCGAGCACGTCGTCGTCGCGTTCGGCGCCAGCGTCGTCGCCACGCAGGTCGTCGGACCGACCTTGCCGTCGACGATCCGCAGCCCGGTGAGGGTCTGGGCACCCGTGTTCGTCACCGCGAAGGAGTACGCGATCGTGTCGCCGGCGGCGACGTAGCCGTCACGGTTCGTGTCCACCGGTGCCCCGGCCGACTTCGTCAGGCTCAGCGTCGACGTGGTGGCCGTGGAGGTCGAGGTGGTGGAGACGTCGGACGTCACCGGCGTCCCGGCCGGGGTGCGCCCGGTCGCGGTCGCCGAGTTGTTCACCGCGCCGGCGTCGACGTCGGCCTGGGTGATCACGTACGGGGCGGTCGTCGTGCACGTCGTCGTCGCGCCCGGGGCGAGCGTGGTCGCCGGGCAGCCGGTGGCGCCGACCTTCGCGTCGCCGATCGCCACGCCGGCGATCGTCTGGACGCCGTCGTTGGACACCAGGAAGCTGTACGAGACCCGGTCCCCCGCGTCGACCCGACCGTTGCTGTTGACGTCGACCGGGTTGCTCGCGGTCTTGGTCAGGCTCAGCGCCGCCGCGGTGCTGGTCGCCGTCGTCGTCGAGTCGGTGTTGGAGGTCACCCGGGTGCCGTCGGGCCGGGCGGCGCTCGCGCTGGCGGTGTTGGTCACCGCGCCGGCGTCGACCTGGGCCTGGGTGATCGTCGCGGTGCCCGTGCAGGTGCCGGTCGCGCCGGGGGCGAGCGTGGTCGCCGTGCAGGTCGCGCTCACCCGGTTGTCGAGCACGGTCAGCAGGTCGAGGGTCACCGCGCCGGTGTTCCGGGCGGTGAACGTGTAGGTGATCCGGTCGCCGGCGTCGACGCGGCCGTTGCCGTTGACGTCGGCCGGGGTGCCGGCCGACTTGGTGAACTGCAGGGTGGCCGTCGCGTTCGTCGGGGTGGTCGTCGACGAGGCGTTCGAGGTGACGGTGGTCCCGGCCGGGGTGCGCCCCGTGACCCGCGCGGTGTTGGCCACCGCGCCGGCGTCGACGTCGGTCTGCGTGATCGTGTACGGGGCCGACGTCGTGCAGGTCGTCGACGCGCCCGGGGCCAGGCTGGTCGTCGTGCAGGTCGTCGCCCCGACCTTCGGGTCGACGACTGCGAGGCCCGTGATCGTCTGCGCACCGCTGTTCGTCACCGCGAAGGAGTAGCCCAGCCGGTCCCCGGCGTCGACCCGGCCGTTGCCGTTCACGTCGGTCACCGCGCCCGCGGTCTTGACCAGGGTCAGCGTCGACGCCGTCGAGGTCGGCGTGGACGTGGCGTCGGCGTTGGACGTGATGAGACTGCCGAAGGGGGCCCGGGTCGTCGCCGTCGCCACGTTGTCGACCGACCCCGCGTCGACGTCGGCCTGGGTGATCACGTACGGCGTCGTCGTGGTGCAGGTCGTGCTCGCCGCCGGAGCCAAGGTCGTGGTCGGGCAGGTCGTCGGGCCGACCTTGGCGTCGACGATCGTCAGCGTGGTCAGCGTCTGCAGACCCGTGTTGGTGACCACGAACGAGTAGGCGATCGTGTCGCCCGCGTCGACCCGGCCGCTGCCGTTCGCGTCCACCGGGGTACCGGCGATCTTGTCGAGCGACTCCTGGCGCAGCGAGCTGGTCGGCGTGGACGTCGACGACGCGTTCGACGTGACCGTCACCCCGCCCGGCGCCGTCCCCGTGGCCGTGGCCGTGTTGTTGACGACGCGGGCGTCGGAGTCGACCTGGGTGATCACGTACGGCGCGTTCGTCGTGCAGGTGGTGCTCGCCCCGGGGGCCAGCGTCGTCGTGGGGCAGGTCGTCGGACCGACCTTGCCGTCGACGATCCGCAGGCCGGTGAGGGTCTGCGCGCCGGTGTTCGTCACCGCGAACGAGTACGCGATCGTGTCGCCCGCGGCGACGTAGCCGTCGCCGTTCGTGTCCACCGGGCCCCCGGCCGACTTGGTCAGGCTCAGCGTGGAGGTCGTCGCGGTCGGCGTCGAGGTGGCCGAGACGTTGGACGTGATCCGGGTGCCGGCCGGGTTGCGCCCGGTCGCCGTGGCCGTGTTGCTGACCGCGCCGGCGTCGACGTCGGCCTGCGTGATCGTGTACGGGGCGGTCGTCGTGCACGTCGTCGTCGCGTTCGGGGCCAGCGTGGTCGCCGGGCAGGTCGTCGCCCCGACCTTGGCGTCGACGATCGCGGTCGTGGAGATCGTCTGGACGCCGGTGTTCGCGACCACGAAGCTGTAGGAGATCCGGTCGCCGGCGTCCACCCGGCCGTTGCCGTTCACGTCGGTCGGGTTGCTCGCGAGCTTGGTCAGCTGCAGCGACGACGTGGTGGACGTCGGCACGTTGGCGCTCGAGCCCGCCGACGTGACCGTCGTGCCCGCCGGGTTCTTCGCCGTCACCGTGGCGGTGTTGGCGACCGTGCCGGCGTCGACGTCGGCCTGGCTCACCGTGTAGGGCACGGACGTCGTGCAGGTCGTCGTCACCCCCGGCGCCAGCGTGGTGGCGGGGCAGGTCGTCGTCCCGACCTTCGCGTCGACGACGGCCAGCCCGGTCAGGGTGACCGCGCCGGTGTTCGTCGCGCGGAAGCTGTAGGCGATCTGGTCGCCCGCGTCGGTCAGGCCGTTCGTGTTGACGTCGGTCGGCGCCCCGGCGGTCTTGGTGAGGGTCAGCGTCGCGGTGGCCGACGTCGGGGTCGTGGTCGAGGAGACGTTCGACGTGACGGCGACGTTCGTGGGGTTGCGGCCCGCGGCCGTGGCGGTGTTGACCACCGCGCCCGCGTCCACGTCGGCCTGGGTGATCACGTACGGGGCGGCCGCGGTGCAGGTGGTCGTGGCCCCGGCGGCGAGCACGGTGGCCGGGCAGCTCGTGGCCCCGACCTTGGCGTCGGTCACGGCCACGCCCGTGATCGTGAGCGACCCGGTGTTGGTGACGGCGAAGGAGTAGGCCACCCGGTCGCCGGCGTCGACCCGGCCGTTGCCGTTGACGTCGGTCGGCGTCCCGGCGGTCTTGACCAGCCCGAGGCTCGAGACGGCCGACACCTGGACCGCGGTGGAGGCCGCGTTCGAGGTCACGGTCGCGCCGGCGGGGTTGCGTCCGGTGACGGTCGCGGTGTTGCTGACCGCGCCGGAGTCGACGTCGGCCTGGGTGATCGTGTACGCCGTGCTCGTGGTGCAGGTGGTCGCGGCGCCCGGGGCGAGCGTGGTCGCCACGCAGGTGGTCGCGCCCACCTTCGGGTCGGCGACGGCCAGCGCGGTGATCGTCAGCGCGCCCGTGTTCCGGGCGGCGAACGTGTAGCCGACGCGGTCACCGGTGTCGACCCGGCCGTTGCCGTTCACGTCGGTCGGGGTGCCCGCGGTCTTGGTGAGGCTCAGTGTCGCCACCGTCGAGGTGGGCGTCGACGTGGAGGACGCGTTGGAGGTGACGGCGGCGTTGCCCGGGGTCCGGCCCGTGGCCGTCGCGGTGTTGGCCACGGCGCCGGCGTCCACGTCGCCCTGCGTGATCGTGTACGGGGCGGAGGTCGTGCAGGTGGTGCTCGCCCCCGGGGCCAGCGTCGTCGCCGGGCAGCTCGTCGCGCCGGCCTTCGCGTCGACGATCGCGACCGCGCTGACGGTGACGGCGCCGGTGTTGGTGACCAGGAAGGAGTAGGCGACCCGGTCGCCCGCGTCGACCCGGGCGTTGGCGTTCACGTCGGTCGGGGCGGCGGCGCTCTTGGTCAGGGTGAGCGTCGCGGTGGTGGTCGTGGGGGTGGACGTCGACGCCGCGTTCGAGGTCGCCGTGATCGTTCCGGTGACGTTCCGCGCGGTGGCGGTCGCGGTGTTGGTGACCGCGCCGGCGTCCACGTCGGCCTGGGTCACCGTGTACGGGTTGGTCGTCGTGCAGGTGGTGCTCGCGCCCGGGGCCAGGGTCGTGGCGGCGCAGGTGGTGGCGCCGACCTTGGCGTCGGTGATGGCGACGCCGGTCGCGGTCAGGGCGCCGGTGTTGGTGACCCCGAAGGTGTAGCCGATGCGGTCACCGGCGTCGGTGCGGCCGTTGCCGTTGACGTCGGTCGGCGCGGAGGCCGTCTTGGTCAGCGCGAGGCTCAGCACCTGCGAGGTCGGGGTCGTCGTCGACGAGGCGTTGGAGGTCACGGTGGCCCCGGCCGGGTTGCGCCCGGTCACGGTCGCCGTGTTGTTGACGGCCCCGCCGTTCACGTCGGTCTGCGTGATCACGTACGGCGCGGTCGTCGTGCAGGTGGTGCTCGCGCCGGGCGCCAGCGTGGTGACCGGGCAGGTCGTGGCCCCCGCCTTGGCGTCGACGACGGCCAGCGAGCTCACGGTCTGCGCGCCGGTGTTGGTGACGGCGAAGGCGTACGCGATGCGGTCGCCCGCGTCCACCCGGCCGTTGGTGTTCGTGTCGGTCGGCGTGCCCGCGGTCTTGGTCAGGGTCAGCGTCGACGTCGTCGAGGTCGGCGTCGCGGTGGAGGCCGCGTTCGAGGTGACGGTCGCCCCGGCCGGGTTCCGTCCCGCGGCGGTGGCGGTGTTGCTCACCGCGCCGGCGTCCACGTCGGCCTGGGTGATCACGTACGGCGCCGTCGTCGAGCAGGTGGTGCTCGCGCCCGGGGCCAGCGTGCCGGCCACGCAGGTGGTCGCCCCGACCTTCGCGTCGGCGATGGCCACGCCGGTGACGGTCACCGCCCCGGTGTTGGTCACCCCGAACGAGAAGGTCAGCGTGTCCCCGGCGTCGACCCGGCCGTTGGTGTTGGCGTCGACCGGGGTGCCGGCGGTCTTGGTCAGGGCCAGGGTGGCGACCGTCGAGGTCGGGGTCGTCGTGCTCGAGGCGTTCGAGGTGACGGTCGCGCCGCCCGGGTTCCGCGCGGCGGCCGTCGCGGTGTTGTTCACGGCGCCGGCGTTCACGTCGGCCTGGGTGATCACATACGGCGCGGTCGTCGTGCAGCTGGTGCTCGCCCCCGGGGCCAGCGTCGTCGCGGGGCACGTCGTGACGCCGACCTTGGCGTCGGTGATGGCCAGCCCGGTCAGGGTCACCGCGCCGGTGTTGGTCACGAGGAACGTGTAGGCGACCCGGTCACCGGCGTCGACCCGCCCGTTGGCGTTGACGTCGGTCGGCGCGCCCGCGCTCTTGGTCAGCAGCAGGGTGGACGTGGTCGACGTCGGCGTGGCGGTGGAGGCCGCGTTGGACGTGACGGCGCCGCCGGCCGGGTTCCGGCCGGTCGCGGTCGCGGTGTTCGTCACCGCGCCGGCGTCGACGTCGGCCTGGGTGACCGTGTAGGGCGCGGTCGTGGCGCAGGTGGTGACCGCGCCCGGGGCGAGCGTCGTCACCGGGCAGGTCGTCGCCCCGACCTTCGCGTCGACGATGGCCAGCCCCGTGACGGTCTGCGCCCCCGTGCCGGTCACGGTGAAGCTGTAGGCGATCCGGTCCCCGGCGTCGGTCCGGCCGTTGCCGTTGACGTCCGTGGGCGTGCCCGCGGTCTTGGTCAGGGCGAGCGTCGCCGTCGTGGCCGTCGGGGTCGACGTGGTCGAGGCGTTGGACGTGACGGCCGTGCCGGCCGGGTTGCGGCCCGTCGCGGTGGCGGTGTTGGCGACGGCGCCGGCGTCCACGTCGGCCTGGGTGATCGTGTACGGCGCGGTCGTCGTGCACGTGGTGCTCGCGCCCGCGGCCAGCGTGGTCGCCGGGCAGGTCGTCGCGCCCACCTTGGCGTCGGCGATCGCCACCGCGGTGACGGTCTGCGTGCCGGTGTTGGTGACGAGGAACGCGTAGCCGACCCGGTCCCCGGCGTCGGTGCGGCCGTTGCCGTTCGTGTCGACGGGAGCGCCGGCGGTCTTGGTCAGGGTCAGCGTCGACGTGCTCGTGGTCGGCGTCGACGTGGAGGCCGCGTTCGAGGTGACGGTCGTCCCGGCGGTGGTGCGGCCGGTGGCGGTGGCCGTGTTCGTGACGGCGCCGGCGTCGACGTCGGCCTGCGTGATCACGTACGGCGCGGTCGTCGTGCACGTGGTGCTCGCGCCCGGCGCCAGCGAGGTGGCGACGCAGGTGGTCGCCCCGACCTTGGCGTCCACGATGGCGACGTCGGTGAGGGTCCGGGCGCCCGTGTTCGTCACCGCGAACGTGTAGCCCACACGGTCGCCGGTGTCGGTGCGGCCGTTGGTGTTGACGTCGGTCGGCGTGCCCGCGGTCTTGGTCAGGAGCAGCGTGGCCGTCGTCGAGGTCGTCGTGGACGTGCTCGAGGCGGGCGAGGTCACCGTCGCCCCGGCCGGGGTGCGCCCGCTCGCGGTGGCCGTATTGGCCACCGTGCCGGCGTCGACGTCGGCCTGCGTGATCACGTACGGCGCGGTCGTCGTGCAGGTCGTGCTCGCCCCGGGGGCCAGCGTGGTCGCCGGGCAGGTGGTCGCGCCCACCTTGGCGTCGGCGATCGCCACGCCGCTGATGGTCAGCGACCCGGTGTTCGTCACGAGGAACGCGTACGCGACCCGGTCGCCGGCGTCGACCCGCCCGTTGGTGTTGACGTCGGTCGGCGTGCCCGCGGTCTTGGTCAGGCTCAGCGTCGCGACCGCGGACGCCTGGACGGCGGTGGACGACGCGTTCGAGGTGACCGTGGTCCCGCCCGGCGTCCGGGCCGTGACGGTCGCGGTGTTGTTGACCGCGCCGGCGTCGACGTCGCCCTGGGTGATCGTGTAGGGCGCCGTCGTCGTGCAGGTCGTGCTCGCCCCCGGGGCCAACGTCGTGGCCGGGCAGCTGGTGGCGCCGACCTTGGCGTCGACGACGGCGACGGTCGACAGGGTGACCGCGCCGGTGTTCGTGGTGGCGAAGCTGTAGGCGACCCGGTCCCCCGCGTCGACCCGGCCGTTGGCGTTCACGTCGGTCGGTGCGCCGGCGGTCTTGACCAGGGTGAGCGTGGCGACGGTCGAGGTCGTGGTGGCGGTCGACGACGCGTTCGAGGTGACCGCGGCCCCCGCCGGGTCGAGCCCGGTGGCGGTGGCCGTGTTGACCACCGCGCCGCTGTTCACGTCGGCCTGGGTGATCACGTACGGCGCGGTCGTCGCGCACGTCGTGCTCGCCCCCGGGGCCAGCGTGGTGACCGGGCAGGTCGTCGTCCCGACCTTCGCGTCGGCGATCGCCACGCCGGTGACGGTGCGCGCGCCGGTGTTGGTGACGGCGAAGGAGTACCCGACGCGGTCGCCCGCGTCGACCCGCCCGTTCGTGTTGACGTCGGTCGGCGTGCCCGCGGTCTTGACGAGGGCGAGCGTGGTGACGGTGGACGTCGGGGTGGACGTGCTGGCCGGGCTCGAGGTGCGCAGGACGTTGTTCGGGTCCCGACCGCTGACCGTCGCGGTGTTGGCCACGGCCCCGGCGTCGACGTCGGCCTGGGTGATCACGTAGGCCGCGGCCGGGGTGCAGGTCGTCGCCGCACCCGGGGCGAGCGTCGTCGCCGCGCAGGTGATCGCCCCGGTCAGCCGGGAGTCGGTGACCGCGACCGTGCGCAGCGTGAGCGAGCCGGTGTTCGTGGCCCGGAAGCCGTAGGCGATGGTGTCGCCCGCATCGACCCGGCCGTTGGTGTTGACGTCGACGGGCGTGCCCGCCGTCTTGGTCAGCGCGATGGTCGCGACCAGGTCGGCCTGCGTGGCGGTCGAGTCGGTGTTCGACGTGACCAGCGCGTTGGCCGGCGAGCGCCCGCTCACCGTCGCGGTGTTGGTCACCGAGCCGGCGTCCACGTCGGCCTGGGTGATCGTGTAGGTCGCGGTGCAGACGGTGCCCGCGCCGGCGGCCAGCGTGGTCACCGGGCAGGTGGTCGTCACCTTGGAGTCGGCGACGGCCACGTTCCGCAGGGTCTGCGTCCCGGTGTTGGTGACGCCGAAGCTGAAGGTGATCTGGTCGCCGGCGTCGACCCGGCCGTTCGTGTTGACGTCGACCGGCGTGCCCGCGGACTTGTTGAGGCGGAGCGAGGTGACGACGGTGGTCGGCGTGGTCGCCGAGGCCGCGTTCGAGGCGACGGCGGCCCCGTTCGGGCCGGTGGCCGAGGCGGCCGCGGTGTTGGTGACCGCGCCGGCGTCGGCGTCGGCCTGGGTGATCGTGTACGCGCCGCTCGAGCACGAGGTCGAGGCCCCGGGGGCGAGCGTGGTCGAGGTGCAGGTGACCGGCCCGACCTTCGCGTCGGTGACGACGACCCCGGTCAGGGTCAGCGCGCCGGCGTTCGTGACGGTGAAGGCGTACGAGACCCGGTCGCCGGTGTCGGTCCGGCCGTTCCCGTTGGCGTCGACCGGCGCACCCGCGGTCTTGGTCAGGGTCAGCGTGGTGACGGTGCTGGTGGGGGTCGCCGTGGCCGCGGCGTTCGACGTGACCGCGGTGCCGGCCGGGTTACGCCCGGTCGCCGTGGCGGTGTTGTTCACCGCGCCGGCGTCGACGTCGGCCTGGGTGATCGTGTACGCCGTGGTGGTCGTGCAGGTGGTGCTCGCCCCCGCGGCCAGGGTCGACGCGATGCAGGTCGTGGGCCCGACCTTCGCGTCGGCGATGGCGAGCGTGGAGACGGTCACCGTGCCGGTGTTCGTGACGCCGAAGGTGTAGCCGATCCGGTCGCCCGCGTCGACGCGGCCGTTGGTGTTCGTGTCGGTCGGGGCGCCGGCCGACTTGGTCAGGGTCAGGCTCGACACCTGCGTGGTGGCGGTGGAGGTCGTCGAAGCGTTCGAGGTGACCAGGGTCCCCTGCGGGTTGCGCGCGGTGACCGTCGCGGAGTTGTTGACCGTCCCGGCGTCGACGTCGGCCTGGGTGATCGCGTACGGGGTCGTCGTCGTGCAGGTGGTGGTCGCCCCCGGGGCCAGCGTGGTGACCGGGCAGGTGGTCGCGCCCACCTTGGCGTCGACGACGGCCAGCGTGGTGAGCGTCGACGTGCCCGAGTTGCGGACGGCGAAGCTGTAGGCGATGCGGTCCCCGACGTCCACGCGCCCGTTGCCGTTGGGGTCGGTCGGGGTGCCGGCGGTCTTGGTCAGCTGGAGCGTCGAGGTCGGGTTGGCGGTGACCGTGACGCCGTCGGTGTTCGACGTCACCGCGCCCACCACGGACGAGCCGGTCGCGCGGGCCGTGTTCCGGAAGGACGTGCCGTCGACGTCGGCCTGGGTCGTGGTGTAGGTCGCGGTGCAGGTGACCGTCGCCCCGGGGGCGAGGGAGGCGGCGCCGGCCGGGCAGGTCGGCGTCGGGGCGGTGCCCGTGCCGGTGAAGCCGGACTCGGTCACGGCCACACCGGTGACGGTCGCCGTGCCCGAGCTGGTGACCGCGTAGCTGTAGGTGACGACCTGCCCCGCGGCGGTCACCGAGCTCCGGCTCGCCGTCTTGGCCAGCGTCAGCGTCGCGGAGAGCGGGGTGTCGGTGTAGGTGCAGACGACGTTGGGGGCGTTGGTGGTGCCCGTCGGGATGGTGACGGTGGAGCCCGTCACGGGGACGTTCGCGTTGCCGTTGCCCGTGTCGACGCAGGCCAGGGTCTGGTTGTAGGCCGCGAGGTTGGTGCCGCCGGACGCGGTCTGGGCCAGCGTGTAGGTGCGGCCGGTGACGGCCGGGACGGGCCCCGCGACCTCCGCGGGGTCGTTCTGCACCCCGGTGTTCGTGCCGGAGGTCGTCCCCGTGTTCCCGGTGCTCAGCCCGCTGCCGGTGATGGCCAGCGCGAACTGGTCGGTGCTGCTCACGCGCCCGACGACGTTCGCCCGCAGGCTGAGGACCGGGTTGTAGTCGCAGTCGGCCGCGTCCACCGTGTTCGCCGTGCCGCCGCCGGAGACCGTCGTGGGGTTCCCGACGGCCGCCCCGGAGTTCGGGTCGAACTTGTAGAGCACGCCGGGCGCGGTGGCGTTGGTCGTGAGGTAGAGGTAGCCGTCGGCGTCGAACGTCATGCCGTTGAAGGAGGCCCCGGTGGCGGGGTTGGACACGACCGACACGGTGAGGGCGGCCGAGCCGGCCGTGGTCGGCACGGTCTGGTTCAGCACCCCGAGCTGGGTCGTCCCCGCGGTGGTGCCGGAGGCCAGGGCGTACAGCCGGCCCTGGCTGTCGAAGGCGACGTCGCCGTTGCCGCCGGTCGTGCTGAAGCCGGTGACGCTGCCGACCCGGCCGATGCCGGTGTTGGTGTTCGTGTTGAAGGCGTAGAGGTCGAACCCGCCCGAGCCGGTGGAGTAGTAGACGTAGTAGATCCCCGTCACCGGGTTCAGGGCGCCGCCCACCGCCCCGGTGCCGGTCACCGGCGACGAGGCCAGCGTGTAGGTCGTGGTCGCGCCGGTGACGACGTTGAGGCGGTACACCAGGATCGGCGACCCCGAGGTGAAGCCCTGCTGGACGGCGAAGGCCGCGGTGCCGTCGTTCGTGACCGCGAGCCCGTTGTAGCCGGTGGCCGGGGCGTTCGTGGCCGCGAAGGTGCCGGCGAGCGTCCGCGCGGCCGAGGTGGTGTTCACGGCGAACACCTCGCCGGTGCCGGCCATGGTGAAGACCGTGCCCTGCACGCAGGAGAGGGCGGGGAGCGCGGTGACGGCCAGGGTGGTCGCGGCCGGCGCGTTCAGGCCGGCGAGGGTCGTGAAGTTCGCGGGGTTGTCCACCGTGGTGCCGGGGGTCCGGGAGGTGACGTCCACGCTCACCGTGCACGAGGCGGCTCCCGCCGCCAGCGAGCCGGTGAAGGTCAGCGAGGTCGACCCCGCGGTGTTCCCGGTGGCGGTCGGGGTGCCGGTGCAGGTCGTGGTGTAGTTCGGAATCGCGGCGACGGACAGGCCGGCGGGCAGCGCGTTGGTGAAGGAGAAGCCGCCCTTGGCCAGCAGGTCGGTGGTGTTCGTGACCGTGTAGGTGAGGGTCGAGGTGCCCCCGGAGCTGATGGTGCTCGGGCTGAAGGCCACGTCGAGCTGCGGCGTGACGTCGAGGATCTGCAGGTCGTCGATCGCGCCGTCGTTGCCGTTCCCGGTCACGGTGGTGTTGAGCACCCGGACCCCGACGGCGCTGCCCGGGTAGAGCACGGGCGCGCCGGTGAACGTCCCGCGGCTCGTGCCGTTGAGCAGCGTGGACCCGTTGCAGGCGTTCACGGTGCCGGGGATCGTGGTCGCCGCTCCCCCGGCGTCGAGGTAGGCGAACTGCAGCACCGGCGGCGTCGTCCCGCCGTTGGTGCAGTTGATCGCGGCGTAGTTCACGCGGAACGCCACGTAGCGGTTGGGCCCGGTCAGGGTGCGCGGAGCGACGGTCGACAGCTCGTTCGTGCTGGTGGAGTCGGCCGCCTCGGTGTACGCGGTGACCGCGTGGTTCGCGGTGTTCGGGGACGTGCCGTTCTGCGCGCCGAGCAGGGTCGCCAGCGTGCGGAGGTTGGGGTAGACGTTGGCGGCGCAGTTGTTGTTGGTCGTGCTGGTCGCGGTGCTGGCGCCGCTGAGGACGATGCCGTTGCAGGCGGTCAGCCAGTACGGAGCGGCGGTGTAGCGCTGCCCGCCCACGCCGACGTACTGGTCGACCGGGGTGGAGCCGGTCCCCTGCCCGACCTCGAACGTCTCGTTGAGCACGGAGACGGGGGCCTGGGGTGTGCCGGGGGTCCCGGGCGCGGCGACGGCCGGGGTGGGGGCGGCGAGGGGGATCCCGATGGAGAGGGCGGCGGCGAGCAGCGTGAGCACGACCGCCGAGGCGGTCGGGCGCAGCAGTCTCTCGACCGTGCTGAACGGCCGACGCCGCTCCGCGCTCCGGGCCATGCACCTTCTCCGACTGGACGTTCGTCGGAGACCGGCCCGGCTGGGGGGTCCTCGACCTTGGTGGCCGCCCTCGACCGCTCGGTCGTGGACGTGGATCCCCCCGGACCCGTGGACGACGGCCCGCTCAGGGCTGCCGTCCGTGACACAAATTATGTGTCGAAGAAGAAAGTACGCGATCTTCGAGCATCGTGCTGGGGGGCCGACGTATCAGCCCGCGCTCCCGTCCCTCCTCACCCTCAGGACGCGCGTACCGGCGGTCAGAGGGGAGCCGCCGGCACGCGCTCCTCCCACGTCGCGGGCCGGCTCTCGAGGGCTCGCGGGCGTCCGCCCGGCGCGCTCGGTCGATCACGTCGTCTTCAGGTGACGGACAGCCTCCCGGGCTACCGTGGTCGCCATGTCGAACGAGCAGGGCCCGCTTCCCCCTCGCGAACGGCTGAGCGCGGGGACGGCCTTCAAGGCCGGCTTCTTCGGCGCCTTCGGCGTCGCCGTCTTCTCCCTGCTGCTCACGCTGGTCGTCGGCGTGGTCGCCCTCGTCCTCGCCGCTCTCGGCGTCCTGCCCGGTGTGGCCCAGCTCTTCCAGACCGTCACCGGTCCGTAGCGCCACCCGCCCCGCCGGAGCGGTGGAGGGCCAGCGGGAAGGTCAGCACGAACTGGGCCCCGCCGCCCGGGGCGTCCGTCACGGCGACGGTCCCGCCGTGCTGGCGCACCACCGACTCGGTGATCGACAGGCCGAGACCCGTGCCCGGCGTCGCGCGCGAGGCCTCCGAGCGGAAGAACCGGTCGAACACGAAGGGCCGCTCCTCCTCCGAGACCCCGCCGCCCTCGTCGCCGATCCGCACCTCGTGCCCCTTGAGCGACACCGAGACGGTGCCGCCCGGCGGGGAGTACTTGACCGCGTTGTCCAGGACGTTGGTGAAGGCACGGGCCAGCAGATCGGCGTCCCCGTGCAGGCGGACCGGGTCCAGGTGCACCGCCCAGCCCAGGCCGGGGGCACGCATGCTGACCCGGTCGACCGCCTCGTCGAGCACCGCCGCCAGGTCGACCTCGTGAAAGTCCGTGGGCGCGCGGTCCTCGCGGGTCAGGCCGATCAGGTCGGAGACGAGCGCGGAGAACTCGACGAGCTGCGCGCGGACGTCCCGCATGATCGTGAGCCGGTCGGCGGGGTCGAGCATCGCGCGGTCGGTGTCGGCGGCCAGCAGCTCGATGTTGGTGCGCAGGCTGGTCAGGGGCGTCCGCAGCTCGTGCCCCGCGTCGGCGACGAAGCGGGCCTGCCGCGTCCGGGAGACCTTGACCGTGTCGAGCAGGTGGTTGAAGGCCACGCCGAGGCGGCCCAGCTCGTCGTTCCGCGCGATCGTCACCGGCGTCAGGTCGTCCTCGGCCGCACGTTGCTCGACCTCGGCGGTCAGCTCCCGCACCGGGGCGACCCCGGCCCGCGCCACGCGGCGTCCGACGACCCCCGCCACCGCCACCGCCACGACCCCGCACACGAGCAGGCCCATGGCCAGGGCCATCAGGATCTGCTGCGTCCCGGCCATCGGGCGCCCCACGAGCAGCGCCGTGCCCGGCTCCGCGCCGAGCGGGACGACCCGGACGCGGTAGAGCGCGCCGGCGTCCGTCGTCGCCGAGTGCGTGTACGCGTCCCGGAGGCCCCCGGCGACGGCCACGTCCCCGGCCTGCACCGGCACGACGTCGGGCGTCGTCCCCCGCAGCACCGACCCGTCGGCGCGGACGACCGCGGTCACGATGGTGCTCAGGCCGGGTGCGGTGCTCACGAACCGCTCGAGGTCCGCCGGCCCAGGAGCCGGACCGAGGTCGGCGAGCGCCATGTCGGAGGCCCGCAGGAGGGCGTCGTCCGCGGCGTTGAACGCGGCGGCGCGGGACGCGAGGTAGCCACCGAGACCGGTGACCAGGACGGCGAGCGCGACGATCAGCAGCGTGAACCGCCCGACGCGACGCTGCAGCGACGGACCGAGGGTGAGGCGGAGGCATCGGCGACCCGCGGCGGCCAGGGCAGCCGGGACCGGACGAGCCGTCCGGGCCGACCGGACGGACGCAGGCGCCCCCTCCGCGGTCACAGGCCGAGCTGCACCCGGACGACGTCGGACAGACGCTGCGCGACGGTGTCGGCCACGTCGTACGACTCGGCCTCCACCATCACGCGGACGAGCGCCTCGGTGCCGGACGAGCGCAGCAGCACCCGGCCCTGGTCCCCGAGCTCGGCCTCGGCCTCGGCGACGGCCGCCAGCAGCCCGGGGTCGGTGCCCGCGCGGGCCTTGTCGACGCCGGAGACGTTCACCAGGACCTGCGGCAGGCGGTTCATCACGGCCGCGAGGTCGGCCAGGCTGCGGCCGGTGGTCGCCATCCGGCTCGCCAGGTGCAGGGCGGTCAGCACGCCGTCCCCGGTGGTGGCGTGCTCGGACATGATCACGTGCCCGGACTGCTCGCCGCCCAGGGTGTGGCTCCCGACCTTCATCGCCTCGAGGACGTAGCGGTCGCCGACGGCGGTCTGCTCGACGGCGATGCCGGAGCGGCGCATGGAGTGCAGGAAGCCGAGGTTGCTCATCACCGTGGCCACGACGGTGTCGTTCTTGAGCCGGCCGTCCTCGTGCATCGCGAGGGCCAGCACGGCCAGGATCTGGTCGCCGTCGACGATCCGGCCGTCCGCGTCCACCGCGAGGCAACGGTCCGCGTCGCCGTCGAGCGCGATGCCGAGGTCGGCCCCGTGCTCCAGCACCGCGGACCGCAACGAGTCCATGTGGGTGGACCCGCAGTTCTCGTTGATGTTGAGGCCGTCGGGCGTCGCGTGGATCCGGACGACCTCGGCCCCCTGGGCCTCGAAGGCGGCGGGGCCGGCGACGTACGCGGCGCCGTTCGCGCAGTCGAGGACGACCTTGAGGCCGTGCAGGCTGACCGGCGTGCCGACGCTGTTGACCAGGTGCGCGACGTAGGTCTCCACGAGGGAGTAGTCGTCGCGGACGCGGCCGACGCCGCCACCCGTGGGGCGGGCCCAGGGCTCACGGAGCCGGGCCTCGATGGCGTCCTCGACGGTGTCGTCGAGCTTGACGCCGCCGCGGGCGAAGAACTTGATGCCGTTGTCGGGCATCGGGTTGTGGCTGGCCGACAGCATGACGCCGAGGTCGGCCTGCTGCTGACCGGTCAGGAACGCGACCCCCGGGGTCGGCACGACGCCCAAGCGGACGACGTCGACCCCGGCGC
Source organism: Microlunatus antarcticus (assembly GCF_014193425.1). NCBI lineage: Bacteria > Bacillati > Actinomycetota > Actinomycetes > Propionibacteriales > Propionibacteriaceae > Microlunatus > Microlunatus antarcticus. The sequence goes on along the minus strand of NZ_JACHZG010000001.1, from coordinate 536,012 downwards.
TGGCCAGCCCGGCCACGACCGCGGCCTCCAGGAACTCCCCGGAGGCACGCGGGTCGCGGCCCACGACCGCGAACGGCCGGTGCCCGCTGAACTCGCCGGCCTCGCCCAGCACGTGGGCGGCGGCGACGGCGAGGTCCAGCGAGAGCTCGGCGGTCAGCTCGTCGTTCGCACGACCACGCACCCCGTCGGTGCCGAAGAGACGACCCACGGGATCAGCGTGCCAGACGCGAGGACGACACGGCGGCCGCGACGAGCGCGATCAGCGCTTGCTGTACTGAGGAGCCTTGCGGGCCTTCTTGAGACCGGCCTTCTTGCGCTCCTTGATCCGCGCGTCGCGGGTCAGCATCCCGGCCTTCTTCAGGGCCGGACGGCTGGCCTCCTCGTCGACGAAGTTGAGGCAGCGGGCGATCCCGAGACGCAGCGCGCCGGCCTGGCCGGTGACGCCGCCGCCGTGGATGCGGGCGATGACGTCGTACGAGCCGGTGACCGCAGCGGTGCCGAAGGGCTCGGCCACGATCTGCTGGTGCACCTTGTTCGGGAAGTAGTTCTCGAGGTCGCGGCCGTTGATGGTCCACTGACCGCTGCCCGGGACGATGCGCACGCGGGCGATCGCCTCCTTGCGGCGGCCGGTGGCACCGGCCGGGGCGACGACGGCCGGGCGGTTGCCGGTGCCCGTCGAGCCCGGGTTGGCCTCGGAGCGGTAGGCGATCTCGCGGTCACCCTCGGTGATGGGGGCGATCTCGGTGGCGGTTTCGGTCACGTTCTGGGGTGTCCTTAAGAAGCTCGGTGGTGCGGTCTGTGCTGCGGCTGCTCAGCGATGAGGCTGAACGGTGCTACTGGGCGACCTGGGTGATCGCGTACGCCTGCGGCTGCTGGGCCGAGTGCGGGTGCTCGGGGCCGGAGTAGACCTTGAGCTTCTTGATGAGCTGGCGGCTGAGCCGGTTCTTGGGGAGCATGCCCCACACCGCGAGCTCGACGACCTTGCGCGGGTCACGGGCGAGCAGCTCGCCCGCCGGGACCGACTTCAGACCACCCGGGCGACCCGAGTGGCGGTGGTACATCTTGTCGGTTCCCTTGCTGCCCCCGAGAGAGATCTTCGAGGCGTTGACCACGACGACGAAGTCGCCGCCGTCCATGTGCGGCGCGAAGGTCGCCTTGTGCTTGCCGCGCAGCAGCGTGGCGACCTGGACGGCGAGCCGACCGAGGACGACGTCAGACGCGTCGATGACGTGCCAGTCCCTCGTGAGGTCACCTGGCTTCGGGCTGAACGTCTTGTTGTCGTTCGGGGACAAGGTCGTGGACCAGCTCTCGGATCAGTGGGTGGATCGATCGTTCTTACGGTGCGGTTCGTGCGGTTCTCGTGGCGGTTCGGCCGTGCTCGCGCGTCCCCAGGCACCAGGCCGGGCACGGCTCGAACACGTGCGCGGACGCAACGACCCATCAGGTTACCCGCGCTCTCCGCAGCCGGTCAAAACCACGACGGAACGAGCCCGGAACCGCACCGCCCGGGCCCCCGAGGTGGTGGGGATCACCCCTCCTGGGCGCCGACCGCCCTTCACCGATATTCGGACGTCCTTCTAGATTGGGCCCATGACCGACGTGTCCACGACCGACGCCGCCCTGGACCTCACGCCCCAGCAGCCTGCCCTCGACGACCAGACCTCCGACGACACCGGGCCCGCCGGGAACGGTGGCCGCGACACCCTGACCGTGACGGACAACCGGACGGGCCAGACGTACGAGCTGGAGATCACCGACGGCACCATCCGCGCCGCGGACCTCAAGCAGATCAACGCCGACGGGGAGGGCCTCGCGACCTACGACCCCGGCTTCGTCAACACGGCCTCCTGCCGCAGCGCCGTCACCTTCATCGACGGCGACGCGGGGATCCTGGAGTACCGCGGCTACCCGATCGAGCAGCTGGCCGAGCACTCGACGTTCCTCGAGGTCGCGTACCTCCTGCTGAACGGCGACCTGCCCACCGAGGCCGAGCTCGAGGAGTGGGTGCACCAGATCACGATCCACACGTTCCTCCACGAGAACGTGAAGCAGCTCATGCAGGGCTACCGCTACGACGCGCACCCGATGGGCATGCTCATGTCGTCGGTGAGCGCGCTGTCGACCTTCTACCCCGACGCGGTCAAGATCGCCGACGTCGACAACCGCCAGCTGCAGATCACCCGGCTCATCGCCAAGATGCCGACGCTCGGCGCCTTCGCCTTCCGCCACGCGCAGGGCAAGCCGTACGTCTACCCCGACAACCGGCTGTCCTACGTCGAGAACTTCCTCGCCATGCTCTTCAAGATGAGCGAGCCGACCTACGCGGCCGACCCCCGCCTGGTCAAGGCGCTCGACATCCTGCTGATCCTGCACGCCGACCACGAGCAGAACTGCTCGACCAACGCGGTCCGCTCCGTCGGCTCGTCGCAGGTCGACCCGTACTCCGCGGTGGCCGCCGGCATCGGCGCCCTCTACGGCCCGCTGCACGGCGGGGCGAACGAGGCCGTCCTCAAGATGCTGCGCCGGATCGGGTCCGTCGACCAGATCCCCGCCTTCATCGAGGGCGTCAAGGCCGGCAAGGAGAAGCTGATGGGCTTCGGGCACCGGGTCTACAAGAACTTCGACCCGCGCGCGACCATCATCAAGAAGGCCTGCGACGACGTCTTCGCGGTCACCGGGGTCAACCCGCTGCTCGAGATCGCGCAGGAGCTGGAGCGGATCGCGCTGGAGGACGAGTACTTCGTCAAGCGCAAGCTCTACCCCAACGTCGACTTCTACTCGGGCCTGATCTACGAGGCGCTGCAGTTCCCGCCGGAGATGTTCACGGTCCTCTTCGCGATCGGCCGCACGCCGGGCTGGCTCGCGCAGTGGTCGGAGCTGGTGCAGGACAAGGAGCAGAAGATCGCCCGGCCGAAGCAGATCTACACCGGCCACCGCACCCGCGAGTTCGTGCCGATGGCGGAGCGGTAGGGCCCGGAGCGAGGTCCAGGAGCCGGTCGGACGCGTGGTGACGCCCGACCGGCTCAGCTACGCCCGCCTGGTGAAGGCGGCGCTGGTCGGCGCACTGCTCGGCCTGGTCTTCGACGTGGCGGTCACGCAGCTGACCGGCGGCAGCACGTTCTCGCTCGCGCGACTGCCGTCGATCGTGGCGTCCGGCGTCGTCGGCTTCGCCGGCGGTTGGCTGTTCGAGGTGTTCAAGGCGCAGACCGAGGTGACCGACGGCGCCGTCCGTGCGGTCGCCGCGCTCGAGCGTGACGTCGCCCGGCTGACGCGTCGGCTGGGCTTCGCCGACCAGGCGCTGGGCATGCTCATGGACGCGCCACGCCACCACGCGGCGCTGGACGAGCTGATCACGGCGTCCATGAAGGACAAGTTCCGCAGCATCCCCGACGTCGGCGTCGCGTCCTACCTACGGGTGCTGGAGCTCGCGATCGACCACGCCGCCCGCTACGAGGGCGTGCACACCTCCGGCTTCCGCTGGTACCGCGACACCGACGCCGGGCACTACCTCGACGGCCTCCGCGACAAGCCCATGGGCGTGAAGACGCGGCTGCTGCTGGTCGACGACGCCGACCTCGACGCGATGGAGGCCGACCTCGCCGACGACGACGTGATGACGTACTACTGGCGTCACACCGGCGACGTCGACACGTACTGGATGAGCACGGGCGACTTCCGGACCGCCTTCCCGGGCCGCGACCTCCCCCGCGACTGCGCCTTCTACGACCGCCAGCTCTACGTGGCGTACGACGAGCCCAAGCTGGTGCTCCGCTTCGACGTCCTCGACCCGGGCAACGAGATGGCCCGGCTCTTCGACGACCTGCGCGAGCTCAGCGCCCGGCACGCCCCCACGCTCCACCGGGTCGCCCGGCCCGCCTGAGGCCAGCCGCCCCGTCCTCCTGCGGCCGGGGCCGGCGGTCACAGCCGCACCACAGGTCGGCCCCAGACGTCGCATAGCCGACCTCACCAAGATCACGGCGAGCCCCGGGACCGTCCGCGTCCCGTCACGAGCAGAACGAGGACGCAGCCGTGCGCCGAGCCCGCCCCACGAACGCCCGCCCCCGACGCCGTCGGCTCTGGCTGGTCGTCGCGGCGGCCGCGGTCGTCCTGGTGGGCGGCGGCGGCGCCCTGGCCTGGAGCCTGACCCGGGCGAGCACGACGCCGGCCGCCACCGAGCGGACCGTGACGCTCGCCCAGGAGACGGTCAAGGAGACGGTCGGGGCGACCGGGACCGTGGAACCCGCCCGCCGCGCGGACCTCTCCTTCGGCGCCGCCGGCACCGTGACGTCGGTGAAGGTGGCCGTCGGCGACCAGGTCGCCAAGGGCGACGTGCTGGCCACGCTGGACGACGACGACCTCCAGGCCGACCTCGACGCGGCGCAGGCCGACCTGGAGTCCGCGCAGGACGACCTCACCACCGCCGAGGACGACGACGACACGACAGCGGCGGAGCTGAGCGCGGCGAAGGCGAAGGTGGCGGTCGACGAGAGCACCGTCTCCACCGCCGAGACCGCCCGGGACGCAGCCAGGCTTCGCGCCACGTTCGCGGGGACGGTGGCCGAGGTCGGGGTGGCCAAGGGCGACACGGTCGGCTCCGGCTCGGCGTCCTCCGGCTCGGGCTCCTCCGGCTCCTCCGGCACGGGCACCACCGGCACGACCACCGCCGCGGTGACGGTCATCTCGACCGACCGCTACACCGTCGCCGCCGGTGTCGGCAGCGCCGACCTGGCCAAGGTCAAGAAGGGCCTGCAGGCCCAGATCACCACGAGCGGCTCGACCTCGACCGTCTTCGGCACCGTGTCGTCGGTGGCCGTCATGGCCTCGACCTCCGGCTCGACGAGCGCCGGGACCGGAACGGCCGCCGGCAGCGCGACGTTCCCGGTCGTGATCACCGTGACCGGGACCCGCAAGGACCTGTACGCGGGCGCCACGGCCACGGTGTCGATCATCGTCAGCCAGCGTGACGACGTGCTGACCGTGCCCACCGCGGCGGTCTCCAGCGCCAACGGCCAGACCGTGGTCACCCGGCTCGTCGGCACGCAGAAGGTCGCCACCCCGGTCACGCTCGGCACGAGCTACGGCGCCACGACCGAGGTGACGCAGGGCCTCGCCGCGGGCGACCAGGTCGTCGTGACGGTCCCCGGCCGGGCCGCGGGCGGGAACGCGTCCGGCCGCAGCAGCGCCGGCTCGGGTGGCTTCGGCGGCACGGGGAACGGGACCGGCGGCTTCGGCGGCGGCGTCCCGGGTGGTCAGCCGGGCGCGGGCACGGGGAACGGCACCGGCGGGGGGACCCGGTGACGCCGGACGCCGTCGTGTCGCTCGAGGCGGTCAGCAAGACGTACGCGACCGGGGCCGCGGAGGTGCACGCCCTGCGCGGGGTCACGCTGCGCATCGACCGCGGCGAGTACGTGGCGGTGATCGGGCCCTCGGGCTCGGGCAAGTCGACGCTGATGAACATCCTCGGCTGCCTCGACGTCGCCACGTCCGGGCGCTACAAGCTGAACGGCGTCGACGTCGAGGACCTGTCGGAGACCGAGCTGGCGGCCGTGCGCAACACCCACATCGGCTTCGTGTTCCAGCAGTTCAACCTGCTGCCGACCCTGTCGGCCTGGCGCAACGTCGAGCTCCCGCTCGTGTACGCCGGCGTCGGGCGCGCCGAGCGGCGGGAGCGGGCGCAGCAGGCGCTCGGCCGGGTCGGCCTCGCCGAGCGGGTCGACCACCGTCCCAGCGAGCTCTCCGGCGGCCAGCAGCAGCGGGTGGCGATCGCCCGCGCGCTGGTCACCGACCCCGCGCTGATCCTGGCCGACGAGCCGACCGGCAACCTCGACTCGCGCTCCAGCGAGGACGTCATGGCGCTGCTCGACGAGCTGCACGCGTCGGGCCGCACGATCGTGCTGATCACCCACGACCTCGAAGTCGCCGCCGCGGCGGGACGTTCCGTGACGGTCCGTGACGGCGAGCTCGTCGGGGCCGCCGCGCCGCTGGTGGGGTTCCGCGCGTGAGCACCCCCGCGCTCCACCCGCCCCGCGTCCGGGCGGGTGAGACCCTCGGGATCGCCCTGGAGTCGGTCCGCACGCACCGCATGCGCTCGCTGCTGACCGTGCTCGGGATCTGGATCGGCATCGCCTCCGTCACCCTCACCGTCGGTCTCGGCCAGGGTGCCCAGGCCCAGGTCGCGGCGCAGATCGACAGCCTGGGCAGCAACCTGCTCGTGGTCTCCCCCGGCAGCTCGACGACCGGCGGCGTCCGCGGCGGGCGCGGCACCGCGACGACCCTGACGACTGCGGACGCCACGGCCCTGGCCGACCCCGCCGTCGCCCCGGACATCGCCCACGTGGCCCCGGTCCGGACCAGCTCGAGCGTCCTCACCCAGGGCACCACCACGTGGACGACCACGGTCACGGCGACGACGCCGGACTGGCTGGGCGTGCGCGCCCGGACGCTCAGCGCCGGCCGCTTCCTCACCGCCGCCGACGAGACGACCGCGGCCCACGTCCTGGTCCTGGGCGACACGACGGTGTCCGAGCTCGGGCTGCGGACGGGGGTCGGCAGCACCGTCACGCTCGGCGGGACCGCGTTCACCGTCGTCGGGGTGCTGGCCGCGAGCGGCTCGACCGGCACGACCGACGAGGACGACCTCGCCGTCACGCCGATGAGCACCGCCGACCAGGTGGTCGGCTCGACCACCACCGGCTCCGTGTCGTCGATCTACCTCGAGGCCGCCTCGGGCGACCGGCTCTCTGCGGCCTACCAGGAGGCGTACGCCGCCCTGGCGACCCGGCACGACACCGGCGCCACGGGCACGGCGGGGACGGGCACGACGGGGACGCGGGCGGGGACCACCACGACCGGCGGGACCGGCGGGACGACCGGCACCGTCGACTTCTCGATCACCAGCCAGCAGTCCCTGGTCCAGGCCGCGACCGCGACGTCGAAGACCCTGACGATCCTGCTCGCCGGCGTCGCCGGCATCTCGCTCCTGGTCGGCGGGATCGGGGTCATGAACATCATGCTGGTCTCGGTCTCCGAGCGGATCCGCGAGATCGGCCTGCGCAAGGCCCTCGGCGCGCCACCGGCGCTCATCCGCCGCCAGTTCCTGGCCGAGGCCTGCCTGCTGAGCCTGGCCGGCGGCGTCCTCGGGCTCGGCACCGGCTACCTCGGCGCCTGGCTGCTGCCGGCGCTCATCGGGCAGCCCGTGACGATCTCGCTGCCCGCCTCGTTCGGCGCGCTCGGGGTTGCGCTCGCCGTCGGGGTCGTGGCCGGCGTCTACCCCGCCTCCCGCGCCGCCCGCCTCGCCCCTATCGACGCGCTCCGCAGCGACTGACGCGCCACCCTCCGCTCCGCCCCCTCTGCGCAACCCCAGGAGAACCATGTCCGTCCGTACGCCCACCCGCCCGGCGATGCTCGCCGCCGCCCTCACCGCCGGCCTCGCCCTCGCGCTCGCGGGGTGCAGCAGCCCGGGCACCAGCACCGCCGGAGCCGACCCGTCCGGCGGGGCCGCCTCGGGTCAACGCGCGGGCGGCCAGCGTCAGCCGGGGGTGTCCGGGCTGATCGCCGCGGTGTCGGGCACGACGCTCCAGGTGCAGAGCACGACGGAGCAGACGGCCGTGACCTACACGGACAAGACGACGTTCAGCGAGACGAAGACCGCCAAGGCGTCGGACCTGGCCAGCGGGCTCTGCGCCACGGTCCGGACCGCGGAGGCCGCCGCCGGTGCCACGCCGGCGACCACGGTGGCGGCGTCGTCGGTCACGCTCAGCCCCGCCGTCGACGGGTCGTGCCCGGGCGGGGCGGGCGGCGCCCGGCCGGCGGGCGCACCCTCGGGGGCGGCTCCGTCCGGGGCGCCGTCGGGTGCCGCTCCGGGCGGCACGGCACCGTCGGGAGCGCCCTCCGGCGCCGCCGGGTTCGGCCGCGGGACCAGCGGCCGGGTCAGCTCGGTCGACGGCTCGAGCTTCGTGGTCGCCGAGACCCGCCCGGGCGCGAGCACCACGACCGACGTCACCGTGACCACGACCTCGGCCACCACCTGGTCGCAGGTCGCGAAGGCCAGCGCCAAGGCGGCGACGGTCGGCCGCTGCGCGACGGCTACGGGCACCACCAACGGCACCGGCGCCCTGACCGCCACGACCGTCCGGCTGAGCGCACCGACCTCCGACGGCACCTGCGCCACGTTCGGCGGCGGCCGCGGTGGTCAGGGCGGGCAGCCGGGCCAGGGCGGGCAGCCCGCCGGCGGGAGCACCGCGAATGGCTGACCGCGTCGCCGTCCGCCGGGGTCTGCGCTGGGGGGTGCCGGCCGTCCTCGTGCTGGCCGTCGTCGTCTGGTTCGCGGTGCGGGCCGGGACGGCCTCCGGCGCCGAGGCCGACCGGTACGCCACCACGACAGTCGGCACCGGCTCGGTCACGCAGACGTACGCGGGCAGCGGCACGGTCGCGCAGGTGAAGGAGGCCACGGCCACCTTCCCGGTGTCCGGCGCGGTCACGAAGGTGGACGTCGCCGTCGGCGACCACGTCGAGGTCGGCGACGCCCTCGCGAGCATCGACGACACCGCGCTCGAGACGGCCGAGCTCGAGGCCGAGCAGACGCTGACCGAGGCGCAGGTCGCGCTGGAGGACGCCCAGGACGCGGCCGACGCCTCGGCCAGCGCTTCCGCCTCGGCCAGCGCCTCGGCTTCGGCCAGCGCCTCCCCGAGCGCCGCGCGGTCGAGCGCGACCCGGAGCACCTCCTCCTCGCCGGGCGGAGGCACACCCACCCGCTCGCCCACACCGACCCCCACGCCGACGGCGACCGCCACCCCGACCGGCGGGACGGGAGGCGGTGGTTCCGGGACGGGTGGTTCCGGGACGGGTGGTTCCGGGGGTGGAGCCCTCCCGGCCGCCTCGCTCCCCACGCTGGCCAGGAACGTCGTCAAGGCGCAGGCGGCGCTGACGCAGGTCGAGCACACGGCCGCCCTCCAGCTCGCGGAGCAGCAGAAGGCCTGCACGCCGCTCTCCGTCACCCCGAGCCCCTCGGGCTCGCCCAGCGCGTCGGGCTCCGCGAGCCCGTCGTCCTCGGCGACCCCGACGGGTTCGGCGAACCCGACCGCGTCGGCAACCCCCACGGGTTCGGCGACCCCCACCGCGTCGGCCACACCCACGGGCTCGGCGACGCCGTCGAGCAGCGCGACGCCCACGTCGGGGGCGACCCCGACCGAGACGCTGACGCTGTCCCCGGTGGCCTCGGTCGACGCCAGGACGCTCGCACGCTGCATCGCCGCGGTCGTCACGCTGCAGCAGACCCAGCAGTCCGACGCGAGCCGCCGCACCGCGTACGACACCGCCGTCAACGCCCTCGTCACCGCCGCGTCGAGCCAGGGTCAGGGCTCGAGCCCGGGCTCGGGGACCGGCTCGGGCTCGACCGGTGGGTCCGGCGGTGGGAACGGTGGGAGCGGTTCGACCGGCGGTGGGAGCACGCCCACCCGCACGCCGTCGACCGGCACCGGGTCGACCGGCGCCGGGTCGACCGCCGCCACCGGTCAGAGCAGCGCGACCGGCACCTCCGGGCGCACCGGCCAGACCACGACCGTCGCCTCGGCCGAGGCCGCGGTGACCAAGGCCCAGCTCGCGCTCGACTCCGCGCAGGCCCAGCTCGAGGCCGCGACGATGACCGCCCCGATCAGCGGGACGGTCGCGGACGTGCCGTTCGCCCAAGGCGACACCGCCGGTTCGGGCGACACGGTGACCGTCGTCGGGTCCGGCGCGGTGTCGGTGCAGATGGCCGTGCCCGAGGCGTCGTTCCGGCTCCTGAAGGTGGGCCAGGCCGTCGCCCTCACGACGCCCGGCGGTGGTCAGGCCAGCGGCAAGGTCACCCAGCGGGGCCTGCTGCCCGACACGTCCACGACGACGACGACGTACCCCGTCACGGTCACCGCCTCGGGCAAGGCCGCACGCACCCTGCCGACCGGCGCCACGGCCTCGCTCGCGGTGACCGTGGCCAGCGCGGAGGACGCGACCGTCGTGCCCGTGTCCGCCCTGACCCGCAGCGGCAGCACGGGGACCGTCCAGGTCCTGGCCGGCGGGGTCGTCACCCGCAAGCCGGTGACGCTCGGCGTTGTCGGCACCAGCACCGTCCAGGTGACCGACGGCGTGACGCCCGGCCAGGTGCTGGTCATCGCCGACACCACGACCGCGCTCCCGACGACGAGCGCCAACCAGGGGGCGCGGGCGTTCGCGGGCGGCGGCGCCGGTCCGGGCGCGGGTGGTGCTCCTCCGGGCGGTCGCTGACGACCGGGTCGGGTCAGCGCGTGCGCTGCACCCGGGTCTCGTCCCACACCGGCTCGTCGGAGGCGTAGACGCCACCGTCCGAGCCGAAGACCAGGAACCGGTCGAGGCTCCGGGCGAACCAGCGGTCGTGCGTGACCGCGACGACGGTGCCCTCGAAGGCGTCGAGCCCCTGCTCCAGGGCCTCGGCCGAGGCGAGGTCCAGGTTGTCGGTCGGCTCGTCGAGCAGGAGCAGCGTCGCCCCCGACAGCTCCAGCAGCAGGATCTGGAACCGGGCCTGCTGGCCCCCCGACAGCGACTCGAAGCCCTGCTCCGCCGCGTGCGCCAGCTCGTAGCGGTCGAGCTTGCGCGACGCCAGCTCGCGCCCCATCCCCTGCCGGTGGTCGTCGCCGCGGTGCAGGATCTCGAGCAGCGTGCGGCCGGCCAGCTCCGGGTGCGCGTGGGTCTGCGCGAACCACCCCGGGCGTACGCGGGCGCCGAGCCGGGCCTGCCCCGTGTGCGCCACCGGCGCAATGTCGAGCCACTCGACGGGCTCGTGCTCGCGGTCGGGCAGGCTGCCGCCGAGCGCCAGCAGGCGCAGGAAGTGCGACTTGCCCGACCCGTTCGAGCCCAGCACGCCCACCCGGTCGCCGAACCAGATCTCGGTGCTGAACCGCCGCATCAGCCCGGTCAGCTCGAGGTCCTCGACGACGACCGCGCGCTTGCCGGTCCGTCCGCCCGAGAGCCGCATCGACACCTGCTGCTCGAGCGGGATCGCCTGCGGGGGGCCCGCCTCCTCGAACTTCGCCAGCCGCGTCCGCGCCGCCTGCAGCCGGCTGGCCAGCCCGTCGTTGAACTCGGCCTTGATCTTGTACATCTGCACGAGGTCCTTGAGCTTGGTGTGCTCCTCGTCCCAGCGCCGGCGCAGCTCCTCCAGCCGCGCGGAACGGTCGGCGCGCGCCGTCGCGAACGTGGCGAACCCGCCGTGGTGCACCCACACCGTGTTGCCCGCGGCGCCCAGCTCGAGCGCGGCGATCGCGGTGGCGGACTCGGCCAGCAGCTCCCGGTCGTGGCTGACCATGAGGACCGTCTTCGGCGTCGCCCGCAGCTGCGCCTCGAGCCAGCGCTTGCCCGGCACGTCGAGGTAGTTGTCCGGCTCGTCGAGCAGCAGCACCTGGTCGGGCCCGGACAGCAGGGCCTCGAGCGCGAGCCGCTTCTGCTCCCCGCCGGACAGGGTCCGCACCTCGCGGTAGCGGGCGCGGTCGTACGGGATCCCGAGCGCGGAGGTGCAGCAGGAGTCGAAGCGCACCTCGGCCTCGTAGCCGCCGGCGTCGGCGTACTCCGAGAGCGCGGTGGCGTAGCGCATCTGGACGGGTTCGGTGTCGTCCTCCATCAGCTCGAGCTCGTACGCGTCCACCGCCGCGGCGGCCTCGCGCAGCCGCGTCGGCGCGAGGGAGAAGAGCAGGTCGGCCACGGTCGAGGAGTCGCGGATCGACCCGATGAACTGGCGCATCACGCCGAGCCCGCCGCTGCGGCTCAGGGTGCCGTCGGTCGCGTCCAGGTCGCCCGAGACGATGCGCAGCAGCGTGGTCTTGCCGGCGCCGTTCGGCCCGACGAGGGCGACCACGGCGCCGTCCCCCACCCGGAACGACACGTCGTCGAGCAGCCTCCGACCGTCCGGGAGGTCGTAGCCGACGCCCGAGAGCTCCACGTGTCCCACGGGCGGAGCGTAGACGGGCGGGCCCGCGTCGGCACCCCTGATTCCAAGGGCGCCGGGGCGCTCAGGCGGCGAGCAGGAGGGCCAGGGCGGCCGTGTCGGCGTTCCCGGCGGGGTCGATGCCGCCCCGGCTGATCAGCTGGGTGACCGTGCCGTCGACGTCGGCCTGGACCCAGGCGGCGCGGTGGTCGAGCCCGAGGTGCGGCAGGCCCGGCAGGAACACGCAGCCGGAGGCGACCTCGTAGTCGGGCAGCGTGCGCGGGGTGCTCCGCGGCGGGTGCAGGACGACGAGGCCGGGCGGCGTCGCCTCGGCGAACTGGCCCGGACGCAGCGGGTGCTCGCCGACCAGGGAGCCCTCGGCCACGACGAGCCCGACGGCCCCGGGCTGCGGGTCCTCGGGCAGCTCCTCGCGGATGCGGAAGACGGTGCTCGCGCCGAGCAGGCCCGGCACGGCGGCCATCCGGACGGCCAGCACCAGGAACTTGGCCCACTCGACCGTGTCGTCGGGCCACCGGCCGATCAGCATGAAGCCGTAGAGCGACCCGCGGGACTGCAGGGGGGCGACCTCGATCGCTCGGCGGGACGAACCCTCGTGGCCAGTCATGGAAGACCCCCTCGAACGAGCGCGGGTGCTGCGTGGAGCCACTCTGCACTCGCCCCGGACGCGATCACAAGGAAACGCTCAGGTCCGTACCGAGTTGTAACACCGCGCCTCAGCCGGGGGCCGGCAGCGTGACGAGCGCCCGGAGCCCGCCGTCCGGGCCGTCGGTGAGCACGATCTCCCCGCCCGCCCGCGCCACGAGCTCGGCCACGATCGGCAGGCCGAGGCCGGTGCCGCCCGCGTCGCGGCTGCGGGCGTCGTCGAGGCGGGCGAACCGTTCGAACACCCGGACGCGGTCCGTCGCACCGATGCCGGGGCCGTCGTCGGTCACCCGCAGGACGACGCGGCCGTCGGGCGCGACGACGGCGTCCAGGTCGACCCGCGAACCGGCGTGCCGGACCGCGTTGGAGGTGAGGTTCACGAGCACCCGCCGCAGCTCGGCCGGGTCGGCGAGCACGGTCGGGTCGCCGTCCGGCGGGAGCGCCTCGACCCGTACGCCCGCCCGTCCCGGCACGTCGGCCGCGACGTCGGCGAGCAGCGGACCCACGGCCACCGGCTCGGGGTGGGGCGGCACGGGGGCGTCCGCGCCGCTGCGGGCGAGCAGCAGGAGGTCCTCGACCAGCGCCGAGAGCCGGGCGAGCTCGGGCGTCAGCTCGGCCGGCAGGTCGCCGCCCTCCCCCAGCCGCGCCGCCACCTCGAGCTGCACCCGCATGCTCGCCAGCGGGCTGCGCAGCTCGTGCGCGGCGTCGGCCACGAACGTCCGCTGCCGCTCCCGGGCCGCGGACAGGCGGTCGAGCATCCCGTTGAGGGTCAGGGCGAGGGCGCGGATCTCGTCCGCCGCGGCGGGCACGGGCAGGCGTGCGTCGGGGTCCGCCCGGACGCCGGGCGCACCCGGCCCGCCTGCGGTGCGCCCGACCCCGATGCCGTCGGCCCCGATGCGCTCGGCCCCGGCCCGCAGCTGCTCGACCGGGCGCAGGGTGCGGCCCATGACCACCCAGGCCACCACGGCCATGACGAGCAGCACGGCCGGGAACACGACGAGCAGCCCCGTCCGCAGCGCCGAGCGGGCCGCCAGCACGTCCCCGACCTGGACGGCCACGATGACCCTGACCGGCGCGGTGGCGGGGCCGGCGGGGATGGCGCGGACCCGGAGCGGCCCGGAGGACCCGATCCGCGCGCCGTCGACCACGACCGCCTCCCCGGTGAGCGCCCGCTGCAGCTGCACCGGGGTCAGCACCGGTACGAGACGGTCGGCCCCGAGCGACGCCGCGATGACGCGCTCCTGCGCGTCGACGACCTGCACGAGCTGCGACCCGGTCGTCGGCAGCGCCTCCGGCAGCCGGCCCTCGTCCACGAGGAGGGCCACCTCGTTCGCGCTCGTCAGGGCCTCGCGGTCCAGCGTGCGGTCCGTCGAGACGGTCAGCGCCTGGTAGAAACCGGCACCGCCGACGAGCAGGGCGATCGCCACGCCCGTCACCCCGATCAGCAGCAGCCGCGTCCGCAGGCTGAGGCTGCGCGTCCGGGGCGCCCTCATCCCACGAGCCGGTAGCCCGCGCCGCGCACGGTGATCAGCCGGTCCGCCCCGATCTTGCGGCGCAGGTAGCCGACGTAGACCTCGACGGCGTTCGGCCCGGTCTCCGCCGCGGCCTCCCACACGTGGTCCAGCAGCTCGGTCTTGGTCAGCACCCGGCCGGCGTGGCGGGCCAGGTACTCCAGCAGGGCGAACTCCCGACCGGTCAGCTCCACGGGCTCGCCCGCGACGTCCACCTCGCGACTCGCCGGGTCGAGCCGCACGTCACCCACCGCGAGCACCACGGGTCGTGCGCCCGCACCGCGCCGCAGCAGGGCCCGGAGCCGCGCGAGCAGGACGACGTACGAGAACGGCTTGGTCAGGTAGTCGTCGGCCCCGTCGTCCAGCGCGTCGGCCTGGTCGTGCTCGCCGTCCTTGGCCGAGAGCATCAGCACCGGCACCCAGTTGCCGGCCGCCCGGAGCCGCCGCACGACCTCGTAGCCCGACAGCCGCGGCAGCATCACGTCCAGGACGACGACGTCGTACGCCTCCTGGCCGGCCCGCTCGAGCGCCTCGACCCCGTCACCGGCGACGTCGACCGCGAACCCGTCCGCCGTGAGCCCCTTGCGCAGCGCGGCCGTCAGCCGGGTCTCGTCGTCGACCAGCAGCAACCGCATGCCGACCAGTGTCTCCGGCGCACCCTCGGCCGCCTTCTCAGCCTCCTGACAGCGGGGTGCTTGCAGACTCTGAGCATGCGTTCGCTCACTGCTGCTCGTCCGACCCTGCGCTGGCTCGTCCCGCTCGCGGTCCTGCTCGCCGTCCTGGCCTCCTTCCTCGTCGTCAACAGCGCCAACGCCAAGGCGCCGCTCCCGACGATCTCCGCGCAGGACCTCCTCGTGAAGGTCGGCGGCGCGAAGGTCGACGGGCTCTCGGGCACCGTCGTGCAGAACGCCGACCTCGGCATCCCGGCCATCCCGGGCGGCACCGGCAGCGCCGGCGGCCAGCTGACCTCCCTGCTCTCGGGCAGCCACACCATGCGCGTGTGGACCGACGGCGCCGACAAGGCCCGCCTCGCGGTCAACGACGAGTACGCCGAGACCGACGTCGTCACCAACGGCACCGACGTGTGGACCTACGACAGCCGCGCCAAGGCGGCGACGCACACCACGCTGCCCGACGGCAGCGACCGCGCCGACCGCCAGGCCCCGGCCGGCGCCCCGCAGACGCCGCAGCAGGCCGCGCAGGAGGTCCTCGCCAAGCTCACGCCGACCACCGCCGTCCGGGTTGACCCCGACGTCACCGTCGCCGGCCAGGCCGCGTACGACCTCGTGCTGACCCCGAAGGACGGCGCGTCGCTGGTCAAGCAGGTCCGCGTCGCCGTGGACGGGGCGAACTTCGTCCCCCTGCGCGTGCAGGTCTTCGGCGCCGGTGACAAGCCCGCGCTCGACGTCGCGTACACCGACATCGCCTTCGGCCAGCCGGACGCGCGGATGTTCTCCTTCAACGCGCCCGAGGGCACCAAGGTGACCGAGAAGGCCGTGCCGGAGCGCAAGGCCCCGAC
Source organism: Microlunatus antarcticus (assembly GCF_014193425.1). Classification (NCBI taxonomy): domain Bacteria; kingdom Bacillati; phylum Actinomycetota; class Actinomycetes; order Propionibacteriales; family Propionibacteriaceae; genus Microlunatus; species Microlunatus antarcticus. Next base: position 520,387 of record NZ_JACHZG010000001.1, on the reverse strand, counting down.
GGCGGCGGAGAAGAAGGAGCTCGAGGCCCGCAAGGCCCAGGCTCAGAAGGACACCACTGTTGTCGGCACCGGCTGGAGCACGGTCGTCGTGACCAAGCTCCCGGGCGACGCCGCGAACGGCAACGAGACGCTCAAGGGCTTCCTCGGTCAGCTCAAGCCGGTCTCCGGCTCGTGGGGCACCGGGCGCGAGCTCGACGGGACCGTCGTGACCGCGATCCTCACCGACGACGGCCGGCTGGCCGTGGGTGCGGTCGGCGCGGACGTCGTCGCCGCAGCCCTCGCGCGCTGACGGGACTGACGGCGGGTAGAAGCAGAGCATGACGGCAGCACCGGTCCGTGACGGTGGCGGGGACCTCCCCGCCGCCGTCCGGACGCGTGGCCTGACCAAGCGGTTCCGCCAGCAGACGGCCGTCGGGGGGATCGACCTCGAGGTTCCGAGCGGGGCGGTCTACGGCTTCCTCGGTCCGAACGGGTCCGGCAAGACCACGACCATCCGGATGCTGCTGGGCTTGATCTCCGCGACGTCGGGGAGCATCGAGGTCCTCGGCGAGGCCATGCCCGGCGGTGCCTCCCGGACGCTGCGCCGGGTGGGCGCGCTGGTCGAGGGGCCGGCGTTCCACCCGTACCTGTCCGGCCGCGCCAACCTGGGCCGCCTCGACGCCGCCGACCCGCACAGCGACGCCCGGACGGCGCCCGCCCGGATCGACGCCGCGCTCGACCGCGTCGGGCTGCTGCCGGCCGCGACCAAGCGTTATCGCGCGTACTCGCTCGGGATGCGCCAGCGCCTCGCCATCGCCAACGCGCTGCTCGTGCCGCGCGACCTGCTGGTGCTCGACGAGCCGACCAACGGCCTCGACCCGCAGGGCACCCGCGAGGTGCGGCACCTGATCGAGGAGCTCGCCGCCGACGGCACCACCGTCCTCGTGTCGAGCCACCTGCTCAGCGAGGTCGACCAGATGTGCACCCACGTGGGCGTGATGTTCGAGGGCAAGTTGCTCACCCAGGGCCTGCTGTCGGACCTGCACGCGACGACGGCCCAGACGGTGCGCGTCGACACCGACCGGACCGAGGACGCGGCCGCGGTGCTGCGGACGCTCGGCCTGACCGACGTCCGGCTCCGCGACGACCACGTCACCGCGCTGCTCGGCGAGGTGGCCATCGAGAAGGTCGTGCCCGAGCTCGTGAACGACGGCGTGCCGGTCCTCGGCTTCGCCGTCCTGCGGCCGTCCCTGGAGGACGTGTTCGTGTCGTTGACCGGAGAGGGCTTTGATGTCAGCGGCTGAGGCCGACGTGCTGGTCACCCGTGAGCCGCCCCGTCCGGGGGTCGCGCTCCCCGGGCGGTTCCTGCGCTCGGAGCTGGCGATCGTCTTCGGCAAGCGCCGCAACCTCGTGCTCCTCGGCGTCCTCGCGGCCATCCCGGTCCTGCTCGCGATCGCGCTCAAGGTGTCGTCCGGCCCGGACGACGGCCGGGGCGGGGGCGGGCCCGGCTTCTTCGAGGCCATCACCAGCAACGGCCTGTTCGTGGCGTTCGCGGCGCTGGCCGCCACGCTCCCCCTGTTCCTGCCCCTCGCCGTCGCGGCCGCCTCGGGTGACGCCATCGCCGGCGAGGCCAACCAGGGCACGCTGCGCTACCTCCTGACCATCCCGGCCGGGCGTACGCGGCTCCTCCTGACCAAGTACGCGGCCGTCGTGATCTTCGGCCTGGTGGCCACCGCGCTCGTCGCGCTGGCCGGTGTCGTCTCCGGGCTCGCGCTCTTCGGCGGCGGCGACGTGATCCTGCTGTCCGGGACCACGACGAGCTTCGCCGACGGGGTCGGCCGGCTCGCGCTGAGCGTGCTCTACCTCAGCGCCGGCTTCGCCGCGCTGGGCGCGATCGGGCTGTTCGTCTCGACCCTGACCGAGCAGCCGATCGCCGCGATCGTGGCGACGATCGGGATCGACGTCCTGATGTTCATCCTCGACGCGATCCCCCAGCTCGCCTGGCTGCACCCGTGGCTGCTGGTCGACCACTGGTCCGCCTTCGGCGACCTGCTGCGCGACCCGATCAGCACCGACGCCATCAGCCGGGGCCTGCTGACCGCCTTGGTCTACGCGGTCGTGTTCCTGGTCGCGGCGTGGGCACGGTTCCGGTCGAAAGACATCACCTCCTAGTCCCGTCGATCGGCTCCGCGGCGCGCGCGAGAGCCGGGAGGGGCCGTGCTCGGCGCGGCGAACCTAAGATGCCTGAGTCCCGGCGCCCGTCGAGCTCGCGTCGGGCAGTGACCCGAGACGCAGGTTCGACGGACCGAGCACGGCCCCTCCCGGCGGACGTGACCACCAGCCAGCAGGAGAGACGCGACCCGTGCCCACCGACCTCCGCCCGCGACTCCACCGCGAGGTGACGTCCTTCGTCCGGCGCAGCGCGCGGATGCGGGACTCGCAGCGGCGGGCGTACGAGGCGCAGGTCGGCGGAATCGTGCTGGACGTGCCCCAGGGTGCGCTGAGGACGTCGGTCGCCGACGACGCGGCCGTCCTGGACCTGCCGGCCACGTTCGGGCGGACGGCACCGGTCGTGGTCGAGATCGGCTGCGGACCCGGCGACTCCCTCGTGCCGATGGCCCGGGCGCGCCCCGAGATCGACGTCTTGGCGTTCGAGGTCTTCGAACCGGCCGCCGCCGCCCTCGTGGCCCGGGCCGTCCGTGAGGACGTGAGCAACGTGCGCGTCGCCCCGGTCGACGCCGTGGCCGGGCTGGAACGGCTCGTGCCGGCCGGAGGGCTGGCCGAGGTCTGGACGTTCTTCCCCGACCCCTGGCCCAAGCTCAAGCACCACAAGCGCCGGCTCATCGACCCCGCCTTCGCCGACCTCGTCGCCTCGCGGCTCCGGCCGGGCGGGCTCTGGCGGCTGGCCACGGACTGGGCCGAGTACGCCGACCAGATGCGCGCCGTCGTCGGCGGCCACCCCGCCTTCGTCGCCGAGCCCGAGGAGCGCGGCGACCGGCCGGTCACCCGTTTCGAGCGGCGCGGCCTCGCCGAGGACCGCGCGATCGCCGACCTCGTCTACCGACGGGTCGCCTGACGTGCCCCGCTGGCGGCTGGACGTCGCGTACGACGGGGCCGGGTTCGCGGGCTGGGCCACCCAGCCCGGGCAGCGGACCGTCGCGGGTGAGCTCGAGCGGTGGACGACCACCGTGCTCCGCCTCGACGCGCCGGCCACCCTGGTCTGCGCGGGTCGCACCGACGCCGGCGTGCACGCCCGCGGCCAGGTCGCCCACCTCGACGTGCCCGAGGGCCTCCCCACGCCGCCCGAGGAGCTCCACCGCCGGCTGGCCCGGGTGCTCCCGCCCGACCTCGTCGTCTCCTCGGTCCGGGAGGCGCCCGCGGGCTTCGACGCGCGGTTCGCGGCGGTCTGGCGACGCTACGTCTACCGCCTCGCCGACGATCGGACACCCCGCGACCCGCTGCTGCGCGGCTTCGTGCAGGACGTCCCGGGCACGCTCGACCTCGACACGCTGGCCGCCGTGGCGCCCGCGCTGCTCGGGCTCCACGAGTTCGCCGCGTTCTGCCGGCGCCGCGAGGGCGCGACGACGATCCGTACGCTGCTCGACCTCCGCGCGGAGCGGGTCGCGGCGGGCCCGCTGGCCGGCGTGGTCGAGGTGACGGTGCGGGCGGACGCCTTCTGCCACTCGATGGTGCGCTCGCTGGTCGGCGCGCTCGTCGCCGTCGCCGACGGACGCCGGGACGGGGTGTGGCTGGCCGGGCTCCTCGACGCGTCCGCTCGCGAGCCGTCCGTGCCGGTGCTGCCGGCCCGGGGCCTCACGCTGGAGGAGGTCGGCTACCCCGCTGACGACGCGCTGGCCACCCGGTCGCGCGAAGCCCGAGCCGTACGGGAGCTCGTGTGACCTCGCCGGAGCAGCCGGAGCACTACTTCTCGGGCACGCCCGCCGGGCCGGAGCACCGCCGTCGCCTCGACGTCGAGGTGTGGGGCCGGCGGTTCGTCCTGCAGAGCGCCAACGGCGTGTTCTCCGCCGACCACCTCGACCGTGGGACCGAGATCCTGCTGCGCGAGTCCGCCCCGCCCACGGGCAGCCCGCGCGTGCTGGACCTCGGCTGCGGCTACGGACCGGTGGCCCTGGGCATCGCGTTGGCCTGCCCGGGCGCGCAGGTCGACGCCGTCGACGTCAACGAACGCGCCCTGGCGCTGTGCCGCGACAACGCGGCCGAGCTGGGCGTCGCCGACCGCGTCCGCGCCCTGCTGCCCGACCAGGTCGAGCCGGGGACGACGTACGACGAGATCTGGTCCAACCCACCGATCCGCGTCGGCAAGGAGGCGCTGCACGCGCTGCTGCTGACCTGGCTGCCCCGGCTGGCGCCGACCGGGACGGCCCGACTGGTCGTCAGCAAGAACCTGGGCGCCGACACGCTGCAGCGCTGGCTGGTCGACCAGGGCTACGGGTGCGGGCGCGCCGCGAGCAGCAAGGGCTTCCGGGTGCTGGTCGTGACGCCCGCGGCGGGCTGACCCCGGCGGCGACGGTCGGAGGGACCCTCGTACGGTGGGGTGGTGACGTACACACTTCCTGACCTTCCGTACGACTACAGCGCGCTCGAGCCGCACATCTCCGGCGAGATCATGCAGCTGCACCACGACAAGCACCACGCCACCTACGTGGCCGGCGTCAACACGGTCCTCGACCAGCTCGCGGACGCGCGCGACAAGAACGCCTTCGGCCCGATCAACGGCCTCGAGAAGACGCTCGCGTTCCACCTCGGCGGGCACATCAACCACTCGGTCTTCTGGCCGAACATGTCCCCGGACGGCGGCGACAAGCCGACCGGCGAGCTCGCGGCGGCGATCGACGAGTTCTTCGGCAGCTTCGACGGCTTCCGGGCGCAGTTCGAGGCCAACGCCAACGCGATCCAGGGCTCCGGCTGGTCGATGCTGGTCTGGGACTCGCTGGGCCAGCGGCTCAACATCAACCAGCTATACGACCAGCAGGCCAACCTGCCGCTCGGGCAGATCCCGGTCGTCCTCCTCGACATGTGGGAGCACGCCTTCTACCTGCAGTACAAGAACGTCAAGGCCGACTACGCCAAGGCGTGGTGGAACGTCGTCAACTGGGCCGACGCCCAGGAGCGGTTCGCCAAGGCGAAGGCGCAGACCCCCGGTCTGATCTGACCTCAGCCCGACAACGGGGATGATCCGGCACCTGTGAGGTGCCAGATCATCCCCGTTGTGCTTTTGCCCTGTGGATGAAGGGGTGAGCCCCGCCGTGTGCGCCTCAGGCTTTTCGGGTGACGACATCGGCCGAGGTGCTGCGAGCGCTCAAGCCGCTTGCCGACCTCCAGGCCGGCGTGATCACGCGCGAGCAGGCCAGCGCCCACGGGGTCTCACCTCGCGTCGTCGCACGGCTGCTTGACGAGGGCCATTGGCGGCGCCTGGAGCGTGGGGTCTTCTTCACTGCCCACCTCGAGCCGCCCTTCGTGGCTCGCGCGTGGGTGGGCACGCTGCTGGGCGGTGACGACGCGCGGGTAGGAGACCTTGCCGCGGGTCGGCTCCACGGGTTGGCCGACGAAGACCCGGATCGGATCATCGTCCTGGTACCTCACGCGCAGCGGCCCGCCCCGCGCCGCGGCTACGAGTTCGTCCGCGAGCGCGCGGGCACCCGTGGCCGATCGATCGGTGCGCCACCCCGCACCACCGTCGAGGACACCGTGCTCGACCTGTGCACCACCGCTCGGCCGGAGGACGTCGTCGGCTGGGTGACCGTGGCCGTGGAGCGCCGTCGGACGACGGCGAAGCGCCTCCGACGCACGCTGGCCGGTCGCAGACGGCATCCGCGCCGCGACCTTCTCGAGGGACTCCTCGCCGACGTCGCGGTGGGCGTCCGGTCTCCGCTGGAGATGACCTACCTGCGCGACGTCGAGCGAGCGCACGGGCTGAGTGCCCTGGTCAGCCGGCAGCTGCCCTCGCGGGACAAGAAGGCGGTGCGTGACGTCTGGTACACGCAGTTCGGCGTCGTGGTCGAGCTCGACGGACGGCTCGGGCACACCGAGCTCGGGCGGTTTCGCGACATGGACCGCGACAACGAGGCAAGCCTTGACGGCTTGCTCACCCTGCGCTTCGGCGCTGGTGACCTTCACGGCCAGCCGTGCCGTGTGGCGGCCAAGGTCGCCCGTGCTCTTCACCAGCGTGGCTGGAGCGGCCTGCCGACTCGCTGTCGCCGCTGCCGACTCGTCCCCGCAGGGGAATGGGGATGATCTGGCACCCACCGGGTGCCAAAGCATCCCCACTGGGTCTACGGAGCCAGGCGGGTCCGGATCCAGGCGTCGTCGGTGCGGTCGTAGCGCAGCCGGTCGTGCATGCGGCTGGGCTGGCCCTGCCAGAACTCGATCATCGAGGGCCGCACCCGGAACCCGCCCCAGTGGGGCGGGCAGGGCACGGTCTCGCCGTCGAAACGGCGCTCGACGCGGGCGTACGCGTCGGTCAGCGCCTCGACGCCGGCGACCTCGCCCGACTGCGGCGAGGCCCAGGCGCCGAGCTGCGAGCCGCGCGGGCGCGACGCGAAGTAGGCCTCCGACTCCTCGCGGGCGACGCGGGTCACGAGCCCCTCGACGCGGACCTGGCGCTGCAGCGGGTACCAGCCGAGGTGCAGGGCCGCGTACGGGTTGACCAGCAGCTGGTGGCCCTTGGCGGAGTCGTAGTTCGTGAAGAACACGAACGTGCCGTCCTCGACGCCCTTCAGCAGGACCGTCCGCGAGGTCGGCCGGTCGCCGAGGCTCGTGGACAGCACCATCGCCGTCGGCTCGGGCAGCTCGCCGCGCTCCTTGGCCGCGAACGCGTCGGCCAGCCAGCCGTCGAAGAGCGGGAACGGGTCGGCCGGGGCCTCCTGCTCCCGCAGGGTGTCGGCGCGGTAGTCCATCCGTTCACCTGCGAGGTCGGGCACCTCGCCATCCTTCCAGCACGACCGGCGGACAGCCGGGCCGGTCCACGCCCCAGATGGAAGGATGGACCACCGTGACGGCGCTCCGGATCCCCCAGGACCTCCTGCCGGCGGACGGCCGGTTTGGCTGCGGCCCGTCGAAGATCCGGCCCGAGGCGCTTGCGGCCCTCGCCACCGACGGGGCCGCGCTCCTCGGCACCTCCCACCGGCAGCGCCCGGTCAAGAGCCTCGTGGGCGATGTCCGTACGGGGCTGGCCGAGCTCTTCGCGCTGCCCGAGGGCTACGAGGTCGTCCTCGGCAACGGCGGCTCGACGACCTTCTGGGACGTGGCGGTCAGCTCGTTGATCGAGCGGCGGAGCGCGCACGCCAGCTTCGGGGAGTTCTCGGCCAAGTTCGCCGCCGCCGCGGCCGCGGCCCCCCACCTCGACGCACCCATCGTGGTCACGGCCCCGGTGGGCTCCGTCAACGTCCCGACGGCCGTGCCCGGCGCCGACGTCTACGCCTGGGCCCACAACGAGACCTCGACCGGCGCGATCGCCCCGGTCCAGCGGGTCGAGGAAGCCGACGACGGCGCGCTCGTCGTCGTCGACGGGACGTCGGCGGCGGGTGGGGTCGCCCTCGACGTCAGCCAGACCGACGTCTACTACTTCGCGCCGCAGAAGAGCTTCGGCTCCGAGGGCGGGCTCTGGTTCGCCCTGGTGTCCCCCGCCGCCGTGGAGCGCGTCGAGCGCATCGCTGCCTCCGGCCGCTGGATCCCGGAGAGCCTCAGCCTGGCCGTCGCGCTGACGAACTCCCGCCTCGACCAGACCCTCAACACCCCGGCGATCGCCACGCTCTTCCTGATGCGCGACCAGCTGCGCTGGCTGGCGGCCCGCGGCGGGCTGGCCGGCGCGGCTGCGCGCACCGCGGACTCCGCGGCCCGGATCTACGGTTGGGCGGAACGGTCGCCGTACGCGACCCCGTTCGTCACGGATCCGGCCCACCGCTCCCCCGTCGTCGCGACCGTCGACTTCGAGGGCGTCGACGCGGCCGCGCTGGCCGCCGCCCTGCGGGCCAACGGGGTCGTCGACACCGAGCCCTACCGCAAGCTCGGCCGCAACCAGCTGCGGGTGGGCATGTTCCCCAACGTCGACCCCGACGACGTCAGCGCCCTGTGCGCCTGCGTCGACTGGCTGGTCCCCCGCCTCGGGACCTGAGCGCCACCTGTGCGCCGTCCGGCCGCGTCGGCAACTGCTGAGCACCGAGGCGCAGAATCGCTGGTGAGGCACGGTTCTCGTGCCGTCGGGCGAGAGGTAGGAACAGGAACACATGGTCGACATCCACGACGAGGCCCGGTCAGCCGACCGGACCGACACGAGCACCTTCGAGATGCAGGGCAGCTGCCCGTTCGGCGGTGACACCGTCGGCGGCGCGTTCGGCGACTCCCCCACGCTCGAGACCTGGTACCCCGACCGTCTCCGGGTCGAGCTGCTGCACACCAACGGCCTGGCCGCCGATCCGATGGGCCCCGACTTCGACTACGCGGCGGCCTTCGCGACCATCGACCTCGCCGAGCTCAAGCGCGACATCACGACCCTGCTGACGACGTCGGTGCCCTGGTGGCCCGCCGACTACGGCAACTACGGCCCGCAGATGATCCGGATGGCCTGGCACTCCGCGGGCACCTACCGGATCGCCGACGGCCGGGGCGGCGCGGGAACCGCGATGCAGCGCTTCGCCCCGATCAGCAGCTGGTGGGACAACGGCAACACCGACAAGTCGCGCCGGCTCCTGCAGCCGATCAAGCACAAGTACGGCTCGGCGCTCTCCTGGGCCGACCTGATCGTGCTCACCGGCAACTGCGCCCTCGAGCTGATGGGCTTCCCCACGTACGGCTTCGGCGGCGGCCGGCTCGACGCCTGGGAGGCCGACGACGCCAGCTACTGGGGTCCCGAGGTCTGGGACGCCGCGAACGTGGCGAGCTACGACTCGATGGTCACCCGCGACGAGCGCTGGCGGGGCCAGAACAGCGACGCCGACTACGACCTGCAGAACCCGCTCGCCGCATCGCACCAGGCCCTGATCTACGTCAACCCGGAGGGCCCGTACGCGAACGGCGACCCGCTGGGCTCGGCGCGCGACATCCGCATCACGTTCAGCCGGATGGCCATGAACGACGAGGAGACCGTCGCCCTGATCGCCGGCGGCCACGCCTTCGGCAAGAGCCACGGCGCGGTCCCGGCGGACAAGATCGGCCCGCCGCCGGAGATCGCGCCGATCGAGGCCATGGGCCTCGGCTGGCACAACCCGCAGGGCGCGGGCAACGCCGAGAACACCATGACCAACGGCATCGAGGGCAGCTGGACGCCCGACCCGACGCAGTGGGACAACAGCTACCTGGAGAACCTCTTCGCCTACGACTACCAGCAGTCGGAGAGCCCGGCCGGCGCGCTGCAGTGGACGCCGACCGACCCGGACGCACCGCGGACCCCGGACGCGCACGTCCCCGGCCTCACGCACCCGCTGATGATGATGACCTCCGACATCGCGCTCAAGGTCGACCCGGCCTACCGCGCCGTGTGCGAGAAGTTCCTCACGGACTTCGACACGTTCACGCTGGCCTTCTCGAAGGCCTGGTACAAGCTCACGCACCGCGACATGGGGCCGAAGCACCGCTACCTCGGCCCGGAGGTGACGATCGAGGACGGCCTGCTGTGGCAGGACCCGCTGCCCGAGGCCGACCACGCACCGATCGACGCGGCCGACGTCGACGCGCTCAAGCGGCGGATCCTGGCCATCGGCGTCGGAGTGCCCGACCTCGTCGTCACCGCCTTCTCGGCGGCGTCGACCTACCGCGACAGCGACCACCGCGGTGGCGCCAACGGCGGCCGGCTGGCGCTCGCGCCCCAGAAGGACTGGGCGGTCAACCGGCGTACGGTGCCCGTGGTCGAGGCGCTCCGGGCGGTCAAGGACGAGTTCGACGCCACAGCCGGCGGGGGCAAGCAGGTCTCCCTGGCCGACCTGATCGTGCTCGCCGGGTGCGCGGCGGTCGAGCAGGCCGCCCGTGACGCCGGGGTGGAGACGACCGTGCCGTTCACGCCGGGCCGCGTCGACACCACGCAGGAGCTCACCGACCTCGAGATGTTCGAGTGGCTGCGCCCGGTCACCGACGGCTTCCGCAACTTCGTCGCCGACGAGTACGCGGGAGTCGCGGCGACCGTGGCGCCGGAGAAGCTGTTCCTCGACCGGGCCAACCTCATGACGCTGACGGCTCCGGAGTGGACGGCGCTGACCGGTGGCCTGCGGGTGCTGGGCGCCAACCACGACGCGTCCGCCCACGGGGTGTGGACCGACCGGGTCGGCGTGCTGAGCACCGACTTCTTCGTCGGCCTCACCGACACCGACCTCGAGTGGTCGCCGGCCGACGCGTCGGGCACGACCTTCGTCGGACGGGTCCGCGAGACCGGGGAGGCGAGGTTCACGGGCACGCGCCACGACCTGGTCTTCGGCTCGAACGCGCAGCTGCGCTCGATCGCCGACGTGTACGCGGCGGCCGACGGCCAGCGTCGGTTCGTCGCCGACTTCGTCCGGGCGTGGGACAAGGTGATGATGCTGGACCGCTTCGACGTGAAGGGTCACAAGCGCTACGGGTCGATGGCCGCCTGAGCGCGGGGCCGCGTCTCTCGACCGACGTCGGGAGGCGCGGCCTCAGCCCGGCCGGCGCACCAGAGCCACGACGACGCCGGCCACCACGGCCACGACGCCCGCGAGACCGACGGCCAGGTAGGTGCCCCGCTGGCGCGTCACCGGGGTGGCGGCGGTGTCCTCCGGGTCCTCGTCCGAGCCGGGGTCGGACGACGCCGAGGGGCTCGCCGAGGCGGCCGCGCCCGGGATCGGCATGGAGACGACCTTCGCGTTCTTGCCCTCGCCGCCGACCAGCAGCGACTTCCCGTCCAACGACAGCGTCAGCGCCTCGGCCTGGGCGACGTCGGTGACGTCCTCGCTCGCGACGACCTGACCAGAGGTCCCGTTGACCACCAGGACCTTGCCGTACGTGAGGTAGGCGATCTCCTTGCCACCGGGCAGGATCACCCCGTCCGTGAGCGTCGCGGGGACGTCCTTGATGCGGGTGAGCTTGTTGACCCCGTCGCGGCTCGGCTTCTCCGGCGCGCGGTAGAGCCCGCCCTTCGCCTCCTTCGTCGCCACGTAGAGGACGCCGGCCGGGGTGACCAGGAGCGTCTCCGCGTCGTGCGCGCCGTCGGGGTAGCGGAAGTCGTACGCACGGTAGGTGCGGACCTCGTCGTCCGGCTTGGGGTCGTCGAAGTAGTAGACGCGGATCGTCTTGCGCTTCGCGTCGTTGTCGCCGATGTCGCCGACGTAGAGGCGGTCGTTGCGCCAGGCCACCGCCTCGGCGTCGACGGGGAAGGCGTTGTAGCGCAGCGTCCCCTTGACCTTGCCGGACGAGTCGACGCCGTAGACGATCCCCAGCGCGCCGGAGTCGTTGACGGTCCAGTAGACCTTGTTCGTGGTGTCGCGGGCCATGCCGGAGTTCTCGGTGATCCGGCTGTCCCTGATCGTGAACGCGGTCTTGCCGGCCGCACCCGCCACCAGCGGGAAGGACGTCGCCAGACCGAGTGCGAGCACGGACGCCGCTGCGGCTCGCAGGGTCGCGCGCCTACGCATGGGATCTCGCTCTCGGTGTGAGGGCCGCTGCGGGTGGGTCCGCCGACGGGTCAGCGGGCAGCGTACGTCCGAACAGTCTCCGCCTGCGAGTCGTGAGACGCGGCCCGCCACGCGGCAGCGCTGGCTCAGCGCAGCAGCGCGGTGACGACGACGAGCAACACCAGCCCCACCAGGACACCGGACACGATCACGCGACGGGTCCGGGGGTTCACACGACCGAGGATAGGAGCGGCTCGTACGGTGAGCGCGTGGCCGGGCTCCGTGCGTACGCCCTGGGGGTCGCGGAGCTGCGCGCCGTCGTCGGCGCGACGGGTCCGGCGGCCGAGCGGCTGAGGGCGATCGCCGCGCAGGCGTTCCCGCCCGGCGGGGCGGCGTCGGCCGTCCCCGACCGGCTGGGCCCGATCTACCGGCGCGTGCCCGGCGCCCCCGTGGTCCGGCCCGAGGACCCGACGCGGAGGGACCTCGACGCGCTTCTGGCCGGGACGCCGATCCTCCCGCGACGCGCGGCCCCCGTGTGGCGCCTGGTCGAGGCGTTCGCCGCCGGGCTCGCCTGGTCCTCCTCCCCGGCCCCCGAGGACGCACGGCTGACGTCGCTCCTCGGGCCCGCCGGGCTCGACCTGCCGCCGCTCGAGGGCCTGGTCGCGGGCTGGTGCCGGCTCGACGACGCCGCCGTGGTCCCGGCCCTGCACGACTGGCTCGAGACGTCGCAGGCCTGGACGGAGGCCGCGGGCCGGGCCGGACGCCCACGGCCCGACGTCGTCGTCCTCGGCCTGCCCTGACGGCCTCGGCGTACGCCGGACCCACGGCCACCGCCGCACGGTTTCTGTCGGCCCCGACCCCTATCGTCTGACGGGTGGTGAAGCGGGTGGCGGGTGAGGCGAGGGCGTGGCCCTGGGTCGCGGTGGCGGTCGTCTTCGTCGTGCTGTCCCCCGTCGCGTCGCTCCTCACCCGGGACGCGACCGGCCGCGCCTCGCTCGGCTGGGTCGCCGTCCAGGCGCTCGCCACGGCGGCCGCGTTCCTCATCCCGCAGATCCGTCAGATCCGCTCCGAGCACCGGCAGGCCAAGGCCGAGGAGCGGGAGTTCGACACCCGGGTCGAGGTGGAGCTGGCGTTCAACGACGCGCTGGAGCCCGTCGTCCGGCTGCTCGGCGAGCTCGCGCAGGAGACCGACCGCGACCAGCGCGAACGGCGGCGGGCGCAGGCCGTGCCGCTGGTGCTCACGACCACGGCCCAGCTGACGGGAGAGGACCGCGTCCGGGCGTGCTGGTTCGCGCTCGAGCCCGGACCTCCGGAACGGCTGCGGCCCCAGGAGTCGCTGGGCCGCGCGGGCCCGGTGACGACCGTCTTCGAGCGCGGCACCCCGGGCGGCGACGCCGCCCTCGACCTGGTCACCGCCAGCTCGCGGCTGCTGGTCCGCGACCTCGAGGTCGACGCCCCGGGACTGTGGGAGCTCGACGACACCACGGCGTACCGCAGCCTGGTCGTGGTGGCCGTGACCGTCGGGAACGTCGCCCACGGGATGATCACCCTCGACGCGCTGGAGGTGGACTGCTTCGACGACGACGATGTCGCGCTCGTCCGCCTGATGGCCGGCCTGCTGGGCGCCGCGATGAGCATCCGGTGATCGTCGGGCCGGCCGGCTCCGGCGTGCTCGCGCGCGTTGGACACGGGTGCGAGAATGGGTCTCCAGACCGAGGAGGTGACGGCACGTGGCGATGACGATCGACGGCGACCACCACGACCGGCGGATCGAGGCGATCCTGACCGACCCGAAGGGCTACTTCGAGCGCGCCCGACGCCGGGCCGAGACCAAGGTCCGGCGCGAGATGGAGCAGGAGCGGGACGTCAAGCCCGCACCGCGCACGAGCTGACCTCACCACCGGTGCGGTGAGCCCCTACAACACGCCCGTGTGGTCCAGCAGCACGCGCGTCCCGATCAGGATGAGGATGACGCCGCCGGCGATCTCGGCGGGCGCCCCGAACCGCTTGCCCACCCGTCGGCCGAGCACGACACCGGCCAGGCTCAGCACGAACGTGCACACCCCGATCAGCAGCACCGCCTGACCGACCGGCACGGGCAGGAACGCGAACGAGATCCCCACGGCCAGGGCGTCGATGCTCGTGGCCACCGCGAGCAGGAGCAGCTCCCGGACGGGCAGGGTGTCGCTGTCCTCCGCGTCGTCCTCGCCGCCGCGTACGGCCTCCCAGATCATCTTGGCGCCGATCAGCGTCAGCAGCCCGAAGGCGACCCAGTGGTCGACGCCGGTGATGTAGCGGGCGAACTGGCGGGCCAGCAGCCAGCCCAGCAGCGGCATGACGGCCTGGAACCCGCCGAACGCGAGCGCGATGGCCAGGGCGTGGCGCAGGTTGAACGTCTTCATGTGCAGGCCCTTGCCGAGGGCGACCGCGAAGGCGTCCGCGGACACACCGATGGCGATGAGCAGCAGACCGAAGAAGGACATGACGAGCGGTCCCCGTCAGACGGGGACGACCACCAGCACCAGGTCACCGCCCTCGACCTGCTGGATCGCGCTGAGCGCCAGCCGCTCGACGCGCCCGGCGACGGCCGAGGTGATGGCGGCCTCCATCTTCATGGCCTCGATGGTCGCGACCGTGGCCCCGGCCTCGACCTCGTCGCCCTCGGCGACCGTCACGGTGACGACGCCGGCGAACGGCGCGGCCACCTGGCCCGGACGGGTCGGGTCGGCCTTCTCGGCCGCCTTGACGTCGACGCGGACCGCCTTGTCGCGGACCCGGATCGGCCGCAGCTGGCCGTTGATCGTGCACATGACGGTGCGCATGCCGCGCTCGTCGGGGTCACCGATCGCGGACAGGCCAAGGATCAGGCTGACGCCGCGCCCGATGCGCGCGATGTGCTCCTCGCCCGGCTGGAGGCCGTAGAGGTAGTCGAGGGTGTCGAGCCGGCCCACGTTGCCGTACGTCTCGCGCAGGTGCAGGAAGTCCTTCGTCGGGCCGGGGAAGAGCAGCCGGTTGAGCGCGGCCTGGCGCGGGGCGCCCTCGCGGTCGAGCTCGGCGGAGTCCTCGTCCGACAGCTCGGTCTCGCGCAGCGGCACCGTCCGGCCGGCCAGGGCCTTGGTCCGGAACGGTTCCGGCCAGCCCCCGGGCGGGTCGCCGAGCTCGCCGCCGAGGAAGCCGATCACCGAGTCGGGGATGTCGTACGCCTGCGGGTTGTCCTCGAACTCCTGCGGGTCCGCCCCCGCCGCCACCAGCTGCAGCGCCAGGTCGCCGACGACCTTCGAGCTCGGCGTGACCTTGGTCGGCCGGCCGAGGATGCGGTTCGCGGCGGCGTACATCGCCTCGATCTGCTCGAACTTCTCCCCCAGGCCCAGCGCCACAGCCTGCTGGCGCAGGTTGGAGAGCTGACCACCGGGGATCTCGTGGTCGTAGACGCGCCCGGTCGGGGCGTCCAGGCCGGACTCGAAGGGCGCGTAGACCTTGCGCAGCGCCTCCCAGTACGGCTCCAGGTCCATCACCGCGCGCAGGTCGAGGTTCGTCGCGCGCTCGGTGTGCTCGAGCGCCGCCACGAGCGCGGACGCGGGCACCTGCGAGGTCGTGCCGGCCATGGGCGCGCTGGCCACGTCGACGGCGTCGACCCCGGCGTCCACCGCGGCCATCAGGGTGGCGAGCTGGCCGCCGGCGGTGTCGTGGGTGTGCAGGTGCACGGGCAGGTCGAAACGCTCGCGCAGCGCGGTGACCAGGGTCTTCGCCGCCGGTGGGCGGAGCAGGCCAGCCATGTCCTTGATCGCCAGCACGTGCGCGCCGGCGTCGACGATCTGCTCGGCCAGGCGCAGGTAGTAGTCGAGCGTGTAGAGCTTCTCGTCCGGGTTGGTGAGGTCGGCGGTGTAGCAGAGCGCCACCTCGGCGACCGTCGTCCCGGTCTCGCGGACCGCCTCGATCGCCGGGCGCATCTGGTTGACGTCGTTCAGCGCGTCGAAGATGCGGAAGATGTCGATGCCGACCGTCGCCGCCTCCGCGACGAACGCGCTCGTCACCTTGGCCGGGTAGGGCGTGTAGCCGACCGTGTTCCGGCCGCGCAGCAGCATCTGCAGGGCGACGCCCGGCATGTTGTAGCGCAGCGCCGCGAGCCGCTCCCACGGGTCCTCGGCGAGGAAGCGCAGGGCCACGTCGTACGTCGCCCCGCCCCAGCACTCGACGCTCAGCAGCTCGGGGGTCATCCGCCCGACGTACGGGGCGATGCGCAGCAGGTCCTTGGTACGGACGCGGGTCGCCAGCAGCGACTGGTGCGCGTCGCGGAACGTCGTGTCCGTGACCTCGGTGCGGACCCGCGCCCGCAGGTCGGCCGCGAAGCCCTCCGGCCCGAGCTCGAGCAGCCGCTGCCGCGAGCCCTGCGGCGACGGCTTCGACAGGTCGATCCCGACCGGGCGCTTGACCCCCGGGTCGAGGTGCGTCGGCGCGGGGCCCCACGGCTTGTTCACCGTGACCTCGGCGAGCCAGCGCAGCAGCTTGGTGCCGCGGTCGGCGGGCGCGTGGGTGGTGAGGAGGCCGGGACGTTCCTCGATGAACGCGGTCGAGACGTCGCCGGCGATGAAGTCGGGGTCCTCGAGGACGGCCTGCAGGAACGGGATGTTCGTGCTGACGCCGCGGATGCGGAACTCGGCCAGCGCTCGGCGCGCGCGGGCGACCGCGGCGTCGAAGCTCCGGGCCCGGCAGGTGAGCTTGACGAGCATCGAGTCGAAGTGGGCGCTGATTTCCACGCCCGTGTCGACCGTGCCGCCGTCGAGGCGGACGCCGGCGCCGCCCGCGCTGCGGTAGGCGGTGATCGTCCCGGTGTCGGGACGGAAGCCGTTGGCCGGGTCCTCGGTCGTGATGCGGCACTGCAGGGCCGCGCCGTTGATGCGGACGTTCTCCTGCGACAGGCCGAGGTCGGCGAGCGACTCGCCACTGGCGATGCGCATCTGCGACTGGACGAGGTCGACGTCGGTGATCTCCTCGGTGACCGTGTGCTCGACCTGGATCCGCGGGTTCATCTCGATGAAGACGTGCTCGCCCGCGCGCGGGCCCTCGGTCTCGACGAGGAACTCGACGGTGCCGGCGCACGAGTAGCCGATCGAGGTCGCGAACTTCACGGCGTCGGCGCACAGCGCCTCGCGCAGCTCGGGGCTGATGTTCGGCGCCGGGGCGATCTCGATGACCTTCTGGTGGCGGCGCTGGATCGAGCAGTCGCGCTCGAACAGGTGCATCACGTGCCCGGACGCGTCGGCGAGGATCTGCACCTCGATGTGCCGCGGGCGCCCGACGGCCTGCTCGATGAAGGCGGTCGGGTCGCCGAACGCGCCCTCGGCCTCGCGCATGGCCGCCTCGGTCAGCTCGCGGAGATTGGCCGGGTCGTCGACCCGGCGCATGCCGCGCCCGCCGCCGCCGGCGACCGCCTTGACGAAGACGGGGAAGCCGATCTCCTCGGCGCCGGCCACGAGCTCGTCGACGTCGGCCGAGGGCGGGGTCGAGCGCAGCGTCGGCACGCCGGCCGCGCGGGCGGCGCCCAGGGCGCGCACCTTGTTGCCGGCCAGCTCGAGCACGTCGGCCGGCGGGCCGATGAAGGTGATCCCGTTCGCGTCGCAGGCGCGCGCGAGGTCGGGGTTCTCCGACAGGAAGCCGTAGCCCGGGTAGATCGCGTCGGCGCCGGACTCCAGCGCCGCGCGGATGATCTCGTCGATGTCCAGGTAGGCGCGGACGGGGTGCCCGCGCTCGCCGATCAGGTACGCCTCGTCCGCCTTGATGCGGTGCACCGCGTTGCGGTCCTCGTACGGGTAGACCGCGACCGTCTGGGCTCCGAGCTCGTAGGCGGCGCGAAAAGCCCGCACGGCGATCTCACCCCGGTTGGCGACCAGCACCTTCGTGAACATGCCGAGAACCTATCTGGCCGCGTGTTACCGGTCCGCTACACGTCCGCGCTGCTCGCTCCGCGTCCTGCCGCCGAACGCCTGACGCGCTGGGCGGCCCGGGACGGGTGCTCTCACGAGGCCCCCTCACAACCATCCGCCCTCGCAAGCTCGGGCTCCCGCCAGACCCATCCACGCTCGGGGGCCTCGTGGGAGCACCCGTCCCTAGGTCGGCAGGGCGTCTGACGGTGGCACGTCGGTCAGGGCGAAGCGTGCTGTCACGTTCGCCGTGGCGGTCTGCGGCTGGGGTTCGAGGTCGAGCTCGGGTGCGGGCTCGGCACCACCCTTGGCCGACATGGCGAACATGCGAGGCATCTGGCCGAGGCCGCCGTCGGTGTCGGAGAGCTCGAGGAGGTCGCCGAGGGTCGCGCCGAGGGCGGTGGCGTAGTCGCGGGCCCGGTTGACCGCGGCGCGGACGGCGGCGAGGCGGGCCTCGCGCTGGAGCGGCGACTCGCGGCGCAGCGACCACCAGGGGCCGTCGACCTGCGCGCCCGGCAGGCCGACGAGGGCGACGACGAGGTCGGAGAGGCCGGCGAAGTCGGCGAGGACGAAGGAGGCCGCGTACCGACCGGTGTAGCCGGTGATCTTCACGCCGGAGCGGCGGTCGAAGACGGGCGTGACCTGGAGCGGGTCGGTGCGGACCGCGTCGTACACGAGGTCGGGCCGGGCGGCGTCGACCTGCCGCCCGAGATCGCCGAGGGCGCGGGCGACGTCGGTGGCGGTACGCCCGGTGGTGTGCAGGACGACCGACACGGTCGCGAGCTCCGGCGGCCCCTCGACCTGCCCCTCGCCCCGGACGGTCACGGTCGGCGTCGCACTCATGCGCCGACCCTAGCGAGCACGAGAGATCAGGAACGCTCCCTGAGCCTGTCGAAGGGCCTCGAAGAGGTTGGCTCCACTCGACCAGGAGCCAGCCCGTTCCGGGCCCTTCGACAAGCTCAGGGAGCGTTCCCCAGAGCTCAGGCGGCCTTCACCTCGAGGTTGGGGTGCGGGTGGAGGTGGGGGCGGACCTTCAGGTGCTCGCGGTGCAGGACGAACGCGACGCTCGCGAGGACGCCGAGGGCGGTGAGGCCGCCGCCGCCGATGAGGGTCCAGCGAGGGCCGAGGACCTCGCCGACCCAGCCGAGCAGGGGCGCACCGATCGGGGTGCCGCCCATCAGCACCATCATGTAGAGCGCCATCACGCGACCGCGGAGGTGGCCGGCGGCGCCGAGCTGGACGGAGGCGTTCGCGGCGGTCAGCGTCAGCAGGGCGACGAGGCCGAGCAGCGGCAGGATCGCCGCGTACGTGGCGTAGGTCGGCATCAGCCCGGCGGCGATCTCGACGACCGCGAAGGCCAGGGCCATGATCACCACGAACCGTCCGCGCGGGCGGGTCTGGCGCCGGGCGGCCAGCAGTGCGCCGGTGAGCGAGCCGACGGCCATGAACGTGCCGAGGATCCCGTACGCGGCCGCGCCCTTGTGGAACTCCTGCTGCGCCATGAGGGCGGAGGTCATCTGGAAGTTCATGCCGAAGGTCCCGACGAAGAACGCCACGCACAGGATCAGCAGGAGGTCGCTGCGGTGGGCGATGTAGGACATGCCCTCGCGGATCTGGTGCTTGGCCCGCGGGGGGCGTTCGGCCCGGTTGAGCAGGGCCGGGTTCATCAGGCTCAGCGCGAGGATCATCGCGCCGTACGTGACGGCGTTGGAGAGGATCGCCCAGCCTGAGCCGAAGCCGGCGATGACCAGGCCGGCGAGGGCCGGGCCGATGACGCGCCCGGCGTTGAAGTTGGCCGAGTTGAGCCCGACGGCGTTGGCGATGTGCTCGCCGCCGGCGACCTCGGAGACGAACGCCTGGCGCGCCGGGTTGTCGAAGGCGGTCCCGAGCCCGAAGGCGAGGGCGATGACGAAGACGTGCCAGGTCTGGGCGACCCCGGTGACGGCGAGCAGGCCGAGCACGGCCGCGCACACCGCCATCCAGCCCTGGGTGACCCGAAGGATGCGGCGCTTGTCGAAGCGGTCGGCGATGAGCCCGCCGTACGGCGACAGCAGCAGCATGGGCAGGAACTGCAGCCCCGTCGTCACGCCGACGGCCAGCGCCGAGCCGTGGGACAGCTCGAGGACGAGCCAGTCCTGGGCGACGCGCTGCATCCACGTGCCGATGTTGGAGACGAAGGCGCCGGCGAAGTAGATCCGGTAGTTCGGCTGGCCGAGCGCGGCGAACATGCTGCGGCGCTTCGTCCCCGCTTCCTCGGCCCCACGCTCGTCGGCGACGACGGCCTCGGCGGCGTCGGGCAGGTCGGCGGGGTCGGTCGGGCGGTCGGCCCGGGTGTCGGTCAGCGGGGTGGGACGGTCGGTGTCCACGGTCACGCGGCGTTGATCCTCTCGAGGATGCCCACCGCACGGCGGAGCACCTCTCTGTCGTCCGGGTCGAGCTCGGCGATGCGTTGGGCGAGCCACTCGGAGCGGCGGCGGCGGTTGAGCAGCAGGAGCTCGCGTCCGCTCGTGGTCAGGGAGACCAGCGACTGGCGCCGGTCGGTCGGGTCCGGGGTGCGGACGACGAGCCCGCGCTCCTGGAGCGCGTTGACGACCCGCGTCATCGACGGGGCGGCCACGCGCTCGGCGGCGGCGAGCGTCCCGATCGGCTGGTCGTCGGCCCGCGCGAGGGTGCCCATCGCCGACAGCTGGCTGGCCGTCAGCTCGAGCCCGTCCGCCCGCACCTGCCGGAGCCGGCGCGCGAGGCGCATGACCGCGGGCCGCAGCCCGTCGGCGAGGCCGGCGACGCTCCGCAGCTCGCTGCGGGTGCTCCGGGTGGGGGTCGTCGTGCTCATGACCCTCAATCTACTCCTTAGCAATGTTAAATACAAAGGCTAAGCAACGCCGGATGAGCGCGGCCACGGGGCACGATGCTCGGCAGCCGCCCGCAGGGGGTCGGCGAGAACGAGGGGTGGGTCCATGGCGTGGGTCGTGCTGGTGCTGTCGGGCGTGATGGAAGCGGTGTGGGCCACGGCGCTCGGGAAGTCCGAGGGGTTCAGCCGCCTCGCACCGACCGTCGTGTTCGGCGCCGGGCTGGTGGTGAGCATGGCCGGGCTGGCGTACGCGATGCGCTCGCTCCCGGTCGGCACGGCGTACGCGGTGTGGGTCGGGATCGGCGCGGTCCTCACGATCGTCTACGCCATGGCGACCGGCGAGGAACCGTTCTCCGTCGTCAAGGCGCTCCTGCTCGCCGGCATCGTCGGCTGCGTGATCGGGCTCAAGCTCCTGCACTGAGCCGGGCGCGCAGCCGGCCCGGAGACGACGCCCGGATGAACACCTGCGGCGCCGCCGTGGCGGAGGACGGGTGCCGGCGCGGGCCGTCCGTACGATGACGAGACCGGGCGTGGACCCGGCCACGGACGGAGAGGGAACCCGAGATGGCGCGGATCAGCCGCCGCACGGCGCTGCTGGGAGTGGCGGCCGCCGCGCTGGCCGCCTGCTCGCGGGACAAGACCCCGGCGCCCGCCCCCGCGGCGGACGTCCCGACCCCGGTTCCGACGCCCGCGGCGTCGACCACGCCGGCGGCCCCGGTCGACACGCGGCCCCGCTGGCCGCTGACGGGCGAGCTGCTCGACGACAAGAAGGACGCCCGGCACGCCGCCGTGGCGGTCAAGGTCCCGGACAACCGCCAGGAGCACCCGCAGCGGGGCATCAACGACGCCGACATCGTCTTCGTGCAGCTGGAGGGCTACCTCGACGCCGACGGCTACAGCTCGACCCGCCTCGTCCCGGTGTTCCACAAGCACATGCCCGACACGGTGGAGCCGGTCCGCTCGATCCGCCCCGTCGACGTCCCGCTGCTCAGCCCGATGGACGCGATCATCGGCAACACGGGCGCCGCGAAGTGGACGATCAAGTACGTGAAGAAGTACGACAAGCACCTCGAGTCGATGCTGTCCTACCTCGCGACGAAGGGCACCGGCGCGTACGGGACCGACCAGTCGCGGGTCTACCAGTACCAGGGCCAGACCTACTACGACCGCGCCACCACCTGCCATCCGAAGGTCCTGGCGCAGCAGACCAAGCGGTTCCGGGACGGTCCGCCGCGCGTCTACTTCCCCATCGCGTCCAGCGACAAGGAGGTGAGCACGGTGAAGTTCAAGGGCAAGGACGGCACGAGGCTGCAGGTCCCGTACAAGGGGGACGGCTACCTGATGGGCTACACCTACGACAAGAAGTCCAAGCGCTACCTGCGGAGCATGCCCTGGGGCCCGCACGTGCTGGCCGACGGCAAGCGCGTCTCGACCGACAACGTGCTGGTGATCAAGGCGCACCAGCACTACGAGCACCACGAGCCGTTCCACGACGTCATCGACACCAAGGGCACGTTCCTCTACTTCAACCGGGGCCGGTACGTGACCGGGACCTGGCGCAAGGCCGGGGTCGCGGAACCGTTCAGCTTCGCGCTCACCAACGGCGAGCCGCTCCGGATGGCCCCGGGGCAGACGTTCGTGGAGCTGCCCGACACCAAGGCGAAGATCAAGATCGGCGACTGAGGCGCCACCACGCGGGGTGGGGGACGTCGCATGGACAGCACCACGCCCACCGGCCGACCTGGCCCGCGAACCACGCAGGCGCTCGCGATCTACCCGCGCGACCACGCCGCCGCGGCGCTGGCCGGCGCGGACCTCTTCGCCCGGATGTCCCGCTCGCGGGCCGACCGGGCCTGGGAGCCGACGCAGGTCGTGGTCGAGGGCGGGCTCGACGCGCTGCTGGCCAAGGCGAACGGGTGACGGGCGCTGCAGGCCGCGTACGGGACCACCCTCCCCGTCGACCTCGACGGGCTCCTCGACCGGGCCGAGGACCAGGTCGCCCGGCTGCGGACGGTCCACGCGACGGTCGCCGCCGCCGTCCTCTGAGTCTCAGTGCTCTGAAGCTCAGCGCTCTGAGGCTCAGACGTCGAGGCCGGCGATGACCTTCTCGAGCAGCTCCGCCATCGTCTCGATCTCGTCCTCGGTGAGGCCGGAGAGCACGTCGGACTCGACCATGTCGGACTGGCGGATCACCTCGACGAAGAGGGCGTAGCCGGCGTCGCTCAGCTGGATCAGCACCCGGGTGCGGTTGTCGGAGTCCTGCTCGCGCGTGATCAGGCCCCGCTCGACGAGGCGGTCGAGGCGGTGCGTCATCGACGACGGGGCGATGTTCGTGGCCGCGGCGAGCTGGGACGGGGTGAGCGGCGCGTGGCCGGGGCTCCGCGCGAGCTCGGAGATGACCAGGTACTCGTTGGTCGAGATGTCGAGGTCGACGAGCTGGCGGTCGTACCACTGGTTGAGCCGGCGGGAGAGCCGGTGCACCGCGGTGGTGACGCGCTGGATCGACTCGTCGGCGCCGGCCGCCACGAAGGTCGCGACCGCCTGACGCAGGTCCGCGGCGTCGCCCGGGGAGAGGACGGCCGTCTTGTCGGCGGCTGCCGGCGCGTCAGTCATGGGGTCAGTCTCACCGATCGGTGCGTGGTCGGCCAACGACGTCAGTCGAAGAGGGAGTCGCTCTGGTCCCAGTCGATGGTCTCCCAGAGCAGGGCCGGGAGCTCCTCGACGTGCTCCTCCTCGACGACGCTCGAGTGGGCGCCGCAGCCGTGGTCGACGCTGACGACCGAGCCGTCCGAGGCGGAGAAGCCGTTGGTGCAGGCGCCGAAGAGAACGCCCAGCTCACCGGTCAGGCGGGTGAAGAACCCGCAGGTCTCGCACACGTCGGGCGCCTGGCGGGTGAGGTTGTTGTCCGGGCCGGGCGGGCCCTGCAGCCAGCGCAGCGTGGCGTCGTCGCGACCCGTACGCGTCAGCACGCGCTCGCGGCCCAGGCCGAGCTCGGCCACGACGACGCGGGCCAGCTCCTCCTCGGCGGGGTCCTCGCTGGTGGCGGACTCGCCGCCGGTGTAGCCGGGCTCGAGCCGCTCGTCGTCGACCGGCGAGGCCATCAGGAGGCCCGCGGTCACGTCGCCCGGGCCGACGCGCTCGGCCCACGGGACCCAGCGCGGCGCCAGCAGCGACCCGTCGCCCGGGAGCAGGACGACCTCGTCGACGGTGACGACCTTGGCCCGCGAGGCGCGGGCGACGGTCACCGACCAGTGCCAGCCGGCGTAGCCCGGGTGGGTCGAGGCGAACACGTGGGTGAGGACGCGGTCGCCCTCGGCGACGGCACCGAGGTGCTCGCCGACCCCGATCACGCCGGCGGTCTCGACGGCCGCGTCACGCGCGAGGTCGACGGCGTCGAGGCAGGCCTGGTCGGCCTTCGGCGCCTTGGGCGCCCGCGGGGCGCGCGCGGGGGTGGTGGTGGGTGTCGTCACTAGAGCTCCAGCTCGTCGGCGACGGCCCGCAGCACGGAGGCGAGCTTGCCGGCCGTCCGGGCGTCGGGGTAGCGACCGCGGCGGTAGCCGTTGCCCACGCTGTCCATCGTCTTGATCAGGTCCTCGATGATCACGGTCATCTGCTCGGTGGGCTTGCGCTGCGCCTTGGACAGCGACGGCGGGGCCTCGAGGAGGTGCAGCGACAGCGCCTGCTCGCCGCGGCGGCCCTCGACGATTCCGAACTCGACCTTCTGCCCGGGCTTCAGCGTGGTGACACCCTCGGGCAGCGCGTTGGAGCGCAGGTAGACGTCCCCGCCGTCGTCCTTGGTGAGGAAGCCGAAGCCCTTCTCGGCGTCGTAGAAACGGACCTTGCCAGTCGGCACGACGAACCTCACCTGCTCTTCACGTCTGCTGCGGATGCTGTGCGTCGCGTGGACGAACCGCGACCGCGTACGGGTCACCCACGCTGGGCAACCCCCCGATCCTAGCGGGACGGCTGTCGGCGCCCAACCGAGATCGCGCCGCCCGGGCGGCACCGGCTGTTCTCGTCGCCACCGTCCCGCCGCCCCCCGGCTCACTAGGATTGAGGCGTGGCGACCTGGGAAGACGGACCGGAGTACGCGCCGCACGAGCGGCCGCAGTACTTCGCCGACGCCCCCGTGGCGCCGCTGGAGCAGGCCCCGCCCGCGGCGCGTCCCGCCGACGGCCAGCCGACGAGCCGGCCGCACTTCGACGAGCCGTCCGCGCCGGTCGCCGCCCTGGCGACCCTCGTGCCCGAGCCCCCGGACGAGCGCGACCCGCACCTCCCCTTCGACACCGTGACCACCACGCTGACGTCGGAGTCGCCCTGGGGCGCCAGCCAGCCGTTCGTCGCCAGCGCGCCCTTCGCCGCGACCGCCTCCGAGCTCGCCTCGGCCCCGACGTCCGGGCCGCTGCCCCAGATCCTGCCGACGGGGCCGGTCGGCCAGGGCGTGCCGCAGCCGCCGGCGGACCCGTACGCCTTCCCCGTCCCGGGCACCCCGGAGTGGTTCGCGCCGCCGCCCACGACGTACGGCGACCAGCGTCAGCCCGGCCGCGTCGACGCCAAGCAGGTCGTCGAGGCCGCGACGCCCGGGCTGTGCATCGTCCTGGCCGTCGGCGGGCTCATCTACGTGCTCGCCCCGGTCATGCTGATCGTCGCCGTGATCCTGTCGACGCGGGTGAAGGTCGCGCAGCGGGCCGTGCGCATCGCGTTCCGGATCGCCGCCGGCGCCGTCGCCTTCTTCGCGCTGGTCGGCCTGGTGCGGTCGGTCTTCGACGGCGACCCGTGGTGGAGCTACGTGGGCCTGTGGTCGCTGCTGATCTGCTGGGTGATGCTCGGCGTGACGCTGCTCGTCGTGCGGCAGGGGCTTTCCCGGCCCCGGCCGCCGGCCGCGACCCCGCCCTCCTCGAATCCCTGGGGCTGAGCGCGTGGCCCCGCCCGCGCGTCCCCGAACCCTCACCGAGAGTCTCCGCCGCTGGCCCGTCGAGGCCGTCGAGGCGCTGCTCGCCGCACGCCCCGACCTCACGGTCCCGATGCCGCGGGACCTGTCCGAGCTCGCCTCGCGGGCGACGACGTCCGCCTCGACCGGCCGGGCGCTCGACGACCTCGACGCCTGGCAGCGGCTCGTCGCGGAGGCGCTGGCCGCCCTGCCCGACCCGACGACGCTCGCCGACCTCGAGGCCCTCGTCGGCGGCGCCTCCACGGAGGTCGTGGCGGCCGTCGACGTGCTGCGCGCAAGGGCCCTGGCCTGGGGCGACGACGACGGGCTGCACCTCGTCCGCACCGCCCGCGAGACGTTCGAGCCGCACCCGCTCGGCCTGGCCGCGCCCTCGCGGCAGCCGGTCGAGGACGTGGAGGTCGACGCCGCGCTGGCCGGGTGCACCCCGGCCATGCGGGCGCTGCTGGACCGGCTCGTCTGGTCCCCGACCGGGGTCGCCCGCCAGTCCGACCGCGCCGGTGGTGCGGCCTCCCGCAGCCCCGTCGGCGCCCTCCTGGCCGCACGGCTGCTGCGCTCCCTCGACGGCGACACGGTCGTCCTCCCACGCGAGGTGGCCCTGCGGCTGCGCGAGGGGCGGCTGACGCCCGAGCCCGTCGCCCGGCAGGCTCCGGAGCTGACCGGCCGGAGCCGACCGACCAACCTCGTCGACCGGGCGGCGGCCGGTGCGGCGCTCGGGCTGCTCGACGACGTCGACCTCGTCGCCCGCGCGCTCGAGGACGCCCCGTTCCGACCGCTGCGGACGGGTGGGCTCGCGGCCCGCGACCTGACCGCGCTCGTCCGGGCGCTGGGGACCGACCTCGCCCACGCCACGTTCGTCGTCGAGCTGGCCGCCGCCGCCGGTCTGGTCGCGCCCGGCAGCAGCCACGGCGTGCTGCCCACCGCGGCGTACGACCGCTGGGTCACCCGCCCGGCCCCGGAACGCTGGACGACGCTGGCGCGCGCCTGGCTGGCCGTGCCGCGCTGGTTCGCGCGCTCGTCCGCCGCCGGGGCCCACGCCCTCGGCCCCGAGGCGGAGTCGCCGTCCGCGCCGGCGCTGCGCCGCGTCGTCCTCGGCCTCGCGGTGGCGGCGGGCCCGGGCACGGTCCTGGAGGCACCCGACCTCGGCGCCGCCCTCGCCTGGCACCGGCCCCGCCTCTCGCGGACGCCCGAGGCGGCCGTCGAGCTCTCCCGCGACCTGTGGCGTGAGGCGTCGTGGCTGGGCTTCGTCGCGCTGGGTGCGGTGTCGGACTTCACCCCCAGCCTGCTCGCGGACGTCCCGATCCCGGAGGCCCTGGCGGCCCTGTTCCCGGAGCCGGTCATCGACCTGGTCCTGCAGGCCGACCTGACGGCCGTGGCCGGCGGTCCCCTGCGCCACGACGTCGCCGCCGACCTCCGGCTGCTCGCCACCCAGGAGTCGCGCGGGGCGGGGGCCGTCTACCGCTTCAGCGCCGACTCCGTACGCCGGGCCATGGACGCGGGCTGGTCGGCCGAGGACGCGCTCGGCTGGCTGCGCGCGCACGCCTCGACGGCGGTCCCGCAGCCGCTGGAGTACCTGCTCGGCGACGTCGCCCGCCGCCACGGCGCGGTGCACGTGGGTCCGGCCCTCAGCTTCGTGACCTCCGAGGACGACGCCCAGCTGAGCACGTTCCTGCGGCTGCCGCAGTCCGCCGCCCTCGGCCTGCGTCGCCTCGCCCCCGGCGTGGTCGTGGCCGCGGCCGAGCCCGACGAGCTGCTCGAGGCGCTCCGCGAGGCCGGCCTCAGCCCGGTCGCCGAGGACGCCCACGGCCGTGGCCTGCCCGCCCCGCCGGTCCCCCGCGCCCCCGCCGCCCGGCTGACCCCGGCTGCGTCCCCGCCCCGGACGGCCGACGTCGCCGCCGCCGTGATCGCGGCCGACCAGCGGGCAGCCACCGCCACGACCGCGGCGGCCGCGCTCGACGACCTCCGGGCGGCCACCCGCGACGGGCTGCCCGTCCGCGTCACCTGGGTCGAGAACGACGGCCGGTCCACCCAGCGCGACCTGGCCCCGCTCGACCTCAGCGCCGGCCTGGTCCGTGCCGTCGACCGGACCAACGCGCAGATCGTGACGATCGCGCTCTCGCGGATCGCCGCCGTCGAACCGGTCTGACCCGCTTCTCCGCCGACGCAGGTACCCCTCCTGGGGTGGCCTCCTCGCCACCACCCCCCGCCTACTCTGGGACGGATGTCTGATTCCCAGCCCGGCCCTCTCGTCGTCCAGTCCGACAAGACCCTCCTCCTCGAGATCGACCACCCGGCGGCCGAGGCCTGCCGGATCGCGATCGCCCCCTTCGCCGAGCTGGAACGCGCGCCGGAGCACATCCACACCTACCGGCTGACCCCGCTGGGACTGTGGAACGCACGCGCCGCCGGCCACGACGCCGAGCAGGTCGTCGACACGCTCCTCACCTACAGCCGCTACCCCGTCCCCAACGGGCTGCTGGTCGACGTCGCCGACACCATGGACCGCTACGGGCGGCTGCGGATCGAGAAGCACCCCACGCACGGCCTCGTGCTGGTCACGACGGACCGTCCGGTGCTCGCCGAGGTCCTCAAGTCGGCGAAGGTCAAGGGCCTGGTCGGCAACCGCGTCGACGACGACACCGTCGTCGTGCACGCCAGCGAGCGCGGCCACCTGAAGCAGGTGCTGCTCAAGCTCGGCTGGCCCGCCGAGGACTTCGCCGGCTACGTCAACGGCGAGGCCCACGCGATCGACCTCACGCAGGACGGCTGGGAGCTGCGGCCGTACCAGGCGCAGGCTGCCGAGTCCTTCTTCCACGGCGGGTCCGGCGTCGTGGTGCTGCCCTGCGGCGCGGGCAAGACGATCGTCGGGGCCGCGGCCATGGCCACCGCGAAGACGACCACGCTGATCCTCGTCACCAACACGGTCTCGGCCCGCCAGTGGCGCGACGAGCTGGTCAAGCGGACGAGCCTGACGCCGGAGGAGATCGGGGAGTACTCGGGCTCCAAGAAGGAGATCCGGCCGGTCACCATCGCGACGTACCAGGTCATCACGACCAAGCGCGGCGGCGTGCACCCCCACCTCGAGCTCTTCGGCGCGCGCGATTGGGGCCTCGTGCTCTACGACGAGGTCCACCTGCTGCCGGCGCCCGTGTTCCGGATGACCGCCGACCTGCAGGCCCGCCGCCGCCTCGGCCTGACCGCGACGCTCGTGCGCGAGGACGGCCGCGAGGGCGACGTGTTCTCCCTCATCGGCCCCAAGCGCTACGACGCGCCGTGGAAGGACATCGAGGCGCAGGGCTACATCGCCCCGGCCGACTGCGTCGAGGTCCGGGTGACCCTCAGCGAGTCCGAGCGGATGACGTACGCGGTCGCCGAGCCGGACGTGCGGTACCGGCTCGCCGCGACGGCCGACTCCAAGACCGACGTCGTCGTCGACCTCGTCCGCAAGCACACGGGCACACCGACCCTGGTCATCGGCCAGTACGTCGACCAGCTCGAGGAGCTCGCCTCCCGCCTCGACGCCGCGCTGATCACCGGCGACACGACGGTGCGGCAGCGCGAGCGCCTGTACGAGTCGTTCCGGACCGGCGAGATCGACCTCCTCGTGGTCAGCAAGGTCGCGAACTTCTCGATCGACCTGCCCAGCGCCGAGGTCGCGATCCAGGTCTCGGGCGCCTTCGGCTCCCGGCAGGAGGAGGCCCAGCGCCTCGGCCGCCTGCTGCGCCCCAAGGCCGCCGGCGTCATGGCCCGGTTCTACGCCGTCGTCAGCCGCGACACCGTCGACGCCGAGTTCGCCGCGCACCGCCAGCGCTTCCTCGCCGAGCAGGGCTACGCGTACACGATCATGGACGCCGACGACGCCCTGGCCGCCGACTAGCAGCACTGTTCTCGGTCGGACTCCTGCGAGCCGGCACGCTTTCCTCGCGTCGGCACACCCTGCTCGCCCGGGCACACCCTGCTCGCACCGGCACACCCTGCAGGGTGTGCCGACGACAGCAGGTGGTGCCCAGGCGCACAAGGTGTGCCGCTGATCAGAGGGCCGCGCGGGCAAAGGCCCGGCGCAGGCGTTCGGCGATGACCTCCGGGTGGTCCAGGTCGGCCCACACCCACCGCACCACCTGCCAGCCGAGCTCGCGCAGCAGGTCCTCCCGCCGCTTCTCGCGGTAGAGGACTTCGCCGCCGTCCTCGCCCTGGCCCAGCAGCCGCCCGTACTTGACCCGGCCGTCGAACTCGCCGATCGTGCGCAGCCCCGGCCACACGAAGTCGACCCGCCCCACGGCCTCCGACCCGTCCAGGACGCGGAACTGGATGTCGTCCGGCATGAGGCCAAGGTCTGACAGCAGCACCCGGCTCAGCGACTCGCCGGCCGACTCCGACCGGCCGTCGGCGAACTCCACGACCTTCCGTGCCCTCCCCGCGCCACGGAGCTGAGCGGTCCGGTCGAGCGCTGCACCCAGCTCGGCCATCGTGACCCCGATGGTCAGCGCCCGGTCGGCCGCAGCGACACC
The DNA here is from genome assembly GCF_014193425.1 of Microlunatus antarcticus. NCBI lineage: Bacteria > Bacillati > Actinomycetota > Actinomycetes > Propionibacteriales > Propionibacteriaceae > Microlunatus > Microlunatus antarcticus. The sequence goes on along the minus strand of NZ_JACHZG010000001.1, from coordinate 490,601 downwards.
CTGCTCGAAAGGGAGGGAACGGGCGAGGTCGACCACCGTCCGCGCCAGGTCAGTGGTGGGCCAGCCGTCGATCCGGACGACCTCGCTCGGCGACAGGGGGCTGCCGTGCCGGTGCACCGTGGTGCGGCGACGTCCCCCGCCGGTGCGGGGACGCGTCACGTGCACCCGGCTCAGCGGATCGGGCCACATGGGCAGCGTGTGCAGGATTCCGGCTGAGCCGTGGCTCAGCGTCCAGCCCGGTCCGAGCTGAGGCATCGTCGCCTCGACCAGCAGCCGGTGCGCCTCCTCGTGGGTGAGGTCACGCCCGTCGGGCCGGAGGTAGGCGCCCCGCCGGAGCCGGACGAGGTCGCCGCCCGAACGACGTCGGGCCAGCTCGGAGTCGGACATCCCTCGGGCCACGAGCTCTCTGCGGAGCACCACCTGCTGCATGCGGCAAGACCAGCACCGGCGGGACAGGCAGGCCAGGGGCTCGTACGTCCCCTGTGGACAGCGCTGCGTACGGAACTGGCTCTGTGGACGGGCGTCACCGAAGTCGGCATACCCACCGGACAGCGGCACACCCTGCAGGGTGTGCCGAAGGGAGCAGGGTGTGCCGGGACGAGCAGGGTGTGCCGAAGGGAGCAGGCTGTGCCGGGACGAGCAGGGTGTGCCGCCCGGGGCTCAGGGGTCGGAGTCATCCCGGTCGGCATACCGGGCGAACGTCGGCACACTGTGCAGGGTGTGCCGAGACGAGCAGGGTGCGCCGGCAGAACCTCAGCTCACGTCGAGAACCGTCGACTCCTCCTGGAAGCCGAGGTCGACCGGCCAGCGGTCGGCGTGGTCGAGGAGCAGGAGGATCTCCTCCAGCTCGCGCGGCCAGACCCACTCGTCGCTGGCGCGCAGGTCCTCCTCGGACCACCAGCGCCAGCCCTTGAAGGTGATCTGCTCCTCGGCCGTGTGGCCGGTGACGTCCACGTCGAACGTGTCGACCTGCGCGAGGTAGAAGGCCTCGTCCTGCTCGATCACCTGGTCGGAGTAGCCGTGGACCACGTGGCGCCGCGCCACCGGGCCGAGGAGGACGCCCGGGTCGAGGTCGAAGCCGGTCTCCTCGCGCACCTCGCGCACGGCCGCCTCCGTCTCGGACTCACCGGGGTCGATGCCGCCGCCGGGGGTCACCCACCAGCGCACGTCGACGAGGCCGGGGTCGCTGTCCTCGAAGAGCAGGGTGGCGCCGTCGGGATTGAGCAGCAGCACGCGGACGGTGCGACGCGTGACCCGCGGGCGGTTCGCCGGGTTCTCGACGGGCGAGTACGAGCGGGTCCGGACGGGCGGTTGCACTGACTCAGTCACGGTCTTCAGCCTAGGAAGCCGGTCGGCGCCCTCGTTCCCGGGTCCCTCCCGGCACGTCGCGGCGGGCAAAGCCCTGGACGGAAGAGCCCCGGGGCCCTAACGTGGCCCCTCGCCCCTTCGTGCCTGCCGATCCAGGATCGGAGCTCTCGCATGCGCGCCGAGCCCTCACACCCGCCCCCTGATCCCCTCGCCGCCGAGCAGACGCACCTCGACGAGTCACGCGCGGCCCTGACGCAGATGCGCCGCCAGACCGCGGGCCTGACCGCCCAGGGCGCCGACCGGATCGCGACCGAGCACCTCAAGCAGGTGCTGCACCGACGGATGCTCTCGCTGCAGGACGACCCGACGGTGCCGCTCTTCTTCGGCCGGCTCGACTACGCCACCGACCTGGGCGCCGAGCACGACGAGACCCTCTACGTCGGCCGCCGCCACATCACCGGCGAGGCCGGTGGCGAACCCCTCGTCATCGACTGGCGCGCGGGCATGTCGCTGCCCTTCTACCGCGCCCGCCCCGCGGACCCGATGCACGTACGCCGCCGCCGCCGGTTCGGCTTCTCGTCGGGGGCGCTGACGGCGTACGAGGACGAGGACCTCGTCGGAGGTCCCGCCGTCGAGGGAGCCGAGCGCGGCACCGGGTCGTCGATCCTCCAGGCCGAGATCGAGCGGCCGCGCACCGGTCCGATGCGCGACATCGTGTCGACCATCCAGCCCGAGCAGGACGTCATCGTCCGCGCGGGCCTCGACCAGTCGGTCTGCGTGCAGGGCGCCCCCGGCACCGGCAAGACCGCGGTCGGGCTGCACCGGGCGGCGTACCTCCTCTACGCCCACCGCGAGCAGCTGTCGCGGTCGGGGGTGCTCGTGGTCGGGCCCAACGCCAGCTTCTTGTCCTACATCGGCGACGTGCTGCCCGCGCTGGGCGAGATCGACGCCGGGCAGGCCACGGTCGAGTCGATGCTCGCTGACGCGACGGAGCTCGAGGTTCGCGGGACCGAACCCGCCGCCCGGGCCCGGCTCAAGGGCGACGCCCGCCTGGCCGAGGTCCTCCGCCGCGCGGTCTGGTCGCACGTCGCGCCCGCCACCGGCACGCTCGTCCTGCCGCGCGGCATCCACCAGTGGCGGGTGCCCGCCTACCTCGCCGACGAGGTCGTCGCCGAGCTCCGGGAACGGGGCGTCCGCTACGAAGCCGGCCGCACGATGCTGGCCCAGCGGCTGGCCCACCAGGTGCTGCTCCGGATGGAGGCCGCGGGCGACTCCCCCGACGACCGGGTCCAGGCGGCCGTGGCCCGCAGCCGGGAGGTGAAGGCGTACGTGAGCGGGCTCTGGCCGGCGCTCGACCCCGCCCGGCTGGTGCTCCGGCTGCTGACCGACGCCCCGTTCCTGGCGGAGGCGGCCGCGGGGCTCCTCGACGACGACGAGCAGCGCGAGCTGCAGGGCGGGCGACCCGGCCGGACGCCGAGGTCGGCCCGGTGGACGCTCGCCGACGTCGCGCTCGTCGACGAGGCGCGCGACGTCCTGATGCGGACGCCGAGCCTCGGCCACGTCGTCCTCGACGAGGCCCAGGACCTGTCGCCGATGATGCTCCGCGCGGTGGGCCGCCGCGCGAGCACAGGCTCCATGACCGTGCTCGGCGACCTCGCGCAGGCCACCACGCCGTGGTCGGTGGGGTCGTGGGAGGAGTCGCTGGCCCACCTCGGCCAGCCGGACGCGGTGGTGACCGAGCTCGTGGAGGGCTTCCGCGTCCCCGGGCTGGTGATCGACTACGCCGCCCGGCTGCTCCCGGTGATCGCCCCGACTCTGACGCCGCCCTACTCCGTACGACGCTCGGCCGGCGAGCTCGACCTGCGGCGCAGCGATGCACCGCTGACCGCGACCGTGACCGCGGCCCGGGAGCAGCTGGAGCAGGCCGGGACGGTCGGCGTCGTGGTCGCGGACGCGCAGGTCGCCGAGGTCGCCGCGGCGCTCGGCGGGGCCGGGGTCGCGTACGCGCTGCTCGGCGAAGGCACGGCCGAGGCCGACCCCGAGGACCACGCGGACGTCCGTCGGGTCGAGCTGGTGCCGGCGTCGTTGGTGAAGGGGCTGGAGTTCGACCACGTGGTGCTGCTGGAGCCCGCCCGGCTCGTCGCCGCCGAGGCGGACGAGGTGACCGGCCTGCGCCGGCTCTACGTGTGCCTGACCCGGGCGGTCACGACCCTGGTGGTCGTGCACGCGGCCGACCTGCCGCTCGCGCTGGCCGCCTGAGCCTCTGCCCCTGACCGACTCAGGAGCTGTCGGTCGAGGCGCCGACCTCTGCGAGGCCCTTCGACAGGCTCAAGGGGCGTTGCTCCGCGTGGAGCGTCAGCCCCGCGCCTCGCGCGTCGCGGCCTTGAGCTGCACGTCGAGCTCGCGGAGCTCGCCGACGAGGGAAGCCATCTCGTCGATGCCCAGGCCGCTGGCCCGGCACATCTCGAGGGTCACGCTGGCGGCGCGCTCCTGCAGGCGCTGGCCGGCGCGGGTCAGGCCGATGATCACGAGGCGCTCGTCCGAGCGGTCGCGCGTCCGGCTGATCAGGCCCATCGCCTCCAACCGCTTGAGCAGCGGGGAGAGGGTGCTGGACTCCAGCGAGAGGCGCTCACCGATCCGGCCGACGGGCACCGACGACTCCTCCCACAGCAGCACCATCACGAGGTACTGCGGGTAGGTGAGCCCGAACTCCTCCAGCGCCACCCGGTAGCGGGCGGTCATCGACCGCGAGGCCGTGTAGAGCGCCAGGCAGAGACGGTCGTCGAGGGCGATCATCGCGGCTTCGTCGGGCGTCACCGGAGACGTACGGGCGTCCCCACCGGGACGCTCCAGCTCCTGCGCGACCAGATCCATGTCCACAGGCTAGTCGCGCGGGGGCCGTACGCCACGGACCCGTCCACGACATCCCGCGTACGGCACATCAATCCGTGACCGCATCAGCCGGCCGTGTCGAGCCGCTGCGGGCTGACGAGCGGGAGCCGCACCTGGAACCGCGTGTCGCCCGGCACCGACGTCACCCGCAGGTCGCCGCCGTGGCGCTGCGCGATCACGCGGTAGGAGATGTCGAGCCCGAGGCCGGTCCCCTCCCCCACGGGCTTCGTGGTGAAGAACGGCTCGAAGATGCGCTCCTGCAGCTCCTGGGGGATCCCCGTCCCCGTGTCCCCGATCTCGACCAGCACGTCGTCGCGCTCGAGCGCGGTCCGGATGGTCAGCGTGCCGCCGTCGGGCATCGCCTGCACGGCGTTGTCGATCAGGTTGGTCCACACCTGGTTGAGCTCGGCCGGGAAGGCCGGGACCTTCGGCAGGCCCTCCGCCAGGTCCTTGACCAGGGTGATGTTCCCCGGCGCGGTGATCTTGTGCTTGAGCATCATGATCGTGCTCTTCAGGCCCTCGTGCACGTCGATGTCGGCGTGCGTCGCGCGGTCCATCTGCGAGTACTGCTTGGCCGCGCCGACGAGGGTCGAGATGCGGGTGGTGGCGTCCTCGATCTCGTTCATCAGCTGCTCGGTGTCGAGCGCGTACGCGACCCAGTGCACCGCGTCGCTCAGGACGTCGGGCGAGACGCTGCCGGCCAGCTCCTCCAGCCAGTCGACGTCGGCGCCGGCGGCCACGAGCACGGGGGCGACGTCCCAGCTGCCGACCACGTCGTGGTCCTCGAGCCAGTCGCCCAGCTCGTCCTCGGCCTCCGACGTCTCCATCGGGCTGAGGTCGCGGGTGATCTTGGCCATCCGCTCGACGGCCGCCTCCTGCAGGTCGACCATCGCCGCGAACTCACGCCCGTCAATGTCGGCCGAGGCGAGGTGGCTGAGCTTGCCGCGCATCTTGCTGACCCGCTCGCGCAGGCTCGCCGTCGCGCGCACGGCCGCCGAGGCGGGGTTGTTGAGCTCGTGGGTGAGGCCGGCGGCCAGCCGCCCCAGGGACAGCAGGCGCTCGCGCTGGCCGACGACGAGCTGGCTGTTGCGCATGCCGGTGGCCAGGCCCTCGAGCATGTGGATGGCCATCGGGAACCAGACGCGGATCTTGTCGGCCCACAGGGCGGCGTCGATCACCCAGAACGTGGAGTCGGTGACCGCGACGAGGCTGTTGGCGTAGCGGTGGCCGGCCTCGGCCTTGACGAACGCCGCTGTCGCGCCCGCGTACACGCCGCGGTGGTCGGTTCGGTTCACCTCGACGTTCGTGCCCTCGACCCAGCGCCGCATCGCGACGCACCCCTCGACCAGCACGAAGAAGCAGGTGGCCGCGTCGCCCTCGGTGTAGACGGCCTCGCCCTCGGCGCGGGTCTCGACGTAGCCGTTCTCGCTGAGCCACTCCAGCTGGGTCGGCTCGAGCGCCTCGAAGAGGAAGAGCGTCCGCAGCTCGTCGGGCGTGAGTCGCCGCTCGCCGCCGCCCTGGTCCGCCGTCCGCTGCTGCACCGTCTGGTCCGTCACCGTGTCGCTCACCGTGTCTCCTTCGCCCTGCACAACGTGCGCGGGACGCTCCTGCTTCCCATGGTGCCCCCGGTCGGGTCCTGCCGCGCGCCGAGGCGCCCGGCCGGTGTCACTGCTCGGCCAGGTAGCGGTGCACGAGCGTCACGGCCAGGGCGCCCTCGCCGACCGCCGAGGCGACGCGCTTGACCGAGTCGGCGCGGGCGTCGCCGGCGACGAACACCCCCGGCAGGCTCGACTCGAGCAGGTACGGGTCGCGCGGCAGGTCCCAGCCGTCGGGCCGGCGGCCCTCGACCAGCAGCTCCGGCCCGGTCACCACGAAGCCGCGCGCGTCCCGGACGACCTCGCCGTCCAGCCAGTCGGTGAGCGGAGCGGCGCCGATGAAGACGAAGAGGTGCTCGGCGTCGACCACCTCGCGCTGCCCGGTGGTCTTGTCGAACAGGGTCACCGCGCTCAGGTGCTCCTCGCCCTCGACCTTCTCGATCTGCGTGCAGGTGCGGACCTCGATGTTGTCGCGGGCCTCGACCTGCTCGATGAGATAGCTGGACATCGACTTCGTCAGCGAGTCGCCGCGGACGACGAGCGTCACCTGGGCGGCGTGCGTGGAGAAGAACACGGCCGCCTGGCCCGCGGAGTTGGCCCCGCCGACGATGACGACGTGCTGGTCGGCGCAGGCGGCCGCCTCGGTCGACGCGGAGCCGTAGTAGATGCCGCGCCCGAGCAGCGCGTCGGCCCCCTCGGCGTCGAGCTGGCGGTAGGACACCCCGGTCGCGAGCACCACGGCGTGGGCCAGCAGGGTCTCGCCGTCGTCGAAGGTGATCTCGCGCGCCGGGCCCTTCGCCTTGAGCCCCACCACGGAACGTGCCGTGAGCAGCTCCGCCCCCAGCCGTACGGCCTGGCGGCGCGCCCGGTCGGTCAGCTGCGCCCCGGCGACCCCGTCGGGGAAGCCCAGGTAGTTCTCGATCCGCGAGCTCTGCCCGGCCTGCCCGCCGGCGGCGGAACGTTCCAGGACGACGGTCTTGAGCCCCTCCGACGCCGCGTACACCGCGGCCCCGAGCCCGGCCGGCCCGCTGCCGACGATGACGACGTCGTAGAAGTCGCCGCGCGGGGTGGTGTCCAGGCCGACCGCGTTCGCGAGGTCGGTCAGGCTCGGGCGCGACATGGCGTCGCCGCTCGTGGTGACCACGACCGGCACGTCGGCCGGTCCCTTGCCCGCCGCGGCCAGCAGCCGCTTGCCGTCCGGGTCCTCGACGTTGTACCAGCGGTACGGCACCAGGTTGCGGGCCAGGAAGTCGCGGACCTCGTACGACTCCGGCGACCAGGGGTGCCCGAGGATCTTGGTCTTGTGCTCCGGCGGCTTGCCGTCGCGCTTCCAGCTGGTGAGCATGTCGTCGATGACCGGGTAGAGCTTCTCCTCCGGCGGCTCCCACGGCTTGAGCAGGTAGTGGTCGACGTCGACGACGTTGATCGCCGCGATCGCCGCGCTCGTGTCGGCGTACGCGGTCAGCAGCGCCCGCCGCGCCTGCGGCACGAGGTCCATGGCCGACTCGAGGAACTCGACCCCGTTCATCTGGGGCATGCGGTAGTCGGCCAGCAGCACGGCCACCTGCTCGCCGCGGAGCACGACCTCCCGGATCACGTCGAGGGCGTCGGAGCCCGTCTCGGCGCGGACCACGCGGTAGTCCTCGGCGTAGCGCCGCCGCAGGTCGCGCGCGACGGCGCGCGAGACGCTCGGGTCGTCGTCGACGGTGAGGATGACGGGCTTGACGTCGCGGGGACCCTCGCCGTCGCGGCGCGGGCGACGTCCCGGGCGGACCTGGTCGCCCGGCTCCCCCACCCCTCGGGTCGGGCCGCCGGTCAGGTCGGTGGGCGTCAGCGGGGCGGGGTCGGTCACGCGGTCTCCTGGTCGATGAAGCACCAGCGCCAGGTCTCGCCCGGTTCGACGGACGTCATGACGGGGTGGCCGGTCTGCTCGAAGTGGCGGGTGGCGTGGGCGTTGAGGGAGTCGTCGCAGCAGGCGACGTGGTCGCAGGTGAGGCAGCGCCGCAGCGTCACCCACTGGTCACCGGTGAGCGCGCAGTCGGCGCAGTAGGGCTCGAACCCGGCGGGGAGAGGTGTCAGCGGTTGTGCCTCGAGGTGGGCGCACGGCATGGAGTCGGCACGGTCCTTTCGTCGGCACCATCTTGCTCCGCGCCGGTGACGAGAAGGTGACGGATCCGCCACCGGCGTAGCGGGTGGCCCTCACCGGGCCAGGCGGGAGCGTTTCCGGCGCCGCAGACCGGCAGCGCGCAGGGCCACGACGATGGCGCGGGAGGTGACCGGCCGGGCTCCCGCGGCGAGCGCGTCGTCGTAGCGGTCCTCCACGAGGTCGTAGTGGTCGCCGTCGAACGCGCGGGGCGGGAGCCCGAGCCGGGCGGCGAAGGCGTGCAGCTCGTCGTACGAGGTGTCGCTGGCCAGGTGCGACCAGAGACGGCCGTGGGCGGGCCAGGTCGGCCGGTCGACCAGGATCAACGCGGCACGTCCCGGGCACCACCGGTGTGGCTGTCGAGCAGCGCCCGCCAGGTGCCCACGAGGTCGGCGTCGACGTAGGCCTTCCACGACCCCAGCGGGCGCACCTGGGTCGACACCTGGAACATGCCCACGCCGGCCCGCGCCAGCCACGGCACGTGCTCGGGGCTCAGCCCGCCGGCGGCCATGATCACCCGGCGCGCCGCCGGGTCGCCCTCCGCGCGGGCCACCAGCTCGTCCAGCCCCTCGGCGACGCCGCGCGCCGAGCCGGCCGTCGCGACCGTGTCGAGCCCGGGCAGGTGGGGCAGGTCGCGCCAGGCGCGGTCGGTGGAGATGCAGGAGTCGACGGCCCGTGAGAACGTCCAGCGCAGGCCCGCCCCGTCGGCCCCGCCGACCAGCTCGGCGACGACCTCGAGGTCGATCTCGGTCAGGGCGTTGAGGAAGCCGAGCACGACGCCGTCCGCGCCGGCGGAGCGGTAGGACGACAGCAGCCCGTGCAGGTGGGCGACCTCGCCGCCGTCGGTGCCGTAGCCCTCGCGCAGGCGCAGCAGCGGGCGTACGGGGAGGCTGGTCGCCGCCCGCACCTGCTCGACCAGCGCCGGTGCCGGCGACAGCGCTCCCGCCTCGCGCTCCGTGCCCGGCAGCGCGTCGCCGATCAGGCTGACCCGGTCTGCCCCACCGGCCTCCGCCTTGACCGCGTCCGGGGCGTGGGTGACGACGACCTCGAGCAGGGCGCTCACACCGGCTCCTCGTGCTGGTCGTCCGCGGGCCTGGACCCGGCCTCGGGCACCCGGGCGCCGTCCAGGGCCTCGATCGTGGCGAGCGACGGGCCGCGGAGGCCGCGCAGCCGCGCGGAGACCGCCTCGGCGTCCGCCAGCACGCGGCGGACGTTGCCGTGGGTCAGCGCGACGAGGTCGGCGCCCGACCAGCCGCGGCCGCGCAGCGCGTCCAGCAGGGCGGGGTAGCGCGACACGTCCTCGAGGCCCACCGGGGTCGAGGCCGTGCCGTCGAAGTCGCCGCCGAGCCCGACGTGCGCGGACCCGGCGACCTCGCGCACGTGCTCGACGTGGGCGACCACGTCGGCCAGCGTCGCCGGCGGGCAGGGCCGCTCGTACGCGTCCCCGAACGCCTCCAGGGCCTCCAGGTCGCGCGGGTCGACACCGGCGCCCAGCGCCGCGTCGTGGACCTCGGCCGACCACGCGGCCGCGGCCGGGCTGACGAAGCGGGGCACGAAGGTCACCATGCACACGCCGCCGTTGCCGGTGAGGCGTCGCAGGACGTCGTCGGGAACGTTCCGGGGGTGGTCGGCGACGACCCGGGCGCTCGAGTGGCTGAAGACCACCGGGGCCTCGGTGACGTCGAGCGCGTCGTGCATCGTCGTCGCCGCGACGTGGGAGAGGTCGACGAGCATCCCGAGCCGGTTCAGCTCGGCGACGACCTCGCGGCCGAAGCGCGTCAGCCCGCCGTGGCGGGGCACGTCGGTCGCCGAGTCGGCCCAGTCGGTGTTGGCGTTGTGGGTGAGGGTCAGGTAGCGGACCCCGAGCCGGTGGAGGCTGCGCAGCACCCCGAGCGAGTCGTCGATGCTGTGACCGCCCTCGGCCCCGAGCAGGCTGGCGATCCGGCCCGACGCCAGCGCCGCGTCCAGGCCCGCGGCGTCGGTGACGAGCACGAGGTCGTCGGGGTGGCGCTCGACCAGGCGGTGCACGGCGTCGACCTGCTCGAGCGTGGCCGTGACGGCGGCGGCGCCGCGAAAGCTGCAGGGCACGTAGACCGACCAGAACTGCCCGCCGACGCCCCCGGCCCGCAGCCGCGGCAGGTCGGTCTGAAGCTGCGGCTGGGGCCGGCTCACGTCGACGAGGTCGAGGTCGTAGCCGCTCGGTCGCAGCGCCCAGGGCAGGTCGTTGTGGCCGTCCACCACGAGCGGCCCGGCGTCGGTCGTCACGGGCTCCTCCTCGTGGTCGGCCCGGCGACAGGGCCGGGCGCTGCTGACCCTAACGGGCCTCGCCCGGGACTACTGGGCCAGCGCCATCTCGAGGCGGTCGAGCAGGGTCTCGAGCCCGACCTCGAACTCCTCGTCGCTGCGGTCCTCGCTCAGCAGGGAGCGGAGCCGGACCACCGTCGGGTTGCCCGACGTGTCGGCGTCCGCGTCGGTCGTCGGCACGCTGGCCCCGCCCTCGTCCAGCGGGTCCTCCACCGGACCGGTCTGCGCGCCGCGGGCCGCGGACTCGAGCAGCAGCTGCCCGAGCAGAAAGCTGGTGAAGGCCCGGTACGTGCCCACGGCCTGCTCGTCGTCGAAGCCGTGCGCGAGGAGCGTCGACAGGAACTGCTCCACGAGCTCGAGGCTGCGCAGCGGCGGTCGGAGCCACGGCGCCGCGGGGTGGCGGGTGGCCACGAGCGGGAAGGCGGCGGGGTGCTCGACGGCGATCCGCCGGATCGCGTGGGCGAGTGCCTGCAGGTAGCCCTGCCAGGAGCCGGTCACGGTCTCGTCGAGCGCGTCGCGGAAGTCGTCCAGGAGCAGCGCCACGACGGCCTCGAGCAGGTCCTCGCGCCCGGTGACGTAGCGGTAGAGCGACATCGCCTCGACGCCGAGGTCCTGGCCCAGTCCGCGCATCGTCAGGTTGTGCGGGCCCCGCTCGTCGATCGCGCGCAGAGCGGCACGCACCACGACGTCCCGGTCGAGACCCTTGGTGGTGCGTCCGTTGTGCACCTTCGGCGCGACCTCCGCCACCTGCCGTCCTCCAGACGTCGAGCTCCCCTGCCCTGGCGACGATAGTGCGTGCCCGGCCGACCCGGGCCCCGCTCGTACGACGGGGCGGGCACCCGAGGTCCGAGGACCTAGGTGCCCGCCCCGCCGGGTGGGTCGGACCTACGAGCCCTGACGGGCCTGCTGCGCCTGGTCGCGCACCTCGCCGGCCGCGGAGGCGCTCTCGTCCTTCACGTCCTGCTGGGCGCTCTGGGCGGTGCCCTTGACCTCCTGCTGCGCGCTCTGCGCCGTGCCCTTGACCTCCTGCGCGGAGTCCTGGCCCTGGGCCTTGACCTGCTGGGCGGCCTGGGTGGCCGTGTCCTTGAGGTCGGCGGCCGCCTGCTGCGCGGGCTCCTTGAGGTTGCCGGCGACCTCCTTGGCCGCGTCCGTGATCTTGGACGTGATCGGCTCGGCCCGCTCCTTGAGGTCGACCGCGGCCTGGCGCTCGCGGGACGACGCCGGGATCAGCGACGAGACGAGCAGACCCAGGCCGAAGGCCACCAGGCCCGCGCCCAGGGGGTTGCCCTGGCTCTTGCTCTTGATCGAGCCGGGGACGTCCGCCACCGCACCCCGCGCGTCCGAGGCCGCGGCCTGGACGTTCGAGGCGGAGACGTGGGCGCTGTCGCTCGCGTCGGACGCGACGCCCATGACCTTGTCCTTCAGGTCGTTGCCCTTGTCGCGGATCGAGCCCTTGACGTTCTCGACCTGGCGGCGGGCGATGTTCTTCGGGTTGGCCTGGTCGGCCAGCGCGTCGACGTCACCGCTGAGGGCGGCGCGGGTGCGCTCGATCTCGCGGCGGATCTCTTCGGGGTCGCTGCTCGTGGTCATCGGTTGTCCTCTTCTTTTCCTTTGACGGCGTTCGGGATCTTGCCCAGGGTGTCCGCGGTGGTCGGGAGCCCGCGCACGCGCTTGAGCTCCTTGCGGCCGACCGTCAGCAGGACGGCGGCGACGATCGCCCAGACGACGGCGACGATCAGGGCGGCCCAGCCGCGGCCGGTGCCGTTGCCGATGGCCCACCACAGCGAGACGGAGAGGAAGAGCAGCACGAAGAAGCCGCCGATCCCGGCACCGGCCAGCAGGCCGACGCCCTTCCCGAGCTGGCTGCCGCTCTGCTTGACCTCGGCCTTGGCCAGAGCCACCTCCTGCTGCATGAGGGTGCTCAGGTCACGCGTCACGTTGCCCAGGCGCTCGCCGAGCGAGATCTCCTGGTCCTGGCCCTGCGGGACGCCCGGGTAGCCGGGCGTCGGGTCCGGCGCGGTGTAGCCAGTGCTCACCGGGACCCACCGGTCCAGGTCTGCGGCGCCGGGCTCTCCGGCAGGTCGCCGGGGACGTAGCCCTCGGTCGGGTAGGCGGGGGTGCCGTAGGCCGGGGTCTCGTAGCCGGCGACGGGCGTCGGCTCGTAGCCCGTGACCGGCGTCGGCTCGTAGCCGGCCGCCGGGTAGCCGACCGGGGTCGCGGCGGGAGCCGTGTAGTCCGGGGCGGCGTGGTCCGGGCCGGTGACGGCGGGCGTCGTGGTGCTGGTGCTCGGCGCCTGCTGCGCGTCGTGCTCGTCCTTGGCCTCGGCGGCCAGGCTGCGGGTCACGCGGCCGACGACCACGCCGGCGACGAGCGAGGCGCCGAGGAAGGTCCAGGGACGACGGCGGGCGAAACGCGTGACCTCGGTCAGCACGTCGGCCGGCTCGTGGTCGGACAGCCACTTCGAGAGCTCGCCGCCGGTCCGGGCCCCGCGGTGCGCGAGGTCGGCCAGCGGGCCGCTCCCGTCGGAACCGCCCGAGGCCATCGTCCCGAGCTCGTCGGCGAGCGAGTGCACGTACTCGGCGAGCTTGTTCTGCGAGGTCCCGGCCTGCGACGCGAGCTGTGTGCGGCTCTCGCCGACGATGTCCTTCAGCGAGCTCGCGGCCTGGTCCTTGACCTGCGCAGCCTGGTCCTTGGCCACCGCGGCGACCTGCTGACCCTGCTCGACGGCGGTGTCCTTGACCTGGCCGGCCTGCTCCTTGGCCGTGTCCTTGACCTGGCCGGCCTGCTCCTTCGCCGTGTCGGCGACGCGACGGCCCTGGTCGGCCGCGGTGTCCTTCACGTCCCCGGCGCCGGTGCTGCCCTGGTCGGTGCCCGGGGTGGTGGTGGTCTGCGGGACCGGTGCGTAGAGGTCCTCGACCGGCGCGACGTACGTCTCCCCGTAGGCGGTGCCGGGCGAGACCTGGGTCCCGGTCTCGTAGACGGTCGTCGGGTCCGGGTCGACTCCGCGACCGATGCCCTCTGCAGGCTCGTACGGCGAGTGCGACATGTGCTCTCCTTCAGCTCTCGGGGAGCCCGTGTGTGCCTCCCCGACCCACCTTCTAGCCCGATCGGGGTGGTCTCAGACACCTGCGGCACCGGCAATCCTTATCGTGTAAGGCTGGAGGCCGGACGAAGTCGGGCGGGCCACCACCCGCCTAGGATCGGGTCGTGGCGTCGAGGCTGCGCACGGCCGGCGTCCTGCTGACGTCCGCCCTGCTCGCGGGTGGGTGCAGCTGGGGCGCGCAGGAGCCGGGGCTGTTCACGACGCCGCGGCCGACCCTCTCCCCCGACGCGAGCACGTCGGCGCCCCCGGTCGACGTCCCGGCGCCGACGGACCCGCGGCTGCCCGTGGTCGGCGAGGCGCTGTGGACCACCGCCGAGGGCAACGACGTCACGATCCGCTTCGCGGTGCACGCGGTCCGTCGGACGACGGGCGCGACCGTGCTCGACTGGTCCGTCACGCCACTCGTCGGACCGGGACGCGCGGCCGGCGACCCCGTGCCGTCCGGGACCGACCTCGGGCTCGACCGCACCCTGGCGGGCCAGCAGAACCTCGCCCTCCTCGACCCGGCCGCGTCGCGGGCCTACCGGCCGCTGGCGAACGTCTCCCCGGAGCTCTTCAGCCGCTGCCTCTGCACGCCGCTCTTCGCGGTGCTGCCGCAGCTGCGCTTCGGCGAGACGCGGCTGCTCCAGCTCGCGTTCCCCACGCTGCCGGCCGCCTCGGACCGGATCGACGTCGCCCTGCCCAACCTCGCCGTCGTGCCCGGCGTCGCCGTGACCCCCGTGGGCCAGGTGCCGGTCGCGCGGACGCCGACCGACCTCACCCGTCCCGCGGCCGCGGGCAACTCCGTGACCGGCGCCAAGCTGTACGCGGTGCCCGACGGCAGCGGCGACCTGCAGACCGTCGTCGTCAACCGGGTCGTCGCGTCGAAGGGCCTCACGTCGGTCGTCTGGACGTTCTACTCGGTCGACGACCAGGACCTGCGGACCCGGGCGGTCCCGCCGGTCGCCCGGGCCCTGCCCGACGGCGTCCGGGTCGTGACCGAGGTCCCCGCGAGCGGCCCTCGGCTGCGGGTGCCGGACAGCGGCACGGCACCGACCGGGGTCCGCTGGACGACGGCCACGTTCGCGGGGCTGCCGACGTACGAGTGCCTGTGCTCGGGTCTCGGGCTCTGGTCGCGCGGTCTGCGCTCCGGCGGCGGCTCCGCGCACCTCACCACCCAGGTCGGCCCCCTGCCGGCCGGGACGACCCACGTGGACGTCCAGTTCCCCGGGCTCGACGCCTTCACCAGCGTGCGCGTCACCTGGGTCGACGACGCGGAGGTCGTGCCCACCGAGCCGGGCACCGGGGCGACCTGGACCTACGACGCGACCGACCCGCCACGCGGCTGGGCGACGTCCGACTGGCCCACCCCGCTCCCCGCGCCCGACCAGGTCGGCGACTACACGAGCCGCCCCGAGCGGATCCTCGGCTCCCTCCCCCGGGGCTGACGCTCACGCCCCCCGGGAACGCACAAGAGGCGGCCCCCCGAAGGGGACCGCCTCTCGTCAGGTCGTGCAGGTGGAGCAGGGACTCAGAAGTCCATGCCGCCCATGCCGCCGTCGCCACCCGGGCCGGCCGGAGCGGCCTTCTCGGGCTTGTCGGCGATGACGGCCTCGGTGGTGAGGAACAGGCTGGCGATCGAGGCCGCGTTCTGCAGCGCCGAGCGCGTGACCTTCACCGGGTCGATGATGCCGGTCGCGACGAGGTCGACGTACTCACCCGTGGCGGCGTTGAGGCCGTGGCCCGCGGGGAGGTTGCGCACCTTCTCCGCGACGACGCCACCCTCGAGGCCGGCGTTGAAGGCGATCTGCTTCAGCGGGGCCGAGGCCGCGGTGAAGACGATCTGGGCGCCGATGGCCTGGTCGCCCGTGAGGTCGACCTGGGCGTCCTTGGCCGCCTGGAGCAGGCCGACGCCGCCACCGGCGACGATGCCCTCCTCGACCGCAGCCTTGGCGTTGCGGACGGCGTCCTCGATGCGGTGCTTGCGCTCCTTGAGCTCGACCTCGGTGGCCGCGCCGACCTTGATCACCGCGACACCGCCGGCCAGCTTGGCCAGGCGCTCCTGCAGCTTCTCGCGGTCGTAGTCGGAGTCCGAGTTCTCGATCTCGGTGCGGATCTGGCTGACCCGGCCCGCGATCTGGTCGGACGAGCCGGAGCCCTCGATGATGGTGGTCTCGTCCTTGGTGACGACGACCGAACGGGCCTGGCCGAGCAGCTCGACCCCGACGCCGTCGAGCTTGAGCCCGACCTCCTCGGAGATGACCTGGCCACCGGTGAGGATGGCGATGTCGCCGAGCATGGCCTTGCGGCGGTCACCGAAGCCCGGGGCCTTGACGGCGACGGACTTGAAGGTGCCACGGATCTTGTTGACGATCAGCGCGGCCAGGGCCTCGCCGTCGACGTCCTCGGCGATGACCACGAGCGGCTTGCCGGCCTGGATGACCTTCTCCAGCAGCGGGAGGAGGTCCTTCAGCGCCGAGACCTTGCCGTTGACGATCAGCACGTACGGGTCGTCGAGCACGGTCTCCATGCGCTCGGTGTCCGTGACGAAGTAGGGCGAGATGTAGCCCTTGTCGAAGCGCATGCCCTCGGTGAGCTCGAGCTCGAGCCCGAAGGTGTTGGACTCGTCGACGGTGATGACACCTTCCTTGCCGACCTTGTCCATCGCCTCGGCGATGATCTCGCCGACGGTGGTGTCCCCGGCGGAGATCGACGCGGTGGCGGCGATCTGCTCCTTGGTCTCCACCTCGACGGCCGCGGCCTTCAGCTGCTCGACGATGGCGGTGACGGCCTTGTCGATGCCCCGCTTGAGGTCCATCGGGTTGGCGCCGGCGGTGACGTTCTTCAGGCCCTCGCGGACCATCGCCTGGGCCAGCACGGTGGCGGTGGTGGTGCCGTCGCCCGCGACGTCGTCCGTCTTCTTGGCGACCTCCTTGACGAGCTCCGCACCGATCTTCTCGTACGGGTCCTCGAGGTCGATCTCCTTGGCGATGGAGACGCCGTCGTTGGTGATCGTGGGGGCGCCCCACTTCTTCTCGAGCACGACGTTGCGGCCCTTGGGGCCGAGGGTCACCTTGACGGCGTCGGCGAGCGTGTTCATGCCACGCTCGAGCCCGCGCCGGGCCTCGGTGTTGAAGGAGATGAGTTTCGGCATGTGTGGCGAATCCTCTGCTGACGGGGTGGTTCCTGCGCTGATTCCTACTCAGGGCCCGCGACGGACGGCCCATGGGGACCTCACCCGCGTAGGAAGGTGGCACTCTCACGTGCCGAGTGCTAACACATGTTTAGCACTCGACCAGGGCGAGTGCAAACAACTCCCACCCTTCTCCGGACGTACGCGGAGGGGTCACGGGCAGGGCGCCTGAGCGCCACTCGGGAACCCGTCACCAGAAAGAAACATCGTCGGGGAATGCATACGGCTGCCGACCGGTTGCGACGGGACGTGGCCAGCCAGACCGAGACGTCCGTCGACCCCGCACCCGTGATCACGCGGGCGTCGGTCGGTCTCCGCTCCGAGCGCGGCCCCGTGCTGCTGGGCGTGATGCTCAGCATGGGCCTCATCGCGATCGACGCGACGATCCTCGCGACCGCGGTCCCCTCGGTCGTGAACGACCTCGGCGGCTTCTCGCAGTTCCCCTGGCTCTTCTCCGTCTTCCTGCTCGCGCAGGCGGTCACCGTGCCGATCTTCGCCAAGCTGAGCGACTCGTACGGGCGCAAGCCGGTGATCATCACCGGCATCGTCGTCTTCGGCGTCGCGTCGGTGCTCTGCGGCTTCGCCTGGAGCATGCCGGCGCTGATCGCCTTCCGGGCGCTGCAGGGCCTCGGTGCCGGGGCGGTCCAGCCGACCTGCATGACGATCATCGGCGACATCTACAGCCTGGCCGAGCGCGCGAAGGTGCAGGGCTACGTCGCCAGCGTCTGGGCCATCTCCTCGGTCGTCGGCCCCACCCTCGGCGGCGTGTTCGTCGACTTCCTCGACTGGCGCTGGATCTTCTTCGTCAACGTCCCGCTCGCGCTGGTCGCCGCCTGGATGATCTCGCGGCACTTCCACGAGAAGGTCGAGCGCGTGCGGCACAAGGTCGACGTCACCGGCGCCGTGCTGCTGACCCTCGGCTCGACCCTGCTGATCCTCGGCCTGCTCGAGGGCGGCGTGCTGTGGACCTGGCTCTCGCTGCCTGGCCTCGGGGTGCCGGCGCTGGGCGTCGCGCTGGTCGTGGTGTTCGGCTTCGTCGAGCGTCGCGCCGCGGAGCCGATCCTGCCGACCTGGGTGCTGAAGAACCGGCTGCTCATCACCACCAGCCTGGCCAGCCTCACGGTCGGCGCGGTGCTGATCGGCCTCACCTCGTACGTCCCCCTCTACGCCCAGAGCGTGCTCGGCCACAGCGCGCTGGTCGCCGGGTTCGCGCTCGCCGCGCTGACCCTCGGCTGGCCGATCGCCGCGTCGTTCGCCGGCCGCGCCTACCTGCGGGTCGGGTTCCGCTCGACCGCGCTGATCGGCACCGTCGTCGCCCTGGTCGGCGTCGCCGGGCTCACGCTCCTGCGCCCGACCAGCTCGATCTGGCAGGTCGGCGCCACCTGCTTCGTCATCGGGCTCGGCATGGGCTGGGTCGCCGCGCCGACGCTGATCGCCGCGCAGTCCTCCGTCGAGTGGAACGTCCGCGGCGTGGTCACCGGCACCTCGATGTTCGCCCGCTCGATGGGCAGCGCGCTCGGCATCGCCGTCTTCGGCGCCATCGCCAACGCCGGGCTCGGCAACACCGTCGGCGGGAACAACGCCAGCACGGCGAGCGCCATCCCGGCCTCGGTCATGGCGGTCGCGCTGCAGCACGTGTTCCTGGCCTCAGCCTTCGGCGCCGTGTTCATGCTGCTGGCCGTGTTCTTCATGCCGCGCCAGATCAAGACCGTCGGATGACCGACCTCGACGTCCGTACGGCCCCGGCGCCCGTCTCGGTCGCCCGCACCTCCGTCCGGCTGGCGCTGCTGGCGGGCGGGCTGTTCGTGGTGGGCACGAACGCCTTCGTCATCGCCGGCGTCCTGCCCGCGATCGCCACCGACCTCGGGTCGACCCAGACCTCGGTCGCGTCGTCGATCACCTGGTACGCCGCCGTGGTCGCCGTCGCGTCCCCGCTCGTCTCCGTCCTCGCCTCGCGCGTGCCGCGCACGTTCCTCATGGCGGTGGGCCTGCTGCTGGTCGCGGCAGGCACTGTCGCCGCTGCGTTCGCCGACGGCCTCACCGCCTTCGTCGCCGGCCGGGTCCTCGCTGCCCTGGGTGGTGCCGCCCTCGTCCCGACGGCGACCGCCGCCGCTCCATCGATGCTGCCGCCCGAGAAGCGCGGGCTCGCGCTCGCCGCCACCGGCCTCGGCTTCACCCTCGCCTCCGCGGTCGGCGCCCCGGTCGGCACCGCGCTCGCCGCGGTCGTCGGCTGGCGCACGACGATGCTCGGCCTCGCCGGCCTGGCGCTGGTGCTCGCCGTGGCGATGGTGCTCGGGCTGGGGACGCTGCCGGTCGGCGCGGTGACGGGTCTGGCCCAGCGGTTCGGGGTCCTCAAGGACGCCCGCGTCGTCCTCGTGCTCATCGCCGCCGTGCTGGTCACGGTCGGCTTCAACGTCGTCTACATCTTCAGCGCGCAGCTCACGCAGCACGCCACCGGTGGGGACGGGCGCCTGCTCGCCCTCCTCCTGCTGCTCTACGGCATCGGCGGCGTCGTCGGGACGGCGCTGGCCGGACCGGTGACGGACCGCTTCGGCAGCCGCCCGACCGCGGCGGTCGTCATCGCGGCCGAGGTGGTCGTCTTCGTCCTGCTGGCCGTCGAGGAGCAGTCGTTCCTCGCGCTGGCGGTCCTCTTCGCCGGCTGGGGCGTGCTGGCCTTCGGGTCCGTCGTCCCCCTCCAGCACCGCCTCGTCGCCGTCGAGCCGGCGGCCGCCGGCATCACCCTCGCCTGGTACTCGACCGCCATGTACGTCGGCATCGCCGCCGCCCCGGTCGTCGGCGCCCTGGTGCTCGCGGGCGGGGTCGTCTGGCTCCCCGTCGCCGGCGCGGTCGCCGCCGCACTCGCGCTGCTCGCGTTCCTGCTCGGCTTCACCCGCCGCCGCGCCCTCGCCTGAGCCCTCGGCCCCACCCGCTACCCCAGCTGACCACTGGTCACTCCGGGGCCCTCTCGGACTCGCCCGACGCTCGGAGCTGACCAGTGGTCGGACTCCAGCGACGGTCACGCCGGGGGTGCAAGCTCGGCGACGAGCGGGACGACGTCGGCGATCGAGCTCTCGACCCGCGTCGGGCGGTAGGGGTACTGCTCGATCTGGCTCTGCCGGGTCGAGCCGGAGAGCACGAGGATCGTGCGCAGCCCGGCCTCGAGGCCCGCGACGACGTCGGTGTCCATGCGGTCGCCGATCATGATCGTCGTCTCCGAGTGCGCCTCGATCCGGTTCAGCGCCGAGCGCATCATCAGCGGGTTGGGCTTGCCCACGAAGTACGGCTTGATCCCGGTCGCCTGCTGGATCATCGCCGCGACCGCTCCGGTGGCGGGGAGCGAGCCCTCCGGCGACGGCCCCGTGACGTCCGGGTTGGTCGCGATGAACCGGGCCCCGCGCTCGATCAGCCGCACCGCCCGCGTGATGGCCTCGAACGAGTAGGTCCGCGTCTCCCCCAGCACCACGTAGTCGGGGTCGCGGTCCGTCATCACGAAGCCCACCTCGTGCAGCGCGGAGGTCATCCCCGCCTCGCCGATCACGTACGCCGACCCGCCCGGCATCTGCTCGCCCAGGAACTGCGCCGTCGCGAGTGCGGACGTCCAGATCGCGTCCTCGGGGACGTCGATGCCGCTCCGCAGCAGCCGCGCCCGCAGGTCGCGCGCGGTGTAGATCGAGTTGTTGGTCAGCACCAGGAACCGGCGCCCGTGCTCCTGCAGCGCGGCGATGAACTCCGCCGCCCCCGGCAGCGCCTGCTCCTCGTGGACGAGGACCCCGTCCATGTCGGTCAGCCAGCAGGACACGTGATGACGTTCGGTCATGGGTCCAGGCTGGCAGCCGTACGTCGGCCCGTCTTGGGCGGGCTCCGTAACCTGAAGGCCTCATGCGACGCGTCCCGAAGGTCCTCGTGCGGCTCGGCCTGCCCGCGGTCGCCGTGCTCGGGCTCGCGCTCGCCGGCTGCGGCGACCCGGCCACGCCGACCCCGGCCGCCCCGCCCGCGACGCCCTCCAGCACCGTGTCCCCGGGCCTGGCTCCCGTGGCCGACGGACGCGCCGACGGGCTGACCGTGCGCTACCTCGCCGACGACGGCACCGTGAAGACCGTCGGGGTCGAGGACTTCCCCCGCTAGACCTCCGTGGCTCTCGTCAGTCCTCGGCGTCCTCGACGTAGAGGCAGAACGGGTGCCCGTCGGGGTCCAGACAGACCCGCACGTGCTCCTGCGGCTGGGACGTCGCCTGCCGCGCCCCGCACCGCTCGGCCCACGCCACCGCCGCGGTGAGGTCGTCGACCTCCACGTCCAGGTGGACCTGCATCGCCTGGTCGTCCGGGCCCGCCGGCCAGACGGGCGGGACGTACGGGTCCTCCCGCAGAAAGCTCAGCCCCGCTCCCCCGCCCGGGTCGACCAGCACCACCCACTCCGGGTGCTCGGAGCGGTACGGCCACCCGAGCAGCCGCGCGTAGAAGGCGGCGAGCGCGATGGGGTCCGGGGTCCCGAGCACGACGCCGCGCAGCCGCAGCGCGGGTCGTCCGTCCGGTGCCGGTCTGGTCACTCCGCCTCCTCGTCGACGGGCTCAGGGAGCGTCCAGTGGATGCTGCCAGACTCGACATGTGGACGAAGCGGCACCGGTGTGGCCGGGCCCGGCCCTGGTCGTCCTGGCGGGCGCGGCCGGTTCCGGGAAGTCGACCTGGGCGGCGCAGCGCTACCTCCCCAGCGAGATCGTCTCCTCCGACGCCCTCCGCGCGGCCGTCGGCAGCGGGCCGTACGACCTCGACGCGTCCGAGGACGCCTTCGCCCTGCTCGACCAGATCGTCGTCGCCCGGCTGGGTCGTGGACTGACCACCGTCGTCGACACCCTCGGCCTCGACCCGAAGCGTCGGGCGCACCACCTCGCGTACGCCCGCGCCGTCGACCTGCCCGCCGTGCTCGTGGTCCTCGACACCGCGCCCGCGCTGGCCCGCGCCCGCAACGGCGCCCGGGACCGACCCGTGCCCGCCCGCGTCCTCACCGAACAGCTCCGGCGCGTTCGCGCGCTCGTGGAGCAGCACGCGCCGGACCGCTGGGCGCCCGACGAGGCGGACGAGGAGCGCTGGGACGCGGTCGTCGTGGTGGAGCAGGCCGACGAGCCCCGGTCGACCCCAGCCTCGGCGGCCGGGGTGCACGCCGCGGCGCCGGGACCGACCCACGCCGGTCCGCGCGTCGTCCTGCAGGTGTCGCGCTTCCCGTGGGGCGAGGGCGTGAGCGACCCCACCCGCTGGTTGACCGACCTGGCGCGGGCCGCCGACGCGATCGGGCTCGACGGGATCGCCCTGATGGACCACCTCGTGCAGATCCCCCAGGTCGACCGCGCCTGGGAACCCATCCCCGAGCCGTACGTCGCGCTCGGCCTGCTCGCTGGCCTCGGCACCCGGCTGCGGCTCGGCACCCTGGTCACGCCGGCGACGTTCCGGGCGCCGGGGATCGTGGCCAAGGCCGTGGCCACGCTGGACGTGCTGAGCGGCGGGCGCGCGTTCTGCGGGCTGGGCGCCGGGTGGTGGCTGCGCGAGCACCAGACGTACGGGCTCGACTTCCCGCCCGCCGGCGAGCGGCTCGACCAGCTGCAGGCGACGATCGAGACGCTACGCGCGCTCTGGGCGCCGGGGACGAAGGCCTACGCGGGCCGCTACGTCCATCTGCCCGAGACGACCTGCTACCCCCGCCCGGTCGGCGCCGTCCCGATCGTCGTGGGCGGTTCCGGCGACCGGCTGCTCCGCGTGGTGGCCGAGCAGGCCGACGCCTGGAACCTGCCCAGCAGCGACACCGCCCGCCTGGCCCGACGCCTGGCGGTGCTGCGGGGCCACTGCGCCGACCTCGGCCGCGACCCCGACGACGTCGAGGTGACCGTGCTCGACGTGCCCGTGCTCGGCACCGACCGCGAGGACGTGGCCCGTCGGGTCGAGCGGCTCCGCGGACGCATCCCGGCCGCCGCGTACGCGCAGCAGCACCACGCGGGGACCGCCGCCGACCACGCCTCCCGCTGGGCGGAGCTGGCCGAGGCCGAGGTCGGCACGGTCTTCGTCGCCCTGCCCGACCTCGTCGACGCGGACGACCTGCGCCGGCTCGAGCCGGTGCTCGCCCGGCTGGGCTGAGCCCCTGACCCGGTCGGCTAGCCGAGCAGCTGCTCGGTCCGCTCGTCGGGCTCGCCGCCGTAGAACGCGTCGAGCACCGCCGCGTACGCGGGATCCTCCGGGTCGGCGCGGGCGAAGAGCGTCATCGACGACCGCAGCTTGAGCGCGTCGATGCCGCCCATGACCTGCTCCGCGCTCCGGTCCGTGTGCGTCAGCACGGCCGCCGTGCACTCCCGCAGCCGCGGTCCGAGGACGGGGTGAGCCAGGTAGGCCCGGGCCTCGTCGAGCGAGTCGAGCGCGTACGCCTGCGCCATCGCGCTGTGCCCGAGGCCCGCGAGCTGCGGGAAGACGAACCACATCCAGTGCGACGTCTTGCGCCCGGCCCGCAGCTCCCGCAGCGCCGCCGCGTACGTCCCACCCGCGTCCTGCGCCTCGACGAAGCGCTCCATATCGTCGCTACGCATCCGCATCTCCCTCTCGTCGGGTACACACTCTTCGTGACGTCGACGCCCGCCCAGCAGCAGGACACCGCTGCACCTGACTACCAGCCCGACCCCGCCCGTTGGCGGGCGCTGGCGGTCTGCATCGCCGCCGGAGCCATGACCCTGCTGGACGTCAGCATCGTCAACGTCGCCCTGCCCACGCTGCGCGCGGGTCTGAACGCCGACGACAGCGACGTGCAGTGGATCATCGCCGGCTACGCGCTCGCCTTCGGCGTCGCGCTCGTGCCGATGGGGCGCCTCGGCGACGCCCGCAGCCGTCGCACCGTGTTCATCGTCGGCGTCGCCGTCTTCACCCTGTCGAGCGCGCTCGCCGGCGCGGCGCCCGTGCCGTGGCTGCTCTCGGTCGCCCGCGTGGTCCAGGGCCTGGGCGGGGGGATCATCACCCCGCAGGTGTCGGGCTTCATCCAGAACCTGTTCCGGGGCAAGGAGCGGGCGAAGGCCTTCTCGATCTTCGGCGCGATGATCGGCATCTCGACCGCCATCGGGCCGCTGCTCGGCGGCCTCCTGGTCAAGGTCGGCGGGCCCGACTTCGGCTGGCGCCTCGTCTTCTACGTGAACGTGCCGATCGGCATCGCCATCGTCCTGCTGGCCCGGCGGCTGCTGCCCGCGGCGGCGGCGCGCAAGGACAAGCAGAGCCTCGACCCGTTCGGCGTCGTGCTCTTCGGTGCGGCCGTGCTGCTCGTGCTCTACCCCCTCGTGGAGGGCGGGCAGGGCGAGTCGCTGGGCGCCCGGCCCTGGTGGCTGCTCGGGCCCGCTGCGGCCCTGTTCGTCGGCTTCGCGCTGTGGGAGCTGGCCTGGCGGCGCCGCGGCAAGGAGACCCTGATCGACCTGACGCTGCTCAAGGTCCCCGCCTACCTCTACGGGCTGAGCCTCGGCACCTTCTACTTCGCCGGCTTCACGTCGATCTTCCTGGTCGTCACCCTCTACCTCCAGACCGGGCTCGGCTACAGCGCGCTGCAGGCGGGGCTGACCACGACGCCGTTCGCCATCGGCGGTGCCGTGTCCGCGCTGGTGAGCGGACGCCTCGTGGGCCGGCTCGGCCGCAAGCTCGCCGTCATCGGACTCGTCTCCGTGTCCGCCGCCCTGCTGATCATCGACCTCCTGGTGCCGCACCTGAACGGCTCGGTCGGCCTCAAGCTCGCCCCGGCGTTCCTGCTGGCCGGGCTCGGCGGCGGCCTGGTCGTGACCCCTAACGTCACGCTCACCCTCGCCGAGGTGGACCCGTCGCGGGCGGGCTCGGGGGGCGGCATGCTGCAGACCGCCCAGCGCGTCGGCTCGGCCATCGGGGTGGCCGTGATCCTGGCGCAGTTCTTCGCCGCCCTCGGCACCAGCCGCGGCGACTACGCCGCCGCACTCTCGGTGGCGCTGCGCACGACGATCGGCTTCGTCGTGGTCGCCCTCGTGTTCGCGGTGATCGACCTCGTCCGTCGCACGAGCCACGACCGGCACCCCGAGCCGCAGCACGCGGCGCCGGAGCCCGTGGCGCGGCACGCGGCCTGAGGAGGACCCTTCGGGTGTGAGTCCCGTCTCGGACGCGGGGGCTCGCACCTCCGCGTCACGAGCGAGGGGGACAATCGAGCCGTGCCTGATTCCACCGACGCGCAGCAGTCCGACGACGCCCAGAAGCCGGATCCGATCGAGGACCCGACCGCGATCATCCTCTACGGCGGGACCGGCGACCTCGCCAAGCGCATGGTGCTCCCCGCCATCTACGCGCTCTTCACCCACGGCCTCCTGCCGAAGCAGTTCCGCCTGATCGGGAACGGTCGCGGCGACGTGTCGGCCGAGGAGTTCGCGAAGCACATCCGCGACTCGCTGGCCGAGTTCGCCGACGCTCCCGAGGACGACGAGTTCGCGGAGTTCGCCAAGAACGTCTCCTTCGCCGGCGGCGGCTTCAAGGAGAGCGACCCCGGCACGCTGCTGGACGCGATCAAGCAGACCGAGGCCGACCTGGGCCACAAGGTCCAGCTGATCCACTACCTGTCGCTGCCCCCGGTCGCCTTCGAGCCGACCACCAAGGCGATCAAGGCGCACGGGCTCAACACCGCGAACGCCAAGGTCGTCTACGAGAAGCCGTACGGCACCTCGCTGGAGAGCTTCCACCAGCTCGACGACCTCGTGCACAGCGCCTTCGACGAGGAGCAGATCTACCGGATCGACCACTTCCTCGGCAAGGAGGCGACGCAGAACCTCTACCTGACGCGCTTCGCCAACCGGCTCTTCGGCGACGTCTGGAACCGCCGCCACATCGCCCAGGTGCAGATCGACGTCCCCGAGACCCTCGACATCGCCGACCGAGCCGACTTCTACGACGCCACCGGCGCCATGCTCGACATGCTCGCGACCCACCTGTTCCAGGTGGCCGCCGAGGTCGCGCTGGAGCCGCCGCTGAGCATGGAGCCCGACGACGTGCAGGCCGCCCGCGAGTCCGTGATCGCCGCGTTCCGCCCGCTCGACCCCAAGGAGGTCGTGCTGGGCCAGTACGCGAGCTACCTCGACACCGAGGGCGTGGAGAAGGGCTCCAAGACCGAGACCTTCGCCGCGGCCCGGCTGTGGATCGACACCGACCGCTGGCGCGGGGTGCCCTTCCTGCTGCGCACCGGCAAGATGATGAAGGAGAGCGCCCAGAAGGTCAGCCTGATCTTCAAGCCCTCCGACGGTCCCCTGGACCACATCCACCCGGACGCGAACGCGATCGTCTTCGACCTCAAGGGCAACGGCGCGATCGACATCCGCCTCACGGTCAAGAAGCCGGGCCCCGACCCGCTGCCCGCCGAGAGCGCGACCTCGCTCAGCCTGGCCAACGTCGCCCCCGGCTCGATGGCGCCGTACACCTCGCTGATCCACGACGTCCTGGCCGGCAACCGGATGCTTTTCACCAGCTCCACCGGCCTCGAGTCCGCCTTCCAGGCCTTCCAGCCGATGCTGTCCGACGCCCGCCCCCAGGTCGAGATCTACGACGACCACTCGTGGGGTCCGCCGTCGGCCAAGGAGCTCACCGGCCCGTGCGGCTGGCTGCTCGGCGACTGAGCACCGGCCCTCGCGCCGAGCACGACCCGCGAGCGGCATCTCGTCCCGCCTGAGACCTCAGGACCGGGAGGGGTGCCGCTCGTGGCGTCTCCGGAGGTCAGGGCAGCTGGTGCAGGGCCAGCGGAAGTACCCGGGTCGCGCCGATGTCGTTCAGCAGCGCGCCCGCGACGGTGAGACTCCACCGGCTGCGGATCGTGTCGTCCACCAGCAGCACGGGTCCGTCGAACGACACCCCCTCCCGGACGCGGGTGCGGACCATCAGGTCCTTGGCCCGCGCCGCGGAGCTCGCGTCGACCGCGGGCGGCGGGCCGCCCACCTCGAGCGCGTCGACCAGCGGCAGCCGTCCGATCCGGGCCAGGTGCTCGGCCACCGAGGTGACCAGGCGCGGGAACCGGCGCGACGGCATCGCCACGACCGCGACCGGGCGTTCCCAGGTCTTCGACCAGCGCCGTAGCACCTCGACGCAGCCGGCCAGCACCGCGGGCGGCGCCTCCGCGTCGGAGCGCCACAGCTGAGCGAGCTCGGAGCTCCACGCCGGGTCGTCGGCGAAGGCCAGTGCCCGTCCCGGCTCCAGGAAGGTGATCTTGCCCTTACGCTCGACCCCGCTCGGCCAGAGCTTGCGCGGCTCGACGACCACGTCCTGCCCGCGAAAGAACGTGCGGGCCGCCGCCACCGCGTCCTCCGACGGCCGGGCACCGGGGGCGGGCAGCCGGCCCGTGCAGACCGAGCAGCGGCCGCAGCGGCGCGGGTCCGGGTCGTCGAGCGCCAGCTGCAGGAACTGCATGAGGCAGCCCTCGCCGTGCGCGTACTTGCGCATCAGGTCGGCCTCGGCCGCCCGCACCTGCCGCAGCGCCGACCACTTGGCCTGGTCGTAGTACCAGCCCTTGCCGGTGGAGATCCAGCCCCCGGCCCGCCGCTCCACCGCGTCGTCGACGGCGAGGACCTTGAGCAGGCCCTCGAGCCGTCCGCGCCGCATGCCGGTGGCCGACTCGATCGTGGGCAACGACTGCGCCTCGGCACCCAGCACGTCGAGCACCCGCTCCACCTGCTGCTCGTCCGGGATGCCCGCGGTGGCGAAGTACTCCCAGATCCGCTCGTCGGACTCCGCCGGCACCAGCACCGCGACCGCGTCGTCGAGCGCGCGCCCGGCTCGGCCGACCTGCTGGTAGTAGGCGACGGGCGAGCTCGGCGAACCCAGGTGGATGCAGAACGCGAGGTCGGGCTTGTCGTAGCCCATGCCCAGCGCCGACGTCGCGACCAGCGCCTTGACCTGGTTGTCGCGGAGCCGGTCCTCCAGCTGCTCGCGGTCCTGGCTCTGCCCCGAGTACGGCGCGACGTCGAGGCCCTGCTCGGTCAGGAACGCCGAGACGCGCAGGGTCTCGGCGACGGTGAGGACGTAGACGATGCCCGAGCCGGGCAGAGTGCGAAGCGCCTCGGCCACCCAGGCGTACCGCTCGAGCACCGACATCGGCGGCACGACGGAGAGCGTGAGCGACGAGCGCGCGAGGGAGCCGCGCAGCGTCACCGTGTCCTCGCCCAGCTGGTGGGCGACGTCGGCGGTGACGCGCTCGTTCGCCGTCGCCGTCGTGGCCAGCACCGGCGTCCCCGGCGCGAGGCCGAGCATGCTGCGGGTCAGGCGCTGGTAGTCGGGCCGGAAGTCGAAGCCCCAGTCCGAGACGCAGTGGGCCTCGTCGATGACGAGCAGGCCGACCGAGCCCAGCAGGTCGGGCAGCTGCGCGGCGAAGGCCGGGTTGGCCAGCCGCTCGGGCGAGATCAGCAGCACGTCGATCGTGCCCGCGCGGACGTCGTTGAGCACCTGGGCCCACGCGTCGAGGTTGGTCGAGTTGATCGTGGCCGCCTTGAGGCCGGCCCGTTCCGCGGCGGCGATCTGGTCGCGCATCAGGGCCAGCAGCGGCGACACCACCAGCGTCGGCCCCGCCCCCTGCTCACGGAGCGCCGCTGTCGCCGCCCAGTAGACGGCGGACTTGCCCCAGCCGGTGGCCTGAACGACCAGGACGCGCTGGTGCCGGACCACGAGCTCCTCGACCGCGCGCACCTGGTCCGGGCGGGGGCGGGCCTCCGGCCCGGCCATCGCCGCGATCACGCGTTCCAGGACCGAGGCCGCGCTGCTGGTCGTCATCGTGCTCATGCTTCCATCCTGGTCGGCCTGCGCCGAACCAGCCGCCGTCGCTGAACCACTGTGGACGAGCGCCCGGCCTCCGATGTCGTCCTGTGGACGAGCGGCACGCTCCCTCCGCGGACGCTGATCCTGTGGCGCACCTGTGAACTGACCCATAACCCGACCGGTTCGGCGTCCAGAACCCGCTGCACGGTCGAACCATCGCCGTGACTTCCACCGACACGACCGGCGGTACCGCCAAGGTCGCCGAGCTCGCCTCCGACATCAAGTTCGCCATGCTCACCACCGTGGACGCCGACGGTGAGCTCGTCAGCCGGCCGATGGCCCACCAGGAGGTCGAGGGCGACGGGGACTTGTGGTTCTTCTCCTCCCGCGACTCCCGCAAGGTCGAGCACGTCCAGGCCAACCCGCACGTCGCCGTGACGCTGGCGTCGAGCAGCTCGTGGGTCTCGATCAACGGCTCCGCGCAGGTCGTCGAGGACGTCCAGCGGGCCAAGGACCTGTGGTCGGTCGACATGGAGGCCTGGTTCCCGCAGGGTCCCGAGGACCCGTCGATCGTCCTGATCAAGGTCACCGGCGACACCGCCGAGTACTGGGACGGGCCCGGGGGCCGCGTGTCCTCGGTGCTGAGCCTGGTGAAGTCGAAGGTCACCGGTGAGCGCTACTCCGGTGGCGAGAACGAGAAGGTCGTCCTCGGGGCGGACTCCTGATGGTCGCCCTCGCGACGGAGCAGGCGCAGGACGCCGGACTCTTCGGACCGGACTCCGTAACCTGGCGTGTCAACGGTGACCAGTCGATGGCGATCGCGGGCTTCCGCGCGCTGCTGCTGCAGGCCGTGCACCCGCTGGTGATGGCCGGCTTCAACGACAACACCGTGTGGTTCGACGACATGTGGGGCCGTCTGCAGCGCACCGGCGACTGGGTCGGCACCGTCACGTACGGGACGACGGCCGAGGCGGAGAAGGCCGGCCGCGTGCTCCGCCGGGTGCACGCGTCGCTGCCCGAGGGCGTCGAGCCCGAGTCGGGCCTGCCCTACCGCGTCGACGACCCGGAGCTGCTGCGCTGGGTCCACGTGACCGAGGTCGAATCGTTCCTCTCGACGTACCGCCGCTGCGGTGGCGTGCTGCGCCGGGGCGAGGGCGACCAGTACGTCGACGAGATGCGGGCGAGCGCCGAGCTGGTCGGCCTCGAGCGGCACACGGTCCCGGCCTCCGAGGCGGAGATCCAGGACTACTACGACTACGTGCAGCCGCAGCTGCGGGTGTCGAAGGTCGCCCGGAACAACACGCTGAAGTTCATCCGGCCGCCGATGCCCCGCTGGGTGCGCCTCGGCACCCCGGCCCGGCCCGCCTGGGCGGGGATGGTCGGGCTCGGCATCGCCATGCTGCCGCCGTGGGCGCGCCGCCTCTACGGGCTCCCGGCCATCCCGGGCGCCGACCTGCTGGCCACGGCCAACGCGTACGCCGTCCGCCGCGTCCTCGCGTCGGTGCCGCTGGTGATCACCAGCAACCCGGCGTACGGGCGGGCGCTGCGGCGGATGCGGAGCCTGCAGCCCGCGCTCGTCTGAGTCACGAGGAACGCCCCCTGAGCCGATCGGCTCAGGGGGCGTTCGTCTGTCGTGGGAGCGGCGGACTAGCCGCCGGCGACGGCCGGGATGATCGAGACGCTGCCGTTGTCGGGCACCTCGGCCTCCAGGCCGCCGATGAAGCGGACGTCGTCGTCGCCGACGTAGACGTTCACGAAGCGGCGCAGGGCGCCGGTGTCGTCGACGATCCGTGCCTTGAGGCCCGGGTAGTCGGCGTCGAGGGACTCCAGCACGTGGGCGACCGTGTGGCCGCTGGCCTCGACCTCCTTGAGCCCGCCGGTGTAGGTGCGCAGGATCGTGGGGATGCGGACGTTGGCGCTCATGCGGAGTAGCCCTTCCAGAAGTCGGTGAACGCCTCGTAGCGCGGCGGGATCGTGATCTTGGGTCCGACGCTGCCGGAGACCGCGTCGAGGGTCTTGAGGCCGTCGCCCGAGTTGATGATCACGGTCTCGGCGTCGGGGTCGAGGTCGCCGTCGGCGATCAGCCGCGCGGTCACGCCGACCGTGACGCCACCGGCGGTCTCGCCGAAGATGCCCTCGGTCCGCGCCAGACGCAGGATGTTCCGCACGACGGTCTCGTCGTCGACGTCGGCGATCCGGCCGCCGGTGCGGCGCACGACGTCGAGCACGTACGGCCCGTCCGCCGGGTTGCCGATCGCGAGCGACTTGGCGATGGTGTTCGGCTTGACCGGCGCGACCACGTCCTGGCCGGCCTCGTACGCCTGCACGATCGGCGAGCAGCCGGTCGCCTGCGCGCCGAAGATCTTGACCGGCTTGTCCTCGACCAGCCCGAGCTTGACCAGCTCGGCGAAGCCCTTGTCGATCTTGGTCAGCTGCGAGCCGGAGGCGACGGGTATGACGACCTGGTCGGGCAGCCTCCAGCCGAGCTGCTCGGCGATCTCGAACGCCAGCGTCTTCGAGCCCTCGGCGTAGTAGGGGCGGACGTTGACGTTGACGAACGCCCAGCCCTCCTCCTCGCCGGCGATCTCGCTGGCCAGCTTGTTCACGTCGTCGTAGTTGCCCTCGATGGCGATCAAGGTCGTGTCGTAGACCGCGGAGGCGATGATCTTCTGCTGCTCGAGGTTCGACGGGACCATGACGACCGAGCGGATGCCGGCACGGGCCGCCGCGGCGGCCACGGCGTTGGCCAGGTTACCGGTCGAGGGGCAGGCGAGGACGTTCAGCCCGAGCTCGCGGGCCGCGGAGAGCGCTACGGCGACGACGCGGTCCTTGAAGGAGTGCGTCGGGTTGCCCGAGTCGTCCTTGACGTGCAGCTTGCGCAGGCCCAGGTCG
Source organism: Microlunatus antarcticus (assembly GCF_014193425.1). Taxonomy (NCBI): domain Bacteria; kingdom Bacillati; phylum Actinomycetota; class Actinomycetes; order Propionibacteriales; family Propionibacteriaceae; genus Microlunatus; species Microlunatus antarcticus. The sequence goes on along the minus strand of NZ_JACHZG010000001.1, from coordinate 459,433 downwards.
GCGGCGAGGTTGCCGGCGTCGACGAGGCGGGTGAAGCCGGGATCCGTCGACCGGAACGTGGCGATGTCGGCCGGCACGGGCAGCAGCGGCGCGTAGCGCCAGATGCTCTTGGGACCGGCCTCGATCTCGGCGCGGGTCACGCGCGGGAAGTCGTAGCCGACCTCGAGCGGGCCGAAGCACTCCATGCAGGCGTAGAAGGGGCCGAGCGGCGACTGCGCTCCACAGGCCCGACAGACGAGGTGGGTGGCGTTCCCGAACGCTCCGGCGCGGACGCCGACGGGCGGGGGAACCTGGGTGTCGAGCACCGCGGTCATGACGAATCAGTCCTTCATCATCTGTCTCGAGCGACCATCGCTCGAGCCGGAAGTGGCACCGTGTCTGGCTGTCAGCCGGTTGCCGGGGAGTCGTCGGGCCGTTCCCTCGTCCCCTCTGGATGTGGTCAGAACTCTAGGCTCTCGGGCTCCGGACCACGAAAGCCCTGTCCGGATGCTGAGTCGGCTGACCAGCATGCGGACGCCTCCGTGCGGGTCTAGATTCACGCCGTGGAGCGGAGCGGGTCGGCGGACTGCAGGGCTGTCCTCACCCGCGCCCAGCGCGCGCGACGGCTCGCGAACCGCCTGAACCTCAGCACGCCGCTCGGCCTCGCCGTCGCCCGCGTCGGTGGCGCCCGACGGCGACCCGGCCCGTACGGACTGGTGCTGGCCGAGGGCTACCGGTTCCGCTTCCCCGTCGCCGGCGCCTTCACGGTCGGCGACGTCGTCATCACCGCCCACACCTTCGAGGCGCTGAGCCGCTGGTCACCCGACCTGCTCGCCCACGAGGAACGGCACAGCCGCCAGTACGCCGTCGCGCTCGGCCTGCCCTACCTCCCGCTCTACACGCTGGCGATGGGCTGGTCTGTTCTCCGGACCGGCGACCGGTCCTCGGCCAACGTCTTCGAGCGGCACGCGGGCCTGCTCGCCGGCGGTTACGTCGAACGTCCCGTCCGCCCGCTCGCCGTGTCGCTGCGGGCGGCCGGCGGGTTCCTCCGAGCTCGGCGGAACCCGCTCGCCTGACCCAGAGCCTCGCTAAGGTTCTCCACCGTGCTCATCTGGTCCCGCTGGGGAATCCTGCTCCTGCCCGTCGTCGGCCTCGGCATCTCGATCGGCGTGATCGTCGGCGCGATCACCGACGCCGTGACCGGGGCGTCGGTCGGCGGGAGCCTCTTCCTCGGCGTCGGACTCGTCCTCGGCGGCGTCTTCGTCTGGCTCTTCGACCGCTACGCCCTGCCGCACCTCGACCGACCGCGGCAGCAGCTCGTGCTGCAGCCGCTCGCCCAGCCCTACGTCCACCCGAACGGCGTACGTCAGACCCACCAGCAGGTCCCGCTGGTCGACCAGCGCACGGGTCAGCCGGTGTGGGTGCGCCCGACCTCCAGCCTCTTCTTCGTCCCAGTCCGGTACTGGCCGTACGTGGTCGCCGGCATCGGCCTCGTCGTGACGATCAGCTCGGCCGTCCGCCTCCTCGTGGGCTGAGGCGGACGGCCGGGCCGGTGCTCAGGCGACCGTGACCGGGATGGTGACCGTGGTGCCGGTGTCCGTGGTCAGGACGAGCGTCCCCGGGCCCTTGGCCGCGTCGGCCGGTACGGCGAGCGTGACCGTCGCGCTCCCGTCGGCAGCGGGGGTCTCGCTGACCTTCGACCCGTTGAGCGTCGCGGTCACCGTCGACGTCCGCTCGTCGACCCCGGCGTAGTCCCCGTCCTCGGTCGGACGGCTGCTGAAGTCGAGCGACGACACCGTGAAGGTCGCCGACCGCCCCGCGGTGAGCGCGCCGGGCAGCGGCGAGACCGACACGGCCTGCTTGGCGAACGAGGGACTGACCGGCGTCTCGGCCTTGATGTAGTCGGTCCACGAGTCGAGGTCCGACAGCCCGGTGTCCTTGCTGTTGGCCCCCTCGCCGAGCACCCGGAAGTTGTCGCCACCGGCGGCCAGGAAGCTGTTCGTGGCCACGCGGTAGGACGCCGCCGGGTCGATCGCCTTGCCGTCGACCGTGATGGACGTGATGCGACTGCCTTCGGCGAGCGACGCGTCGTAGGTGTAGGTCACGTTCTTGGACAGGCCGAGCTGCAGGTAGGCCCGCGAGGGGACGTTGCCCGTCGCGTCACGCTGCCACTGCTGCTCCAGCAGCGTCTTGAACTGCGCCCCGGTCAAGTCGACGGTGAACAGCGAGTTGGCGAACGGCAGGACCGACGCCGCCTCGCCGAAGGTGACGTCCCCCGCGTCGAGGTCCTCGCGGACACCGCCCGGGTTCTGGACGCCGATCTGCGCGCTCCCCCGCTCCGGCGACGCGGTCGAAGACCGGTACATCTCGGCGACGAGGTCGCTCAGCGTCGACTCCGCCCCGCGGGTGTCCTCGCCGTCCGGACCGAAGGCCCGGGTGATCTCGTGCGTCGCCTCGCCGATCTTGACCGAGCCGAGCACGTCGGCCCGCGCGAGCGCGGCGTCGACGATCCCCGAGATCCGCCGGACCCGCGGGTACGCCGCGGCCAGGTCGGCGTCGGGGACGGTGGTCGGCTTGAGGTTCTGCTGGGTGTGCGCCAGCACGGCCTTGGTCTTGACGTCGACCGTCAGCGTGACCTTGCCCAGGAACGCGGCGTACGAGCCGCTCTGGGTCACCGGCCGCGTGGCCCCGGCAGCACCGGGGACGGGGGCGTCGTACGCGTACGCCTGATGGGTGTGCGCGGTGAAGATCGCCGCGACCTTGGGCGAGGTGTCGTTCACGATGTGCGCGAAGACCGGGCTCGCCTTGAGCTGGTCCTCCAGGCTCACGACCTGGCTGCCGGTGGTCGGGTCGAGCTGGGTCTTGCTGGCGCCCTCGTGGTACTCGGCCACGACGACGTCGGCCTCGCCGTTCGACTTCTTGCCGTCGGTGAGCTGCTTGGTCACGCGGTTGACCGCGGCGACCGGGTCGCCGAACTCGATCCCGCTGATCCCCGCCGGGGACACGAGCGTCGAGGTCTCCTGCGTCACTGCGCCGACGACGCCGATCTTGAGCCCGCCACGCTCGACGATCGCGTACGTCGGGAGCGCCGGCTTGGTCGTGCCCTTCTTGTAGACGTTCGCGCCGAGGTAGGTCCAGTCGGCCGCCTTGGTGATCCGGCCGGTCAGGTCGGCGAAGCCGCGGTCGAACTCGTGGTTGCCCACGGCCGACACGTCGAGGTCGGCGGCGTTGAGCACGTCGATCGTCGGCTGGTCCTCCTGCACCGACGAGGCGAACAGCGACGCCCCGACGCTGTCGCCGGCCGACATGACCAGGGTGTTGCCCTCGCCGGCCGTGGCCCGCTGCTGCTCGATCGTGCCGAAGAACTGCTTCGTGTCGGGCGACGCCGCGGCGATCCGCCCGTGGAAGTCGTTGAAGTTCAGCATCGTGAGCGTGACCTGGCTGGCCTTGCCCTTCTTGAGGCCGACCTTCACCGGGTCGTGGTCGCTGGCCCGGTAGACGTCGTCGCGGTAGTAGTCGATGAGGGTGGACTTGTAGCGGCTGTACTCGCGCAGCACCGGCTCGACGGAGTTGATGTTCCACACGCCGCTGCCGGTCAGGCGCTTGTCGGCCGCCGGGTTGAGCAGCACGTGGTCGAGCGAGCCCGACAGCCCGTCGAAGTTGTACGAGTAGTCCTTCTGCTGGGCCGCGTTGGTCCAGCCGGCCGCGTAGAGGGTCTCGAGCGGGTCCTCGTGCGTGTAGGAGTTGAAGTCGCCGACGAGCGCGACGGCGTCGGTGCGCGCATCGGTCTGGACGCCGGGCAGCCAGCCGAGCAGCGCGTTCGCCTGGGCGACGCGGTCGGCGTTGTAGGCACCCTGGCCGAGGTCGGCGTTCTCGCCGGTCGCGCCCGAGGCGCTCTTGGACTTGAAGTGGTTGACCGCGACGAGCATCGGCGCACCGCCTCCGACGGGGGTGAAGGCCGCGGCGATCGGGGTCCGCGCGTTCTTGAACGCCCCGGTGTCGGTCGAGTCCTTGCCGTCCGCGTAGGACTTGCCCGCCCAGGTGACCTCGGCCGGCTGGAAGATGATCGCGTTGGTGATGACGTCCTGGTCGGCGACCGGCTGCAGCTGGTCGGACGACGGCACGTAGTCCCACTTGGCGCGCTTGGCGTCGGCGTTGAGCGCGGCGACGAGCGTCTTGGTCGCCTCGTCCTTGCCCTCGCCGAGCTTGGCCGAGTTCTCGATCTCCATCAGCCCGGTGACCGACGAGTCGAGCGCGTTGATCGCCTTGACGATCTTGTCCTGCTGCCGGTCGAGGTCGGCCCCGTCCCAGGCGCCGCGCTGGTCGCAGCCCGACGCGACGGTGTTGGGCGTCCCGTCCGTGCTGACCGGGTTGGCCTTGCACGCCGCGGTCGCCGTGCCGAGCGTCGTGAAGTAGTTGAGGACGTTGAACGAGGCGACGGAGACGTCGCCCTTCACGTTCGGGACCTTCTCCGGCGCCTTGTCGTCGATCGTCGCGACCTCGTCGCCGGCCGCCGTCGGACGGGTCGGGTTGAGCGCCCAGGCGCCGTTGCGCCAGTCGACGACCACCGGCTCGGTGAGCTTGGCCGTGTCGCCGACGCGGACGTCGTTCTTGCGCGTCAGGTAGGGCGGCGTGCCGGGCGAGCCGGCCTTGTCGAACGCGGGACCGCTGATGCCGTCGTCCAGGACGACGCGACGCTCGGCGTTGCGCTCCTCCTGCTTGTCGGCCGCCTTCGACCCGAGGCGCGCCTTGTCGGTGGGCTGGACCAGCCGACCGCCGGTGGCCAGGCCGAGCTCGCCGTACGAGCCGAGCGTGTAGGTGTCGTTGACCGTCCACTTCTCGGTGCTCGAGTAGAGCATCGACTCGAGGTTCTCCCGGCGGTCGTAGGTCGAGGCCCACGAGACGCTGCTGACCGGCTTCACCTTCTTGTACGACGCGTCCGACTTCGTCACCGTCACCGTGCCGGCGATCTCGGTCAGGCTGTCGGCGTCTGGGTCGCTGCCGCTTGGGAACTCCTCGACCGTCCCGGTCACCGTGACGAGGTCGCCGATCGTGACGTCGACCCCGGCCTTGCCGGTGTAGACGAACACGGCGTCCGAGGCCTTCTTGAGGCTGCGGTCCTTGCCGCCCGTCCCCGGTGTCTGCACGACGAACCCGCTCAGCCCACCGGTCGGGTAGGCCGCGGTGACCACGGACGGGGTCGTCGTGACGACCTTGCCCACGTAAGGCGAGAACCGGCTGGTCCCCTGGATCTGCGCGATCGGCAGCGGCGTGGCCGCCGAGGCGGTGCTCGGCACGGCGACGAGCAGGCTCGCGGCCAGCGCTCCGACGGCGCCTACGGCAGCGCCGCGGCGCCTCCAGGGACGGTGGGCAAGAACGGGCACGGGGGCTCCTCGCAGTGGGGACGCTGCCTCCCTCGAGCGAAGCAGCGGACGCGAGTCACTGTCTCCCGTGCCACTGACAAAACTCAACCCCCCGGAGGGAGGGGCCGGGAATCGTCACCTCGCGTTCACGTCCCCGCAGCCCCGGCGGCGCGGGCCAGAGCGGCCTGCCGGACGAGGTGGTCGCGCTCGAGCGTGCTCGGGCACCGTTCCGCGGCGCGCGCGTACGCCTCCGCCGCCTCGGGCAGGTCGCCGGCCATCCGCAGCAGGTAGCCCTGGACGGCCAGCACCTTCCAGCGGTCGCGCAGCACGGGCTCGACGCGCTCGACCTCGAGCAGCCCCGCCGACGCCCCGAGCACGTGCCCGACGGCCACCGCACGACTGAGCACCGCTGCCGGGTCGTCGCGGACCGGGTCGCGGCTGAGCCCCACCAGCTCGTCGTACCAGGCCAGGACCTGCGACCAGTCCGTCTCGCCCGCGGTCTCGGCGTCGTCGTGCAGGGCGGCGATGGCTGCCTCGATCTGGAAGCGGCCGCGCTGGTTCTCCCCCAGCGCCCCTTGCAGGATCGCGACACCCTCGGCGATCTGGGCGCGATCCCAGCGGCTCCGGTCCTGCTCGTCGAGCGGCACGATCCGCCCGTCGACCACCCGCGCCCGGTGCCGGGCATGGTGCAGCAGCATGAGCGCGAGCAGCCCGCGGACCTCGGGCTCGCGGCTGACCAGCACCAGCTGCCGGGTGAGGCGGATCGCCTCGCGGGCCAGGTCGACGTCGCCCGTGTGCCCGGTCGTGTAGACGAGGTGCAGGACGTGCAGCACGACCGCGACGTCGGCCGGCGAGTCGAAGCGCCGGTCGCGCACCGTCGCCTTGGCCCGGCTGATCCGCTGCGCCATCGTCGCCTCCGGCACCAGGAACGCGTCCGCGATCTCCCGCGTCGTCAGTCCGGCCACGGCCCGCAGCGTCAAGGCCACGGCCGACGCGGGTGAGAGGTCCGGGCTCGCGCAGAGGAACAGCAGGAGCAAGGTGTCGTCGGCCTGCTCCGTCGGCCCGGACTCGGGCTCGTCGTCGACGCGTTCTTCGCGCTGGCGCCGAGCCGCTTCGCTCCGCACCGCGTCGGTCAGCCGGTGCACCGCCGCGGTGGTGAGCCAGGCCCGCGCGTCGCGCGGTGGGTTCGCGGGCCAGGTGCGCAGAGCGTCGATCAACGCCTCCTGCACCGCGTCCTCCGCCGCCGCGAAGTCGGCCCCACGCCTCAGGAGAGCCGCGAGGACCTGCGGGACGAGGGCCCGGAGCAGGCCCTCGTCCATCACCTCATCCACGTTCCCGGCCACGTTCCCTGAGCTTGTCGAAGGGCGGCGTTCCCTGAGCTTGTCGAAGGGTCACTCCGCGTAGGAGGGAGGTGCCTCCATGATCTGGCGGATCTGGATCCACTCATAGAGCGGCTTCCCGCCCGGGCCGGGCTCGGAGGAGACGTACGCGGCCAGCTCGACCGCGCGCTCGTACGAGTCGACGTCGATCGCGTACCAGCCGGCGACGAGGTCACCCGTCTCCGGGTGCGGACCGTCGCTCCGGACCGGTGCAGCGCCCGGTCCCCCGTAGCGGATCCACTCCTGGTCCATCGACAGCCCCTGCGCGTCGACGTACTCGCCGTTCTCCTTGAGCAGGTCGTTCACGTGCTCGAGGAAGGCCATGTGCGCGGCGATGTCGGCCGGGTCCCACTCGGGCATCGGCGGCACGGGCGTGGGCAGCTCGGGGCCGCCGCGGTAGTGCTTGAGCAGCAGGTACTTGGGCATCTGTCGACCTCCTCGTTCAGCCGCGCCTCTCGCGGCTTCCACCGAGGAGACGGAGCCGCCGTCGCGTTCTCGACACGCTAGGGCAGAAGTTTTTCGCGAAGGAACGCCCCTGAGCCAGAAACGCCCCCTGAGCTCGAAACGCCCCCTGAGCTTGTCGAAGGGCCTCGAAGAGGTCGGCTCCACTCACCCCTCGAGCCCCGGCTCAGCCACGCCCTCCGAACTCCTGGAACGCCCCACCCTCACCGAACACCAGCCGCGCGAACCGCTCACCTATCACCCGGTGCGCCTCCGGCCCCGGGTGCAGCGCGTCGGGCAGCGGCAGCTCCACGGCGTCGGTGGGCCCGTAGAGCTCGGTCCCCTCCAGGTAGTGCAGGTTCGCGTCGTCAGCCCGTCGCTCGAACAGCGACCGCAGCTCGCGCCGGATCACCTCGAGGGTCAGCTTTCCCTGCGCCACCTCGGCGGGGTCGCCCGTGACCATGAACTTCACCTGGTCCGTCCCGAACGTCGTCGGGTCGATCGTCCCCGGCCCCGGGGTCGCCTCGTGGATGCCGCAGAAGATCGGCGACACCAGCAGCAGCGGGGTCCCGGGGTGGCCCTCGCGGATCGTGTCGAGGAACCCGTGCATCGCCGGCACGAACGCGCGGAGCCGCATGGCGTCGAGGTTGACGACGTTGATGCCGAGCTTGACGCTGATGACGTCGGCCTCGGTGTCGCGAAGGACGCGCGCCAGGAACGAGTCGACCAGCGCGCTGCCGCCGAGCCCGAGGTTGCGCAGCTCGACACCGGCGATCCGCGCGGCGACCGCGGGCCAGATCTCGCTCGGGTCCGTGGCGTTCGACCCGTGGCTGATCGAGCTCCCGTGGTGCAGCCACCGCGGCGCCGACGTGGTGACTTCCTCGAGCGCCGCGTCGCTCCGGAGCTCGACGAGGTCGAGGGCCTCGTTGTGAGGCAGCCACACCTCGACGACGTGGGTGCCGTCGGGCAGCGAGACGGTCGTCTTGTGCGACGGACCCGGCTCGAACGACGTCGCCCCCGTCGTCAGGTCCACGACCATCGCGTCCCCGCCGTCGAGCACGTCGCGGCTCGCGAGGTTTCCGTCGACGTAGACGTCGAACGCGCCACGGACGCGATCAGCGCCGCGGTAGGCCACCCGCGTCGGGTGGGACACGAGCTCGACGGTCGTCGCGTCCGTCCGGAACACCAGCCGCGCACCGGACGGCTGGCCCTCCATCGCCATCAGCTGCGGGTCGGGGAACTGCTGCCGCACCCAGGCCGGCAGCCGGTGCAGTCGAAGGCCGCGGTCGTTCGGTTCGAGCTCGGCGACACCATGGACGTAATCGGCGGTGATCGGCGAGGTGATCGGCGAGGTGATCATGAGGTTCCTTCGTCTGAGGTCGGCCAGGCGCGCACGATCGCGTCCAGAGCCGTGAGGGTCCGCTGCCACGAGGCGTCGGGTGCGGGGGTGCGGTGCCCGAAGCCGCCGGAGCGCTCGAGCGCGAGGAAGCCGTTGACCGTCGCGCCCACAAAGCGGGTGACGTGAACGAGCTCGGCCTCAGGGAGGTCGTAGCCCCGCAGCACGGCCAGGGTCAGCTCGGCGACGCGGCGCGCGCCCGGAGAGCCGACCGTGGTGGGGGTCGCCTGCTGCTGCAGAGCGGCCCAGCGCCCCGGCGACTCCCGCGCGTACGCCCGCTGCGCCTCCGCCAGCCCGACCAGGGCGTCGCGGCCGGCCCGTCCGGCGACCGCCGCTCCCATCCGGTCGGCCAGCTCGTCGAGCGCCAGCTCGTGGATGCCGGCGAACAGCTCGGCCCGGTCCCGTACGTGGTTGTAGAGGCTGGCCGTCTGCACCCTGAGCCGCCGGGCGACGGCCGAGAGCGTGACCTGCTCGAAGCCCTCGGCATCCGCCAGATCGGCCGCGGTGGCAACGATCACCTGGGTAGAGAGGTTCGCTCGGGCCATGCCTCGAAACTACAGGGTGTAGTTAATGCCTACAACTCGTAGTCAGCGACCTGACGTCGGCGGTCAGAAGGAGGGAGGAACCCTCAGTCGTTCGTGAGGTCGATCCCGAGCCGCTTCGCGGAACGGATCCGCTGCCGCGTCTCGCGCAGCCGGCGCAGCCGCTTGACCAGCAGCGGGTCGACGGCGAGGGCCTCGGGCTTGTCGATCAGGGCGTTGAGGACCTGGTAGTAGCGCGTGGCCGACATCTGGAACTTCTCGCGAACGGCCTGCTCCTTGGCGCCGGCGTACTTCCACCACTGCCGCTCGAACGCGAGGATCTCGGTGTCCCGCTCGCTCAGCGGCAACGCCTGCGCGGAGCTCTGCGCCTGCCGGGAGTCGGGGAGGAACGCCATGCCGTGCATCGTAGGCACCAAATGACAGCCCTGTCATTCGCCTCGCCGTCGGAGGCGGTCGTCGAGACGTCCTGCGCCCACCGGCGACCGCTTCTAGGCTTCCCGGGTGATCCTGCGCATGGAAGGTGTCGTCCAGCCGTACGCCTGGGGCTCGAAGACGTTCATCCCCGAGCTCCTGGGGACCGAGCCGACCGACGAGCCGCAGGCCGAGCTCTGGCTGGGCGGCCACCCGAGCGCCGTCGCGAAGCTCGACGGTCGCCCGATCGACGAGCTGATCGCCGCCGATCCCGAGGGCGTCCTCGGCGCCGCGGCGGTGCAGGAGTTCGGCCCTCGGCTGTCGTTCCTGCTCAAGGTCCTCGCCGCCGCCGAACCGCTCTCGCTCCAGGCCCACCCCTCCCGGAAGCAGGCCGAGGAGGGCTTCGCCCGCGAGGAGAAGGCCGGCGTCCCGCGCGACGCGAAGGACCGGCTCTACAAGGACGACTGGCCCAAGCCCGAGCTGCTCTGCGCGCTGGTCGAGTCCGAGGCGCTGTGCGGGTTCCGGGACCCGGACCGCACGCACGCGCTCGTCCAGCAGCTGGGCGGGGAGAGGACGCTCGAGCTGATGGCGCCGCTCGGTGACTCGTCGGTCGCCCCCAACGAACGGCTCGAGCGCGTCTTCACCACGATCATGCGGCTCGACGACCCCCAGTCGTACGTGGCGGAGGTGCTGTCCCGTTCGGAGGCCATCGACCCCGAGGCGGCACCGAGCGACCTAGCGCAGCTGGCCGACACCGTGCGCCTGCTGTCCGACCACTACTCCGACGACCCCGGGGTGCTCGCCGCGATGCTGATGAACCGGGTGGTCCTGCAGCCCGGCGACGCGATCTTCCTCGACGCGGGCAACCTGCACGCCTACCTGCACGGCGCCGGCATCGAGATCATGGCCAACTCTGACAACGTCCTGCGCGGGGGGCTGACGAGCAAGCACGTGGACGTCGACGAGCTCACCAAGGTCCTCGACTTCAACCCGATCCCTGGCGACGTCATCTCCCCCGAGCCGGTCTCGGAGGGCGTCGTCCGCTACCCCACCCCGGCGACCGAGTTCGCGCTCTGGCGCCTGACGCCAGCTGGGTCGACCGTCAAGGTGCCGGAGACGGCGTTGGGCCGTGCGCTGATCGTGGTCGACGGGTACTGGACGCTGACATCGGGCGCTGTGGACCTTGTCGTCGAGCAGGGACAGGCCGCGTTCCTCGAAGCAGGCACCGCGGCGACGGCGGCGGGATCCGGGACGGCGTTCCTCGCCAGCCCGGGGGTCTGACAAAGTGCCTGGTCGACACTGCTTCGGTAGCCTGTCCTCACTCCGCTGGCGTGGCGCAATTGGTAGCGCACCTGTCTTGTAAACAGGCGGTTGACGGTTCGAGTCCGTCCGTCAGCTCTCAAACTCGCTCTGACTAGGGGCGACGCTAGCGCGTCGACCGCCTTCGTGCCGTCGGTTCCCCACCTATGTACCGATGTTCCCTGAGTACCGACGTCACAGCAGTGCAGCCAGCGCCGACCGGTCCCCGTCGAAGTCCCGGCCGAGGTAGACACGGGCCGTCATCGCGGGATCAGCATGCCCGAGCTGGTCAGCGATCTGCACCAGACTGACCTGCCCGCTCTCGTGCAGAAGCGAGGCCACCGTACGGCGCAGGCTGTGGGCCACGGCCCACGGCAGCCCGGCGCCGTCGAGCACCTCCCGGACGCAGCGGTCCAGGTTGCGACGCTCCCACGGCTGCTCAGGCTCGCTCAGGTGTGCGGGGCTGGGGAAGACCAGCCCATCGGTACCGGTGCGTGCCGACCTGGCCACCAGACGGGCCGTGAGCCACGCGGGGAGGTTGAGAGCTCGGCGCGCCGCTGCGGTCTTGGTCCCGTGCAGCCGGACCCGTCCGGTCTCGAGGTCGATGTGCTCCCACCGCAGCGAGGCCGCCTCTCCAAGGCGGACGCCCGTGCCAGCCATGACGGCCAGGAGGTCGGCCACGGCCTCCCACTTCCGCACCGTGCGGGGGTCGAGCCCCTGCGCCCCGGCGAGCCCGTCTGCGTACGTGATCACGGCGTCCCGCTCCTCTCGGGTGAGAGCGCGCCTGTGGTCCCGGACCTCCACCTTGACGGTCTCCGACCGCACCGGGCGAACCTGGCGCATGGCGTTCATCTGCAGGGTGCCGTTGTCGACGGCCTGCCCGAGGATGTTCGACAGCACCGTCTTGGCCGTCTTCGCGGTGCCCGTGCCCGAGGCGTCCGCGAGCCGCTGTAGGAAGATCCTCAGCCGCTGCGGGTCGTTGGCCTGGGCCAGGGACAGCCCACGCAGCGACGACCCGTCGCTCGAGATGTGCCGCTCGAACATCGCCCGGTACAGCTCGAGGGTCCTCTGGCTCATGCCCGACTCGCGCCGGCCGATCTGGGCCAGCCACAACTCCCCCGCCCGCACCAGCGGCGTGGCTGGGGTCATCGTCACGTCCCCGACCTGGTGGAGCTCCCGGAGCGCAGCCTCCACCGAGGTGGTCGCCTCGCGCTTGGTCCTGCCGAAGCGCGTCACCTCACGTCGTACGCCGTCGAACCCGCGGGAGTAGGCCCGGGCGCGCCAGCGCTCCGCGCCGCGCACCGTGGAGCGCTTCCACAGGCCCTCCTCGCGGCGCTGCGGCACCGCATCCACCTCACCGTGCTGACCGAGGTCCAGTGGCTTCCTGCCCATCGCTACCGCTCCCCTTCGCTCACGCTCGCCCGCTTGCGGGCTGTGCGGATCCGGCTCCTCAGCGTCTCGACGTTGAGGCCCATCGCGGACGCCACCAGTTCAAGCGCTCGAGGGGCCCAGCCCTCCGTACGCGCCCGGCTCTCGATCTGGTCCCAGAACCGCAGGAGCCCTGCGTAGTAGATGTCGCCACCAGCCCGGGGCGAAGTCGGATTGGCCGCGAGGAACTCCTCCACCTCCTCGCGCACCAGGGCATCTCCGTCGGCCACGGCCGCCTGCTCGAGCTCGCGCATCTGCTCGGTGAGGTAACGCTCCATGTGCCGCATCAGGCCAGCCGTCATCCCCCTGCGGCGAACCGTAGGACTCGCGTCCGGCGCCACGTAGAGGACGAGCATGTCCGGGCCGGCCGAGAGGTCCTCGCCCGCGCGCTCGACCCAGCGAGCTTCAAAGATGACGCCGTGCTCGTCACGGCGCGGGGCAGCACCGAGCGCGGAGACCACGGCGGTCTCTCCATAGATGGACCGCGCGGCGCTGGTCCATCGGTCGTCCTGCGGGTGATCAAAGGCCATGCCTGCATCTTGCCAGTTCCCACCCTAGATCGTCAAGATTCACGAGATCTCACCAGATACTTGACAACAGTTGGTGAGGAGCGTAGACATGAGGTACGGGGCCAGCCGGCTCCATGACGATGAAAGGAGGGCGCATGGCTGACACCAAGGCGCGGAACCTCGAAACCGGTGCGGATGCACCTATGTGGCTCAAGGCCGTTGAGCTGGCAGCTCGGCACGCATGCTCGGTTGGCACTCTGGCGAACTTGCGGGCCAAGCGTCAGGGGGTGCCGTTCGTGCACCTGCCCGGGGTTGGAATCAGGTACGCGATGGACGACGTGCTCGCCTGGGAGGCCGCTGCACGCGAGCCGGTGGCCGCATGACCCGCTGCAATGGGTGCTCGAGCACCTACAGCGGGACCACCGTGTCCCACTGCACGAGCTGCCATGAAAGTTTCTCGAACGCGTTTGCGGGCGACCGGCACCGGATCGGGGATCACGGCGTCAAGGTCGGCCCCGACAGGCGTCGGTGCCGCACGGCGGACGAGATGCTCGAGGCGGGCCTGGTGCTCAACGCACGCGGGTGCTGGACCCGGGCGCGGCTGGACGTGTCCCCCCTCGCCCTCCGCGGCGCCGGGAGCGCACGGGGGTACCTCCGGTACCGATCCGCCCCGGCCGGGCTCGGAGCGCCTAACGGTCCAAGCCCCAGCGGCATCCCTGTGGGAGACGCCGCGTGAGCGGCGCTGCCTTCGGGCTGGCGGCGATGGACCAGCCGCTCGAGGAGTTCACGGACTACGTGATGACGAAGGGGCAGGCCGCGAAGACCGCAGGGGTCGCCGTGTCCACGTTCGACGAGCTCGTGCGCCTCGGGCAGGGTCCGGTGACCCTGTGGGCCGAGGACGTGCGCCGCTGGGCTGCAGCCCAGCGCGCGGGCGAGCCGGGACGGCGGCGCCGGTGAGCGGGCCGACCACGCCGCGCGGTCAGCGGGATCTGCGCCGGCTCGGGCGCCGCGCTACGGCGCAGCACCTTCCGCCATGGTTCCGCCTGGCCGCACTCGCCCACGCCGCTAGGTGGTGCGAGGAGCCGGTCACGTACGAGGTTGGCGAGGTGCTCGACATCCTCGGGCACGTCGACCCGGTCTCGAATCGGCTCGTGCCGAACCCTGATCTCCTCGGAGCTCTGCTCGACGCCACCTCGTGGCTCACGCAGCCGCGACGGAAGGGGACCCCGTGAGCGCCCCGCTGTGGTGGGCGAAGCACTTTCAGGGACCGTGGCGCGAGAAGGCCAACGATCCGAGGTTGCCCAAGTGGCTCCGCCTGGCATCGCTCGCCTACGGAACCCACGCTGCGAACGGACATGCGACCTTCGCGCGCGGGGAACTGGCCGACGTGCTCGGCCACCTCGAGCCGGCAACGGGAGAGGTCGCGCCGGATCAGAACGTCCGGCGCCACGTCGGCCAGGCAGTCGCCTTCGGCTGGCTGGCGAGCGGGAGCTCCTCGCGCTGTCTCATCGTGCCAGCGCACGCGATCGAGGGCGGGCGCGGTGGCGCCAGCGCCGTCACGATCCCGTGCGCCTGGTGCTCCCGCAAGCGCAGGCGTGTCACACACTGACCGGTTCGAGTGCGTAACCGGTCAGTACGTGAGTGGTTCGCGTGTCACGTACTGACCGGTTCGACATCCCCAAACCGTTCCTGACAAGGGCAAACGTTCACGTCGCTCTTGACTGTTCTCAATGGCAGAAGAGGTGCAGCGACCAATCACCCCTGAGAAGGGCCAGCCGAAGGCGTGGCCCTAGCCCAGAGCACTAGAGACCCCAAGGGGGTGGGCCGCGCGCTCCGCGCCGGCCCCCACCTCGCATCCCAGCAACCACTTAGGAGAACCCATGTTCAACACATCGGCCCGGCTGGCCGCCGCCAGGCGGACGGCCGAGGAGACCTCAGCGTCCAAGGACGCCCACGACCTCGGAGACGAGACCGAGAGCACCGACGACCCACAGGACACCGACGACGAGAGCCGCGAGGCAGTCAGGGCGCGGGCCACCGCCGTCCGAGCCCGTCAGTCCACCCTTCGCCACTTCTAATCAGGAGAACCACGCCCATGACCCATATGACCCACACCATCGACCCCGACACCATCGCCACAACCACCGCTCACCTGGACCAGGCACGGCATGCCGCCGCTGACGCGGCTGCCGCCGTCGAGCTGGCCGAGGAGACCGCTCAGGACGTCAAGGCGTCCGTGTCCAGCTCGCACCCTCCGACCGTCGCCCGCCTGACCCGCGTGGACGCCGAGGTCGAGCTCGCCCGCGGACGGGCGCAGCGCGCCCGGGCGCTGCTCAGTGCAGCCGAGCGGTCCGTCGCGCACGAGGTCCCCCTCGCGGCAGCCGTCGCCGACGTCCTGGCCGCCGCGTTCCCGTTCCTGCACGAGATCACCATCGGCATGGACGAGCACCACCGCCCGACGACCGTCGACTCCGCACCCGTCGCTGTCGTGGCGCAGCCGCGCCCCAGCTACCACGACCAGGAGACCGGCGCGCTGACCTCGAACCGCTGGGCCGACGACCCGGCCGTCGTGGTGGTGAAGTTCTACCGTCCGCGCGGATTCGCCCTGCTCGACGTCGACCGCCTCTACGACACCGCCTCCAAACTCGGCCTGCGGTTCCTCAAGCGCGGCCACAAGCGCGAGCTGGCCGACGACCCGCACTACCTCCGGCTCGACCTCGACACGCTCGAGGGCGAAAGCGGCGCTGTCGACACACTTCGGGTGGCGGTCGAGACGTTCCCGGAGATCCCCGCACTGAACCACGGCGGCCAGGCCGCCGCTCAGGCGTGGCTCGCAGCCATCGCGCTCGAGGGCGAGCGGCCCACCCAGCAGCGCCGGGGACCCTGGGCGTCTGGGGCGAGCAGCGCGGTCAGCGGCGCGGGGGACGTGGCGTCCAAGGTCAGTGGCGACGTGCGGACCACGCGCGTCCGGGGCAACGTCACGATCCGCGACACCGGCTCGGCTACGCCGGCCGACGTACTCGGGTACGTGAGTCGTGCTGCCGAGGGAGCCAAGGTCTCGCCGGTCGCCGGTCTCGGCCGGGCCACCAAGGTCTCGACCAGCCTCAGCGCGCACAGCCCCGGCAGCAACGGGATCTCCGTGGACGTCGCCGCGGAGTTCGTGGCCGCCGACCCGGCGGCCTAACCCAGACCACCTCGAGCGGTCCACGGTCCTCCTGGCCGAACCGCTCGAGGTCGGGCCAGCACTTGCCACGCTGGCCCCGCTCCCCCTGGACCTCCGATGACTTGGCAGGGCATCGGAGGTCCAGGGGTCGAGCTCCCCCACCGCCAGACGGGCCCTCTAGGGCCCAGATCAGGCCTGCACCACGAACTCTGAAACCGTGGCAACTGCTCTCGCGCTAAGACGAGCGGTGGCAGGGTTGCGCTCGCTTTGGGTTGCACCCCCACCCTTCCACGGGGGTTCGCCAGGTACTTAACGACCAGACGTAACAGCGAACTCAAGATGTGCCTGCGCAAGACCCTGCGCACGGTCGTGCGGTTACTGCTCTACGGGCCGGGGGTCCGCATCTACTTCTTTCGCCAGATCTGCCACCGTCGCTTCTTCGGCGGATCTCCCAAGACGAAGCCACGCGGATAAAGCGCATAAGTGCGCTCGAGCGTTACGCCCAACTCATGGTGGGCCTCGCGTAGAACCTTGTCGTGCGCAAGGAAGGTCTCATGGGCGGCCTTGCTTGCGTGCTCCGACATGAGCCCCATCTGGGCGTAGCCGTAGTAGGCATCCCCCGCGCGCTGCAAGGCAAGCGGGAGGTCGGCTGAGCGGCAGATCAGTTGCAACTCATCGCAGATTTGTCGCACTTGCTGGTGGCTCTGCAAGTTCGTGAGCATTTTTAGTTGCGCTTTGGGTTTGTCGTCGTCTGGAAGCGTGACGTTCTGCTTCATGGCTGTAAGTAATGCCAACGCACTTACGAGACGATCGAGGATCTGTTGGCCGTAACGAGCTTTTCCTTCGGCAACAAGTCGCTGTCGATTGGTCAAGTAGGCAATGCCTCCACCAATCAGCGCACCGACGAGGGGTAGCAAAGTAGTAAGCCATGGATTCACGTGAATATAGACTCACAGAAATGCACGATGCGCAACTTCGCCCCAGCGTCGAACCCAGCCCAACACGCCAGCACTCACTATTGAAGCGGAAGGCCGACCGAGCGAACCTTAGAGTCCGCCAGGTCCTCGTTCTCCTGGCTATCAAGCCGGTTGGGCGCCACCACTCGACCCCGTAGGCGGTCCAGCCGGACCGGTGGCTCAGCCAATCTAAGTCCTAGTGCTCACTGGCCCAACAATTACTCATAGAAGATGTCGCTCACGACCGTGAAACCCTTGGGGGCCTCGAGCCTTTGACTGCTGGTGCCCATCGCCGTGAGATTTCCGCTAACCCTGACCAACAACCCTTCGAGGTGCGCACGGCTGGCTTCCGCGTAGTCCTCGGGCCCTAAGTTCACCTTGGCACGTCGCTCCTGCCCTGAATCGTCAAGGACCGCGCTGATAGTGACGTCGCCCGGACCGGACGGGGCCGCACGGAAAAGCCGAACGACTTTGCCCTCCACGGTGATATCGTCTTTCTCTTGCATCTCTCGCAGGTACCGCGCAGCCTCGGCCAGAACCCCTTGTTGCTCCGGAGTGATTTGGAGCAGTTTCACCGGCGCAGCACTTGGAGCGAGTACGCTTTGCGTGAACCGTAATCGGTACTCCGACGAAAGGCCGCCCAAATGCGCTAGAGCTTCCAACTCAGTTGCATTTCCCACGCCGCTGGAACTAGCAAATTCCGACAGAGATCCACCAAGCGCAATCAAGCGCGCCGACAACGCTGAAGCCCGAGTGGCCGTATCTTGCATTCGCTTAGCAACGCGACGACCGAAGGGCAGGCTTTCGGCGAAGAGCGCCTGGGAGTCGTCTTGCTTCTGCACTCTTAGAGGAAGAGTAAGGTTGAGTATGAAACTCCCCCTTGATGTGGCCAGCCTTGCAGCTGCCGCATATGTCTCGGCATTCGCAGGCCGTCTAGTTGGCAGAACGAGCGAATTGTAAGAGAGAGCACTCGCCGAACCCAGTACGTACTGCCTGAGCGCGCCGATGGCGTCATGGGCCAGGGTGAGCGGCGCTGTTCCTGATGGCGTCTTCGGAGTAAGTCTGACCGCCAAAGAATCGGCACCCTCGGACTCAACATCAGCGACTACCTCAGTTGGCAAGCGGCGCTCTGCGAGAGCTAGCGTCGCGTATGCTCCTTCTAGATCGTCTCGGATGTTCAAGAGACCCTCGGACGACGAGGGAAGAACGACGACGAGCTCCCGCTCATCGATATGGGTACTCCAGACCGTCTCCCTGCTTCCAGCGGAGACCACAGACCAACCAGCAGCTTTCAAGTAATCACGAACACGGGACAGTTCTTGTTCGACCGCGCTAACCGGGCTCTCGGTCACTGCGCCAGACCCTCACCAGGGAAAGCCCAAGCATAATCCGCATTCTGCCAGAGCTCTTCGAAACCTCGAACAGTTGATTGCGGGACGCCAAAAGTCTTCAACATTTTACGCAGCCCTGCTTCATCGAGCGTATTCGCCTTGGGCAAGCGGACGACACAGGTCTCTTTGTTTTTCGTCGCCTCGGCGCCTTCCAACGAGACCCACGCGGATTGTCCAACCAGAAGCGTACCCTCTGTGAGCGACCGTGTCGTCTCGCCATCCTCTGCAACGCCTATTACCACAAGAATGCGACGAAGGCGCTCCTTGGAGTTCTGTAGCACGTTGTATGTTGATACGTCCAAGTCGTAGGCCCACTCCTCCCCGTCGTCGCGAAGCGCGTTAGTCGTCTTGACCTGCACGAGCACGGAGGGATTGAAGACGCCTTCCACCTCCTCCCGCAGTGTCAACTGGATATCGGCCTTCAATAGGTCAGTTGTGGCGTGCGGTCCATGGCTCAAGCCCGCACCTGCAGCAACAACCGACAGCCAGGACTCTCCGAAGTCCCCCTGCAGGACGCTCCGCATCCCGTCTGGGAACCCGGCCAACGTGGACACGACCACGATCTTTATCACAGACACTACGACCGGCCGTGCGTCGCGCCTACGGCTCCGACTCCATGCTCGTATCCAACGCGCAACGGGCATGTATCTCACGAGGGGGAGCGATGGGTAGCGCCCCGTGGGCCGTCAGTTACTGATGCCGAAGCCAGCCCGTCGCACCAGGACGCCAACCTTGAGCGCTAGACCGACCAAGCGCATCTCGAGACCTGCCAGATCCTCACCCCCCCGACTCTCGAGCTGGTAGAGCGCCAGCACGGTGCGTCCGTCGTCGGTCCAGCCGAGCCGGCGGCTCGGCTGTCTGAGGTAGTCCAGCGGCGAAGTGCTCTCCTCGGCCCAGCCTCGGCCACCGAGTCGCGTCATCGCAGCCCACCAAGACACGCGTCGTGTAGCGACTCCCAGAGGACAGCCAGCCCCCCCACCACCACTGGTTGAGGGCCTGGGCACAGCGGCTAGAGGTCTTTCCCGGGAGATGAGGACTAACGCGCCGCACCGCGCTCAGCGCCGAGGCGCAAGAGGAGTCGCAAGGCTCGGCGCTTCCCCCCGTTCCTCGAGTCCTGGGCGGAATCACTGAGCACAGGTCGCACGTTTTGAGTGGGACCGGCTGCACTGCGCTCATATGGGAGCAGTGCGCGCGCCGCCGGAATCAGAGCGGGCCGTCCGGAGGGCATTGACGATTGTCTGCCCGTAGAGGCTGTAGCCACCCCTATGATCCGCCTAGGTCGACGATGATCGAGCACAGCAGTGTAGTCAGTTGAGAGGATGAAGAGTGGCAGTTCAAGGACGGGCTAAGCGCCTCTATCGGCGCGACATTACAACCAAGATCGCAGGTTTGCTAGGCATTGACGCTCCGGAGGTGCCGCCCGGTAGCACCGTGGGTACTAAATTCCTCGACGCGGTTGTCCGAAAATTTGGCGGCGACCCGGCTTCACTCCCGACTACTTACCGAAAGCTTGAATTCGCGCTCATCGCTGCTGGCGAACGGTACGAAGGGGGGCACGACTCTAGCGAGCACCTCGGCCCGGACGGCGGCGGCACCGTCACGAATGGTGGTTATAGAAAACTACTGCGCGGAGTTACCGCTCAGCCGCAATGCTTCATTCTAAATATTGCAGATCATCCGGTAAGTAAGCAGTACGCAGACGTTCCCGGCGAGTCCTATGGCTTCGATGACAACGTGTCTGGCCGCGTTCCATTCCTTGAGGCGGGCGCCGGATCACGTGTCGTTTTCTACCGAACTAGGAAAGCAACCCAGCAGCCCCGGCGAGCGTTTATCGCACACGCAGTCGTTTCCGAGATTGGGGCCGTCGATGGCGAGGGCTACCGCGCAGAGTTGACCGACTATCAGGAGTTTGACCTACCCGTCCTCGCCGGCGACGTAGCCATCGAAAATTGGAACCCTCAACACGGAATCGTTGAGATCGACTACGAAACTCTCGCCGCCATAGTTCAGGCTGGAACGGGCGCACCAGTCCCGCTTGCATCCCAGAAGTTCGACACAAGCACAGTTCAACCCGCAACGGCTCCTATCACAGCACCTGTTCCGCAGGACGTCAAAAACGAGAATGAAGCAGATCGCCTTCTAAGTGGTGTCCCGCCCGTAGAAGCCTCGGTAGACCTGTCGGCTACCGACCCGTTGCCGGAAGTCCTTCCCGCTCCAGGGACTGCAAACCCTCTGGTTGAGGTAGTTGCGCCGGCAGGACTGACAGACGACGTCGAGCGGGAGAACACTGAGCGTCGAGCCGCTCGAGGCAAAGCTCGGCAAGCACTCGACAAGTACATCGAACGCCGCGCCGTACATGTCGCGAAGGTCTACCTCGCAAATCAAGGCTGGCGGCTTCACCGCGACTGCCAGAAGCTTGGCGTCGGTTACGACCTCGAGTTCCGTAAGGGTGACTCGAGTCTGAATGTTGAAGTCAAGGGCATCCAAGGTTCGTCTCTGTCCTTCAACATGACGGCACTCGAATGGGCGCGCGTGGTTAACGACCCCGATTTCATCGTCATAGCCGTGACCGGTGTCATTCAGGCCACGACGACGCAGGTACACATCCTCACCCGTGATCGCCTGGCCGCTGGCGAGCGCCGAGTAGTGCAATATCGCATGAACCTTCTTTGAGAATGCACTAGGCGAGCGTCGAGCCCACCGCCAGCCACAGATGGCCCGCGGCCCCCATACCCGGAACGGATAGCGACGCTCTGGACACGTTGTGTGATCCAGCCTCGGAACGGAACCGGCGACGGTGAAACGTTGTCGGCTCCGGCGCTGGTCGATGCGACGCCTGTTTGTGCCAGAGTTACGTAGCTAGCCTCTCGCCCTGGGCTACGTCCGCATTCAAGCCAAAGTGGCAGCGCCACGTCGGACATATCGAGTTACGCACTTTGCCGCTGCGTCCCGTCTGCATGCGTCCAACAAATCGAAGACGTTCGTCCGGCACCACAGTTTGGCGTCCCCGAAGTTTTTCTCTCGCAATCCGGCGATATCTTCAGTTGAACAGGTATGGATTAGATAAAGGGGGGGCGAATTCCCTGTGCGCGAGTCGAAACTCAGCGATTAGTCCAGGGTGGGATTAGGTCAAGGGCTTGAGGTACATGCGGCGCCGACGACCTTCGAGCAAGACCTCATCGGCGTTCACATCTAACTCCCAACCGGTGAGCTCGGCGAGGCCAAGGGCGTGGCCCTTGTCGGACAGCCGAAACCTAGGGTGGAAGTCGATGTACGGGCGGCCGTGCTCGACCCCGACAGTCACTAGCCCGTCCTCTGAGGTCCAGTCTGCTGGCGGTAGGGGCTGCATCATCGAATACTACGGTCGGCGACGCCAGCTCGTGGACGTAGAGGTGCGAGGGGCTAAACCGCGCCCGGTCGTCCTGACATCGAGGATCGACGACGGTCGTAGCGACCGGGAGCGAACTAGAGCGTCCTGCTGCTACATCCCGCCAAGACCAAGCGCCGCGATACATCTAGCCCAGGCCAAGCCGCCCCTGCACCTCCGGTAGTCCGACTGGGGTGGCGAACCGCAGGCCAGGCGGCCCTGCTATCCGCAGCGCGACGTGCGCCGCTCGCCCGCGACCATGCGCCCCACGACGCCTAATCTCTGCATCGTGCGTAATTCTGTCGAGCTCGCCGTTAATGTTGTAACAACCGGGATCAGCACCTTCGTCGGAGCGGACGTCGGTGGAGTGCTCGGCGCCCAACTGGGCTCTGTCGTGCCCGTGTTCATCGCGGACGCAGTCCGACGATCCGGCGTCAGGGTCGCCTCCGTCGCTGAAACCTCGACGGCACTCGCCGGCTTGAACGGCGAGAGCCTCAAGTATTGGCTCGAGACCCCTCGCAACGCGGCCCTCTTCACGGAGGCACTCAACGCCGCATGGCAGGCCCTGGACGAGGACAAGCTCAAGACGCTGAGTCAAGCCCTGGCGGACGGTCTCACGGACGACGCCGTGCTGGAGCTCAGCCGGCTCAGGGTGAGGACAACCGCCGCGCTCGACTCCGTGCACCTGCTGGTGCTCGAGTTCCTGACCGAGCCACCTCGACCAGAACGTGCAGGTTGGTCGCGGCAGGAGATCCTTGAGCGCTTCCCCTCGTTGGGTCCGGGAATCGATCCTGTGCTCTCCACCCTCGACCAGAGCGGATGCTTGGTAGACGTCAGCGGCTACGGAGGATCATCGGGGCGCCAAGCTTCGGAATACGGTAGTGACTACCTCGAATTCGTACGTCGAGCCGGTGGCGTGCAAGTTCTAACGGCTGACGAAGAATAGGACACCAGCCCCTGGGGCCTACTACCTCCCGCTGGAACCGAGCGATGAGACTCCGGGTCATGAAACCGTGGCGCGCGGCCACCCGCCGCGACGAGCGGTGGAGGGATCGTCGGTCGTGCGGGTCGCACCCCCACCCCCTGGTGCCACTGCGTCTTAGCGGTGCGGGGCAGGAGATGGGGCTGACGAAGAAGGCGTGGCCTGCTGAGTTGCGCTCGGACTCGCTGAGGCTGAGGGAGCGGGTCCCTCCTTCGCGCCACCATCGTTCATGGTGACGTTGTTGACCGTCACGTTGATGCCACCTCCGACCAGGAGCGCCAGCAGCGCCACGATCACCGCGGCCCACTCCGCCAGACTTCCCGTCGGAAGACTCTTGACGAACTTGGCCAGGGCGAGGAACAGCGGCTGGGCCTCGCTCGGTGCGTTCTGCCCTGCAGCGGCCACAGCTGCAGCCAGCTCTTGCCCGGTTCCCCCTTGAGCACCGCGAAACGCCCTGACCAGCGCGAGGAGCGACTCGCGGTCAGCCTTCGCCGCTAACTCTCGGATCAGAGGGTTGAGGTCGTAGACGCCATCCGGGATCGCAGCCATATGGCCGCAGTTCGGGCACGAGGACTGACCGCCGATCACGGTCGTGTGGATCGCGTAACCGAAGTGAAGACCAGACTGGAACACGCACCCGCAGCGGGGGCAGATCGCAGGGGCATGGCCATCCGCGATAACCGCCGCCATCTGATCGTGCTGCGCCGGAGTCATCGGGGGCAGCCTGGTCGTGGGCTGGAAGCCCGGCAAGCTCATGCCGTACTGCGGGGGCAGCCCTGCGCCCGGCACCACTTGCGCAGCGGGGGGCGGTGCCTGGTAGATCAGAGGCTGGGGCTCAACGCGCGGTCCCATGCGGCGTAGACGGGGACGGTTTGACATGGGGCGTGGCACCTCTCGTCAGGAGACCTCGTGCCAGCGCTGTGCCGACGTTCGACCCCTAGCGGGTGACGGCGAGGACTCGCCGTCTTCAGCCAATGGTCCTGGCAGGATGTGACATCTTCGGGAGCGACACGCCGCCAGATTTCCCGCAGCCGCGCACAACGTTGTGTGAGATTTGCGGGCTGCGCCCACTGGGCGGCAACCTCACCGCCGCACCATGTAGAAGCGCACGAACGTGGGGCGACCGTCGGTCGACACCAGCTCTCCCATCGGGTCTCCCATCTCCTGCCACCCAGCTCCGTAGACCTGGCGCAGGATGTCGCCCATCGGCGCGTCCTGCTCAGCCTCGAGCACCAGCCGGTCTCCAGACGTGTACGTCCGTACAGACCAATCGGGCAGGGTCCAGTCCGGCACCCAGGCCATGTTCAAGGTGCTGTCATTGCTCATCTACCCGATCTCCCTCTCGCGCTTCGTGGGGAACGCGAACCGTTCCCCATTTATGTGCCGATCAGCAGGTACAGCCCTACGTGATCGAGTGAACTCCAGTGAACGACCCTACGGTCGTTCTCCCTTGTCAGCGCGAGGATTAGTGAACTCTGATGACCCCTGGTCAACCACACCACTTCTACACAGGCGGTTGTCGGTTCGAGTCCGACCGTCAGCTCAATCAGGTGGATCCGACAATGGGTGCGGAACTTACCTATCCGACACCCTCGAGAATCTGAAAGGATTTGCCGTGTGGAAGCGCTTTTGGACCGCCGTCGTGTCCATCGGCGTCATTGTCGGCATACTTGCCGGCGCCGATCAATTTGGGGTTCTTCGGTGGGCGGTGGCAATTCTTGTCCTTGGAATCCTCATTGTTGCGGTTCCGCAAGTTTGGAAGCACGCACTAGCGATTTCTTCTGCTTATAGAGGGTACGGGCCCCTTCTTGTGCGCCTAGAAGAGCAGAGACAGATAGAGCAAAACCTGCTCGGCCAAGTGGTTGAGCACGACGAAGAGGTCCAGCGCGCATACGACGAAGGGGTCATCGAAGGTCAGGCACAGGTAGTTGGGGCCAGCTTAAATTTAGACTCAGCTTTGCCGGTACTCGTCTCGGTCAGTATCGAGTCTGGAACTCTTCGAGTTTGCGGACGCGTACCCACAGACGGGACGCCACCTTCGATAAACACTCGTTTCAACCTTGTGGCAGAGGGTCAGTTGGACACTTCGCTCGGAACACTTCGGGTGAGCCATGCAGTCAGGGATGGCTACGTCTGGTTTGTACCGGCAGGTCGTAAACTCACACCCTTTCTTGAAAGCGTCGCAAGTCAAGCGGGAGCCGATAAGTCCGCTCCGAGAGGCGTTGTTCTTGCGCCAATCGACCTCTCCGACCTCATTAATCCTTCAGAAGATGGTGATGACTCATGAGCATTCAAATAATGGCGAAGGTCGCTAAGATCCTGACCCCCACACTCCTCGCCGTAAATGTCGGTAAAGCAACTGGAGTTCAGGTTGGCGACGAAGTGATCCTGTTCCGCAGTGAGCATGTGAATGATCCTGTCACCGGCGAGGAACTGGATGTTGTGAACTTCGTTAAGCTCCGCCTTGAGATCAGTGAGGTGCGCGAGAAAATGTCCCTCGCCAAGGTTACGGACCGACAGCGGTCACAGTCCTCTGTGGGAGGCGCAGGGAAGCTGAAGACCATGGGCGACGGATTTACCGGTGAAGAAGACGTTTCAGTTCAAACTGGCGAAGACGTTGTTATTCGTCGAGAAGATCCCCCCGCCGAGCCTCCATTCTAAAACCACATCTCTCAAGTAACACTCTCTGTCGCCTTCTGGACCTGTCCGGCGCATGTCGCGACGAGTAGCGGCTGGTCAACCGCACGCGCACTGGCACTGAGGAATCCCCTGACGAACGTCGCTCATGTGCGTCGCATCAGCAAACGGCGGCGAGCAAGCAGATGCTTCCAGCAACCCTCAAGCAACTCATCGCCGGAACGGATAGAGGTCGGATCAAATTAGCTGGCGCTCACTCTGCGCGTCCAAGTCGACAGAAACTCGCATTGAACTGAGATTTACCTACACGCCCGGTCCGAGTAGGATGAACGAAGCCACCGAGTGCAGGCCGCCTCTCCTTGCAAGCGCTCAGTAGAGCGCGAGGCTCGGCTATGTGGATACTCAGTGCACACTGTTGGTACCGCGACCGCGCAACGCCTCTGGCCAGTTTTTAGACATCCAGCGGTGTGGTGATCAGCACCGTTGTTCCTTTTGGTCCGGACTTGATAGCCACCGTGCCGCCCTGCGCCTCGACAACGGCCTTGACGACGCTGAGTCCAAGTCCCGCGGTGCGGCCAGGACCCAAGTTCTTCGTCGTCACAAAGGGCTCGAAGGCGCGCTTGACGACCTCTGACGCCAACCCCGGACCCGTATCGGACACGCGGAACTCGACGTGGCCATCAGCAGAACCGGCGTGCACTGATACCGGTGTACCAGGTGGAGTGTGAGTTCTTGCGTTGACGACGAGGGCGAGCAAAGCCTGGGTCAGCCGGTCCTCGTCGCCCAACGCCACGACCGGCGGAGCGTCGAGAATCTCGACGTCGGTGTAGCCAAGCCCCGCGACCCGATCGCGCAGCACGTCGATCACGTCCGGCGCGAACACCGGACCGATCTCGACGTCGGCCCGGTCTGAGCCCGAATTCAGCGCGGTCAAGTCGTCGACGATCCGGCTCAGCCGGTCCAGCTCACGCCCCGCGATGGCGGCCGTGTCTGCCGCTGTCTGACCCTCCTCCGGACCCAGCGTCTCCAGCAGCTCCAGGTGCCCCCGCGCCACGGCCAGCGGCGTGCGGAGCTCGTGCGAGATCGCGGCGAGGAGCTGCTTGCGCTTGTCCTCGTCGTCGCGGATGCGGTCGAGCATGCGGTTGAACTCCCCCGCCATCGCGGAGACCTCGTCGCGGCCCTCGGGTTCTGGAACACGACTGCTCAGGTCGCGGAGGTCAACGGATCGCGCGGCTGAAGCCAGCTCGTGCACCGGACGCAGCGCCCGGCGCAGCGCGACCAGCAGGACGAACCCGCCCAGCACCAGCCCGATCGCGCTCGCCAACGCGATCCGGGTGAACGCCTGGCGCGCTGAGTCGAGACTCGGGCCGAGCGGGCCGAAGACCGAGACCTGCGCGATCGCCTGCCCCTGCGAGACGACGTCAGCCGTCAGCACGCGTAGAGGCCCGGCCGACGACCCGACCGTCAGGAGCCGGCCCACCGTCCCCCGGGGCAGACCACCGGAGCGGTCCAGCGAGATCAGCTCCGACGGACCGTCCTGGGTGCTCAACGTCTTGTTGCCCAGCGTCACGACGGTGAGGTGCTGCTGGCTGCCGGGGTGCAGAGCCAGGTAGCGCTGCACGGCCACGTCCACCTCCGCCGCGTCGGCGACCCCGTCGGCCCCACTCGCCTCAGTCAGCTGGTCGGGCAGCCCGAGAGCGAGAGCGGTGACCTCGCGCCGCAGCACCTCGTCCAGGTCCTCACGCTGCTCGACCCTGATGAGCTGAGCGGTGAGCAGTGCCGCCGCCAGCATCGTGACCGCGAGGATCGCGAGCGCGATCGACGCGATGCGGACGTAGAGGGAGTGCCTCACTCGAGCACCAGCCGGTAGCCGGCGCGCCGTACGGTCTGGATCCGCTCGGCACCGATCTTGCGGCGCAGGTGGCGGACGTAGGTCTCGACGACGTTCGACGCGCCGTCGAAGCCGTAGCCCCACACCTGGTCGAGCAGCTGGGTCTGCGACAGCACCTGCCCGGGGTGACGCATCAGCACCTCGAGCAGTGTGAACTCGCGCGACGACAGGGTCGCGTTCTTCCCGTGGATGCTGACCTCGCGCGTCCGGACGTCGAGGGTCAGGCCACCGGCCTCGAGCAGGACGGACGACGTCTGCTCCGGACGGCGGAGCTGGACGCGGACGCGGGCGAGCAGCTCACTGAAGCTGAACGGCTTCACGACGTAGTCGTTCGCGCCGGCCTCGAGGTTGGTCACCCGGTCCTGCACGGCGCCCTTCGCCGTCAGGACGATGACCGGGACGGCCGGGCGTACGTTCCGCAGCCGCGCGAGCACCTGCTCACCGGGGAGGCCGGGCAGCCCGAGGTCGAGGATGACCAGCTCGACGTCGTCGTGCTGCGCGAGCTTGAGGCCCGAGAGCCCGTCCGCGGCCACGACGACCGTGAAGCCGGCCGACTCGAGGCCGCGGCGGACGAAGTCGGAGATGCCGACCTCGTCCTCGATCAGGAGCACCATCGCCACGGCGGGTCAGTCCGCTCGGCGCAGGTCGAGCACGACGCCGTCGGCCCCGAGCAGGACGGAGTGCTCGACGCCCTGGGCGTCGACCACGGTCGCCTCCCAGGCGACGCGGCCAGCCCGTACGCGTTCGAGCTCGGTCACCTTGGCGCCGGCTCCGACGGCGTCGATCGCCGCCTCGCGCACGGTCGCTGACGGCGCGGCACTACCGCCGGTCTCGACCGGCTGCCACGGGAGGTTCGCGCCGGTGCTGTCGCGGTAGGTGAGGTCGTTCAGCACGAAGACGTCCGCGTCGTCGCCGTCCTCGTCGAGCCGGACCATCGCCGTGACCGGCTGGTCCACGAGGCTCTGGAGCTCGGCCAGGAGCGGCTCGACGGTGCCGTTCCGGTTGAAGTCCGCGGTCGCGGGCGCGGTCAGCACCCAGGCGTCCGGCCCGAAGTCGAGCTCGATGTCGTCGAGGACGAACTCGGCGGTGTCCCCGCCGTGCCGCAGGCTGCCCGACAGCCGGTCGAGCGCCTCGATCTGCTCTTGGGTGGTGCCCGCCTGGCCGGACACGGGCGGCGCGGCGCTCACCTCGTCGACGACCACGGGGGCGACGGACTCCTCGGGGTCGGGCCGCATCAGCAGCCAGGCCGTCAGCGCCAGCAGCGCGGCGACGGCCAGCGCCACCGCTCCGGTGGTCAGTCGCCGACGCGACGTGGTTGTGGGCACCTGGTCCTCCTCGTCCGACTCATTGTCCCGTGCGCGCCGACGGGGCCGTCCGCGTGGACGGCCCCTCGGCGATGCCTCAGCCCTTCGACAAGCTCAGGGAGCGGTCTTCGGGCTCAGCGGTTGGGGATCAGTCGTCGTCGCCGCGGTACTGACGCTCCCAGGCGTCCTCGGCCCGCTCGGACGCGCTGCCCTGGAACGTCTGGTTCACCCCGGCGCCGCCGTCGAGGGTGTCGCGGCTCCCGTTGCCCTCGAGGAAGTCGTCACCGTCCTTGCCGAAGAGGCGGTCCTGGCCGGAGTTGCCCTCGAGGCGGTCGTTGCCGGTGTAGCCGTCGACGGTGTCCTTGCCGCTGCCACCCTCGAGGTCGTCGTCGCCGGAGGAGCCGAAGACCTTGTCGTTGCCGGAGCCGCCGTCGATCTCGTCGTTGCCGGTGCTGCCCTGCAGCCAGTCGTTGCCGGAACCGCCGTCGATCTCGTCGTTGCCGGCGTTGCCGCAGATGGTGTCGTTGCCGCCGTTGCCGTCGATCTCGTCGTTGCCGGCGAGGCCGACGATGACGTCGTTGCCCCGCGTGCCCTCGATGTCGTCGGCGCGGTCGGTGCCGACGATCGTGGCGACGAGGCCGTTGCAGGTGGGGACGTCCGCGGCGGAGGCCGAGCTCGGCACCGCGAAGGCGAGGCCGAGGGCGGTGAGGAGGCCCGCGCCGGAGAGGGCGGCGGCGCGCTTGACGTTGCGGGCGAAGGGGGCGGTGGTGGTCATGGCGTCTGCTCCTGGGGCTTGGTGGTCGGTCTCTCCGACGTCCCCTACTTCATCGGGCGGCGCTGACGGGTCCCTGTCGTGCAGATGACAGTTCTGTCAGGTTCTCCGCGGCACTTGGCAAGAGGCGTTCGGCCCTGGTCAGCGCCTCGTCGCCGGTCCTACGGTGCAGACGCTGCTGTTCGCAGCCGAGCGGGAACGTGGTGCCGCATCACGCCGCCACACGAGCACGACGTCCGTCGCCCCACCATCGACGTCGTCGACGTCGGTCACCCGCTCGTAGCGAAGACAGGACACCCATGACCGGCCCAGAGACCCACGACGTCAAACGACGCACCGTCCTCGCCACCGCCGCTGTCGCCACCGCGGCAGGTGCCCTCGCGCCCGTCGCCGCGCACGCCGACACGAAGGCCACCCCATCGGCGACGTCTGCGGCGAAGGACAAGCCGAAGGGCAAGAAGCCGACCATCGTCCTGGTGCACGGGGCGTTCGCGGACGCGTCGGGCTTCGGCGACGTCATCGCCATCCTCCAGCGCCAGGGCTACACGGTCCACGCGCCGCCGAACCCGCTGCGCGGACTCAAGAGCGACGCCGCCTCCGTCAAGGAGTTCCTCGGGACCATCGAGGGACCGATCATCCTCGGCGGCCACTCGTACGGCGGTGCGGTGATCACCAACGCGGCGACCGGCAACGCGAACGTCAAGGCCCTCGTCTACGTCTCCGCGTATGCGCTCGCCGAGCACGAGACGGCCATCCAGGCCAACGCGCTGGGCAACGGCGCTCCCCCGCTCCTGCTCGAGCACCTCGTCCTGCGCCCCTACCCGAGCGCTCCCGCCGGTGACGCCGACGTGAGCATCGACCCGAAGTTCTTCCGCGCGGTGTTCGCCGCCGACCTTCCGCGGCGTCAGGCGGCGGTCATGGCCTCGGCGCAGCGGCCGGTCACGTTCTTCTCCCTCGGGGCGGAGTCGGGCCCGCCCGCCTGGAAGGACATCCCCAGCTACTTCGTCGTGGCCAAGCACGACAACGCCATCCCGCCGGCCGCCGAGCGGGCGATGGCCAAGCGTGCCGGGTCGCACACGATCGAGCTCGACAGCTCCCACGTGGCGATGACGAGCCACCCGAAGGCCGTCGCCGACCTCATCCGCAAGGCGGCCCGCGCGCACCGCTGACCCCACCTGATCAAGGTTCGCGGAGCACGCACGACAGGATGCTCCGGTGCGCATCGACCTGGAGCCGGACGAGTGGTGGTGGGGCGGCGCGGTCGCGGACGGCACGCTGATGCCGTTCGGGGCCGCGCCGCACCGGCGTGACCTGGCGACGAACGCCGGCCTCGTCGGCGACCCGACCGCGGGTGCGAACCAGTCCGCTCCCCTGCTCGTCTCCAGCCACGGGCGCTACGTCTGGTCGGACGAACCGTTCACGTTCGCCTTCGACGGGGAGGGCGGGCTGGAGGTCGAGGGGGACGTGGCCCTTCGACAAGCTCAGGGAGCGTTGGGCGGGGCTCAGGGAGCGGAAGAACGGGCTCAGGGAACGCTGGGGGACGCCTTCCGGGCCGCCGCGCGCGACCACTTCCCCGCCAGCGGAACGACGCCGGCCGAGCTGATGTTCACGGCGCCGCAGTACAACACCTGGATCGAGATGCCGTACGCGCCGACGCAGGAGGGGGTGCTCGCGTACGCGCAGGGCGTGCTCGACGCCGGGTTCCCGCCCGGGCTCCTGATGATCGACGACCGCTGGTCGGAGGACTACGGCGACTGGCGCTTCGACCCGACGCGCTTCGCCGACCCGGCCGCCATGATCACGCAGCTGCACGCCTGGGGCTTCGCGGTGATGCTCTGGGTCGTCCCGTTCGTCAGCCCCGACAGCGAGAACTCGCGCACCGCCGCCACCCGCGGCTGGCTGGTCCGCGAGCCCGACGGGAGGCCCGCCGTACGTGAGTGGTGGAACGGCTTCAGCACCGTCCTCGACCTCACGAACCCCGACGCCGTCGGCTGGCTGCGCCGCGAGCTGGACGCGCTGCGGACCACGTACGGGGTCGACGGATGCAAGCTCGACGCGGGCGACCTGCGCGACTACCGCCCGACCGACGTCACCTACGCGGGCACCGGGCCGGGCACGCCGACCAAACAGAGCGAGGCCTGGGCGCGGCTCGCGGCCGAGTACCCGTACAACGAGCTGCGGGCCTGCTGGAAGGCGGGCGGCCAGCCGCTCGCCCAGCGCCTGCACGACAAGCCACCGACGTGGGGCGCTGACGGGCTCGGGTCGCTGATCCCCGAGGTCCTCGCGCAGGGCCTGATCGGCCACCCGTACGGCTGCCCCGACATGGTGGGCGGCGGGGAGCTCGGCGGGTTCCTGGGCGGCGACCCGCTCGACGCCGAGCTGTTCGTGCGGTGGGCGCAGTGCTCGGTCCTGATGCCGATGGTGCAGTTCTCCCTCGCCCCGTGGCGCGTGCTCGACGCGGAGCACCTGGCCGCGGTCACCGAGGCGGTCGCCCTGCGGCAGCGGCTCCTGCCCGAGCTCCTCGCGCTGGTCGAGCACGCGAGCCGCGCGGGCGAGCCGGTCCTGCGGCCGCTCGCCTACCACCACCCGGGGTTCGAGCAGGTGCGCGACGAGTTCCTGCTGGGTGAGGACCTGCTCGTCGCCCCGGTCCTGGAACCCGGCGTGGCCAGGCAACACGTCACGTTCCCGCCCGGGCGCTGGGTGGCAGACGACGGGGCCGTCGTCGAGGGTTCGGCGGAGCGTGACGTGCCGGTCGACCTCAGCTCGCTGCCGTGGTGGCGCCGAGCCGCCTGACCTCGAGGGCGTGGCCCGCGGCGAGCAGCGGCAGGACGACCGCCCCGATCGCCGTGAGCTGGTTGACCGGGACCGGCCCGAGCTTCGTGGTCTGCAGCCCGTTCTCGGGATCGACGAAGGCCGTGCCCGGGAAGAGGATCGCCGGGGCCTGGGTGAGGAAGAAGAGCCCGCCCATCGTGGTCGACCAGCGCAGCCGCGACGGTGTCGTCGGCCCCGGGCGCCACGTCTCCCACAGCGTCAGGCCGGCGGCGACCACGGCGAGGGTGATCGTCTGCGCGTTGTGGAACTTCGCGTGCGGCGGCCACCGCGGGTTGAAGACGTGGGTCTCGTTCCAGTCGGCGGCGAACGCCCCGACCGCCGGGACGAGGGCCGCCACCGAGGTGAGGACCTTCCCGACGGGGACGGCTGCTCGACGGGGTGCGGTGGTCATGGGGTCTCCCTGGAGGTGGGTCGTACGCCTGCACGACGAGTGTGGGCGCGCAGCCGGACCTGCTCCGGGCCGGCCGCCCGGTGGACCCCCGCCCGGTAGCGTTGTCGGATGGACGAGCGACGGCGACCCGCCCGATGAGCGGCGGGCTCGCGGCCCTGCTGGACGACGTGGCGGCGATGGCCAGGATCGCGGCCGCCTCGGTCGACGACATCGGCGCCGCGGCGGGCCGGGCGAGCGTCAAGGCGGCGGGCGTGGTCGTCGACGACACCGCGGTCACCCCGCGCTACGTCACCGGCTTCACCGCCGACCGCGAGCTGCCGATGATCAGGAAGATCGCGCTGGGCTCGCTGCGCAACAAGCTGTTGATCATCCTCCCGGCGATCCTGGTGCTCAGCCAGTTCGTGCCGTGGGCGCTGACGCCGATCCTCATGGTCGGCGGCGTCTACCTGTGCTTCGAGGGCGCGGAGAAGATCTGGGAGAAGGTCGCCGGCCACCACCCGGAGCAGACCAACCAGCCGGCGGTGGTCCAGGGCGGCGACCAGGAGAAGACGATGGTGTCCGGCGCCATCCGGACCGACTTCATCCTCTCCGCCGAGATCATGGTCATCTCCCTCAACGAGGTGGCCGACGAGGGCCTGCTGTCCCGGGCGATCATCCTCGTCGTGGTCGGGATCGCGATCACCGCGCTCGTCTACGGCGTCGTCGCGCTGATCGTCAAGATGGACGACGTCGGGCTGCACCTGTCCGGGCGCGAATCGGGCACGGCCCGCAAGGTCGGGCTGGGCCTGGTCCAGGGCATGCCCAAGCTGCTGGCCCTCCTGTCGACGGTCGGCATGGTCGCCATGCTCTGGGTCGGCGGCCACATTCTGCTGGTCGGCACCGACGAGCTCGGCTGGCACGGCCCGTACGCGCTCGTCCACGCGGTCGAGGAGGCCGTGCACGGGGTGCCGGCGCTCGGTGGCGTGCTCGCCTGGCTGGCCAACACCCTCGTCTCCGCGATCATCGGCCTCGTCGTGGGCGCCGTGGTCGTGGCGGTCCTGCACCTGCTGCCCAAGCGGAAGAAGGTCGCGCAGCACTGAGGCTGCTCAGGGGGCGTCTGCACCGGCGGTGAGGGTCAGGAGCTCGTGCAGCTGGTCGACCTGCTCCGGGGTGAGGGCGCCGAACGACTCACGCAGGACCGCGTCCATCAGCTCGCTGCCGGCTCGGCGGGCGTCGTCGCCGCGCTCGGTCAGGCGGTGGCGTACGGCGCGCCCGGGACCGTCGACGCGGGCGAGGAGCCCGCGCTTGATCATGCGTCCGGCCAGCGCGCCCATCGACTGGTCCGTCTGGAAGGTCAGCACCGCCAGGTCGTGCAGCGAGGCCTCGGGCTGCGCGGCGAGGTGGCGCAGGACGTCCCACTGCACCAGCGAGAGCCCGAGCTCCGCCAGCCGGACGTTGGCCGCGCGGTGGTGGCGCCACTGGAGCCGCTTGACCGCGAGCCCGACCTCCTGGAGCGACGACGTCATGCCGCCAGACTACCGGTCGAAGAAGCATCCTTACCTAAGCGTGCTTAGATAGACCCATGACCACGACGAACACCCTCACCACCACCACGTACGCGCTCGAGGTCGACGAGATCGGGCACGTCCCCGTCCGCGTCGACGAGCAGGGACAGGGCCGCCCGGTCCTGCTGCTGCACGGGGGCGCGGGGCCGCAGTCCGTCGCCGCCTTCGCCGACCTCCTCGCGCGGGAGGGCGGCGTACGGGTCCTCGTCCCGACCCATCCGGGCTTCGGCGGCACCGAGCGACCCGCCGCGCTGGACAGTGCGCGAGGCCTGGCGGCGACGTACGCCGCGCTCGTCGAGCACCTCGACCTCACCGACCTCAGCGTGGTCGGGAACTCCATCGGCGGCTGGATCGCCGCCGAGCTCGCGGCCCTGGTGTGCGCCGGGCCGACCGGCCGGGCTCGCGCCCGCTGGCGCGACCTGACCCTGGTCGGCGCCGTCGGGCTCGACGTCCCCGGGCACCGTCCCGCCGACTTCTTCGCCCTCACGCTGGACCAGGTCGCCGACCTCAGCTACTACGAGCCCGACCGCTTCCGCCTGGACCCGGCCACCCTGCCGCCCGCGGTTCTGGCCCTGATGCCCGGCAACCGCGCCGCGCTCGCCGTCTACGGCGGCACGACGATGACCGACCCGACGCTGCAGAGCCGGCTCGGATCGATCACCGTCCCGACCCTCGTCGTGGCCGGCGAGGCGGACCGCATCGTCGACCCCGACGTCGCGCAGGCGTACGCGGCCCTGATCCCCGACGCCCGCTTCGTTCTGCTCCCCCGGACCGGTCACCTGCCCCAGCTCGAGACGCCCGGGGCGCTGCTGGAGCTCCTGATCGGCTGACCTCCGTGGGAACGTGCCCACACCGGGTGCGCCGCTCTGGCGGAGCAGACCAGTGGCCTATATGGTCTCGTCCAATCGACGCGACCAACGGAGGTCACTGATGGCACGGACGCAGCGCACGCCGGGACCCGGCTCGCAGCGCAAGCGCGACGAGGAGGTCTACGTCGAGCTGGCGAAGGACCCCGACTTCGCGGAGCTCAAGCGGCGCTACCGCCGGTTCGCCGTGCCGGCGACGATCGCGTTCCTGGTCTGGTACGTGACGTACGTCGTCTGCAACAACTGGGCACGCGACTTCATGGACACCCCGGTCGTCGGGCACGTCAACGTCGCGCTGGTCTTCGGGCTGCTGCAGTTCCTGTCGACCTTCGTCATCGCGTACCTCTACTCCCGCCACGCGGGCCGTGAGCTCGACCCGCTGGCGACGAAGCTCGGCGCCCGCTACGACGAGGAGACCGGACGATGACCCCGCTGCTCGTGCCCCTGGCCGCCGGCGACAACCGCGCGCTGACGATCACGCTGTTCCTCGCGGTCGTCGCGGTGACGCTCGGCATCACGTTCTGGGCGTCGCGGCAGAACAAGAGCGCGGCCGACTACTACGCGGGCGGGCGCTCGTTCACCGGCTTCCAGAACGGCCTCGCCATCGGCGGCGACTACATGTCGGCGGCCTCGTTCCTGGGGATCTCCGGCTCGATCGCCCTCTACGGCTACGACGGCTTCCTCTACTCCATCGGCTTCCTCGTCGCGTGGCTCGTCGCGCTGCTGCTGGTGGCCGAGCTGCTGCGCAACTCCGGGCGCTACACGATGGCCGACCAGCTCGCGTTCCGCATGCGGCAGGTGCCCGTGCGGACGGCGGCCGCGTCGTCGACCATCGTCGTGTCGATCTTCTACCTGCTCGCGCAGATGGTCGGCGCCGGCAGCCTGGTCGGTCTGCTCCTCGGCGTCAGCAGCCCCGGGGTCAAGAACCTGGTGATCATCGGCGTCGGCATCCTCATGATCGTCTACGTGACGCTCGGCGGCATGAAGGGCACGACCTGGGTGCAGATCGTCAAGGCGGTGCTCCTGATCATCGGCACGCTGCTGATCACGATCCTCGTGCTCGCGCAGTTCCACTTCAACCTCTCCGAGCTCCTCGGCGCCGCGGCCGAGAAGTCCGGCAAGGGCGAGGCGTTCCTGCAGCCGGGCCAGCTCTACGGCAAGGACCTGATCGGCAAGTTCGACTTCCTCTCGCTCGGGCTCGCGCTGGTGCTCGGCACGGCCGGTCTGCCCCACATCCTCGTCCGCTTCTACACGACCCCGACCGCGCAGACAGCGCGCAAGTCGGTGCTGTGGGCCATCGGTCTGATCGGCGCGTTCTACCTGATGACGCTGGTGCTCGGCTTCGGCGCCGCGACGCTGGTCGACACGGGCAAGGGCAGCCCCGTCGCCACCTCG
Source organism: Microlunatus antarcticus (assembly GCF_014193425.1). Classification (NCBI taxonomy): domain Bacteria; kingdom Bacillati; phylum Actinomycetota; class Actinomycetes; order Propionibacteriales; family Propionibacteriaceae; genus Microlunatus; species Microlunatus antarcticus. The sequence goes on along the minus strand of NZ_JACHZG010000001.1, from coordinate 423,195 downwards.
TCGGGCAACGCGGCCTCGCCGCTGCTCGCCCAGGCCGTGGGTGGTGGTGAGGGCACGCTCGGCGGGGCGGTGCTGCTGGCGCTGATCTCGGCGGTCGCGTTCGCGACGATCCTCGCCGTGGTCGCCGGGCTGACCCTGACGTCGGCCTCCTCGCTCGCGCACGACATCTACGCCAACGTGATCAAGAAGGGCAAGGCGTCGGAGCGCAGCGAGCTGATCGTCGTCCGGATCGCCGCCTTCGGCATCGGGGCCGTGGCCATCGCGCTGGCCATCCCGGCCCAGCGGCTGAACATCGCGTTCCTGGTCGCGCTGGCCTTCGCCGTCGCCGCCTCGGCGAACCTCCCGGCGCTGCTCTTCAACCTCTTCTGGCGGCGCTTCAACACCGCCGGGGCGACGGCGAGCATCTACGGCGGCCTGATCGCCGCAGTGGTGCTGGTGGTCTTCTCCCCGGTCGGCTCGGGCACGGCGACCTCGCTCTTCCCGAACGCCGACTTCGCCTGGTTCCCGCTGCGCAACCCGGGCCTGGTCTCGATCCCGATCGGGTTCCTGTGCGGCATCGTCGGCACGTTGCTGAGCAAGGACACCGAGAGCCAGAAGCGCTACGACGAGCTCGAGGTCCGCTCCCTCACCGGCGCCGGCATCGAGAAGGCGGTTCCGCACTAGGGCGGGGTGAGCCTCAGGTGAGGTTGGAGAGCGCCGCCGCGACGGCGAAGCCGAGCACGGTGACCAACCCGGCGCGGTTGCCCGCCTTGCTGTGCGCCTCGGGGACCATCGAGTCGATCAGCATGACCAGGAGCGCCCCGGCGGCGAAGGCGTCGATCCCGGCCTTGACCTCGCCACCGACCACGTCGGCGAGTGCGTAGCCGCCGACCGTCGCCAGCACGCAGACGACGGACACGGCGGCCCACAGCGACACGATCGTGCGGGCGGGCTTGCCGTTGGCCCTCATGTCGCTCGCGGAGCCGATCCCCTCCGGCAGGTTGGAGACGAAGATGGCGACCAGCAGCGCCACGCTGACCCCCTGACCGGAGGCCAGACCGATGCCGAGGACCGCCTGCTCGGGGATGCCGTCGAGCAGGGCCCCGACCGCCAGCGGCAGCCCGCCCGCGCCGCCCCCGCTCCGCCCTCCGATGCGGTCCACCGCGCGGTCGGCGAAGAAGAACGCGAGCGCGCCGACCGCGAGCCCGGCCGCGACGGGCCCGGGCCCGCCGAGCTCGAGACCCTCCTGAGCGAGCTCGAACGCCACGCTCGAGATGAGGGCACCCGCACCGAAGGCGAGGACACCGCCCACGAGTCCCTTCCGCCAGCTGCGGGCGAGGGCCAGCAGCGCCCCGACGAACAACGACCCCGCGGCCACCGCACCCCACCCGAACGCGCTGAGCACGTCATCGCCTCCTTCGTCCCTCCCGTACCCGCTGCCCGTCGGGCGCGCCGCGGCCGCGGGTCGACCCTCATGCTGTCCGACGCGGCGGTCGGCCTGCGGCGTGCCCGTCCCGCTCAGAAGTGACGGCTCGATCGGCCCGCCGCCCTCGGCGTACGCCCAGGCCGTCGGGCTCGCTGCGAACGAGCCGTCAGAAATGCGCAGGGTCCGCCGGCACCCCGGGATCTAGCGTGAGCCCATGACCGCGATCACCCTCGTCCTCGGCGACCTCACGAGGCAGGAGGTCGACGCCGTCGTCAACGCGGCGAACCACACGATCCTCGGCGGTGGTGGGGTGGACGGGGCGATCCACCGGGCGGCGGGGCCCAAGCTGCTGGAGGCGTGCCGCCGCGTGCGGAAGACCACGTTCCGCGAGGGGCTGCCGACCGGGGAGGCGGTCGCCACGATCGCCGGCGACCTGCCCGCTCAGTGGGTCATCCACACGGTCGGGCCGACCTGGGCCAAGACCATCGACAAGTCGGGGCTGCTCGCCTCCTGCCACACCCGCTCCCTGGCCGTCGCGGACGAGGTCGGGGCGCGGACGGTCGCGTTCCCGGCGATCTCGACCGGCGCGTACCACTGGCCCCTGGACGACGCCGCCCGCATCGCGCTGGCGAGCGTGCGCGAGGCGAGCACGGAGGTCGAGGAGGTGCGGTTCGTGCTGCGCGACGAGCGGGCGTACGACGTCTTCGCCGCCGAGCTCGAGCGCCAGGGTCTCTGACCCGGAGGAGCTCGGCGTGGCTCCCGTCGAGGGGTCGGCGCGAGCGCAGAATCGACCTCGAGTGGGGCCCCGCCTGGGTGCGCCGGCGGGGCCCGCTCCGCCAGTGTTCCCGGCCCCGTCTGCGGCCCCGGAGGCCCTGGACGGGCACACTGGCCCGGTGGTCAGTGTCTTCGAGCTCTTCACCGTGGGGATCGGCCCGTCGAGCTCGCACACCGTCGGCCCCATGCGCGCGGCCAAGCGGTTCGTGGAGGCGCTCACCGCCTCGGACCTGCTGCGGCGCACGCGACGCGTACGGGTGGAGCTGTTCGGGTCGCTCGGTGCGACCGGGCACGGGCACGGCAGCGACCGGGCCGTCCTCTGGGGCCTGACCGGGCTCGACCCCGAGACGATCGACACGGGCGCGGCCCCCGGCCTGGCGCAGACGATCAAGGAAACCGGGCGGCTCCGGCTCGGAGGGCACCACGAGGTCGCGTTCGACGCCGGCGAGGACCTGGTCATGCACCGGCGGCGATCGCTCCCCTTCCACCCCAACGGCATGACCTGCACCGCCTGGGACGCCGACGGCGCCGAGGTGCTGAGCCGCACGTACTACTCCATCGGCGGCGGGTTCGTGCTGGACGACGACGGTTCCGGGCACCCGACGCTGCGGCCCGACGCGACGCCCGTGCCGTACCCGTTCCGTACGGCGGGCGAGCTCCTCGCGGCCTGCGAGCGCGAGGGTCTGAGCATCGCCGAGGTGATGCTCGCGAACGAGGCCGCACGTTCCTCGGAGGCCGACGTCCGCGAGGGGCTGCTGCACCTGTGGGAGGTGATGGTCGCCTGCGTCGCGCAGGGCACGACCACCCCCGGCGTGCTGCCGGGCGGGCTCAAGGTGCGGCGCCGGGCCGCAGACCTACGGACGTCGCTCGACGGGCGCCACGACGTCGACGTCGCGGCCGTCGCCCGCGGCGAGGTGAGCACGGCCGACCCGTTGGCCGCGCTGGACTGGCTGACCGTCTGGGCGCTGGCCGTCAACGAGGAGAACGCCTCCGGCGGGCGCATCGTGACGGCCCCCACGAACGGGGCCGCCGGCGTCATCCCCGCCGTGCTGCACTACGCCGTCACCTTCCTGCCGGGCCCGACCGAGGAGACCGTCGTCAAGTTCCTGCTCACTGCGGGGGCGATCGCGGCGATCTACCAGCAGACCGCCTCGATCTCCGGCGCCGAGGTCGGGTGCCAGGGCGAGGTCGGCACCGCCTGTTCCATGGCGGCCGGTGCGCTGGCCGCCGTCCTGGGCGGGACGCCCGCACAGGTCGAGAACGCGGCCGAGATCGGCATGGAGCACCACCTCGGCCTCACCTGCGACCCGGTCGGCGGACTCGTCCAGATCCCCTGCATCGAGCGGAACGCGGTCGGCGCCGTCAAGGCCGTCACCGCCGCCCGGCTCGCCCTGCACGGCGACGGCCGGCACACGGTCAGCCTGGACAAGGTGATCAAGACCATGATGGAGACCGGCGCCGACATGAAGATCAAGTACAAGGAGACCTCGCGCGGCGGGCTCGCCGTGAACATCGTCGAGTGTTGATGCGCGCCTTCCGCCCGCTCAATTCGTCGCCCGAGATGCCCGCGTGAGCGCTCACACCGGCCTCTGAGCTCATCTCGGGCTACGGATTGAGCAAGCGTCTCGCTGACCGGCGCGCTTCCCAGCGCTCCGCTCGGTCCGGAAGGATGTCGTGCGTGAAGCGGACCGTCACCAGCCACCTCGACCTCGGGCTCTCGGCGCCCGCCCGCCTCGTCTTCGCGATCGCCGGGGCGCAGGGGTCGCCGTTCGCGAGCGAGTCCCTCGCCCTGAGCGTCGACGGCGTACCCGTCGTGGCGCGGGAGCTGGTCGACTTCACCGGCAACCGCATGCACGTGCTCGACGCGATCGGCAGCAAGGTCCTCATGGACTACGAGGCGGTGGTCGACGGCGAGTCCGCCCCGCCGCCGGTCGACGACTTCGACCTCATCACCTACCTGCGGCCCAGCCGCTACTGCGAGTCGGACAGCCTCGCGCCGACCGCGGCCGCCGAGTTCTCCGGGACGCACGGCGCCGAGCTCCTCGACGCCGTCTCCACCTGGGTGTCGGGCATCCTCACGTACGTCCCCGGCTCGAGCCTGCCGACCGACGGCGCGGTCCGGACGTTCCTGGGCCGGCAGGGCGTCTGCCGCGACTACGCGCACCTCTGCATCGCCCTGCTCCGCGCGATGAACGTCCCCGCCCGCCTCGCCGCCGTCTTCGCCCCCGGGCTGAGCCCGATGGAGTACCACGCGGTGTGCGAGGCCTACCTCGAGCCGAGCGATACCAATGCGGGCGGCTGGTACGTCGTCGACGCCACCCGGCTCGCCCCGCGCCAGAGCCTGCTGCGCGTGGCGACCGGCCGCGACGCCGCGGACACCGCGTTCCTGACGAACTACGGCGGCACCGTCACCCTCGACGGCCTCGAGGTCACCGCCGTGGTCGACGACTTCGGCACCGACGACGGCAGCCAGCTCATCCAGCTGCGGTAGCCGACCACGGGAAGCTGGCGCTCAGCACGGCAGATCTGCCGGGTTCAGCGCCAGTTTTTCACGTGAACGTGAAAAACCTGGGGCACCTGGGACGTACGGGTCGAGGCTCGGGCGGGCTCGAGGCGGAGCGGCGGGACTGCCCAGATGCGGCGTACTGCGTTACAGTCCGTCTTGCGCAGCGCTGCGTCTAGGGCGCTACGCGTTTTTTCCACTACGGATCGTCGGGCACGTACCTGCCCGTGGAAAGGAAGTGTGGCGTGGCCACAGTCAACTTCAAGGACGCGACCCGCGTCTACCCCGGGGCCGACCACCCCAGCGTCGACAAGCTGAACCTCGAGATCGGCGACGGCGAGTTCATGGTCCTCGTCGGCCCCTCGGGCTGCGGCAAGTCCACCTCGCTGCGGATGCTCGCGGGCCTCGAGGAGATCAACGCCGGCAGCATCTACATCGGTGACCGCGACGTCACCGACCTGCCGCCGAAGGACCGGGACATCGCGATGGTGTTCCAGAACTACGCGCTCTACCCCCACATGACCGTCGGCGACAACATGGGCTTCGCGCTCAAGATGGCCGGCGTCAGCAAGACCGAGCGTCAGACCCGCGTGGCCGAGGCCGCCAAGCTGCTCGGTCTCGAGGACTTCCTCAACCGCAAGCCGAAGGCGCTCTCCGGTGGTCAGCGTCAGCGCGTCGCGATGGGCCGCGCGATCGTGCGCTCGCCCCAGGTGTTCCTCATGGACGAGCCGCTGTCGAACCTCGACGCCAAGCTGCGCGTCTCCACCCGTACGCAGATCGCCGCGCTCCAGACCCGGCTCGGCGTCACCACCGTCTACGTGACCCACGACCAGGTCGAGGCCATGACGATGGGCGACCGCGTGGCGGTCCTCAAGGACGGCCTGCTGCAGCAGTGCGACACGCCGCTCAACCTGTACGACAAGCCGAAGAACCTCTTCGTCGCGGGCTTCATCGGCTCCCCGGCGATGAACCTCATCGAGGGCGAGGTCGCGGCTGACGGCATCCACATCGGCGACTACGTCGTGCCGGTGCCGCGCGAGACCCTGGCGCGGGCGTCGAACGAGAAGAACCTGATGCTGGGCATCCGCCCGGAGAACTTCACCCTGGGTGAGGGCAACGACGGCATCGGGATCGACGTCGCCGTGGTCGAGGAGCTCGGCGCCGACGCGTTCCTCTACGGCACGGTCGCCGGTCTGCACGAGGACCAGCGCCTGACCGCCAACCAGATCACCGCCCGCATCTCGGGCCGGACGCCTCCGCAGCGCGGGACGACCGTCCGGCTGCGGATCGACCCGGAGCACGTCCACGTGTTCTCCAAGGCGAGCGGCGACCGGATCTCCCCGGACAACGCCCGCTGATCTGAGCCTGCTCACGACGCCCTCCTCCCTCCCCGGGAGGAGGGCGTCGTGCTGTTCCGACCCTCGAACCGTCGCGCTGGCCGGACGGTCGTCACCCCGGCTGGGAGGATGTGGACGTGCCCCGATTCCTGTCGGTCAAGCCCGACACCCGTCTGATCACGCTGCCCTGGAGCACACCGCTGGCGCAGTGGCCGACCGACACCCTCGTCGCGCTCCCCCGCGGCATCTCCCGCCACGTCGTGCGCTTCGTGCGCGTCGGGCGTGAGGTCTACGCGGTCAAGGAGGTCCTCGAGCACCTCGCCCGCCACGAGTTCTCCCTCCTGCGCGACCTCGAGCGCCTGGGCACGCCGTCGGTCGAGGCCGTCGGCGTCGTGATCGGGCGCACGGACACCGATGGCGGCCCGCTCGACTCGGTGCTGGTCACGCGGCACCTGCAGTTCTCCCTGCCCTACCGCTCGCTCTTCACCCGCGGCGTCCGCCAGGACACGGTCAACCGGCTCGTCGACGCGATGGTCGTGCTCATCGCCCGCCTGCACCTCATCGGCTTCCTGTGGGGCGACGTCTCCCTGTCGAACACGCTGTTCCGCCGCGACGCCGGCTCGTTCGCCGCCTACCTCGTCGACGCCGAGACCGGCGAGCTGCACGAGAAGCTCACCGACGGCCAGCGCGAGCACGACCTGCAGATCGCCCGGACGAACCTCTTCGGAGAGTTCCTCGACCTCGAGGCCGGGGGCCTGCTGGACGAGGCGCTGGACCCGCAGGTGCTCGTCGAGACGATCGAGAGCCGCTACCGCGAGCTGTGGGGGGAGCTGACCGAGGTCGAGGAGTTCTCCGGCACCGAGATGCACCGCATCGACAGCCGCGTACGCCGCCTGAACGCCCTCGGCTTCGACGTCGCCGAGCTCGACATCACCACCGACTTCGCCGGCTCGACGATCCGCATCCAGCCCAAGGTCGTCGATGCGGGCCACCACCAGCGCCGCCTGCTGCGCCTCACCGGTCTCGACACCGAGGAGAACCAGGCGCGACGCCTGCTCAACGACCTCGACTACTTCCGGGCCATGACCGACCAGCAGGGGGCCGACGAGTCGATCGTGGCCCACCAGTGGCTGACCGACCGCTTCGAGCCGGTCGTCAACTCCGTGCCCCAGGACCTGCGCGGCAAGCTCGAGCCGGCCGAGGTCTTCCACGAGGTCCTCGAGCACCGCTGGTTCCTCAGCGAGCGCGCCGGGGGCGAGGTCCCGCTCGAGGAGGCGACGCAGAGCTACATGCACACGGTGCTCGGCAGCCTGCCCGACGAGAAGATCGCCCTCTCTTCGATGGCCTCGATGGGCCCCCTCGCCAACCCGTACGACCCGTCGCAGGGCTACGACGACGACGAGGAGACCGCGCCGTACGACCCCTGGGAGGACGGCGAGGCGGCGGCGGAGGACGAGCCGGCGGCCGGTCCGGCCGGGTTCCTGGACATCGCCGCGCTCCGGGCACGGGCGGGCAAGGGCTGATCCCGCCGTGGCTCGCGAGTGCGAAACATTTACATACCCCCGTTAGGGTGGGGTGATGGACGAGGACCTGCTGACCCTGGGCGAGGACGTGGTCACCACCGCGGCACGCGTGGTCCGGTGGGTGCCCAGGGACACCGACTTCGGCCTCAGCCTCGCCGCCGTGCGCCTGCTGGCCAGGATCCGCGACCACGGCGCCGTGCGCATCAGCGACCTGGCGATCGCCGAGAACTGCTCGCAGCCGACGATCACCAACCACATCAAGAAGCTGGAGTCCCAGCACCTCGTCACCCGCACCGCCGACCCGAGCGACGCCCGGGCCTGGATGATCGGGCTCACCGACGAGGGCCGCGAGCGGCTGGCCGAGATGCGCCACAGCCTCGGCACCAGCGTGCTGCCGATGCTCTCCTCGCTCTCGCGCAAGGACCAGAAGGCCCTCCGGGACGGGGTCGACGCGATGCGCCGGCTCATGGCCCAGGCGTCCACGCAGAACTGACGCCCCACCGGTCCCGGAGCACGCGGGAGGCCGCGGGGCCCGTCCCCGCTAGACTTCCGCGGTGCTGACGGGTGAGGACGAGCGGGTGGAGACGCCTGCCACGAGCGGCTTCCGCGTCTACGACACCCGGACCGGCGGGGTCCGCGACCTCGAGCCGGTCGTCCCGGGCCAGGTCTCGATCTACCACTGCGGGCTCACCGTGCAGTCGGCCCCGCACGTCGGCCACATCCGCAAGGAGGTCGTCTTCGACGTCCTGCGGCGCTGGTTGACCCACCTCGGGCTCGACGTCACCGTGGTCGCCAACGTCACCGACATCGACGACAAGATCCTGGCCAAGGCCGCCGCGAACGGCGAGCCGTGGTGGGCGCTGGCCTACCGCTTCGAGCGGGAGCTGCACACCGCGTACGACGCCCTCGGCTGCCTCCGTCCGACCTACGAGCCGCGCGCGACCGGGCACGTCCCCGAGATGATCGAGATGATCAAGACCTTGATCGAGCGCGGCCACGCGTACGCGGCCGAGGACGGGTCGGGCGACGTCTACTTCGACGTGCTGTCGTGGCCCGCGTACGGCGAGCTGTCGCACCAGGCCGTCGGCGACATGGAGCCCGCCGCCGACGCCGACCCGCGCGGCAAGCGGGACTCCCGCGACTTCGCCCTGTGGAAGGGCCACAAGGCGGGCGAGCCCGAGACCGCGTCCTGGTGGACGCCGTGGGGCCGCGGCCGGCCCGGGTGGCACCTCGAGTGCTCCGCGATGGCGGCCAAGTACCTCGGCGACGAGTTCGACATCCACGGCGGCGGCCTCGACCTGCGCTTCCCCCACCACGAGAACGAGCTCGCCCAGTCGACCGCAGCCGGGCAGCGCTTCGCGCGCTACTGGATGCACAACGGCTGGGTCACCGCCGCCGGGGAGAAGATGAGCAAGTCGCTCGGCAACGGGGCGCTGGTCAGCGAGGTCGTGAAGGCCTACCCGCCGCGCGCCGTCCGCTTCTACCTCGCGGCCCCCCACTACCGGTCGGCGATCGAGTTCAGCGACACCTCGCTCGCCGAGGCGACGGCGGCGCTCGACCGCATCGACACGTTCGTGCAGCGCGCGACCGCGCTGGCCGGCCGGGTGGACCCGGTCGTCCCCGACGCCTTCGCGGCGTCCATGAACGACGACCTCGGCACGCCCGGCGCCGTCGCCGTCCTCTACACCGCGGTCCGCCAGGGCAACAGCGCCCTCGCGGCCGAGGACAAGGAGACCGTCGCGGTCGCCCTGGCCGAGGTCCGCGGGATGCTCGGCGTCCTCGGGCTCGACCTCGACGACCCCGCCTGGGCGGGCTCGGCGCAGGACGACCGGCTGGAGGGCGTCGTCGACGGCCTCGTCGCCGCCGTCCTCGAGCAGCGTGCCCAGGCCCGCCGCAACCGCGACTTCGCCACCGCCGACACCCTGCGCGACCTGCTCACCGCGGTGGGCGTCGAGGTCGCGGACACACCCCAGGGGGCCGAGTGGTCCCTCAAGCACGCCACGACAACCAGCTCGGAGAACGTCTGATGCCCGGAAACAGCCAGCGCAAGGGCGCCGTCAAGCGCAAGGGCAAGGGGAACACGGCGGGCTCGGGCGGACGCGTACGCCGTGGCCTCGAGGGCCGCGGCCCGACGCCCAAGGCCGAGGACCGTCCGTACCACGTGGCCCACAAGCGGGCGAACGGTGACGAGCGTCCCTCCGCAGGACGCACCCGCACGCCCGAGAAGCGCACCGGCCGGCCCGGTTCAGGGCCGGAGTGGGTCGTGGGCCGCAACGCCGTGCTCGAGGCCATGGAGGCCGAGATCCCGGTCAAGTCGGCGTACGTCGCCGAGGGCGCGGAGCGCGACGACCGGTTGCGCGAGGTGTTCAAGCTCGCCGCCGACCGCAGCACGCCGATGCTGCAGGTCACGCGCGCCGAGCTCGACCGCCTGACCGCGGGCGCGATCCACCAGGGCCTGGCCCTGCAGCTGCCCGAGTACTCCTACGCCCACCCCGACGACCTGCTGGCCGCCGCGCTCGACTCGGACACCGAGCCGCTGATCGTCGCGCTGGACTCGATCACCGACCCGCGCAACCTGGGCGCCGTCATCCGGTCGGCTGCGGCGTTCGGTGCCCACGGCGTGCTGATCCCGGAACGTCGCTCCGCCGGCATGACCGCCGCCGCCTGGAAGACGTCCGCCGGTGCGGCCGCCCGCCTGCCCGTGGCCCGCGCGACCAACCTCAACCGGACCCTGCGCGCCTACTCCAACGCCGGGCTCCGCCTCGTCGGCCTGGACGGCGAGGCCGACACCGACCTGGCGGCGACCGAGGGCATCTCGGGTCCGCTCGTGCTCGTCGTCGGCAGCGAGGGAGCCGGTCTCTCCCGGCTGGTCCGCGAGGCCTGCGACAGCATGGCGTCCATCCCGATGACCAGCACGGTCGAGTCCCTCAACGCCGGCGTCGCCGCCGGCATCGCGCTGTACGAGATCTCGCGCCAGCGCCGCACCCCCTGACCCGGGGCCGGGTCAGCGCAGCCGGCTCACCACCAGGGCGCTGACCACGAAGAGCACCACCGCCACCACGACGACGATCCAGGCCGGCCAGCTGCGGCCCGACCGGGCTGGACCAACGTCGCCCGACGCCCGAACGAGGGCGTCCGCGAGCTCGCGGGCGTCGGCGGGGCGCTCGGTGGGGTCGAGCCGGAGCCCGGACGCCAGGACGGCGTCGACCGCGCCGGGCAGCCCGCGCGGTGCCGCCACCGGGGACGGGTCGTCGCGTCGGGCACCGGGCCCCGTACCGGTCGCGGCCGGGACGTCGAACGGACGTCGGCCGCCGAGGAGCTCGTAGCCGACCACGGCCAGCGCGTAGACGTCGGCGCGACCGTCGAAGCCGCCGTCCAACCCTGCCTGCTCGGGCGCCATGTACGCCGGCGTCCCGGTGGTGACGGTGTAGCCGGACGCGTCGGCCAGCAGCTTGGCGCTGCCGAGGTCGGCGACGAGGACCCGCGGCGGGTCCGTCGTGTCGAGGAGCAGGTTGCCCGGCTTCACGTCGCGGTGCACGACGCCGGCGTCGTGCAGGACCTGGACCGCGTACGCCGCCTCGACCGTCAGCCGGACCGCCTCGGCCGGCTCCAACGATCCGACCCGGTCGGCGAGGCTGCCGCCGCCGACGTGGTCCATGACGAAGTAGGGCCGGTCGTCGGCGATCCCGACGTCGTGGACGCGGACCACGCGGTCGCTGCTGATCCGGCGCAGCAGCCGCGCCTCGGCCAGGAACCGGGCCCGGACGTCCGCGTCGAGCGACCAGTTGTCGGCCAGCACCTTTACCGCGACGACCACGTCGAGCTCGGGGTCGTAGCCGCGCCAGACGGTCGCGAACGAGCCCGACCCCAGGACCTGGTCGAGGCGGTAGCGTCCGAGCGATGCCACGGGGTCAGTCTGGTGCACCCCGGGGGTGGGTCGACGGACTGCCCCCCGCCCGCACGAGAATGACGCGCATGGACCCGGACGAGGACGTCGACGCCCTGGTCCGGGCGGCGCAGGCCGGCGACGCCGAGGCCCTGAACGAGCTCCTCGTCCGGCTGCAGCCGCTCGTCCTGCACCGCTGCTCCCGGTTCCTGCCGCACCGGATGGACGCCGAGGAGGCGGCGCAGGACGCGCTGCTGATGATCAGCCGGCACCTGCGCGACTTCGGGGGGCGCGGGTCGTTCCGCGGCTGGGTGACGGTGATCGCGTCCAACTGCGCCCGGGGGACCTACCGCTCGATGCGTCGACACAGCGAGGTCGTCGGAGCGGCGCCGCTGCTCGAGAGCGCCGACCCGCAGACCACCAGCGTCATCGCGGGGACGCGGCTGGACCTGCTGGAGACGCTCGACGCGCTCGGCGCGGCCTACCCCGACCTGGTGGACCCGTTCGTGCTCCGGGACCTCGGTGAGCTGACCTACGACGAGATCGCCGCGATCCTGAACCTCCCGCTCAGCACGGTCAAGGACCGGATCCACCGCGCACGGACGTTCGTCCGGGGCCGCCTCCGGCCCTCGGCGGAGCACCGGTGAGGCCGCTCCACGCAGGCTTGATCTGCGTCGCGGCCGTGGGGCTCGGCGGCCTCACGGGCACGTACGTCCTGCCCGACGCAAGCCCGGCCCGCACGGCGCCCGTGCCCTCGACGTCGGTCGTGACCCCAACCACGAGGCCGACCGCCACCCCGAGCCCGTCGCTCACCCCGAGCCCGTCGCCTTCGCCTGCGAAGCGGCTCACCGAGAGCGATCTGCTCTCCGTCCGGTCGTTCGCGGACCAGTCGGTCGCGGTCACCAGCTACCCGCAGGGCGGCAAGACCGATCCCTCGATGGACGCGACGCTGTGCGTCGCGGACGACCCGCACGCGGGCAAGCGGACCCTGCACGACCTCACGGGCCACGACCCGACGCTCCAGGGGTACTGGACGGAGACCGACGACGGCTACGCCGCAGGCCAGCTGGCCTCGACCGCCGACGACCCGGCCGACGCCGAGGACAGCGTCACGGCCCTCGTCGCGGCCCAGCGACCCTGCCTCGCGGCCAAGCCGGGGCACTGGGTGCTGGGACCAGCCAGGACCGCAGACTTCTCCTCGACCCGGTCGGCCACCTGGTTCGGCTACTTCCCCGACGAGCAGAACACCGAGGGCCGCGCCCCGGACGACGTCGAACCCTGCGGCGGGACCCTGGTGGCGCGCAACGGCGCCCGCTTCACGGTCGTGAACGTCCGCATGTGCCTCGACGAGGGGCAGCTCGCCGGGCTCTCCGAGGCGGCCTCGGAGCGGCTCGGCTGAGCCCTCCGACCGCCCGGGGGAAACTCATCTCCAACCAAAGCCCTCCGGGCGACATCTCTTCTGGTGAGAGCGGCACAGCCTGCGCCGCCCGAGCCCAGGAGGACCTCATGTCCCGCACCGCACTGCTCGTCCGCCGCACCCGCCCCGCCCTCGCCGCAGCGGCGCTGGTCTGCGCAGGAGGCCTCGTCTCGACCACGCCGGCCGACGCCGCCCCGTCCGCGACGGTGACGACCGCCTCCCTGCTGACGATCGAGGACGTCCGGGCCGCCGGCCTCGACGGCGACTCGGCGACGCTCAGCCGCACCGGTGACGCCCAGCTCGACGACGGTGGGCACAACGACGAGAACTGCCTGTCCGACAAGACCATCCGGGCGGTCACCGGCGCCAAGTCCTACCCGGCCGCCGGCACGGGCCGGGGCTACGCCGACGGCACCTGGTCGAGCACGCAGGACAAGGAGGTGTACGTGACCGAGTCGGTGGCCCAGGGCGCGACGGCGAAGGACACCGACCGCTACGTCGCGACGCTGACCCGGCTGATCACCCGCGTGCGCGACTGCCAGGAGGACCCTGCGCAGGGGATCCGGCACGCACCGGTCCGCCACGTCGACGCCGGTGGTGTCGCGACGGCCGACTACTACGCGACCGTCTACCCCGACGGCCACCGCGACGGCGGCGGCGTCGCCGTGGTGCGCGACGGCACCCGCTTCGGGATCGTCAGCCTCACCTCCGGGCGCGACACGAGCGCGTACACCCTGAAGCGGCTCGCGACCACGGCGGCGCAGCGGCTGCGCTGACGCGGGCCCGGCTGGTTCGAGGAGGCGGGCACTCCGGGCGCGGGATAGATTTGGCCTCACCGCTCGATCCGTCCACGCCTGGAGCCCTGCCGTGACCGACACCCTCGCCCCGCTGTCCACCGAGTCCGCCACCCGTACGGCGACCGCCGGGACCGACCTGAGCGGGGCCGCGACGCAGGCCTACCGCTCGGCGCTCGACGTGATCGCCTCGGTCGAGCCCCGGATCGCCGACGCGACCCGCGCCGAGCTCGCCGACCAGCGCGCCTCGCTCAAGCTCATCGCCTCCGAGAACTACGCCTCCCCGGCCGTCCTGCTGACCATGGGGACGTGGCTGTCGGACAAGTACGCCGAGGGCACGGTCGGGCACCGCTTCTACGCCGGGTGCCAGAACATCGACGAGGTCGAGTCGATCGCGACCGAGCACGCCCGAGAGCTGTTCGTCGCGGAGTACGCGTACGTCCAGCCGCACTCCGGCATCGACGCCAACCTCGTCGCCTTCTGGTCGATCCTGGCCCACCGGGTCGAGCTGCCGGAGCTGGCCGAGCTGGGCCTCAAGAACATCAACGAGATGTCCGAGGAGCAGTGGGAGGCCTTGCGCCACAAGTTCGGCAACCAGCGCGCGCTGGGGATGTCGCTCGACGCGGGCGGCCACCTGACGCACGGCTTCCGGCCGAACATCTCCGGCAAGATGTTCCACCAGCGCTCGTACGGGACCGACCCCGAGAACCAGCGCATCGACTACGACGCGGTCCGCGCGGCCGCGCACGAGTTCAAGCCGCTCATCCTCATCGCCGGCTACTCGGCCTACCCCCGCCGCGTCGACTTCGCCCGCATGCGCGAGATCGCCGACGAGGTCGGTGCCACGTTCATGGTCGACATGGCGCACTTCGCCGGGCTCGTGGCCGGCAAGGTGTTCACCGGCGTCGAGGACCCGGTCCCCTACGCCGACATCGTCACGAGCACGACGCACAAGTCGCTGCGCGGCCCGCGCGGCGGCATGGTGCTGGCGACCAAGGAGTACGCCCCGAGCGTCGACCGTGGCTGCCCGATGGTGCTCGGCGGACCGATCGGCAACATCATGGCGGCCAAGGCGGTCGCGTTCGCCGAGGCGCGGACGCAGGAGTTCCGCACGTACGCGCAGTCCGTCGCCGACAACGCGCAGACCCTCGCCGAGGGCCTGCTGACCCGCGGAGCCAAGCTCGTCACGGGCGGCACGGACAACCACCTCGTGCTGATCGACGTGAGCACGTTCGGGCTGACCGGGCGGCAGGCCGAGTCGGCGCTGCTCGACGCCGGCATCGTCACCAACCGCAACGCCGTCCCGGCCGACCCGAACGGCGCCTGGTACACCTCGGGCGTCCGGATCGGCACGCCCGCGCTCACCACGCGCGGCTTCGGCAGCGCCGAGTTCGACCGCGTCGCCGAGCTGATCGTCGACGTCCTCGAGAGCACGACGCCGGCGACCACCGCCGCGGGCGCCCCGGGCAAGGCCAAGTACGTCCTCGCCGACGGCGTCGCCGACCGCACCAAGGCGGCGTCGGCCGAGATGCTCGACACGCACCCGCTCTACCCCGGTCTGGAGCTCTGAGGCTCGGGTTCGGAAGCAGCGGCAGGGCACCACGATGGCGCCGACCACCTTCACGAGTCTCGTGATGGTGGCCTTCGCCGTCGTGGTGCTGACCATCGCGTCGTACGCGTGGTTCGGCGACTGGAAGCCGCGACCCCGGCGTACGCCCCTCCCGGAGGACCGGACGAGCGCCGAGGTCGAGGCGCTGCGCCGGGCGATCGAGGCGTACGAGCGGGAGCGCGACCGCTAGGACGTCCTCAGCTGCCAGCGCCGGGCGCGCGATAGGTGGCCCAGACGCTGGCCATGCGCGCGGCCTGGCCCTGGGTGAAGCGGTTGAGGCAGGCGTCGTCGCCGTAGCTCATGAAGTTGTGCACCGGGTCCTTGCCCGTCTGCCGGCACGTGTCCAGCTTGCTGCTGCAGGAGAAGACGTTGTCGCCGTCGGCCTGGTAGGCCGTGTCGTCCACCTTGTCGCCCGGGCTCCGGCAGCCGTTCTGGAAGGTGTGGTAGAGCCCGAGCCAGTGGCCGACCTCGTGGGTCGTCGTGTCGCCCCGGTCGTAGCCGTCGGCGTCGCCGCCCGGCAGGGTCGAGCTCAGGACGACGACGCCGTCTTGGGCCAGCGTGGTGTCGAAGGGGAACGTCGCGTAGCCGAGCAGCCCGTCGTCGAGCGAGGTCAGGTACAGGTTGAGGTCGTCGAGGCCGCCGCGGTGGAGGGCCGTCTTGGCCTCGACGTCGTCGGACGGGTCGTCCTCGGGGTTGGCCCAGTCGTACCAGTCCGAGCTCTTGGTCTTGTCCGTCGCCTTCAGCTTGAACGAGAAGCCCGTCTTCGTCGAGCTGCCCGAGGTCTTGCCCGCGTAGGCCTTGTTGAGCACGGCGATCTGCTTCTTGATCCTGGACTTGCTGACCCCGCCCTTGCCGTTGTCCTTGGTGATCACGTGGACGTAGACGTCGACCTTGGTCTTGGGCAGGGCCCGGCGGCCGACGTCGATCCCCCGCTGCCGGGCCCGCGTGGCCAGCCGGGCCTCCGCCTGCTCGGTCTCGGCGAGGGTCAGGGTGTTGGGGTCCACGCCGTCGAGGTCGCTGTCGGCGCGTACGCGGCCGGCGGACGTCGCGCTCAGGCAGGGGGTGCCGGTGGAGACGGCGGCCGAGGTCGAGGTGACCCCGGCCAAGGGCGTCCCCAACGAGCCGGTCGAGCCGCTCGTGGCCGAGCCGGAGACGGTCAGCGCCGCCGCGGTCAAGGCGAGGGCGGCACTGGCGACGCGCGCCAGCCGCCAGGAGCGGGCCAGCAGGTGCGGGGTCATGGATGTCCTCGTCGTCGTCGCGGGTCGTGCACCCTCCCGACCACGCGGCCGCGGGCGACGGCACGAGCCGACACGCGCTGGGGGCCTCGTCTGCCGAGCCCCCCGGAGAAGCAGACGCTGAGAACTCTAGAGGTAGTTCTTCAGGCGGGCGGGGCGTCGGTCGACGCTGGGCCGGGCTCCTGCCGGGGCTCCACAGCCAGGAGGCAGGCTGGTCCCATGACCACCTCGACCGCCCCGCTCGGCACTCGCGTCCTCGGCCGCGGTGACACGAAGAGCTCAGGGCTCACCGTCTCCACCCTCGGCCTGGGCTGCATGGGCATGTCCGAGTTCTACGGCACGACCGACGAGGTGGAGGCCGTCCGGACGATCCACCGAGCCCTCGACCTCGGCGTCACGTTCCTGGACACGGCCGACATGTACGGCCCCTTCACCAACGAGCGGCTCGTCGGTGGCGCCATCGCCGACCGCCGGGACTCCGTGGTGCTCGCCACCAAGTTCGGCAACGTGCGCGACCCGAACAATCCGCGCGCTCGCCGGATCGATGGCAGCGCCGCGTACGTCCGCTCCGCCTGCGACGCCAGCCTGCAGCGGCTCGGCCTCGACCACATCGACCTCTACTACCAGCACCGCGTCGACAAGTCGGTCCCCATCGAGGAGACCGTCGGCGCGATGGGCGAGCTCGTCGCCGCCGGCAAGGTGCGCCACCTCGGGCTGAGCGAGGCCTCGGCCGACACGATCCGCCGCGCGCACGCGACGTACCCGATCACCGCGCTGCAGACCGAGTACTCGCTGTGGACCCGCGACCTCGAGACCGAGATCCTGCCGCTGCTCCGCGACCTGGGCATCGGCCTGGTGCCCTACTCCCCGCTGGGTCGCGGGTTCCTGACCGGCACGATCACGAGCACCGACGACCTCGCCCCGGACGACTTCCGCCGCCGCAACCCCCGCTTCGTCGGTGAGGCCCTGCAGGCCAACCTGGGCATCGTCGAGGCCGTCCGCGCCCTCGCCGAGACCAAGGGCGCGACGCCCGGCCAGGTCGCGCTCGCCTGGGTCCTCGCCCAGGGCGACGACGTGGTCCCGATCCCGGGGACCAAGCGCGTGACGTACCTCGAGGAGAACGTGGCCGCCGCCGCGGTCGAGCTGAGCGCCGACGACCTGGCCCGCCTCGACGAGGCCGTCCCCGCCGCCGTCGGCGAGCGGTACCCGGACATGAGCAGCATCGACCAGTAGACGGCGTCGTTGCGCCCCGCCGGTCACCTTGCGCCCGTTCGTACGGGCGCAAGGTGATCGCGGGGGCGCAGAGTGAAGAAACCTCCGCTCGTGGCGTCAGCAACCCTGGTCAGGCGCGCCCCTGCTGCGCCGTGGTCAGCTGATCGCGGACCGTGTCCAGCTCGGCCTGCACGAACACGAGGTAGTCGTCGAGATGCCGTCGCGCCCACAGAAGTAGGTGCGCCTCCGGCTCGTCGGCCGCGATGCTCGCCTCCGGGACCTCCGCGAGGATCTGCCCATCGCCGTCCGCGATGTCGCAGCGAAACACGAACTCGTCGCTACCCCGCCACACTCGCGCGGAGAGGACGACGTCCTCGTCCCACGGCGGCCCGGTCACGTTGAGCGACATGGAGGACAGCAGAGGGTAAGCCGGGTTGCTGGAGCCTTCGAGCTGCACGCGCAGGTCTGGCTGGTCGGCACGCAGCGCATCGGCGTACGTCTGAAGCGCCGTCCTGACGGGCGGCCAGAGCGGTTGCCAGGCGATCCAACCGACCTGACGTTTAGCACCCGAGTCTGGCTGACCCGCTGCGCTCGTCATGCCGGGAGCATGTCAGGAAACAGCCCGCTGGGCCTCGACGCGTCGCCTCCCGGCCCCGGTGTCCAAGCACCGGCGCGACGGTCGGCATACCCCCTAGCGTGCCGAAGGGCCTCGTCTGAGGTTGGCTGCCCTATAACGCCGACCACTTCGTGGCCCTTCGACAGGCTCAGGGAGCGTTCATGCCGTCCCGCGCTCCCGGTTGGCCATCAGCGCAGGTCCGGATGCTCCTCGAGCAGCTGGTCCAGGTCCTTCAGGCGGTCGAGGCCGCGGACCATCTGACCCATCCGGAAGTTGCCCGACAGGTGCTCGCGGTGGCGGTTCAGGAAGCCCCAGTAGCCGGCCGTGAACGGGCAGGCGGTCGGCCCCGTGCGCTTCTTGGGGTCGTAGACGCAGTCGCCGCAGAAGTCGCTCATCTTGTTGATGTAGCTGCCGCCACCGACGTACGGCTTCGTCGCCAGCACGCCGTCGTCGGCGTACTGGGACATGCCGACGATGTTCGGCACCATCACCCAGTCGTAGCCGTCGACGAAGCTGCGGTGGAACCAGTCCGTCAGCTCCTGGGGGTCCCAGCCGCGCTGCTGCGCGTAGTTCCCGAGGACCATCAGCCGCGGGATGTGGTGCGCCCAGCCGACCTCGCGGACCGAGCTCAGCGCCCACGACAGGCAGTTCGCGTCGGTGCCGCTCGGGTCCAGCTCCTGGAACCACTCCGGGATCGGCGTCCGGGCGCCGAGCGCGTTCTCGTTCCGGTAGTCCTCGCCGAGGTACCAGTAGAGGTTCCAGATGTAGTCGCGCCAGCCCATCACCTGCCGGACGAAGCCCTCGACCGCCGCGATCGGCGCGTCGCCCGCCGTGAACGCCTCCTCCGCCGTCCGGACGACCTCGAGCGGGTCGAGCAGGCCGAGGTTCAGCGGGGCGGAGATCAGCGAGTGGGCCATCCAACGGTCGCCGGAGAGCATCGCGTCCTCGTACCGCCCGAACAGCGCCAGCCGGTGCTCGACGAAGTGGTCCAGAGCCTGGCGGGCCTCGGCCTGCGTCACGGCGAACCGGCGGGGCCCGTCCTCACCGACGAAGGCGATCCCGTCCGCCGCCATCTGGTCGAGGTCGGCCCGGACAGCCGCGTCGATCTCGTCCTCCTCCGGCCACCAGGGCTCATCGACGTCGAGGCGACCCACCTTGGGCGGTGGCTCGCGGTTCTCGGCGTCGAAGTTCCAGCGGCCCAGGACGGGCTCGGACCCGTGCATCAGCACGTCGTTGCGCGTCCGGGCGTCGCGGTAGAAGTCCTCCATCAGCAGGCGCTTGCGGCCCCGGCCCTGCGCCCAGCGGGTGAAGTCCTCACGCCCGGTCACGTAGCCCCGGGCCGGCAGCCGTTCGAGGTCACGCTCGCCAGCGAGGGTGTCGACGAGGTGCAGCGCCGCCCACGTGGTCGGCTGCACCACGCTCAGCGGCCCGTCGACCTGCGCGAGGGCCTCGCGGTAGGTGTCGGTGACCAGGTAGGTGCAGCGGTCACCGAGCTCGGCGGCCCGGTGCCGCATGGCCGACAGCACCAGGTGCGCCTTCTGCCGGTGGAACGCGCGCCGCCGGAACACCTCCCGCGACTCGACCAGCAGCACCTGCTGGTCGTCGTCGTCGACGAAGTGCGCCCCCAGCTGGTCGCCGAACAGCCACCGTGTCGTCGTCATTCACGCCCGTCTGTCTCGGTGATGTGGATCCCGCACCGACTACGGTGCCGGATCCTCATCGATCTGCCCGGGGCTACCGGGTGAAGAGGGTTCCGGAGACGGTGGTCGTGAAGTTGCGCAGGGACTCGGGCAGGTCACGCAGGTGCCAGTCGGCGGGGCCGTGGTACCAGCTCAGGTCGTCGGAGTCGGGGTCCGCGTCGGTGTCGGTCGCCACGAGGGCGTCGAGCCAGCGCTCGGTCCCGCCCAGCACGATCGCGTACGGCAGCACCTCCGACAGCTCCTCGACTGCCCGCCCGGCCGGCATCTGGTCCGTGGGCTGGGTGAGCAGCAGCGAGCGCAGCGCGCCGAGGCCCTTGAGCAGCGCCACCCCCTTCGGCGTCCGCGAGGGCATCTCCTGCGCGACGAAGACCAGGCCGAGGCCGAGCACGACCAGCGCGAGGCCGATGAGCCCGAAGGTCGTGAACGCGGCCAGCAGCGCGGTGACCACGACGGCCACGGTCAGCAGGACGAGCGCGAGCTGGGTGAAGCGGTTGCGCACCACGTCGGGGCGGCGGGCGTACCACCCGTTGGCCACGACCTCGTCGTAGAGCGCGTCCTGGACCTTGCCGATCGACTGGCCGACGCGGCCGCCGACCTCGGAGACGCGCACCGGCTCGCCGTCCGGCGCGATCCCCTCGAGCAGGGCCTGCTCGAACGGGCGCAGGCCGGTGCCGGCGCCGATCCGGGTGAGGGTCCAGTCGGCCCGGGAGAAGGCGCTGGCCCGCGGCAGCTCGGTGATCAGCAGGTGTCCACGGACGGCGAGGTCGACCAGGGAGGCGGTCACGTCGATCGGGTCGACCCGCTCGTCGGCCACGGTGCCGACGTGGCCCGGCCGGACGTCGCCGACGACCCGGAACTCGGCCTGACCGGCGCCGACGGGAACGAACTCCCCGACCGGCGCGGCCTCGCCGGAGTACGCGGCGTCCGCGCCTCGGCGGCGGTGGGCCAGCAGGAGGCCGAGGCCGCCCAGCACGAGGAGGCCGACGGCGATGCCGAGCGGCAGCGGGTCGGGCGAGAACGCGCGCCCGACGGTCCAGCGGTAGTCGATCTGCTCGTTGGCGGCCACCTGGCCCGCCGGGAAGCCGATGTCGACCCCGACGACCTCACCCTCGCCGCGCGGGCCGTCGGTGAAGGTCGGCGTCGAGGCGTCCTCGGTGCCCGCCGCGGCGGACAGGCAGGGCGTCGTCGAGTTCGGGCTGCCGGCGGTGCAGCGGACGTACGTGAAGGTGCCCGGGATGAGGATCGTCGAGCGGAACGAGGTGACCGCGACGTCCAGCCCCTGCAGCACCCGCCACTGCAGCGCGGTGCCGTCCGGGACGGTGACGACCGCCCCACGGACCGTGTAGCCGATCACGAGGTCGGCCGCGCCGTTCGTGGGCACGGTGACGGTGGTGTAGCGGCTGTCCGTGCTGACCTGCGGCGTGACGGCCGCGCCGCCGGCGGTCGCGGTGACCTCGCTGATGGTCGTCTTGTACTGACGGTCGCCGACCGAGTTCTGCACCGTCTCGAACTTCTGCGTCACCTCGGCGGGCGCCGCACCGTCGAAGGTGATGGTCTCCGTCATCTTGAGCGTGCCGTCCTTGGCCACGTTCCCGGTGGTGACGACCGACGAGGCCGTCCCCTCGGCGTGGGCGGTGCGCGCGGTCGGTCCGGCGACGAGGGCCAGGGCGACGAGCAGCGGCGCGACCAGCACGAGCAGACGGCGGGGCGAGGCCCAGGCGGCGGGGGTGGTTTCCGGGTGCACGGGCGCGATCCTTTCATCACTCGGGGCCGCTGGGGAGCACCCCGAGCGCATTAAGGTGCGTTCCGTGAGCAACCAGCAGTGGGGCGGACCCCCGCAGGGACGCCCCGGGCCGGCCCCCTGGCAGCAGGGCTACCCCTCCGGCGGCTTCGGCCAGCAGGGGTACGCCCAGCCGGCCTACAACCCGTACGGTCAGCCCCCGCCCGGATACGCCCCGCGTGGCGGGCCCGGCTTCGGCGGGCCCCAGGCGCCGCGGCGCAAGGGCGGCGGCGGCCTCAAGCTGCTGCTGCTCGCCCTCATCGTCATCGCCAGCCTCTCGGTGCTCGGCTTCATCGGCACCGGGCTCGGCACGGACGCCCAGAACTCCGACACCGCGTACCAGAACGACGACTACCGGGTCCCGGCCCCCGACAAGAACCCGCCGCCGATCCCGGTGCCCGACACCTACGAGCAGGCCGAGCAGGTCATCAACAGCAGCCCGTTCTACGGCCAGTCCGTGCCGGCGCCGGTCCGGTGCGACGCCGAGCCCATCAACGTAGGCACGGCGTCGGACACCCAGCTCCAGCAGCACCTCGACGCGTCCATGGAGTGCCTCGTGCGGGTGTGGGAGCCGCCGGTCACCGGCGCGGGGCTCATCATCGTGCGCCCGAGCGTCACGATCTACGGCGCCAAGATGACCACGAAGTGCGGCACGAGCGGGGTCAACGCCTTCTACTGCGCGGCCGACCAGCAGGTCTACTACTCCAACCGGCTCGACGACGAGCTGCCGATCATCGCCCAGGACAAGTGGGCGGCGGACGTGGTCATCGCGCACGAGTTCGGGCACGCGCTGCAGGCCCGCACCGGCATCCTCATCTCGGCGAAGGCCCTGGGGCAGAACTCGAACGACGAGAAGACCGACCTGCTCTACAGCCGCCGCCTCGAGACCCAGGCCGACTGCTTCTCCGGGATGTACATCCGCTCGGTGTCGCAGTCGCTCGGGATCAACCAGTCCGACCTGGCCGGCATCGAGGACACCTACAAGGCGGTCGGCGACGACTCGGTCACCGGCGACTCGACGGTCCTCGGCAACCACGGCCTGGCCCGCTCCCGCGTGTTCTGGGGCGATGCCGGCATCGGCAACGCGCAGATCAGCGCCTGCAACACGTTCACGGCGCCGGCCAACCAGGTCCGCTAGAAGCGAACGCTCAGGGAGCGTCTGGGTCGATCCGGCGTACGAGCGCCGTCGCCAGCGCGGCGATGCCCTCGCCGCGCCCGGTGAGCCCGAGGCCGTCGGTCGTCGTCGCCGACAGGGTGACGGGGGCGCCGACCGCGTCGCTCAGGACCGCCTCGGCCTCGGCGCGACGGGGACCGAGCTTGGGCCGGTTGCCGATGAGCTGGACGGCCACGTTCCCGGGCTCCCAGCCCGCCTCGCGCAGCCGGCGCACGGTCTCGACCAGGAACGCGACCCCGCCGACGCCGCTCCACTCGGGAGCGCTCGTGCCGTAGTTGGAGCCCAGGTCGCCGAGCCCGGCCGCGACCAGCAGGGCGTCGCAGGCCGCGTGGGCGACGACGTCGCCGTCGGAGTGGCCCTCGGGGCCGTACGGGTCGTCGAACCTCAGGCCGGCCACCGTCATCGGTCGTCCGGGCACCAAACGATGAACGTCCGTACCGATACCGGTACGGACGTCCATGGTGTGCTTCAGCTTCTGACGATCAGGAGGCGAGGACCTCGTCGAGCAGGACCTCCGCGCGGCTCTCCTCGACGTGCTCCGCCAGGGCGAGCTCGGAGACGAGGATCTGACGGGCCTTGGCCAGCATGCGCTTCTCGCCGGCCGACAGGCCACGCTCGCGCTCACGACGCCACAGGTCGCGGACGACCTCGGCGACCTTGAGCACGTTGCCCGAGTGCAGCTTCTCCAGGTTGGCCTTGTAGCGGCGCGACCAGTTGGTCGGCTCCTCCGTGTGCGGCGCACGCAGCACGCTGAACACGCGCTCGAGGCCGTCGGCGTCGACGACGTCCCGGACCCCGACGAGGTCGAGGTTGTCCGCCGGCACCCGCACGATCAGGTCCGTCTGGCCGACGATGCGGAGCACGAGGTAGAGCCTGTCCTCGCCCTTGATCTGCCGAGTCTCGATGTCCTGGATCACGGCCGCGCCATGATTCGGGTAGACCACCGTTTCGCCGACTGTGAAAGACATGTTCCTCCAGTACCCCGATTGACCGACGTCCAAGTTTAGCACGCTCACAGGGTCGCCCCTCCGGCGTTCGCGCTGGTCAGAGCCAGTTTAGGCGCTGTTCGGGGGTTGACAAACCTGTGCTTCCTGTGTCGCGGGCGGAGCGGCGACGGTACGGCGGGGATGCGGCGGCGACGCCGGGGTCCCGGCCCGGCCGGGTCGCACCTGCGTCTCACCCGTCCGTGTCGCTAGGCTGCCCTCGACCGCCGAACCGGGGTCTGCACCGACACGACGAGACAGGGGTCCACCGTGACTGCCACCGCGCTCCGCGCCAGCCGACACCGGCACGCGCGTCCGGGACGGGTCCGGACCGCTCTTGCCGCTGCCGCCCTCGTGGCGGTCCTGCCGACGGCGGCGTGCGGCATGAACGCCCAGACGCTGAAGCCCTACACGCCCGCCGAGGGCGTCAACTTCGACGTCGGCGACCTGACCGTCCCCGACTCGGTCATCCACGTGCGCAACCTGCTGGTCATCAGCCGGGCGCCGGGCGAGGGCATCATCTCGGGCACGTTCGTCACCTCGGGGCAGGACACCCTCACGGGCGTCTCCGGCGTGCCCTACAAGATCGACAGCAGCAAGGGCACGCCCTTCACCGCCGAGCAGTCCGGGCCGGTCCTGCTCACGAACAACGCTCAGGTCGTCCTGACCACGCTCGACCCGCTCATCACGGTGTCCGGAGCCACGGGGCTCGCTGCCGGGCTCGACGCCGACGTCACCCTGACCTTCGGCAAGGCCGGCACCATCACGGAGCGGACCACCGTCGTCGACGGCAACCTCGCGCCCTACACCGAGATCACGCCCGGCTCGAACCCGACGGCGACGCCCTCGATCACCGCCGAGCCCTCTCCTTCCCCTTCAGCCACGCCGTAGGCGGCTCCCGCAATAACCCGGCGGCCTGAATCCGGCCCCCACCGGACCGGGCGCCGGTGCCTGGACGACCGGAGCGAGCAAGACACGCTCTTCGTCCTGCGAGCGCAGGGAGGAAGGCACCGGGTCAGAGCCCGGTCCGCGTCGGAGCGGAGCGGAGACAGAAGGCTCAGCTCTCGAACTTGTAGCCCAGGCCGCGGACGGTGAGCAGGTGCTCGGGGTTGCCCGGGTCGGTCTCGAGCTTGGCGCGCAGGCGCTTGACGTGGACGTCGAGGGTCTTGGTGTCACCGACGTAGTCCGCGCCCCAGATCCGGTCGATGAGCTGGCCGCGGGTCATCACGCGGCCGGCGTTGCGCAGGAGCATCTCCAGCAGCTCGAACTCCTTGAGCGCCAGCCGGACGGGCTGCCCGTCGACGGCGACCTCGTGCCGCTCGACGTCCATCCGGACCCCGCCGGCCTCGACCACGTCGGGGACGAGCTCCACGTCCTGCCCCCGACGGAGCACCGCCCGGATCCGGGCCACGAGCTCGCGGTGGCTGAACGGCTTGGTGACGTAGTCGTCGGCGCCCAGCTCGAGCCCCACGACCTTGTCGATCTCGGAGTCGCGCGCCGTCAGCATGATCACCGGGACCGGGCCGCGCTGGCGCAGCTGGCGGCAGACCTCGGTGCCGGGCAGGCCCGGCATCATCAGGTCGAGGAGCACGATGTCGGCCCCGGAACGGTCGTACGCGGCCAGCCCCTCGACGCCGTCGGCGGCCTCGACCACCTCGAAGCCCTCGCGCCCGAGCATGTACGCCAGCGTCTCGCGGTAGGACGGCTCGTCCTCCACGACCAGCACCCGGGTCACGAGCGAGCCCCTTCCGCACGGTTCTGCGCTGCTCGCGTCGCGACTGGCTGCTGCACGGCGTCCTCCTCTGGTCGGGCCCGGAGGCCCTCGTGGTCCGCGGCCCGCACCTCGGCGAGGTGGGCCGGGACCGTGATCGTGAAGGTCGACCCACGGCCGACCTGGCTCCACACCCCGACCTTGCCCCCGTGGCTGGCGGCGATGTGCTTGACGATGCTCAGGCCGAGGCCTGTGCCGCCGTTCGCGCGGCTCCGGCCGTAGTCGACCCGGTAGAAGCGCTCGAAGATGCGTTCGGCGTCGGCCGAGGAGATGCCGATGCCCGTGTCGGAGACCGTGATCTCGACGTCGTCGTCCTCGCTGTGCGCACGGGTGTGCGCGGCGACCACGACGCGGGCGCCGGGGTCGGAGTAGACGACGGCGTTCTCGACGAGGTTGCCCACGGCGGTGCTGAGCTGGCGCGCGTTGCCCAGGACCTTGGCGCCGTGGGCCCCGCCGAAGGTGAGGGTGACCCCGCGCTGCTCGGCGTCCACCCGGCAGCGGTCGACCGCGTCGTGCAGCACCTGGTCGATGTCGACCACCTGCGGCTCGGCCAGCGGGTCGTCGGCCTGCAGCCGGGAGAGGTCGATGATCTGGCTGACCAGGTCGGCGAGCCGGGCCGACTCGACGCCCATCCGGCCGGCGAAGCGTCGTACGGCGTCGGGATCGTCGGCGGCGTCCTCCACGGCCTCGGCCAGCAGCGAGATCGCGCCGATCGGGGTCTTGAGCTCGTGGCTGACGTTGGCGACGAAGTCGCGGCGGGTCGCCTCGATCCGGTGCGACGCCGTCAGGTCGTCGGCGAGCACCACCACGAGCCCGTCGGGCAGGGCGGCCACGCGAGCGCTGAGGTAGAGGACCGGGTCGCTCGGCCCACGGCTCAGCTCGAGGTCGAGCAGCCGCGTCTGCCCGTCGCGGCGGGCGGCCCGGACCAGGTCGAGCACCTCGGGGATCCCCACGCGGGTCCCCCGGGCCAGGCCGAGCGAACGGGCGGACCGGGTCGCCTCGAGCACCTCGTCGTGGGGGCCGACGACGACGGCCGAGGCGCTGAGCACGGACAGGATCTCCGAGACGCCATCGGGCACGACGGGCGGCGGCTCCTCGAAGGTGACGGGCTCCTCCGGAGCGGGCCGGCGCATCAGCATCCAGACGACGAGGGCGCCGAGAAGGATCCCCGTGAGCAGCACGGCGGCGGCCCCGAGTGGGTTCACGCTGCGATCCTAGGCCGACCGCACCCGGCCGCTACCGCCCAGAACCGCCGTACGCGACAAGGGTCGCCAGGCGTTCGGGACCCGTTCACGCGCCGTTCACGCGCCGATGGGTCTGCGGTAGGCCGCGACCCTAGGCTGACCCCTGCACACGATCTTCTCAGATGGGACACCCACCGACCATGCGCGAGAACTACCGCGAACAGCTGGACGACATCCTCGCCGACCTGGTGCAGATGTGCCAGACCGTGTCGGGCGCCGTCCGCACGGCCACGACCGCCCTGCTGGAGGCCGACCTCCAGCTCGCCGAGACCGTCATCAGCGAGGACGAGGCGATCGACGCCAAGCAGCGCGAGGTCGAGGCCCGGGCCTTCTCCCTGCTCGCCCGCCAGGCGCCGGTCGCCGGCGAGCTGCGGACCGTCGTCACCACCCTGCGCATGGTCACCGAGCTCGAGCGCATGGGCGACCTCGCCGCGCACGTGGCCAAGATCGCCCGCCTCCGCTACCCCGAGGTCGCGGTCCCGACCTCGCTCCGCTCGAACTTCGTCCGGATGGGCGACGTGGCGGAGAAGATGGTGGTCACCGCCGGCCAGACCCTGAACGACCGGAACATCCAGGTCGCCCAGGAGCTGCGCTCGCGCGACGAGGAGATGGACGAGCTGCGGCGTACGCAGTTCCGCGTGCTCCTCAGCGACGAGTGGGACGACGGGGTCGAGAAGGCCGTCGACGTCGCGCTGCTCGGCCGCTACTACGAGCGCATCGCCGACCACGCCGCCTCGATGGGCCGCCGGATCATCTACGTCGTCACGGGGCAGTTCCCCGAAGAGGACTTCTGGCCCCAGCCCTGACGCTGCCGCCCGGCCTGCGCTCGTACGCGGGTCGGGCCGCGCTTCAGGCACACCCTGCTCACGTCGGCACACCTAGCTCGTCGCGGCACACCCTTCTCGGAACGGCACACCCTGCAGGGTGTGCCGAATCGAGGAGGGTGTGCCTGCTTGCAAGAGGTGTGCCGACGGCGCCAGCGGGAGCGCCTGCGCCGTCGGGCTACTTCTTGCCCTGGTTCTTGACCGCCTCGATCGACGCGGCCGCGGCGGCCGGGTCGAGGTAGCGGCCCGGGCCGGTCGGCTGGAGGTCGTCGTCGAGCTCGTAGACCAGCGGGATGCCGGTCGGGATGTTCAGGCTCACGACCTCGGCGTCGCCGATCTTGTCGAGGTGCTTCACGATCGCCCGCAGCGAGTTGCCGTGCGCGGCGACCAGCGTGACCTTGCCGGCCTGCAGGTCGGGGACGATCGCGTCGTACCAGTACGGGAGCGCCCGCAGCAGCACGTCCTTGAGGCACTCGGTCGCCGGACGCGCGTCCGGCGGCAGGCTCGCGTAGCGCGGGTCGGAGAAGTTGGCGTACGGGTCGTCGCGCGGGATGGGGGGCGGCGGCACGTCGTACGAACGGCGCCAGACCATGAACTGCTCGGCGCCGAACTCGGCGAGCGTCTCCGCCTTGTCCTTGCCCTGCAGCGCACCGTAGTGACGCTCGTTGAGGCGCCAGGAGCGACGCGTCGGGACCCAGTGGCGC
The DNA here is from genome assembly GCF_014193425.1 of Microlunatus antarcticus. Lineage (NCBI taxonomy): Bacteria > Bacillati > Actinomycetota > Actinomycetes > Propionibacteriales > Propionibacteriaceae > Microlunatus > Microlunatus antarcticus. The sequence goes on along the minus strand of NZ_JACHZG010000001.1, from coordinate 394,704 downwards.
TCGGCCCCCATGAGCGCGATCTGGGCGGTGCGGATGGCCCGCTTGAGCAGCGAGGTGTGCACGACGTCGGGCAGCAGGCCGGCCTCGACCAGCAGTTCGCCACCGCGCTTCGCCTCGGCCTCGCCCTTGTCGTTCAGGTCGACGTCGACCCACCCGGTGAAGAGGTTCTTCGCGTTCCACTCGCTCTCGCCGTGACGGAGCAGGATCAGGGTCGACGTCATGTTCCCGACCCTAGTAGAGCGGTCTGAGAGCGACCACACACGCCCGGGTAGTGTCCGCGACGTGCCCCGCTCGATCGCCACGACCACCTCCGTGCCCCTCGCCGAGCTGCTCGACTTCGTCCGGCCGCGGCACCGCTTCCTGCTGGCGACGACCCGCCGTGACGGCCGGCCGCAGCTCTCCCCCGTCTCCGGCGGCGTCGACGCCGAGGGCCGCCTGGTCGTCTCGTCGTACCCCGCGCGGGCCAAGGTCACGAACGCCGAGCAGCGCCCCGAGGTCTCCGTCTGCGTCATCTCCGACGAGTGGAACGGCCCCTGGGTGCAGGTCGACGGCCACGCCGAGGTGCTGCACATGCCCGAGGCCGAGGACGGGCTCGTCGACTACTTCCGCTCGATCTCCGGGGAGCACCCGGACTGGGACGAGTACCGCGCGGCGATGCGGCTGCAGGACAAGTCGCTGCTGCGCATCACCCCCACGCGCTGGAGCCCGATCGCGACGGGCGGCTTCCCGGCCGACGTGGCCGCACGGCTGGACGCCTAGAGGCCGTCCGGGGTTCCGCGCCCGGGGTCGAGGCTCGCGAACGCGGCGAGGTTGGCCGTCGACTCTCCGCGGGAGCGCCGCCAGGCCCACTCGCGTCGGATGCTGTCGGCGAACCCCATCCCCACCAGCGGGTCGAAGCTCCTGTCCGCGGTCTCGGCGACCGCGCCGAGCAGCCGGTCGACGCTCTTCGGAACCAGCCCGGCGACGGGCAGCCGCCCGACGAGGTAGACGTCCCCGAGGTGGTCCACGCAGAACGCGATCCCGCCGAGTCGTAGGTTCCGCTCGAGCAGCCAGCGGTGCACGCGGTCGGCGTCCTGCTCCGGCGCCCGGACGACGAACGCCCGCACCTGCACGCTGTGCACCCCGACCTCCAGCGCGCACTCGGTCGTCAGCTTGTGCTCCCCCGGCAGCGTCACGGTGAACGTGTCTCCACGTCGTCCCCATGGCAGCCCGAGGTCACGCAGGGTCTGTTCTACGACCTCGACCGCACTCACGAGGCGAGCCTACGAACTCGCTCGGCGAACCAACCGCACAGGACGCAGCAACGGGGCCGCCCTGCGTGGTCGAGGTCGGCTGCCCGGCTCGCGAACTCTGCGCCCCCGCCATCACCTTGCGCCCGCAGGAACGGGCGCAACGTATCCGGCGGGGCGTGACGTCACGTCTGCTGGACGAACCAGCGCACCTCGTACGGCTCCAGGTGCAGCGGGCCGTCGGTGAGGGGCGTCTCCTCGGTCAGCGCGTCCCAGGCCCAGCTGCCGACGGGCAGCACCCAGCGCGGGAGGCTCTGCGGCTCCGGCGTGACGTTGTGGACCGCGACCATCGTCTGGCCCGGGGCGGAGCGCAGACAGACCAGCACGGCCGGGTTCACGGGGTCGAGGACCTGGGTCTCGACCGACGCCTCCAGCGCGGGCAGGGCGGAACGCACGGCGACGAGGTGCCGCATCCCGGTGTAGACCCGGTGCTCGAGCGTGCCGGGCTCGTGGCGCCGCCCGACCCGGTCCCACGGCATCTTCGGGCGGTGCACCCACCGGTTGTCGTCGGCGTGGTCGGGGTCGGCGTCGAACTCGTAGTCGTTGACCAGCCCGAGCTCGTCGCCCATGTAGATCAGCGGGAGGCCGCCGTAGCCGAGCACGACCGCGTACGCGAGGAGCAGCTTGCGGACGGCGAGCTCGAGGTGCGTCTCGTCGGTGCTGCCGAGCGCGGCCTCGATCCCGACGAGGGACGCCGCCGTGCCGCTGATCCGGCGGTCGCCGGTCTCGAGGTTCTCCTGGAACACGAGCCCCCGGGCGTCGCTCATCGGGTAGACGCCGGCGTAGAAGTCGGCCAGGAAGCGGCGGTGCTCGAAGCCGTTCAGCCCCACCGAGGCCGCGTCGGCGTCGTCGATGGCCCAGCCGATGTCGTCGTGGCAGCGGAGGTAGGTGTCCCAGACCGTCGTGACGGGCTTGGACGGGAAGCGGTTCATGGCCGCGCAGAAGAGCCGGGTGTCCTTGGCCGCCAGAGCCGACCAGATCTGGACCATCAGCGAGTTCTGGTAGGCCATGTCGCTGACCTTGCCGGCGTGCTTGCCGACCCCGAGGTACGGCGCGAGGTCGGCCGGGCCGACGATCGCCTCGGCCTTGAAGACGAGGGCCGGAGCCGCGATCCGCGCGACGGTCCGCAGCGCCTGGGTGATGGCGTGCACCTCGGGCTGGTTCTGGCAGGCGGTGCCCATGCGCTTGAACAGGAACGCGATGGCGTCGAGCCGCAGGCACTCCACGCCCAGGTTGGCCAGCCAGAGGATCAGGTCGGCGAACTCGTAGAACACGTCCGGGTTGTGCCAGTTGAGGTCCCACTGCCAGGAGTTGAACGTCGTCCACACCCACGAGGACGACTCCTCGTCGAAGGTGAAGCTGCCCGGCGCGGTGTCCGGGAACACCTCCGGCAGGGTGCGCTCGTACGCGTCGGGCAGCTGGCGGTCGGCGAACATGTGGAAGTAGCTGCGGTGATGCGCGTCGCCGCTGCGGGCGGCGACTGCCCAGGCGTGCTCGGCCGCCACGTGGTTGAGGACCAGGTCGAGCGTCAACGAGATGCCGCGTCCGCGCAGCGTGGTCGCGAGGTCGCGCAGGTCCTCGACCGTGCCGAGGTCCTCGCGCACCGCGCGGTAGTCCATGACCGCGTAGCCGCCGTCGCTCTGCCCCGGCCGCGGCTTGAGCAGCGGCATCAGGTGCAGGTAGGTGACGCCGAGCTCGGCGAGGTAGTCGACCTTCTCCCCCACCCCGCGCAGCGTCCCGCCGAAGAGGTCGGTGTACGTCGCGTAGCCGAGCATCGACTGGTGCCCGAACCACTGCGGGTCGGCGTGGCGCTGCAGGTCGAGCAGCCGCAGATCGGCCGGCCGGCGCCGGAAGTTGTCCGCCGCGATCTCGACGAGGCGGTGCGCCATCTCCATCGCGTGCGCCGGGTAGGCGCCGGTCAGACCCGTCACGAGGTCCGGCCAGTAGCGCTTGAGGCGCGTCGCGAACACGGCCTGGTCGTGCGGCGGCTCGCCCTCGAGCAGCTCCGCGACGTCGGGAATCGTCACGCCGGGAGCCTAACGGGCCTGGTCACGGAGAGGATGGTGCGGTGCGGATCACCGGGGACGAGATGTGGACGGTGCTGCGGAGGCTCGACGACCCGGACCACCTGGAGTGGCCCGCCGACTTCGACTTCGCCGCGACGCGGGCGAGGTTCGAGCGGCTGGTGAGTGGCCTGGACGCGGCGTTCGGCTGCCGGTGCGACGCCGACCGGTCGGTGCAGGACGCGAGCCTGCACGCGCAGGTCGCGATCCCGGCGGGCGCGACAGTCACGGGCGAGCGCCTGGTCGTCTGCGTCAGCAACTTCGGGTCCTTGGCCACCGTCTCGGTCGTCAACCCGGGCGTCTTCGACGAGGAGGAGCACGAGGCGTTGCTGGACGCCGAGGACGCACGGCGGATCCACGACGTGCTCGACGACCTGGGCTACGTCGTCGTCCCCGAGGCGCCGCTGTGGCAGACCTACGACGGCCCCAGCCGGATCACCGTCGACCCCTCGTACCCGGCGTCCTGGTGGACGCGCTACTTCGACTACCTCTGAGGGGCAGAACGCTCAGCGCGTCTTCTGCCCGCCCCGGAGCCTGAGGCGCGACTTGAACTCCTGGGTGAACGCCTCGCGCACGGCGTCGGTGTCGAGCGAGTCGCCGAGCTTGCCGAACGACCCGGTGACGGCACGCTGGCAGACGGCGAGCCAGGCCTGGCCCATCGCGTACGTGTAGGTGGACGCCACCCCGGCGCCGATCAGCCCGCCCGCGATCGTGCCGGCACCCGGGATCAGCTTGAGCAGGCCCGTGGCCGTGGCCCGGCCGGCCTGCGTCGCCGCGGTCGTCGAGGCGATCGCCATGAGTGCCGCCCGGTCGAACTTGATCTTGTAGAGCTGGGCGATCTTGGCCATCATGCCGAGCTGGATCGGCACCAGCATGACCGCGTCGGAGAACGGCACCGGCACGGCCGCGCTGGCCGCGGCGCTCGACGCGGCGGCCGCGATCACCCTCTGGGCCTCGGACGCCTTCCGGGAATGATCGATCTCCTGCGCCGCGACGAGTGCTCCGTGTACGCCTTCTGGCGCAACGCGAAAGGTGGCATCGAGGACCTCTCGCAGCCCGTACGCCCGCTGCCCGGTGAACGAGTCCGCCTTGGCGTAGGTGAGGAACGGGCTCCCGGGCACGATCGGCAGGTGCCGCTGCCGGACCAGCTCGGCCAGGGCGACGGCGTCCGGGTGGAAGCCGGACTCGTTCCGCGGCACCTGGGTCATGACGATGATCACCGGCAGCCCGAGCTCGTCGAGCGCGCGGACGAAGTCGGCCTCGGTGTCCTCGAAGCGCCGGTCCATGCCGCGCACGCAGTACCAGGCGACGTGCACCTGCTCGCTCAGCGGCATCTTGCGGGTGCGGTTGATCATCTTCTGCATCTCGTCGATGATCTTGCGGTCGTCGGTGCCGATCTCCAGGCCCTGGGTGTCGACGATGCCGAGGCTCCCGACCTTGTCCAGGTAGAGGTGGCTGCCCTGCGTCACCGGCTCGCCGATGCCCACCTTGGCGACGTCCTCACCGAACACCGCGTTCACCAGCGTGGACTTGCCGACGCCGGTCTTGCCGAACACCGCGAGGTTGAAGCGGCCGATCGCCTCCGACTGCTGCTCGTACTCGGTACGGAACGAGTCCTTGAGCCAGTCGTTCGCCATGGGACCTCCTGCAGGTGGGAAAAGCCAAGGCTACGGGGGTCCTGCGCGAGCGTGAGCCGGCGCCTCCGGTCCCAGGTAGACTCGTCTGGTTGCCCGAACGACGCCGTCGCGGGCCTGCAGGACCGGCTTGCCCTGGTCCGCACCCCACGTCTGAACAGGGAGCACCACCGCCATGCCCGTACGCAGCGATCTGCGCAACGTCGCCATCGTGGCCCACGTCGACCACGGCAAGACCACCCTCGTGGACGCCATGCTGTGGCAGTCCGGGGCCTTCCGCGCCAACCAGGACATCAACAACCGGGTCATGGACTCCATGGACCTCGAGCGCGAGAAGGGCATCACCATCCTCGCGAAGAACACGGCGGTGCTGCACCACGCACCGGACGGTTCCGACGTCATCATCAACATCATCGACACCCCGGGCCACGCCGACTTCGGTGGCGAGGTGGAGCGCGGCCTCGAGATGGTCGACGGCGTCGTCCTGCTCGTGGACGCGTCCGAGGGGCCGCTGCCCCAGACCCGGTTCGTGCTGCGCAAGGCGCTGGCCAAGAACCTGCCGATCATCGTGGTCGTCAACAAGGTCGACCGCCCCGACGCCCGGATCACCGAGGTCGTCGAGGAGACGTACGAGCTGTTCCTCGACCTGCTCGAGGACGGCGAGACCGACGTGCTCGACTTCCCGGTCGTCTACGCCTCGGCCAAAGCCGGCCGCGCGTCGCTGAACGCCCCCGAGAACGGCGAGATGCCCGACTCCGACGACCTCGGCCCGCTCTTCGCGACCATCCTCAACGGTGTCCCCGCCCCGGAGTACGAGGAGGGCGCGGTCCTCCAGGCCCACGTCACCAACCTCGACGCCTCCCCCTACCTCGGCCGCCTCGCGCTGTGCCGGGTGTTCGCGGGCGAGATGAAGCGCGGTCAGGTCGTGGCCTGGTGCAAGCAGGACGGCACCATCCAGAACATCAAGCTCACCGAGATGCTGATCACCGAGGCGCTCGACCGGGTCCCGGCCGACATCGCCCGTCCCGGCGACATCATCGCCATCGCGGGCATCCCCGACATCACCATCGGCGAGACGCTCTCGGACCCCGAGAACCCGAAGCCGCTCCCGCTGATCACGGTCGACCAGCCGTCGATCTCGATGACCATCGGCATCAACACGTCGCCGCTGGCCGGCAAGTCCGGCAAGCTGCTGACCGCCCGCCTGGTCAAGAACCGGCTCGACGCCGAGCTCATCGGCAACGTGTCGATCAAGGTCGCGAACACCGAGCGCCCCGACACCTGGGAGGTCCAGGGCCGTGGCGAGCTGCAGCTGGCGATCCTCGTCGAGATGATGCGCCGCGAGGGCTTCGAGCTCACCGTCGGCAAGCCGCAGGTCGTGACCCGCGAGGTCGACGGCAAGATCCACGAGCCCGTCGAGCGCCTGACCATCGACGCCCCCGAGGACTTCGTCGGCGTCGTCACCCAGCTGCTCGGGCTGCGCAAGGGCCGCCTCGAGCAGATGATCAACCACGGCACCGGCTGGGTCCGCATGGAGTACCTGGTTCCCGCCCGCGGCCTCATCGGCTTCCGGACCGAGTTCCTGACCGAGACGCGCGGCACCGGGATGATGCACCACGTCTTCGAGAAGTACGAGCCCTGGCACGGCGAGCTGCGCACCCGCCCGAACGGCTCGCTGGTCTCCGACCGCAGCGGCGTCGTGACGGCGTACGCGTCGTTCTCCCTGCAGGAGCGCGGCACCCTCTTCGTCGGCCCGACCACCGAGGTCTACGAGGGCATGATCGTCGGCGAGAACGCCCGTTCCGACGACATGGACGTCAACATCACCCGCGAGAAGAAGCTCACCAACGTGCGCTCCTCCACAGGTGACGAGCTGGAGCGGCTGATCCCGCCGAAGAACATGGCGATGGAGCAGGCGCTCGAGTTCTGCCGCGGTGACGAGTGCATCGAGGTCACCCCGGCCGCCGTCCGGATCCGCAAGGTCGTGCTGAACGCCGGCGAGCGGTCGCGCACCCGCTCGCGGGCCAAGACCAACAGCTGACGCACCACGCGTGACGAACGCCCCCTGAGCCTGGCTCAGGGGGCGTTCGTCGTTCGTGTCCGTCCGTCAGCTGGCGGTCCCGGCGCCCTGGTCGGGAGCAGGCTCCTCGTGCTGCGGGAGCGTCGACGCCTTCTTCGCGGCGGTCTTCTTCGCCGGGGCCTTCTTGGCCGGCGCCTTCGTGGCCGGGGCCGTGGTCACCGAGGCCTCGGCCGCGGTCTTCTTCGCCGGAGCCTTCTTGACCGGGGCCTTCTTGGCCGCTGTCTTCTTGGCCGCCGTCTTCGCCTCGCGCTCCTGCGCAAGGGCCTGCGCCGGGCTCACGTCGGCGTCGACCTCCGGGGCGGCGGCGGTCGTCGCGGCCGCGGCCGCACGGGCGGCCCGGGTCGCGCTCTCCGGCGTGACGTCCTCGGCCGGCTTGGGCGTGGTCCGGGCCCGCGCGGCCCGGCCGGTCACGTTCCGGCGGACCTCGGTGACGGCCTCCTGCGCCTGGTCGACCAGCGGCTGGACGGCCTCGGCCGCCTCGTCGAGGTTCTCCTCCGCGGTCTGACGCGCGGCGCGGGTAGCCGTCCGCACGTCGCCGACCCGGTCGTCCACGACGCGCTTGCCGCGCCCGGCGAGCGAGCTGTAGGTGTCGCCGGCCTGCGCGACGAGCTCCTCGGCCTGACGCTGCAGGTCGGCGAGGCGGATCCGCGTCGTGTCCGGCAGGGCCCGGACCTGCTCGGGCAGCGTGGACAGGAACTCGCGCAGCTCGTCGGCGTTCACGCGCGCCTGCTCGACGCGCTCGAGCCGCCGGTCACGGATCTCGGCCAGCCGCTCCTCGGCCTTGCGCTGCCGTGCGGCGACCGACTCGCGGAACAGGTCCGCGATCACGTCGGCCAGGCCGGCGACGGCGTAGAAGGGGCGCAGGTCGGGCTCGTCGTGCTTGGGCATGGTGCTCCTTGGGGGTGATCGGACGCGGGGATCAACCCGCGACGGGCTCGGGCTCGGGTCCGGGGTCGGACGGGTTCGCCGCGTCCTCGGCGACGAAGCTGCGGTAGACGTCGAGCAGCACCTGCTTGTGCCGCTCGCTGATCGCGGTGTCGGCCAGCACGGCCGTCTCGACGGTGCTCGACGGGTGGTCCTCGGGGTCGAGGATCCCGGCGCGCACGTACAGCGACTCGGCCGAGACCCGCAGCGCCTTGGACAGCTGCTGCAGGACCTCCGCCGAGGGGCGCCGCAGCCCGCGCTCGATCTGGCTGAGGTACGGGTTGGACACCCCCGTCAGCTCGGCGAGCTGACGCAGCGTCAGCTCGGCGGCACGACGCCGGTCGGCGATGTACTCACCCACCGAGTCGAGCGTGCTGGTCCGCCGTGCCATGCACCCCAGGATGCTTGCAGGTGCAAGCAGAATCAAGGGGGAGCAAGCAGGAGTGTGAGAGAACTCCCCCTAGCCATTCCGGCGCACGACCCGGCACACTTGAGCGCTCCTCCGTCCCCTGACCCAGGAGCGCACCCGTGAGCGACACCACCACGGCCGACCGGACCGACGAGGTCCAGGACGAGCCCGGCCTGAAGCGGGTCCTCGGGCCCAAGCTGCTCCTGCTGTTCATCGTCGGCGACATCCTCGGGACGGGGATCTACGCCGTCACCGGGACGGTCGCCAAAGAGGTCGGCGGTGTCGTCTGGCTGCCGTTCCTCATCGCGTTCGCGGTCGCGCTCGTGACGGCGTTCTCGTACCTGGAGCTGGTCACCAAGTACCCGCAGGCCGCCGGCGCCGCCCTCTACGCGCACAAGGCGTTCGGGGTGCACTTCGTGACGTTTCTGCTGGCCTTCGCGGTCATGTGCTCGGGCATCACGTCCGCGGCGACCGCCTCCCGGGCGTTCGCGGCGAACCTCGAGGCCATGGTCAACGTCGTCCGCGCGGAGTGGCTGGGCGGCGTCGAGGTCGACCTCTCCGCCGGCCTGACGACCGTGCTCGCCGTCTGCTTCATGCTCGTCATCGCGCTGGTCAATCTGCGTGGGGTCGCGGAGAGCGTCTACGCCAACATCGTGCTGACCTGCGTCGAGCTGACCGGCCTGCTGATCGTGATCTTCGTCGGCTTCTACGCCTTCACGCAGGGCAAGGCGGACATGTCACGGGTCGTCATGTTCGACACCGCCGAGGACAAGTCGATCTTCATCGCGGTGACGACGGCGACGTCGCTGGCCTTCTTCGCCATGGTCGGCTTCGAGGACTCGGTGAACATGGCCGAGGAGGTGCACGAGCCCTCGAAGGTCTTCCCGAAGATCCTGCTGACCGCCCTCGGGATCACCGGTGCGATCTACATCCTGGTGTCGATCACCGCGATCGCGCTCGTGCCGGCCGGCGAGCTCGGCCAGGGCGACGCCCCGCTGCTCAAGGTCGTGAACGCGGGCGCCCCCGACCTGCCGATCGGCGACATCTTCCCGTTGATCAGCATGTTCGCCGTCGCGAACACCGCGCTGATCAACATGCTCATGGCCAGCCGCCTGCTCTACGGGATGGCCCGTCAGCGGGTGCTGCCGCCCGTGCTCGGACGAGTGCTGCCGGGCCGGCGTACGCCATGGGTCGCCATCCTCTTCACCACCGCGCTGGCCGTCGGCCTGATCACCGTCGTGGGCCGGATCAGCGCGCTCGGCGGCACGACCGCGCTGCTCCTGCTGGGCGTCTTCACCGTGGTCAACATCTGCTGCCTCGTGCTGCGGCGCGAGCGCGTCGACCACGAGCACTTCCACGCCCCGACCTGGCTGCCGGTCGTCGGCGCGCTGGCGTGCGCGTACCTCGTGGGTCCGTGGACCGGCCGGGCCGCCGAGCAGTACTGGGTCGCGCTGGTCCTGATCGGCATCGGCCTGGTGCTCTGGCTGGTCACGTTCGTGGTCAACCGCGCCCTCTACAGCCGGCACACCTACTTCCAGAGCCCCGAGGACCTGGAGAAGTAGGACCAGGGCGCTCGACCGTGCCTTGACCCCACCGCCGCCGGATCTCGCGCCGGTGCCTGGACGACCGGAGCGAGCAGGACACGCTTTTCGTCCTGCTCGCGGAGGGAGGAAGGCATCGGGTCAGAGCGAGATCCGCGCCGGAGCGGAGCGGAGGCAATCAAATGCGGGCGGACTGAGGAACGCTCGACGTGATCAGCGTCCCGTCGGGTCGCCGCTCGCCGCCGCGCGGGCCGATCGGGCCCTGCAGCCGGGGCCCCTGGTCCTCGAGCGGGACCGTCACCTCCGCCGCCGCCGACACGACCACCCGGTGCCCCCTGACGCTGACCTCGGCCTGGCCGCCCTCGAGCACCGTGAAGATCATCTGCTTCGCCCGCAGGTCGACCCGGAGGCGCGTGCCGCGCAGCGTCAGCTGGAAGCACAGCCCCTGCCAGCCCTCCGGCAGACGGGGGTCGAAGGTGATCACGCCGTTGTAGTCGCGCATGCCCGCGAAGCCGTAGACCAGCGCGTTCCAGACGCCACCGGTCGAGGCCACGTGCACGCCGTCGCTGGTGTTGCCGTGCAGGTTCGCCAGGTCGACGTAGAGCGAGTTCTCGAAGTAGCGCAGCGCCAGGTCGGCGTAGCCCACCTCGGCCGCGACGATCGACTGCACGACCCCCGACAGCGTCGAGTCGCCCGTGGTGATCGGGTCGTAGTACTCGAAGTCGACGCGCTTCTGCTCGGCGGTGAAGTGGTCGCCCTGCAGGAACAGCGCCAGAACCACGTCGGCCTGCTTGAGCACCTGGAAGCGGTAGATCACCAGGGGGTGGTAGTGCAGGAGCAGCGGCCGCATGTCCATCGGCGTGTTCGCGAGGTCCCAGACCTCGCGGTCCAGGAAGAGCGAGTCCTGCGGGTTGATGCCGGTCACCGGGTCGAAGAGGATCGTCATCGCGCGGGCGGCCGCGGTCCACTCGTCCGCCTCGTCCCGGCCGATGTCGAGCCGTTCGACGGCGCGGGCGTACGCGTCCGGCGCCTCGGTCTTCATCCAGCCCAGCGTCCAGGCCGCCTGGTCGAGGTTGAAGCGGGCCATGACGTTGGTGAAGAGGTTGTCGTTCACCACGGTCGTGTACTCGTCCGGGCCGGTGACGCCGTGGATGTGGAAGCTCCGACGCCCGTCGCCGTTCTCGCGCCAGAAGCCGAGGTCGGCCCACATCCGCGCGGTCTCGACGAGGATGTCGACGCCCTCGCGGTTCATGAAGTCGTGGTCGCCGCTGGCCGCGACGTACTTGCAGAGCGCGAAGGCCACGTCGGCGTCGATGTGGTACTGCGCGGTCCCGGCCGCGTAGTAGGCCGAGGCCTCCGAGCCGTTGATCGTCCGCCAGGGGTAGAGCGCGCCCACCTGCGTGAGCTCCTGCGCGCGCGCCCGGGCGGCGTCCAGCAGCTTGTAGCGGAACCGCATCGCGCTGCGGGCCATCGCCGGCGACGTGTAGGTCAGGAAGGGCAGGACGTAGATCTCGGTGTCCCAGAAGTAGTGGCCGCTGTAGCCGGACCCGGTGACGCCCTTGGCCGGCACGCCCGACTGCTCGGCCCGTGCCGCAGCCTGGGCGATCTGGAACAGGTTCCAGCGGATCGCCTGCTGCAGCTCCGGCTGGTCGACGAGCGCGACGTCGGAACGGTCCCAGTAGGCGTCGAGCCAGCGGCGCTGCTCCGCGAGCTCGCGGTCGATCCCGTGCCCGGCGACGCGGTCGAGCACCCGACGGCAACGGTCGTTGAGCTCGCGGACCGGCACGCCGCGGGAGGTGTGATAGGTGACGGTCTTGACGATCGTGATCGCCTGGCCGCGCGAGGCCGCGACCCGGTAGACCATCTTGCCGGTGTCCTCGTCGGCGCTGATGTGCTCGGTGTACGCGTTCTCGGTGATGATCTGGTGGTCGACCCCGACGGCGAGCGTCATCCCGGAGTGGGCGCAGCGGTAGCCCATCATCAGCCGCGCCCCGTCGGCCGAGTGCGTCTGCGGCTCGAGCACCCGCTCGTGGAAGCCCTCGGCCTTGCGCGGGTCGGCCAGGCTGCCCTCGCCCATCGCGGCCGAGCGAACGTGGTACTCGTCGCGGCCGTCCTGGCGGTTGAGCGTCTGGCTCGAGATGACCACGGGCGCGCTGTCGTCGAGCATCGTGACCTCGAAGGTCATGATCGCCAGGTGGCGCTGGGTGAAGCTCACCATCCGCCGCGAGCTCACCTGGACGCGCTTGCCGCCCGGGGTGCGCCAGATCAGGTCGCGCCGCAGGACGCCGTCGCGGAAGTCGAGCGTGCGGTCGTAGTGCTCCAGGTCGGCCACCGAGAGGAGCAGCGGCTCGTCGTCGACGTAGAGCTTGATCGTCTTGTTGTCGGGGACGTTGACGATCGTCTGGCCGACCTTGGCGAAGCCGAATGCCTCCTCCGCGTGCCGGATCGGGTAGGTCTCGTGGAAGCCGTTGATGAACGTCCCGTGCGCGTACGTCTCGCGCCCCTCCTCGACGTTCCCGCGCATGCCGAGGTAGCCGTTGCCGACGGCGAAGAGCGTCTCGGTGACGCCGAGGTCGTCGGCCCCGTAGACGGCCTCGGTCAGGGCCCAGTCCCGGACCGGGAAGCGGACCCGGTCGAGCGGGTCGCCGTGGTGGCGCGGGGTGTCCTCGTGCGAACCCCTCATCAGCGCTCGCCTGCCAGCTCGGCGAGGTCGGTGACGACGACGTCCGCACCCGCGTCGGCGAGCTTGTCCGCGCCCACGCCCCGGTCCACGCCGACGACGAGACCGAAGCCGCCCGCGTGCCCGGCCGCGACCCCGGAGACCGCGTCCTCCAGCACGACCGCGTGCTCGGGATCGACCCCGAGCCGCCGGGCCCCCTCGAGGTAGGTGTCCGGGGCCGGCTTGCCCGGCAGGCCGGCGTCGGACGCGACCTGGCCGTCGACCACGACCTCGAAGCGGTCGGCCAAGCCGGCGGCCTCGAGCACGGCGGGTGCGTTCCGCGAGGAGGAGACGACCGCGATCTTGGTCCCGCGCTGCTCGAGGTGGTCGAGCAGCGTGACCGAGCCCGCGTACGGCTCCACGCCGTCGGCGGCCAGCGCCGCGGCGAAGAAGTCGTTCTTGCGGTTGCCCAGCCCGCAGACCGTCTCGGCCGACGCCGGGTCGGAGGGCTCCCCCTCCGGCAGCGTCAGGTCGCGGGAGGCGAGGAAGTCGCGGACCCCGTCGTACCGGGGCTTGCCGTCGATGTGGTCGAAGTAGTCGGCCTCGGCGTACGGCCGCGCCGTCTCGCCCTTGAGGGTGAGGTAGTCGGTGAAGAGGTCCCGCCACGCGCGCATGTGCACCTCCGCCGTCGGCGTCAGGACCCCGTCGAGGTCGAAGAGCGCAGCGTCGTAGTCGTCCCAGTCCACGAGGAAGAACACTAGGGGGAAATTGTCACGACAAGATGCCGTCGGCGCGCATCGATCAGCGCGTCACGAGGAAGCGCTGACGGCATACCGCCCCTGCGAGCGCACCTGGGTCTGGAGTCAGCGGTTCCTGCCGCGGACGAGCAGGTCCCGGGTGGGGTCAGACCCTAGAGTCGGGCGCGTGCTGAGCCCGTTCGACCGTGACCCCGTCCTCGTCGAGGTCGTCCGTGACGGCCTGGTGGAGAGCGTCCACCACGGCCGGGTGGCGGTGACGGGACCCGACGGCTCGCTGATCGCCTCGCTCGGCGACCCGGGCGCCCTCGTCTACCCGCGCAGCGCGAGCAAGCCGCTCCAGGCGGTCGGGATGCTGCGCGCCGGGCTCGACCTCGACGGCGAGCTCCTCGCTCTGGTCTGCGCGTCGCACTCGGGCGAGCCGTTCCACCGCGCGGCGGCCCTGCGCGTCCTGGCCCTGGCCGGGCTCGACGAGTCGGCTCTGCAGGACCCGCCGGACTGGCCGCTGGACGAGCAGGCCAAGGAGGAGCTCCTCCGCCACGGCGGCGAGCGGAGCCGGCTCGCCATGAACTGCTCCGGCAAGCACGCCGGGATGCTGCTGACCGCCGTACGCACGGGGTCCGACCCGGCGACCTACCTCGACCCGGCGCACCCGGTGCAGCGGGCGGTCGAGGACGCCCTCGCGGACCTGACCGGGGAGACTCCGGCGGGACCGGCGGTCGACGGGTGCGGTGCTCCGCTCTGGGCGGTGTCGCTCACGGGCCTCGCGCGGGCGTTCGGGCGGGTCGCGGCCGACGGAGGTCCGGCGGAGGCGCGGGTGGCGGCGGCGGTCCGGGCCCACCCGGAGTTCGTGTCCGGCACTCGGCGCGACGAGCTCGCGCTGCACCGGGGCCTGCCCGGGATCGTCGCCAAGGCCGGTGCCGAGTCGGTGTACGCGGTCGGCCTGCCCGACGGTCGTGGGGTGGCGATCAAGATCGACGACGGCTCGACCCGGGGCCGGGCGGTCGCGATGGCCGGCGTCCTCCAGCGGCTCGGGCTGGTCGCCGACGTGCTGGACGAGCAGTCCCGCGTCCCGGTCCTCGGGGGCGGGCGCCCGGTCGGCGAGGTCCGGCCCTACGCCCCGACCCTGGAGGGGATCGGGGCGTAGCGCCTCGGCGGCCGTGGCCGCCGGGGACCTACTTCTTCTTGCTCTTCTTCGACTTCTTGTCGTCGGACTTCTTGTCGGACTTCTTGCTGTCCGACTTCTTCGTGGCCTTCTTGCTGTCCGACTTCTTGTCCGACTTCTTGTCGGACTTCTTGTCGGACTTCTTGTCGGACTTGTCGTCCTTGGCCGGAGCCTTCGCGGCGGCCTTGGCCGGCTTCGCCGCGGGGACGGCCGCGTTCAGCGACGCCTCGAGGCTGGTGAGCCGCTTCTCGGCGTTGGCGAGCGCACGACGCAGGACCTTGAGCTGGTCGCCCTGCGCGTCGACCTGGTTGTCGATCTCGGTGATGACGTCGCTGACCGGGGTGTCGATCGTCGGGCGGGCCGGCGGGGTCGGCGTCGTACCGCCGTCGGGGCGACGGCTCAGGTGCTCGGCGACCTCGGTCGGCAGGGCCTGCTTGTTGTTCGGCGCGTCGAGCGGCGAGTCCGGCGTCTCCGCACCCGACTGGGGCGTGGGGGCCGGCGTCGAGGCGGGGGCCTTGCGGGCCGTCGTCTTGCGCGGCGTGGTCGGTCGGGCCGTCGCGGCCTTGCGAGCCGTCGCCGCCGTACCGGTGGTGGTCCCGGCCGTCCGCGGCGTCGCCGCCTTGCGCGGGGTCGCGGCCTTGCGCGGCGTGGTGGTGGTCTTGCGCGCGGTGGTCTTGCGCGGGGTCGTGGTCCGGCGGGCCGGCGGCGCGGTCGCCGGGGGCGTGTCGGCGTCTGCGGCGAGGTCGCCCGGGGTGGCGCTGGACGGGTCGGACGGCGCGGGCGTCGTGCTGCTCGCCTCGGGCTCCGTCGTCGTCGAGGTCGGCTCCGACTGCTCGGCCGCGGCCTCCGCGGGGGCGTCGGGGGTGACGTCAGGGGTGGTTTCGGTCATGGGCGGTCCTCGTGGTGTGGATGGTTTGACGACGTGCCGCCCGAACAGGGGCACGGGGTGGAGAAAAGGGTGGTGAGACGACTCAGCCGCCACCATGACGGTGACGGCTGAGTCGAGGACGACGTGCTACTTGAAGGCGTCCTTGACATCACCAGCGGCGTCCTTGACGTGCTCGCCGGCCTGCTTCGTCTGGGCGGAGGCCTGGTCGGACTGACCCTCGGCCTGCAGCCGCTCGTTGTCGGTCGCGTCGCCGGCAGCTTCCTTGGCCTTGCCACCGAGCTCTTCGACCTTGTTTTGGATCTTGTCACCGATGCCCATAGGAGGGGCTCCCTTCGTCGACGCTGTTGCGGTCAGGTTACGCCCCGGCCCCGAACCGCGCCGGATCGGGATCAGCGCACCCCGAGGCGGGGACGGACGTGCAGCCCGACCTCCGGGTCGACCAGCGCCTCCTGCCCGGCGGCGATGCCGTCGGCGAGCAGGGTGGCGTCGACGTCGACGTTCCGCTTGACCAGCCCCAGCGCGATGGGCCCGAGATCGTGGTGACGGGCGGAGCTGCCCACGAAGCCGACCGTACGGCCGTCGAGCGTCAGCGGGGAGCCGACCGCCGGGAGCCGCTCGGCGCTGCCGTCGAGGAGCAGCAGCACCAGGCGGCGCGGTGGGCGTCCGAGCGTGTGGACCCGCGCCACCGTCTCCTGGCCGCGGTAGCAGCCCTTGTCCAGGTGCACGGCCACGCCGATCAGGCCGGCCTCGTTGGGGATCGTGCGGGCGTCGGTGTCGAGACCGGTCCGCGGGACGCCGGCCGCGATGCGCCGCGCCTCGTACGCCCAGGTCCCGGCGCGCGGGGCGTCGCCCAGGACGTCCTCGAGGCGTTCGCGGGGCACGAGGAGCTCGGCCCCGCCGAGCGAGTCGGCACCCTGTCGTACGGCGAGGGCGTCGGGCTCGACCACGTCCGGGTCGGCGCTCCAGACCACGGCGACGGAGTCGGTCAGGTCGGCGACCTCGACCCGCATCATGAAGCGCATCGAGTCGAGCCAGGCCGCGGCGGCCGCAGCGGCTCCGGGCTCGGTGTGGGCCCAGAACGACGTGCCGTCGTCGACCCCGTACAGGGTGTGCTCGAGGTGCCCTTGCGGGGAGAGCACCAGCACCGTCGTCCCCTGGCCGGGCGCCAGGCCCAGCAGGTGCTGGGTCGTCAGCGAGTGCAGCCAGGTGAGCCGGTCCGGGCCGGTGACCCGGAGGACACCGCGGTGCGACAGGTCGACCCTTGCGTCACCACGTTCCATGGCGCGCTGCTCGCGGACCGGGTCGCCGTAGTGCCAGGGCACGCCGGCGTCGGGACCCTCCTCGGCCACCACGGGGGTCGGTCGCTGCGCGTCGCTCATGCGAGGGTCAGCGTCTCCGGGGAGACGTTTCTTCCCCCTCCGCCGGGAGACGATCTCCCGGCGCTCGGAGCTCAGACGCGACGCAACCGCGCCCAGAGGTGGTTCTGCAGCGGGTGGCCGCCGGCGGCCTTGTCGAACGTCCACAGCAGGTCGCCCTCGACCAGGCCGTACAGCCGCTGCCCGGCCGTGTACTCGTCGGCGCTCGCGGTCCGGACCACGGCGTCGGTGGTCAGCTCGATCTTGGCGCCGGTGATGCTGCCGTACCAGACCTCGGCGTAGCCGCTGGGGTGGCACATGACGACCTCGAGCCCGTCGTCGGCCTGCGGGCGCCAGAAGCCGGTCTCCATTGAGAGCGGGCGGACCGCCTTGCCCTCGGCGTCGACCTCGAAGGTCTGGGAGAGGTAGTGCAGGAAGTCGCCCCCGTTGGACGCGAAGTCGATCTGCTGGCCGAAGTCGAACTCCTCGGTGCCGGGGTAGACCCCCTTGCCGGTGCCCTCCCACCGTCCGACCAGCCAGGCCAGGCGGTTGACGGCAGGGTTCAGGTCGGTCGGGAGCTCGAATGGCACGGGAGCAACCCTAGTAGCCGGCCGCATAGCGTGGTCCCGTGCCGAACCGCTACGTCATCGTCGGAGCCGGAGCCATCGGGGGCGCGGTCGGGGGTCGGCTGCACCAGGCCGGGCGCCCGGTCGTGCTCGTGGCCCGCGGCGAGCACCTCGAGGTCCTGCGCCGCGACGGCCTGCGGCTGCGGACCCCGGACGAGGACGTCCGCCTGGACGTGCCGGTCGTCGGCGGTCCCGACGAGCTGGAGCTGACGCCCGACGACGTGCTCGTCTTCGCGACCAAGACCCAGCAGGTCGACGCCGCGCTGCGCACCTGGGCCGACGTCGACGTGCACGCGGACGGACGGGTGGTCGGCCCGGCCGGGGCGCTGCTGCCGGTGCTGACCGCGCTCAACGGCGTGGCCGCGGAGCCGATGGCGCTGCGCTACTTCTCCCGGGTGGTCGGGGTCTGCGTCTGGATGCCGTCGGTGCACCTCACCCCCGGCGAGGTGATCATCCGGGGAGGTCCGACGTCGGGGATGCTGCACCTCGGCTCCGTCCCCGCCGGGCGCGAGCACGACCTCCTGGCCGGCGTCAGCGCCGACCTGGTCGCCGCGACGTTGGACGCCCCGCGGCCCGACGACGTCATGCCGTGGAAGTACCGCAAGCTGATCTCCAACCTGGCCAACGGCCTCCAGGCGTTGCTCGGCGCGGGCGGTGGCTCGAAGGACCTCGCGACGGCCTTGGAGGGCGAGGCCCGTACGGTGCTCGCCGCCGCCGGCATCGAGGTGACGCCGGACGCCGAGGAGGCCGCGGCCCGCTCGGCCGGCTTCTCGATGCACCACGTGCCCGGCGTGCCCGACGACGTGGGCGGCTCCACCTGGCAGTCGCTGCAGCGCGGGACCGGCAACGTCGAGACCGACTACCTCAACGGGGAGATCGCGAGGATCGCGCACGGGATCGGGCAGGAGGCGCCGTACAACGCGCGGCTCGCCTCGCTCGTTCGGCAGGCCGCCGCCCGGGGTCAGCAGCCCGGGGCGGTGACCGCGGCGGAGGTCGCCGAGGCCCTCGGGCTCGCGTAGCCGGGCTCGGCCAGGCGAGCTCTAGTAGACGAGCGCCTGGACGTCGGGCGCGAGCACCCGCTCGACGAACGACGCCGACCCGGCGATCGTGCACCCGTCGAGCAGGTCCGCCTCCGTGAGCCCGCGCCGGGCGGCGCACTGCGTGCACACCGCGACGGCGCCCAGCTCGACCAGAGGTGCGGCGAGGTCGTCCACGGGGGTCGCGTGCTCGAGCCCGAGGTCGGGCCGCCGGTCGTCGCCGACCGCGAACCAGACGGCCTCGCCGGTGAGGAACACCCCGACCTCGGCGCCGGCGGCCAGCGCGGTCGCGGCGACCGTCCAGGCCTGGTTGGCCCGTTCCGGGGCCTCGGCCCCGCAAGTGATCGAGACCATCAGGGGACGCGGCGAGGCGGGCATGCGGTCATTGTCGGCGCGAGGCTAGGGTCCCCGACGTGCGGGTGGTGGTGCAGCGGGCGTCGAGCGCGAGCGTGACGGTGGACGGCGAGGTCGTCGGGTCGTTGCCCGGCCCCGGTCTGGTCGTGCTCGTCGGCGTGACGCACGACGACACCGAGGCCGACGCCACCCGGCTGGCGGAGAAGGTGTGGACGCTGCGCGTGCTGGAGGGCGAACGTTCCGCGGAGCAGGAGTCCGCTCCCCTGCTGGTGGTCAGTCAGTTCACCCTCTACGCCGACACCCGCAAGGGCCGACGTCCCTCGTGGAACGCGGCCGCTCCCCGACCGGTGAGCGAACCCCTGGTCGAGGCCTTCGTCGCCGCCCTGCGGGCCCGCGGAGCGCACGTCGAGACGGGCGTCTTCGGCGCGATGATGCAGGTCGCCCTGGTCAACGACGGCCCGATGACCCTCCTCCTCGACTCGCAGACCTGAGGGCAACGACCCCGGAGACGAGAAAGTGGTCACCCCGGGCCGCTTCCTGTCGCCAGGGAAGGGCTCGGAGTGACCACTTGCGTGGAAGAGCAGGGGGTCAGGCGGCGTCGAGCTCCACGTCGACCTCGGCCACGCTCCCGACGGTCGCGACGACCGTACGGTCGGTCTTGGCGCCCGGCGCAAGGGTGCGCAGGGTCCAGCGACCGTCGTGGGCGAAGAACCGGAAGTGCCCGGTCGCCGAGGTCGGGACCTCGGCCGTGAACTCGCCGGACGGGTCCAGCAGGCGCACGTACGCGCCGGCGACGGCCTCGCCGCCCCGCAGGACGCGGCCCTGGATGACCGCCTCCTTGGAGGTGTCGACGCCGGCGATGCTCAGGCCGCCCTTGGTGGCTCCGCACATGGTGATTGCCTCGATCGTGAGAAGGGGTGGAGCAGGAGGGGTGGTCAGGCCTGGCCGGGCTCGTCGCCGACGGCGACCGGGACGCCCACGAGGGAGCCGTACTCGGTCCACGAGCCGTCGTAGTTCTTGACGTTGCTCTGGCCGAGGATCTCGTGCAGCACGAACCAGGTGTGCGCGCTGCGCTCACCGATGCGGCAGTAGGCGATGATGTCGGTCCCGAAGTCGAGGCCGGCCCCGCTGTAGAGCGCCTTCAGGTCCTCCGCCGACTTGAACGTGCCGTCGTCGTTGGCCGCCTTGCTCCACGGGACGTTCACCGCGGTCGGGATGTGACCGCCGCGCTGGGCCGCCTCCTGCGGGAGGTGAGCCGGCGCGAGCAGCCGGCCGGCGAACTCGTCGGGGCTGCGGACGTCGACGAGCGCGTCGGTGCCGATCGCACCCACGACCTCGTCGCGGAACGCGCGGATGCTCAGGTCGGGCTCGCCCGCCTGGTACGAGGCGGCCGGGCGGGTGACGGTCTCCGACGACAGCGGGCGGGCGTCGAGCTCCCACTTCTTGCGACCGCCGTCGAGCAGGCGGACGTCGCTGTGGCCGTACAGCTTGAAGTACCAGTACGCGTACGCCGCGAACCAGTTGTTGTTGCCGCCGTAGAGCACCACGGTGTCGTCGTTGCCGATGCCGCGCTCGGACAGCAGCGCGGAGAACTGCTCACGGTTGACGAAGTCACGCCGGACCGGGTCCTGGAGGTCGGTCTTCCAGTCGATCTTGACGGCGCCCTCGATGTGGCCGCCGTCGTAGGCGGTCGTGTCCTCGTCGACCTCGACGAGGACGACGTTGCTGTCGGACGCGTGCTCGGCGACCCAGTCGGCGTCGACGAGAACCTCAGACGTGCTCATGTGCGAATCTCCTGTGCAGTGGCGGTGGGACGGACCGGACGCTCGACCTCCGGGGCGCGAGGCCGCGGGCGGTGCGTACGGATGTTCGGCGCGCGCGAGGCGCGGGGCTCCATGGCACGCACCAGGCGTGGCGGCGGAGCCGGTCAGGCACCCAGGGTCAGGGCCGACAGAGCGACGAGCGCATTCGACCGTGGTCCACCGCACGGCGGCGGACCAGCGGGAGTGCCCACTCGGTCGTCATGACGGCAACGTTACGACGGTCACGCGCGAACCCCCCAGCGGGCGTACCAGATCCCGAGATCGTTGCCCACATCCTGAGACGTCACGGATGCGTTTCCGTTTCGTCACGTGAGGTTGTTCACACGCCGTTCACGTCTCCGCCACATCCTCGGCGGTCTAGCCGCCCGCGAACGGGGGCAGCACCTCGACCGTGGTCGGTCCGTCGAGAGCCCGCCCCAGGGAGTCCGTGGAGGCCGCGATCCCGTCGACCAGCAGGCTCGAAGCCCTGATCACACGCGTGAAGCGGTCGTCGTCGTGCCCGGTGAGGACGAGGTCCACCGCCTGCCCCACCGTCGCGGCCTCGACGGCCTCCGAGGCCCGGCCGGCGGCGGCCCGGGCGCCCGCCCAGTAGTTCAGGGTCACCAGCGTCACTGGGATATTGTCCCGCCATGCACCAGGGCAGCGAAGCGGCGGCCCGGGTGCGGTCCGGCGTCTGCTGACCGAGCTCGACCATCCCGCTGAGGAGACCTTCGATGGCCACCCTGCTGCTCCTGACGAACGACATGCACGCGTCCGCCGAGATCCTTCCAGCGCTCGAGCTCCTCCCGCACCAGGTCAAGGTCGCCCAGGCCGAGGCCACGGCGCTCCTCGACGCACCGGCCGCCGACGTCATCCTGCTCGACGCCCGCCGCGACCTGGTCGGGGCCCGCTCGCTCTGCCGCCTCATCGAGACCACCGGCAAGGAAGCACCCCTGCTGGTCATCGCCAGCGAGGGCGGCCTCGCCGCGCTGAGCTCGGACTGGGGCTTCGACGACCTCCTGCTCGCCACCGCCGGACCCGCCGAGGTCGACGTCCGGCTGCGGCTCGCGATGACGCCGGTCTCCCACTCCGGGGTCGACCCGCTCATCCAGACCGGCAACATCATCATCGACGAGGCCGGCTACAGCGCGAAGCTCAACGGCGTCCAGCTCGACCTCACCTACACCGAGTTCGAGCTGCTGAAGTACCTCGCGCAGCACCCCGGCCGGGTCTTCAGCCGTCAGCAGCTGCTGAGCGACGTGTGGGGCTACGACTACTACGGGGGCACCCGGACGGTCGACGTCCACGTGCGTCGCCTCCGCGCCAAGCTCGGCCCCGAGTACGAGTCGGTCATCGGCACCGTGCGCAACGTGGGCTACCGCTTCGTCACCCCGGCCGACGAGCCGAGTCGTGACTCCGGACGCGTGCCGACAAGCCAGTAACCCCCGTCTGAATGCAAAGCGCGGCAACAAGTGGGGGACCAAAAGCCGCTGCCGCACGCCGAGGAAGATCCATCCAACGGACCACCGAGGGCCGACGCGACCGCGCACCGCGCAATGCGCACGCTCGCTAAACGCGAAGTTCTGCCGTGGTCGATAACTGGGCGTTGAAGGATTCCACGTGGCAAATTTTGCTCGACTTGAGGTAACGTCCTTCTCCTCTTTGAGCCGGTGGCACTGGCGACTTGTATCCGCAAATGGGACTTTGTTAGCCGATCATCAAGCGGAGTTGAACACCTCAAGTTGGCAGTTTGCCGCTTTCATTGATCTCGATGGATACATCCAGTCGAACGCTGACCCCGACGGCGAACCACACGACGAGAACTTTATCGTTCGTGGGCTTGGGGAGTGGCTTACCTCTTACGGGCTTGGCGCAATTAGCATTGAGTTGAGCCAAAGTCGCCAGCCCGTCCTTCTGACAATATCGAGCTCAGCGGCCGGCGCCGAGGTCCTGGCGTACAAGCCGTGGGAGATCGCTCTTGTGAACGGCGTGACGTTGGCCGAGCAGCAAGTTAACTTCATACTGGACAAGAGTTCTCCTCGAACCATTGCAAAGAGCGCAGTCGGAGATCGGCTACGGATGCTTGGCGTCTTCAGTCATCCAGAAGGCCTAGATGCACTCAATCTGCGGCGGGAGCGATACGAACTGGTAAAACTGATTCATTCTATCGCCGCCGTTGGCAACAAAGCAATCGAATTGAAGGTCCTTCAATACGGGGCAACGCGCACAGAGTTGACCGAGGCACTACTGGAAGGCAGCGGTTGGGATATCATCCACATTTCAGGCCACGGCTCGCCCGGTTCGCTTGTTCTAGAGTCATCGGAGGGCCTGCCAGACTTCGTTACCTCAGACGACCTACTTGACATTCTCGAGTACAACTCTGATCAACTAAAGCTTATTACGATCTCCACATGCAACTCCGCCACGCTAGTGGCCCACCGAACGCTTGAAAGCCTTGGATTCGCGCAGTCGCCCATAACCGGTACGGCCGCAAGCGCTCAAACACCGGGCTTCTCGGTCGCAGGCGAGGTAGTCGAGAAACTTGATTGCACCGCACTCGCGATGCGTTATCCAGTTGAAGACGATTTCGCAGTGGCGTTTGCGAGCGAGTTCTACGACATCCTGCTCGGGAAGGCTCAGCCTGTCGCCAAAGCACTGAGCTTGGCGCTGCGGCGGAACCTACAGAACTCAGCCTTCGACTTCGGTGCGCTATGTGCGGCTACCCCGATGCTAGTCGGTGAACGGGCTGCAACACTCTCTATGGTCGCACCGGCAGGCAGACCGATCTTTTTCGATCCTGCAGATCTCAAGCTTGCAGGACTCCCACCCGAGCCCGACCGGTTTGTTGGTCGAGTTAGCGCCATGTCGGCGATGCGAGAAGTTCTCGCGCCACAGTCCAAATATGTGGGGGCACTCCTTCACGGCATGGCAGGTACAGGAAAGACGACTATGGCTCTGGAGGTTGCATATAATTTCCAACATTCGTTCCAGGTGGTCATCTGGTTTGAGGCCCCAACCGCTGATGTGGCCGCGCCGGCAGTCGACGGAGCCCTACTCAACTTTGCTCTGGAGTTAGAGCGCAGGATCCCAGGGCTGGCATTAATTGACGTTCTGACAACTGGCACTGAACTTTCGCGGCGCCTAACATTACTCACAGAGTTCCTTGCGCAGAACCGAGTTCTTGTCTTAATAGACAATATCGAATCGCTCCTTACCGCTGACGCCTCTTGGAGAGACGCGCGGTGGTCGCAGTTGATTAGCGCACTGACCTCCCATGCTGGGCTCTCCCGAGTTGTGTTTACCACTCGCCGGGTCCCAACCAACTTGAACCTTCGAGTTCGTAGCTATCCTGTGCACGCCCTGAGTCTTGAGGAGTCGGCATTACTCGCGCGAGAATTGCCGCACCTCCGCCAGCTAATAGACGGGACGAGTAGCGAAGCCGGCGTGAGTGCGGCTGCTGGCAGAAACCTAGCGGCTCGAGCGCTGCGCTTGATGCAAGGGCACCCGAAATTGGTCGAGTTGTGCGACGCTCAGGCAAAATACCCCTCAAACTTGAGAATGCAGCTCGATGACGCCGAGAAAACGTGGATCGAGCGTGGCGTATCACTTGAGGCGTTCTGGGCGATTGGTGCATCTAACGCAACCGGAGACGATTACTTCGCCTTGCTCCGAGACTGGACCAGGTCTGTCTTTGACGCACTACCTGCGGGAAGTAAAGGCTTTCTTGCCTACTTATCTGCACTTGAGGAGGGCGACAGGATTTCCAACGTCGTCCAGGAGAACTGGCAGAGCCTGCTTGTAGCAACCTCCAGCAATTTAGCCGAGTGGCCGGACGTCGACAAAGCCGTAGGTGAGTTGGTAAGTCAGGCCTTGATCCGTGTCTCCTCTGATGGATCTGGACGTGCGTTCAAGTTTGAGATACACCCCGCAGTAGCCGAGACGGTCCTTAGCGCTTCATCCACCAACTATTTGGATCTAGTCGCACGAACACTCGGTGACTTCTGGCTACGAATACTTGACAACGGCTTAAGTCACGAAAGCCTGGGCGGTGGCAGTTCCATCCTGCATGCTGCTAGGTCTGGATTGCCGTACCTAGCCCGCTCGAAGAGGTGGGCGGACGTTGACTTCGCAGCTCAAGGATTAATCAACCGCGACCTTAGTCCACTTACGGCGGCGATCGTCATCCCCTTTCTGGACGTCGCCATAGCGGCTGAGACGGATCAGGCCATCAAGATCTACCTGGCCCGTACACGTGCCCGAGCACTTACGTCCGTTGACTTAAGACGGGCGACGGCCGCATTCGAGAACCTCTTAGTGACGTCGGTTCAGGCCGAAGAGTGGGAGGTTGCGTATGGCTTAGCTGGAGACGTCGCTAACGGTTACATGGATTTATCTATATTTGACCAGGCCTTCATCTTCGCTGAACAACAAATCGATTATGTACAAAGAGCGGGTCGCGGGCCTTGGACTCAACTACTCGCGCAGGGGACGCGGCTAGAAGTTGCGTATCTGATGGGAGACGCGAAAGGCGCTCTAGAACAAGGGCGGGCCCTTTATGCTCGGATTCCTGACTTGCCGTACCCGCCTGGGCCCACAGACTCGACAGTTATTGACTGGAACGTTCGGGAATCCCTCCTTAATACCTTGGTCTTGGCCGCGAGGCAGTTGCGTCTCTGGGATGAGGCGCTTGCCATCAACGGGGAGATCAACAGATCCCAAGTCGCTCGGGGCGCAGCAGCGGGCGAGCAGGCTTCTGATGCATTCCATAGCTGGCAGCCGCTTGTTGAACTTGGACGCCTACCGTTAGCAAGGGATCTTCTACAGAAGTGCCGCCAGATTTTCGAGTCTGAAGGTCGCCTACAACAACTAGCAGAGACGCTTGCTGCGCTTGCTGAAGTCGAGCTACTTGCTGGGCGCGCGGACCTCTCGGCCCATCTGCACCGCAAAGCCGAGCGGCTCCGGGATGGGATCGACAAGGAAGGTCGTTCGAAAGACTGAATCAGAACTCCCGAAGCAGTCGCAGGCAACAGGGATCGTAAAAGACTTATCTGAGCGCCGGCCGGTAACCGGCCTAGGGAAAACACGTATTAAAGAATCCCTGCCGACTTCTAGGCTATACGTGACGGGGGCGCGAACGGCTGCCCGGACTGAGTAACCGAAGGCATCAGTCCTCGTGCCGCGAGCGCTCGATCCGGGCGGCGAGGCGGCGGACGTGAGTGGGGATCGTGCCGGGAGGCCCGTCCTTGCGCACGTGCTGGACGGCGCCGACGACCTGCGCGCCGATGAGCGGGACGAGGGCGAGCGTCGACCAGTTCGCCACCGCACCGGCAAAACCGACGTCGTGGCTCGCCGCGATGCCGGCGAAGATGCCCGCGACGACCACCGGGTACGAGACGACGTGGACGACCCAGGAGAAGCGCTCGCCGACGCTGGCCGAGGGGTCCACGCGCCAGACGTTCCAGGCGCGGAGCCACAGCCGCTGCTGCACCACGCAGCAGACGCCGATCAGCGCACCGCAGACGAGCAGGGCGATGATCCAGGGCACCGCGGTCGTCGAGGTCACGCCGCTCGTCGTCGCGTTCAGCGCCAGCAGGGCGAGGATCACCGACGCCGTCGCCAGCACGGACCCCACGGCCACGAGCATCGCGCTGCGCTGAGCACCGGCCACCAGCAGGTCGGGATCGTTGGTCCTGCCGCCGTTCGCCACGGCGGTCAGGATAGGCGCAGCGGCCAGCCCGACCGGGCCGCGTAGCGTGACGGCCATGCCTGGCGCGGACGACGTACGGATCAGCCGCGACCCGGACCTCGAGCTGCTCGACCGGGTCGGCGCCCTTCTGAAGCGTGCGGCCGCGGCGGACCCGTCTCCCGCGCTCAACGAAGCGGGGCTGCTCGCCCTCAAGCACCCGGAACGTCCGGACACGCGTCACCTCGTCGCGCTCCGCGGGCCGGAGCCGGTCGGCTACGCCCAGCTGGCCGCCGACGGGACGGGCCAGCTGGTCGTCGACCCCGCGTCCCGGCGGCAGGGCGTCGGCGGTCTGCTGATGACCTCGCTCCTCGACGCGGCCCGCGACCTGGGCCTCCGGTTGCAGGTGTGGGCCCTCGGTGACTCCCCCGCCGCCCACGCGCTCGCCGCCCGCACCGGCCTCGTCCCGATGCGCACGCTGCTGATCATGGAACGGCCCCTCGCCGACCTCCCCGGGCCGGTGGTCCCCACCGGGATCACGATCGCGCCGTTCCGCGTGGGGACGGACGAGCAGGCCTGGCTGACCGTCAACGCGCGTGCCTTCGCCCACCACCCCGAGCAGGGCTCGATCGACGCCGAGGACCTGGCCGAGCGCCTGCACGAGCCGTGGTTCGACCCTGCGGGCTTCTTCCTGGCGCGGGCCACGGGAGATCCTGACGGCAAGGTGCTGGGCTTCCACTGGACCAAGCAGCACGACGCGCTCGGCGAGGCGGGGCTCGGCGAGGTGTACGTGCTGGGGGTCGACCCGGACGCGCAGGGCCGCGGGCTGGCCAAGGCGCTGCTGCTCACCGGGCTCGCGCACCTGCGCGACGCCGGCGACGAGGTCGTCGAGCTCTACGTCGAGGCCGACCAGCCGGGACCGGTGGGGCTCTACCGCGCGTACGGCTTCACCGACGCCAGCCGGGACGTGATGTACGGCGGACCCGCCGTCGGTCCCACGTCTCCGACGTCGTAAGAACGTTCACCTGCGCTGAGTAACATCAGCGCTTCGCCGAGCATGAGGAGTGTGATGGACGTGGTCGACACGGCTGTCCCCAGCCTGGAGACCGATGGCGGCACCATCAACACCGACGGGGCGGACCTGAGCCTCCTCGACGACCTGCCGGCGCCGGAGCTGCCGTCCGACCGGTTCCTGGACCGCGAGCTGTCGTGGCTCGCGTTCAACAACCGGGTCCTCGACCTGGCCCGTGACACCGTCCGGGTGCCGCTGCTCGAACGGGCCAAGTTCCTGGCGATCTTCGCCTCCAACCTGGACGAGTTCTTCATGGTCCGGGTGGCCGGGCTGAAGCGCCGGATCGCCGCCGGCGTGGCGGTCCCCGGCGTCAGCGGCCTGCTGCCGCGCGACCTGCACGCCGCGATCCTCAACCGGACCCGCAAGCTCGTCGAGGAGCAGCACCGCCTGTTCTCCGACGAGATCCGCCCGGCCCTCGCGGACACCGGCATCGAGCTGCTGCGCTGGGACGAGCTGCGTCCCGAGGAGCGCGAGCGCATGCACGTGCTCTTCGCGGAACGCATCTTCCCCGTGCTGACGCCGCTGGCCGTCGACCCGTCGCACCCGTTCCCGTACATCTCGGGCCTGTCGATCAACCTGGCCGTCCTGGTCAAGAACCCCGAGACCGGCCAGCGCCAGTTCGCGCGCGTCAAGGTGCCGACGGTGCTGCCGCGGTTCATGTCGCTGGGCGAGGGCCGCTTCGTCCCGCTCGAGGACGTCATCGCGCGCCACCTGGACCAGCTGTTCAGCGGCATGCAGGTCGTCAGCCACCACGTCTTCCGGGTCACCCGGAACGAGGACGTCGAGGTGGAGGAGGACGACGCGGAGAACCTGCTGCTCGCCCTCGAGAAGGAGCTGCTGCGCCGCAAGGTCGGCCGCCCGCCCGTGCGCCTCGAGGTCGAGGACGACATGGACCCGCGGATGCTCGAGATCCTCACCACCGAGCTGGACATCAGCGAGCGCGAGGTCTTCTCGCTGCCCGGTCCGCTGGACCTGCGTGGGCTGTTCTCGCTCACCGACCTCGACCGGGCCGACCTCAAGTACCCGGCGTTCCTGCCCACGACCCACCCGCACCTGGCCGAGGTCGAGACCGCGCAGCCGGCCGACATGTTCGCCGCCATCCGGCAGCGCGACGTCCTGCTGCACCACCCGTACGACTCCTTCGCCACGAGCGTGCAGCGCTTCATCGAGCAGGCGGCGGACGACCCGCAGGTGCTCGCGATCAAGCAGACGCTGTACCGCACGTCGGGCGACTCCCCGATCATCGACGCCCTGATCGAGGCGGCCGAGGCGGGCAAGCAGGTGCTCGCGCTGGTCGAGATCAAGGCCCGCTTCGACGAGCAGGCGAACATCGCCTGGGCCCGTCGGCTCGAGCGGCACGGCTGCCACGTCGTCTACGGCGTCGTCGGCCTCAAGACGCACTGCAAGCTGGCCCTGGTCGTCCGCGACGAGCCGGACGGCCTGCGCCGCTACGCCCACGTCGGCACGGGGAACTACAACCCGAAGACGGCCCGCCAGTACGAGGACATGGGCCTGCTGACCGCGAACCCGATCGTGACCGACGACATCGGCCGGCTCTTCAACCACCTGTCGGGGATGAGCCAGGAGACGTCGTACAAGCGGCTGCTGGTCGCCCCGCACGGCGTCCGGACCGGACTCATCGAGCGCATCGAGACCGAGATCGCCCACCACGAGGCGGGCCGCGGCGGCTACATCCGGATCAAGGTCAACTCCCTCGTCGACGAGGCGATCGGGGACGCGCTCTACCGCGCGTCGCAGGCCGGCGTGCCGGTGGACCTCTGGGTCCGCGGCATCTGCACCATCCGGCCGGGCGCCCCCGGGCTCAGCGAGAACATCCGCGTCCGCAGCATCCTGGGCCGGTTCCTCGAGCACAGCCGCCTGTTCTGGTTCGCCAACGGCGGGCAGCCCAGCGTCGGCATCGGCTCGGCCGACCTGATGCACCGCAACCTGGACCGCCGGGTCGAGGTGCTGACCTCGATCAGCTCGCCGGCGCACGCCGCCGAGATCGGCGAGCTCTTCGACGTGGCCTTCGACAAGGGCACCGCGTCGTGGAAGCTGCAGCCCGACGGCACCTGGACGCAGTTCACCGCCGACAGCGAGGGCAAGCCGCTGCTCGACATGCAGGAGTGGTTGATCGGGACCAAGAGCCGACGCCGGCTGGGCGCCAACCCATCACGGTGACCGTCTCCGTCATGCGCGCGGGCGGGGTGCAGGTCATCCCCGCCCGGCCCGTGCTCGCCGGCGGCGCGGTCGTCACGCGGCAGCACCCCGAGCGCGGCACGGAGGTGGTGGTGGTGCACCGCCGCCGCTACGACGACTGGTCGCTGCCCAAGGGCAAGGTCGAGAACGGCGAGTCGGTCCCGGCCGCGGCGGTCCGCGAGGTGCTCGAGGAGACCGGCGCGACGATCAGGCTCGGCGCCCCGCTGGACACGGTCTCGTACGACCTCACCAAGCCCGCCCGGCCGGACCTGTCCAAGCACGGCAAGCTGCTGACCGGCATCAAGCGGGTCAGCTACTGGGGCGCGACCGCGACCCACGTCGCCCGGCGTGCCCCGGACCACGAGGTCGACGTCGTCTCGTGGCTGCCGGTCCGCGCGGCGCTCGGCCGGCTGTCGTACGCCGCCGACCACTTCCTGCTCGAGCAGTACCTCGAGCAGCCGGTGACCACGCCGTTGATCATCGTGCGCCACGCCAAGGCGATGGACCGCAAGGACTGGTCCAAGAAGGACGTCGCCCGCCCCGTCAACGCCCAGGGCCGCAAGCAGGCCAGGCTGCTCGTTCCGATGCTCGGGGCGTACGGGGTGGAGAAGCTGGTGTCGTCGACGGCGGTCCGCTGCGTCAGCACGCTGCAGCCGTACGCGGCCGCGGGGAAGCACAAGATCGCGACCTACCCCGGCCTCACCGAGGAGGAGGGGACCGACGACGCGAAGGGCGTCGCCCGCATCGTCCGCCGGGTCCGGTCGAACGCCGTCCGGTCGGGACGACCCGCGGCGATCTGCGTCCACCGCCCCGTCCTGCCGCACGTCCTCGAGGCCCTCGACATGGCCCCGGCCACGCTCGTGACGGGTGAGTTCCTGGTCGCGCACCTCACCGAGGACGGCAGCGTCCACAGCCTCGAACGGCACCGACCGCAGGTCTGAGCGCGAGCGTCAGGGAGCGTCGGCCGCGCTGACCGGCTCCTCGACCACGCGACCGTCGTCACCCCGACGCACCAGGACGGCCTGCGCGCCGGCCCGGGCGGAGATCGCGCCGACGAGCTGCTCGTCGACGAAGTGCAGGCCGCAGTCGTCGTCGACGCCGTAGGTGTCGCCGAACCCGTCCGCGACGAGGTCGAGCAGCGCGGGCCGGCGGCTGGGCTCCGACCGGTAGTGCGGGCACATGCCGCCGGGCAGCCAGCCGAGGCCGTCGGTCAGGCCGTCCGCCCGCCCGACGAGCCAGGAGTCGGTGGTCGAGCGGCCGAACCAGCAGTTCGCGCCCGCGCTCACGCCGGCCATGACGACGCCCGCCTCGTACGCGCGGCGCAGGGCGGCGTCCAGGCCGTGGGCCCGCCAGACGGCGAGGAGGTTGACGGTGCTGCCGCCGCCGACGTAGACGACGTCCTGCTCGGCGAGGAACGCGTCCAGGTCGGCCACCTCGCGGTCGAAGAGCCGCAGCACGCTGGGCCGGGCCCGGCCGGTGAACGCGTCACGGAACCGGTCCTCGTTGTGCCCGGGGTCCCCGCTCGCGGTCCCGACATAGGCGACGCGCGGGGTGTCGCGGTCCGCGAGCGCCAGCACGGCATCGTCCAAGGCGCGGTCGTCGCCGGACAGGAACCCGCCCCCACCGAGGGCGACGACGTGTCGGGGCACGACGGGCAGCCTGCCACGCGCCTCGCCCAAGCCCGGCGTGGGGCTACTCCTGGACGACGAGGGCCTGGTCACGCACCGCGCGGGAGACGAGGCGGACCGTCAGCCGCTTGAACGCGTCCTCGACGAAGGCCTCGACGTGGGCGTCGTCGACCGCGAACGCCGTCACCGGGATCTGCCCGGAGTCCCAGCCGAGCCGCTCGATCTCCTCGACGCTCACCACGCCGTGGGTCGTCCGGTCGAAGGCGTAGACGGTGACCGCGGTGGACTCGTCCACCGCGATGTCGACGCCGAGGATCGTCCAGCGCTCGCGGTCGACGCCCGCGAGCTCGTAGAGGCTCGGCGACCCCAGCGTGGCGACCGCGTCCTCGGCGGCCGCCGTCCCGACGTAGTCGCTCCATCCGGCGGTCGCCGGGCCCAGCACCTGGTGCTCAGTCACCCCGTGATCGTGGCAGCGCCCGGTGAACGACCGGCGAACGGCGGGCGGACGGCACCCGACGCACGCTGGTCCGTGGCCATCGCCGTCCGCACGGCCGCGCCGACGTCCGGGTTGTCGGTGAAGAAGTCGTCCATCCCCGCCCGCACGAACGTGCTGATCTCGCCCGCGAGGTCGCCGACGCCGTCGAGGTCGTCGCCACCGCGCAGCTGCAGCGGCAGGAAGCGGTTCTCGCGGCGGAACGTCCAGCCGGTGACCCGCAGGCCCGCCTCGTGGGCGTCGCGCAGGACCTGGGTCGGCTCGAGCAGCCGCCCGTCGGCGTCGCGCGGGATCATCAGGTCCTTGTGCAGCCCGACGTGGTCGGCGTACTCCTTGATCGCCGCGAGCCCCTGCGGGGTCATCAGGTCGAGGTACGTGCGCGGGTCGTCGGTGCTGCGCAGGTCGTACGGCGCGCCGCTCACGTGGCAGACCTGCATGAGCGGCAGGTCGGTCAGGCCCGCGAGCGTCTGGAGGTTGCCGGTCTCGAAGCTCTGGATGACGACCGGGTCGTCGCGCCGGCTCCACCCGTGCCGGTGCAGCGCGTCGACCAGCGCCTCCTCGAGCGGCAGGCCGATCGAGCGGAAGTACGTCGGGTGCTTGGTCTCCGGCGCGACCCCCACGGGCCTGCCGTCGCGCGTCGTCGAGCGGCGGGCGAGGGCGAGCACCTCGTCGAGGGTGAGGACGGCCTCGTCGGCGTACGCCGCGCTCTCGGGCCGGAGCGCCGGGAGGGGCTCGCGCGCCCGCAGGGTCTGGAGCTCGGCCAGGGTCAGGTCCTCGGTGAACCAGCCGGTGACCTGGCGACCGTCGATCGTCTTGGTCGTCCGCCGGTCGGCGAGCTCGGGGTGGTCCGCGACGTCGGTGGTCTCGGTGATCGCGCTCTCGTGCCGGACGACCAGGTGCCCGTCGGACGTCGGGACGACGTCGGGCTCGATCACGTCTGCACCCTGGGCGATCGCCAGCTCGTAGCTCGCGAGCGTGTGCTCGGGTCGGTAGCCGCTTGCGCCGCGGTGAGCGATGACCAGCATGAGGACCATCCCAGCAGATCGCCCCGCGACTTCTACGGCGCCACGAGCGCCGACACCCCCACCGGTCGGACAAGGACCGCGGACGTCCGTACGCGGGTGTCCGCGAGGACGAGCGGCAGCGTGCGGGCGACGGTCGGGGACAGGCTGAGGACGGTCGCGTTCACGGGGCCGCGACGCGCCTCGATCTCGAGCGGCAGCCTCGGTCGCGTGACCTCGACGCCGAGGGCCCGGATCTGCGCGAGCTGCGCCTCCGGCTCCCGGCGGTGCGCGAGGTAGCGGGTGACGCCCTGCTGATCGACGATCCGGGCGACCCCGTCGAGGTAGCCACCCGGGTCGGGCGCCGCGGACCCGACGAACGAGCCGGCCACCAGGTCGACCCCGTCGCGGACGTCCGGGGCGGGGAACCGCTGCCGCAGCCACGCGTACGTGTTCGGCCGGACCTCGACGCCCGTCGACCTCGGCCCGGGCTCCTCCGGCGACCGGCAGGTGAAGAGCCGGAGCCGCGTCCCGGCGGCCCACCGCCGGACGAGCTCCGGCGTCACGCTGCCGTCGTCGACCACGGTCACGTCGGTCGGCCGGACGAGGCCGACCAGCACCTGCAGGACGCCGGAGGAGGGGTCGCCCACGACCAGGTGCCGGCTCTGGCCGAGCTCGTCGAGCAGCCCGCGGATCGTGCGCGCGACCGACGCCCCGCCCGAGCGCGGCTCGTGCCAGCGCACGGGAAGCCCCTCCCCGCGGGCCAGGGCGACCACGGCCCGGAGCTGGTCGCGGGTGCGGCCCGGGGCCGGCGCCAGGACGGCGACGCGGAGGCCCGCGAGCTCGTCGTCCCCCCGTGACGCGTACGCGAGCTCGATCACGTCCAGCAGCTGCGTCGGGCTCTCGACCAGGGCGAGCGCGGCGGTCGCGGGCGCCGAGGTCGGGTACGTCATCCCCGGACGGTAGGGGGACGACGAGGACGGACGCCCCGGACGGGACGAACGCCGGACGAACGGCACCGCAACGGTGAACGACGGGGCCGGGGGCGGACGACAGGTGTTCACCT
Organism: Microlunatus antarcticus; assembly: GCF_014193425.1. Taxonomy (NCBI): domain Bacteria; kingdom Bacillati; phylum Actinomycetota; class Actinomycetes; order Propionibacteriales; family Propionibacteriaceae; genus Microlunatus; species Microlunatus antarcticus. Next base: position 360,980 of record NZ_JACHZG010000001.1, on the reverse strand, counting down.
GGCGTTGGCCCGGCGCACCGCCCGCGGCCACCTGCTGCCGTCCGCGACTCCTAGGTTCGCCGCGTGAGCGCGATTCCGGACCCGGGTGGGACCCGCCCCGCATGACGACGCAACTGCTGGTCACCTCGACCGCCGCCGAGGGACTGCTGGCCACGGCCGCGGCCGAGGCCGGCCTGCTCGACGTGGCCGACCGCCTGGTGGTGGTGCCGGGCACCGACGACGTGGAACGCGCGGCCGCCGCCGTCGGCGACGACGCGGTGGAGCTGGTCGTCGGCACCAGCAGCCTCCCGGTGGGTCGGGCGCTGTCCCGGCACCTCGGCGACGCCCCGGTGACGCTGCTGGCCGTCGGCGCGACCGCGTACGGCCCGACGTACGGCGCCCTGCAGGGCCGGCTGGCGAAGCGGGTGCGGCAGGTGCTCCACCTCGACCTCGTGCCCGAGCTGGAGCCGCTCCTGCTCGACGAGCGCGACGTCCCGACCCGACCCGTGCCGCTGGCGGGCGTCCGGGCGTTGGCCGCCGCGCTGCCCTCCCCGGGTCCGGTGCCGGACCCCACGACGCTCGTGCTGGGCCGGTCCGCGGCCTGGGGTGGCGGCCTGGACCGCGACGACCGCACCGACCTGCTCGTCGCGATGGTCCAGCGCTGCGCCGAGGCGGGGCACTCGCGCATCGTGCTGCTCCTCGACGAGGACACCCCGGACCGCGTCCGGCGCCCGCTCGACAAGGCCGCGGCCGCCGCCCGGGCCGACCTGACCCTGGTCACCGACGACGGCCCGGTCGAGGCGTGGCTCGCGCTCGACGGGGTCGGCCTGGTGGTCGGCAGCGCGACGGAGGACCTGCTCGTCGCCCGCAGCGTCTTCGGACGCCGGGTCGCCCAGCTGGACTCGGAGGTCGTGCTCAAGCACCTCGACGCGGCCGACGACCCCCGACGCGTCGCCGCCACCCTCGTCGCGGCGACGGTCCCGGACCTGCGCACCTGGACGGCTCACCCGGGCGGCCAGGACCCCGTCCCGCTCGACCTCACGGGGCTGCTGGGGACCGTCGCCTACACGATGCAGCCCGGCCTGCTCGCGGCCCGGCGGGCGGCCTCGATCGGCTTCCTCGAGGTCCACCCCAAGATTCGGCAGCGGTTCCTCCGCAAGCGCTGGCTCAGCGAGCTCCGGCTGCCCGGCGGCAAGCGGAAGGTCCACAAGACCCTCGGCTGACCGCTTTCCCTAAGAACGGGGCGCTCAGAGGACGGGCGGGCGACCCAGCCGGGTCATGCGCACGACGGTGCGCCACCGCATCGGCCGACGGAGGGGCCGGGCCGACCAGGCCTGCCGGTAGCCGGCCAGGATCTGCGGCAGCGGACCGCCCCGGAGGACGGCGACCACTGTCCACGTCAGCAGGTAGGCCACGCAGAGGGGCCAGGGCAGGGAGCGGACCGCCGCCCACATCCGGTTGCGGGCCGTCAGGACGACGTGCCCGGGGTGCCGCGAGGGAGCCGTGCGCGGGTGGAACGCGGTGAGGTCGGCCGAGTACCAGATGGTCCAGCCGGCGTCGAGCAGCCGCCACGCGAGGTCGGACTCCTCCATCGCGTAGAAGAACTGCCGGTCGAAGCCGCCGAGCGCGGCGAACGCGTCGGCGCGGACGAGGCAGGCGGCCCCGATGAAGTGGGTCACCTCGCCCGAGCGCAGCGCCGAGCGGCAGCCGACGCGGGGCACGTGACGCTGCTGCGTCCGGCCCTCCTCGTCGACGAGGCGGATCGCCATCGCGCCGAGGCCGGGGTCGTCGGCGAAGCGCCGCACCACCGTGGCCAGCACCGTCGGGCCGAGCAGCTCCGCGTCGTCGTCCAGGAACAGCAGCAGGCGGGCGTCCGCGACGGAGGCGCCGAGGTTCCGGCCGCCGGGGATGCCGAGGTTCTCGGGCAGCACGACGAGCTCCTCGTCGGGCCCGAGGGCGGGCAGGCGGACCTCCGAGGCGGGTCGCGCGGTCGCGCTGCCGTTGAGCACGAGCACCAGCTGCAGGTCGACGCCCACCTGGGCCCGCACCGAGGCGATGGCCCGCTCGAGCTCGGCGGGACGGTTGGCCTGGGTGAGCAGGACGACCGCGACCTCGTACGGCGACGTCCGCGGCAGCGGCTGGACGGCCTCCGGCTCGACCTCGCGGGCGGTGCTCCGCACCAAGGTCCCGGCAGTCGGGGTCAAGGGGTTCCTCCATCGTGCTCGTGCGGCCTCGTCCCCTGCATCGTCGACGGCCCGTCTGAACGGCAGGCGAACGTCAGCCGAGCGCGGCCCCAACTCACCGACAACGGCGGACCCGGCCCGGTGGCGCCCACTACTGTCGCCGCGTGCTCGCCATCCCGGCCGTCCCCGACGTCCCCGACGTCCCCGACGGGGCCCGCCCCCGCTGGTCGGTGATGATCCCCGTCCACGACTGCGCCGGCTACCTCGCGCTCGCGCTGCCCGAGGTGCTCGCCCAGCTCGGCGACCGCGACGACGCGGAGGTCGTCGTGGTCGACGACGCCTCGACCGACGACCCCGGGGCGGTCGTGGCCCGTCTCGGGCAGGGACGCGTGCAGTACCGGCCCAACCCGGGCCACCTGGGCGCCATCGGCACGTTCAACCGCTGCCTGACCCTCGCGCAGGGCGAGCTGGTGCACCTCCTGCACGGCGACGACACGGTCCTGCCCGGCTTCTACCCGGCCACGGAGGCCGCGCTGGCCGACCCGGCGGCCGTCGCCGCCGTCTGCCGCGTCCGCGACGTCGACGCCGACGGCGGCCCGCTGCACACGACCCGTTCCTACCGGCACGGGACCGGGGTCTGGTGCGACGCCCTCGAGTCGCTCGCGCTCTCCAACCGCGTCCGGGCCCCCGGCGTCGTCGTGCGCCGGTCCGCGTACGAGGCCGTCGGCGGCTTCCGGACCGACCTGCCGCACGCCGCCGACTGGGACATGTGGACGCGGCTGGCCGCGCACGGCCCGGTGGTGTTCGTCGACGAGGTCCTGGCCTGCTACCGCCGCCACGCCGCGTCCGACACCTCCACCCGGGTGCGGTCCGGCGCGAACGTCCGGGAGCGCGTGACGGTCGTCGGCGTCGTCCTCGGCTACCTCCCGCCGGCACGGCGGGCCCCGCTGGCCCGGCGCGCGTACGCGTACGCCGCCGTCTTCGCGGCCCGCACCGCGCTCCAGCAGGTACGCGCCGGTCGCCTCCCCGGCGCGGCGCGCCAGCTGCGGGAGGCGCTGCGCTGCCTCGCGCTGATCCCGCGGGGACTGCCCCGGCCCCCCTGACGAACGCCCCTGACGGACGCCCCGGACGACCAGCAGGAGACCGGCGGGCGACCACTCGACGACGAGTCGGCGACGACCGCGCGACCGCCCCGTCCACCGGCGGGCAGGGCCCGTCCCGGTCGTTAGCGTCGCCGGGTGACGACGAGACGAGCGCGCCGGATCGGCATCGCCGGGGCCGGCTTCTCCGGGGCGGTCATCGCCCGGCAGCTGGCCGAGGCCGGCCACGACGTCGTGGTGTTCGAGGCGCGAGACCACGTGGCCGGCAACTGCCACACCGAGCGCGACCCGGCCACCGGCGTGATGATCCACCGCTACGGCCCGCACATCTTCCACACGGCCGACGAGCGGGTGTGGTCCTACGTCAACCGCTTCGGCGCCATGGTGGCCTTCAACCACCGGGTCCGCACGACGGTGCAGGGCCGGGTCTACCTGCTCCCGGTCAACCTGCTGACGATCAACCAGCTCTTCGGCACGACCCTCGGTCCCGACGAGGCCCGGGCGCTCATCGCCCGCGAGGCGGACTCCTCGATCGGCGAGCCGCAGAACTTCGAGGAGCAGGCGCTGAAGTTCATGGGCCGACGCCTGTACGAGGCGTTCTTCCTCGGCTACACCCGCAAGCAGTGGGGCCTGGCGCCGTCCGAGATCCCGGCCGCGGTGCTCAAGCGGCTGCCGCTGCGGTTCACGTACGAGGACTCGTACTTCAACCACCCCCACCAGGCGATCCCCCGCGACGGCTACACCGCGGTGGTGGCGGCGATCCTCGACCACCCGGGCATCGAGGTCCGGCTGTCGACCCCGTACACGGAGGCGGACCGCGCCGACTTCGACCACTCGGTGTGGTCGGGGCCCCTGGACGCGTGGTTCTCCCACCGGTACGGCCGGCTCGGCTACCGCACGCTCGACTTCGAGGAGATCCGGGCCGAGGGCGACCACCTGGGCTGCGCCGTCATGAACTACGGCGACCTCGAGGTGCCGTACACGCGCATCGCCGAGCACAAGCACTTCGCGCCCTGGGAGGAGCACGCCGAGACGGTGTGCTTCCGCGAGACGAGCCGGCTGGCCGGGGAGGGCGACACGCCCTACTACCCGATCCGGCTGGCCCAGGACAAGAGCCTGCTGGGCCGCTACGTCGACGCCGCGCGCGTCGAGCCCGACGTGACGTTCGTCGGGCGGCTCGGCACCTACCGCTACCTCGACATGGACGTCACCATCGGGGAGGCTCTGACCGCGGCCGACGGCATCCTGCACGCGTTCGAGCACGGCACGGCCGTCCCGTCCCTCTTCGTCGATGCCTGAGCAGGAGGTCCGACCCATGGACGACGTCGTCCCCGGCACCCCGGGTGCCGCCGACGGGCGGCTGATCACCGTCGGCATCCCGGTGTTCAACGGCCGGTCGCTGCTGCGGAGCTGCCTGCACTCGGTGATCAGCTCCGGCCTGCCGCGCGAGCGCTTCGAGATCCTCGTGGCCGACGACGGCAGCCGCGAGCCCGAGACGCTGGCCATCCTCGCCGACTTCAGCGCCAAGCTGGCCGGCGAGCCGGGCTTCTTCCGGGTCCTCTCGCTGGGCACGAACTCCGGTGGCGCCGCGCGTCCACGGAACCGGATCCTCGACGAGGCGACGGGGGCGTACGTCTTCTTCATCGACTCCGACGACACGATCGGCAGCCAGGCCCTCGAACGCATCGCCGAGGCGGTCGCGGCGGTGGAGCCCGACTGGGTCGCGCTCCACCAGGTGCCCGTCAACGGCCGCGCCGCCGGGTGCACGGTGCGGCAGACGCAGGTCGAGGTGTCGCGCGACAAGGCCCTGTCGACGCTCACCGTGCACAAGGTCTTCCGCCGGGCCGAGATCGAGCGTCAGCACCTCCGCTTCGACGAGGAGCTCCCGTCGGGGCAGGACATCAGCTTCGCGTTCTCCTACCTCGTCAACGCGCAGCGCTTCCTCATGCTCGGCGGATACGACTACTACTACCTGACCCAGCACGGCGGCAACCCCGACGAGCCCGTGCACCTCTCCCGGCGGGCCAGCAGCCCGGCGGCGCTGATCGAGAAGAACCACCGGATCCTCACGTCGATGATCACCGACCTGACGCGCAGCCCGCTCTCCGAGGCCGAGCGGCTCCGGGTCGTCTACGACGTCCTGCTCCCCCGCGTGCTGCTGCGGCAGCGCTACCTCGCCTCGATCGCGAACGCCGACCCGGAGGTCGGTGCGAAGGCGCTGGCCGAGCTGGCCGGGCTGCTCGCCGACCCGCTGCTCGCGGGCCTCGACGACGCCGGGCTGCGGAAGGGCTTCACCCCCGAGCACCTGGCGGCGATCCGCGATCGGGACCTGCCCGGGCTCCGCCGGCTCATGAAGCAGGCCGGCCCCGCGCCGAAGGCCCCGGTCGGCACCGCCGAGCGCTGGGCGGGCCGGGCCCGCCGGGTCACCGACGTGGTCGCCGGGCTCGCGAGCCACCGGCACGTGGTCGAGGAGCTCGCGGCGCTGCGCCGCTCGGTCCGCGAGCTCCAGAAGGCCCAGGAGCGCCTGGAGGAGGAGCTCAGGACCCGCGGCTGACCGGCCCCCGGCCGTTCGCGGGGGCCTGGGCGCGACGCGGGTCCGGCCCGGCCTCCGGTGCCTGCCGCTCGGCGTCGCCGAGCCGCGCGTCGATCTCGCCGAGGCGGGTGGCCAGGACGTCGAGCCGCTGCTGGATGACCATCAGCCCGAACATGAGGTCGCGCCGCGACGGCTCGCGCCGCCGCAGCTTGGTCGCGCGGCTCACGGTGCGGGTCACCGCACCCCCCTGCAGCGTGTTGCGCAGGTAGCGGCCGGTGAGCGTCGCCGTGTGCTGCACCCCGGAGTGCTTCAGGTGGAAGGCGGCGGTGACCAGCGGGTTGTTCGACCCCGGCCGGCTCGCCAGCGTCCGGACGAAGCTGCCGAACTCGCGCTTGCGGACGGCCGCGCTCAGCTTCTGCGCCGTGGCCCCCTTGCCGCCCTCCCGCAGCGCGCTCGCCACGGTCTCGGGCGCGTACTGGGCGAAGACCGGCACGAGCGTGTCGAAGAGCGTGCGCTGCAGCGGGCCCGGCGTACGACGCGAGATCCACTCCATCTGCGAGATGACCCAGCCGAGCAGCGAGGTCTCGTAGACCTCGAGCAGGCGCTTCTGCGCCAGCCAGGTGTGCACCGTGTCGTGGTGGGCGAAGATCTGGAAGAGCCGGGCGTCGACGGTGGCCATCGTCTGACCCGCCCGGCCGACCCGGTGGTAGCAGAGCACCTCGGGCACGACGGCGAGCGCGCGCGCGGACAGCACCGTGAACCAGTGGAACGGGTTGTCCTCGTAGAAGCGGTCGCCGACCGGGAACCGGATGGCGTCGTCCTCCAGCAGGCTGCGGCGGTAGAGCTTGCGCCACGGCACCGCGATGAAGCGCAGCACCTGCCGCCGCGTCGGGACGTCGAGGGTGTAGCAGGGCTCGGTCAGGCCGGCCCAGCGGTGGGCGTCGGCCGGGTCGTGGCGCTCGCCGGTGGAGTCCACGACCTCCTGGTACTCGCACATCGCCAGGTCGGCGCCGCAGCGCTCGGCCGCCTCGACGAGCCGCTCGAACATGCGCGGCTCGACGAAGTCGTCGCCGTCGACGAAGCCCACCCACTCCCCCGTGGCCCGGTCGAGCCCCGCGTTGGCCGCCGTACCGACGCCGCCGGGGCTGTTGGTGGGCAGGAGCACCGGGACGAAGCGGGGGTCCCGCGCGCAGAACGCGGCGATCAGCTCCGCGGTCGCGTCGCTCGACCCGTCGTCGACGACCAGCACCTCGAGGTCGCGCAGGGTCTGCGCGGCCACGCTCTCGAGGCACCCCTCGATGTAGGTCTCGATGTTGTACGCGGTCACGACGATGCTCACTGCGGGCACGTCCGCCTCCTTCTTCGGGTCAGGCCGGCACTTGGGTCAGGCCAGCGCGCGACGCAGGACGAGGTCGGCCAGGAGCGGGTCCCGGCGCAGCCGCAGCCGGGCGTAGTCGCCCAGGTCCATGCGCAGCAGGTGGCGGTGCATCTTCAGGTTGAACTCGTCGACGACCTCCGGGGTCAGGCGGGTGGTCGCCCAGCCCCCGACGCGCAGCACGAAGTCCCAGTAGTGCTGGGCGTAGCGGCTGCGCTTCTCGGGCCGGCGCTCGAGCTCGGTGTAGGTCTCGTCGAGCGCCTCGACCAGGCTGAGCCGGGCCCGGCTCTCCCGGTTGGTCAGGTTGCGCCCGCCGGCGCTGACGATGTGGGTGCAGAGCGGCTGGTCCAGCAGGAGGATGCCGTCCGCGTCGAGCAGCGTCAGCCAGTGGCCGAGGATGTCGTTGTGCACCGGGGTGCCACCGAAGCGCAGCCCGGCCCGGCGGTAGTGATCGGTCCTCAGCACCTTGTTCCAGGGATAGCTGGAGAAGCCGAGCAGCTGCGGCGCCTCCGCCAGGTGCGTGAGGCGACGCCCCGTCGGCATGTAGCGGCCCCAGGCGGCGAGGTCGAAGACGTTCATGCCCTCGAAGGTCGACGCGTGCCCGCGGCGGTACCGGTACGGCAGGAAGGCGACGTCGGCGCTCGTCTCGTCCAGCCCCGTCACCGCGGCGGCCAGGCTGCTGGGGTGGATCTCGTCGTCCGCGTCGAAGAAGAGCGCGTAGCGCCCGGTGGCGAGCTCGAGCCCGCGGTTGCGCGCGATCCCGGCACCCCGGTTGGTCGTGAAGCGCTCCACCACCACGCGGGGGTCCCCGGTCGCGTCGACGCGGTCGGCCGAGCCGTCGGTCGACGCGTCGTCCACGACGACCACCTCGACGCTCGGCGCGTCGATCGCCAGGAGCGACCCGACCAGCCGGTCGACCGTCGCGGCGGCGTTGTGCATCGGGATGATCACCGACACGTCGGGTCGCATCGTTCCTCCTGGTCGGTCGGCGTGGGCTCGCGTCGGCGCGCACTGTAGAGGACGCGGACGACCGGCAGGTGACGTCGGTGGACCGGGGTGCGCGACCCCGTGAGGGCACGGTCGGCCCGCTCCGACCCACGAGCCGCCGTCGACCGCAGGACCTGCTTCTGCATCGTCACAGCAGCACGGTGGGACCGTTCATCCTCCGTTCACCTGACCGGGTCCAACCGGACAACTGACCTGCGTACGTTCCGGATCAGCCGGCGAGCCGCCGGCCGGCGTCGGGGGGCGCGCACGCGCTCCCGGCAGCCCTCCACTTGTCTGTGAAGGACTTGCATGATCACCTCCCGCCGCGCGCGGAACACCACGTTCGCCGCCCTCGCTGCGATGGCCTCCCTGAGCCTCGTCGCCTGCGGCTCCGACCCTGCTGGCACCGCAGCCCCGGGCTCGTCCGACGCCGGGTCGACCGGCGCCAACGCCTCCGGCCTGGCGTGCCCCTCGGGCACCCTCAACGCCGAGGGCTCGAGCGCCCAGGGCAACGCCATCACCGAGGCGATCGCCGACTACGGCTCCGCCTGCAACAACGCCTCCACCATCGAGTACAACCCGACCGGCTCCGGCGCCGGCATCAAGTCGTTCTACAACGGCCTGGTCGACTTCGCCGGCTCCGACTCCGCCCTCAAGACCGCTGCGGTCGACGGCGTCGTCGAGTCGGACAAGGCCAAGGAGCGCTGCGGCGGCAACGAGGCCTGGAACATCCCCATGGTCGTCGGGCCGATCGCCTTCGCGTACAACGTCGACGGCGTCGACAAGCTCGTCCTGAGCGCCGAGGTGCTGGCCAAGATCTTCAACGGCACCGTGAAGACGTGGAACGACCCGGCCATCACCAAGCTGAACCCGGGCGTCACCCTGCCGGGCGACGCGATCACCGTCTTCTTCCGCTCCGACGAGTCGGGCACCACCGAGAACGCCACCAAGTACCTGGCCGCGGCCGGCAACGGCGCGTGGACCAAGGAGCCGGCCAAGGCCTGGACCGGCACGGGCGAGGGCAAGAACAAGTCCTCGGGCGTGGCCGAGGCCGTCGGCAGCACCAAGAACTCCATCTCCTACATGGAGTGGAGCTACGCCCGCGACAACAAGCTCGCGATCGCCCAGCTCTCCAGCTCCACCGGCACGGGCGCGACCGAGCTGACCGGCGAGTCGGTGGGCAAGGCCGTGTCCGAGGCCACCGTGGCCGGCAGCGGCAACGACCTGGCCCTCAAGCTCAACTACGAGCCCAAGGACTCCGCCGCCTACCCCGCCCTGCTCGTGACCTACGAGATCGTCTGCAGCAAGGGCCTCGCCGCCGACAAGACGGCCCTCGTGAAGGACTTCCTCACCTTCTTCTCCTCCGACGAGGAGCAGAAGGCACTGCAGGACCTCGGCTACGCCCCGCTGCCGACCGACCTGCAGACCAAGGTCAAGACCGCGGTCTCCGCGATCTCCTGATCCATCCGGCGCCGGTGCCACCCGGTCGCGTCCGAGGTCGCCCCCGAGGCCTCGGACGCGCCGATCGGGTGGCGCCGGCGTCCTCGCGTCAAGCCGCAGAGCGTCCTAGAAGGGCTGACAGTGACCGATACGACACGACAGCCGGGTCCCGACGGCCGGACCGGCACCGTCGAGCCGGTGGTCGACCCGCTGGCCCACGCCAGGACCGGGTTCGACGACGGGCCATCCGCCTTCGCCCGCCCGGTGGAGGGTGACCCGCTGACGAGCGTCCCCGCCGCGGCCGACCCGGCCATCTCGCCCGTCCAGGACGAGGCCGCCCCCCACAGCCCGGTGCCCGTGGTCGAGCACCACGTCGCGCCGTCCCGACCGGACGCCGACCTGCGTGACGCCGACCGCCCGGGCAGCGGGGTCAGGCTCGCCACCATCAGCCGCACCGGGGACCTCGTCTTCGGCGCGATGACCAAGGGCACCGCGGTCCTCCTGGTGGCGCTCGTCGCCTTCGTCGGCATCTTCCTGCTGGTGCTCGCGCTGCCGAGCATCCTGGCCGACCAGGACAACTTCCTGCTGTCGCGCAACTGGCAGGTGTCCGGCGGCGACCTCCGCTTCGGCATCCTCGGCCTGCTCTGGACGACGGTGCTCTCCTCGCTCGTCGCGCTGGTCATCGCCGTGCCGGTCGCGATCGGGGTCGCGCTGGGCCTCACGCAGTACCTGCCCAAGCGCGTCGCCGGGCCCGTCGGCTTCCTGGTCGAGCTGCTGGCCGCCGTCCCCTCGATCATCTTCGGCCTCTGGGGCCTCACGGTCTTCGGTCCGTTCCTCGGCCCGATCGGTACCTGGCTCGGCAACGCCCTCGGTGTGATCCCGCTCTTCCGGCTGGAGTCCGACCCGAAGAGCACCGTCTTCGTCGCCGGCATCGTGCTGGCGATCATGGTCCTGCCGATCATCACGTCCATCTCCAAGAACGTCTTCGAGCAGACCCCCCGCGACCAGATCGAGGCCGCGCTCGCCCTCGGTGCGACCCGCTGGGAGGTCATCCGGACCTCGGTGCTCCCCTACGGCCGCTCCGGCGTGATCAGCGCCTCGATGCTCGGGCTGGGCCGGGCGCTCGGCGAGACGATCGCGGTCCTGATCATCCTCAGCCAGCCGGCGCCGGGCAGCGCCTTCACCCCGTCGATCTTCGCCGGCGGCGAGACGTTCGCCAGCAAGATCGCCAACAACGCGTCCGAGTTCGACTCGCCGTCCAAGACCGGCGCCTACATCGCGGCGGGCCTCGTGCTGTTCGTGGTCACCTTCCTGGTGAACGCGGCGGCCCGGACCATCGCCGACCGGGGAGTGAAGTGATGGCCACGTCCACCGCAGTGACGCCGGGCACCGGAGACGCCCCGGTCTCGTTCTCCAAGCCGAGCGGCTCGCGCACGCTCAAGAACGGCATCGCGACCGTCTACGTCGGCCTGGCCACCGTCCTCGCGCTGATCCCGCTGGTGTGGGTCCTGTGGACGGTGATCAGCAAGGGCTACAAGCTGCTGCTGACCTCCAGCTGGTGGCTGGAGAGCCAGCGCGGCATCACGCCCCGCCGGGAGGGTGGTGGCGCCTACCACGCCATCGTCGGCACCCTGGAGATCGGCCTCATCTGCGCGGTCATCGCCGTCCCGCTCGGGGTCCTCGGCGCGATCTTCCTGGTCGAGTACGCGCGGGGCACCAAGGCCGCGAGGGTCGTCAGCTTCACCGTCGACATCCTCAGCGGGATCCCGTCGATCGTGGCGGCGCTCTTCATCTACGCGCTCGTGATCACGATCCTCGGCCTGGGCCGCTCGGGCATCGCCGTGTCGCTGGCGCTGGTGCTGCTGATGCTCCCGGTCGTGCTGCGCTCCACCGAGGAGATGCTCAAGCTCGTGCCGGACTCCCTCCGTGAGGCCTCGTACGCGCTCGGCGTCCCCAAGTGGAAGACGATCCTGCAGGTCGTCATCCCGACCGCCTTCGGCGGCATCTCCACCGGCGTCATGCTCGGCCTGGCCCGCGTCATGGGCGAGACGGCGCCGCTGCTGATCCTGGTCTCGTACGCGGTGGGCATCAACTTCTCGCCGACCAGCGCGACCATGGCCTCGCTGCCGACCATGATCAACTCGAGCCGCGACATCGCGCCGAGCCTCCCCGGCTACGACCGGACGTGGGCTGCAGCGCTCACGCTGATCCTCATCGTCATGCTGCTCAACCTCCTCGCCCGCGGCATCTCGCGCGCGACGAAGCTCAAGGAGAAGTAAGAACATGGCCAAGCGCATCGACGCCAAGAACGTGGACATCTACTACGGCTCCTTCAAGGCCGTGGAGAACGTGTCGCTGACCGTCGAGCCCCGCACCGTCACGGCCTTCATCGGGCCGTCCGGCTGCGGCAAGTCGACCTTCCTGCGCACGCTCAACCGGATGCACGAGGTGATCCCCGGGGCGTACGTCGAGGGCAGCGTGACCCTCGACGGAACGGACCTCTACGCCCAGGGCGTCGACCCCGTCGCGGTCCGCCGGGTGGTGGGCATGGTGTTCCAGCGGCCCAACCCGTTCCCCTCGATGTCGATCTTCGACAACGTCGCCTCGGGCCTGCGGCTGAACGGCGTGAAGAACAAGGGCGTGCTGGCCGACGCCGTCGAGCGCTCGCTCAAGGCCGCCAACCTGTGGAACGAGGTCAAGGACCGTCTCGGCCGCGCCGGGATGGGCCTGTCGGGCGGTCAGCAGCAGCGTCTGTGCATCGCCCGCGCGATCGCCGTCGAGCCGCAGGTGCTCCTCATGGACGAGCCCTGCTCGGCCCTCGACCCGATCTCCACGCTGGCCATCGAGGACCTGATCAACCAGCTCAAGGAGCAGTACACCGTCGTCATCGTCACCCACAACATGCAGCAGGCCGCGCGGGTGAGCGACCGGACCGCGTTCTTCAACCTCGCGGCGCAGGGCAAGCCGGGCCACCTCATCGAGGCCGGCCCGACGGACCTGATCTTCTCCAACCCCACGGAGAAGGCGACCGAGGACTACATCACCGGCCGCTTCGGCTGAGCCGCCGACGCTCCTGCCAGCCGGCCGGACGCCCCCTGGACCCGCCGACGGGTCCAGGGGGCGTTCCTGCTTGTGACGCACAGGTCACGGCTCGCTGTGAAGGCGCGCAGGACCCTGGCCTGGGACCCGCGGCCTCCTAGACTCGCCCCGTGAGTGCGACGGGCGGCTGGTATCCCGATCCCGGCGGCGGCCAGGGTCTCTACCGCTACTGGGACGGTCGGGCGTGGTCTGCGGCGACCACCACCGACCCGTCCTCGGCGGCCCCGCCGCAGGGCCTCGTCAACCCGGGCTCCGCCGCCGGCACCGCCGGCAGCACCGCGCACGCCAACTACGGGCAGGGCTCGTACGGCCAGGGCTCGTACGGGCAGTCGTCCTACGGCCAGGGTGCCTCCGGCCAGGGCGGGTCCGCCTTCGGATCGGGCACCGCCGGCGCCGGACGCAACCCGTACGGCCAGGCCACCGGTCAGCCCGGCCAGGCCGGTCAGCCCCCGTACGCGCAGTTCCAGAAGAAGAGCTCCGGGATCCGCTGGTGGATCGGCGCCGGGGTCCTGCTCGTCGCGCTGGTGATCGTCGCGGTCGTCGCCATCCGGGCGGCCACCGACGGTGGCGGCATCACGGCCGGTGGCGGAGGGAGCGGTCAGGCGTCGGCGGACCAGTGCCCGCCCGAGCGTTCCGACTCCCCCTCCGCCGCGCAGCCGCCGGCCGACGGCCGCGTGCACGGCGGTCCCGTCTCCTACCCGCAGCTCGGTTCCCCGTGGGGAGCGCCGAAGGCGGAGACCCGGGTGCCCTTCGGCGTCAACGTCCTGAGCCAGGACGTGCCCGTGCAGTCCAACTACGACGGCCGGGGCGGCGGCTGGGTCGCCTCGGTGCTGGTGGGCGAGCTGCAGGCCGGCGACGGCTTCTTCACCCCGCAGCAGGGCTCGCAGATCGTGGTCAAGTGCATCCTCGGCAAGTTCTACGGCCAGAACCAGGTCAACAGCGACGTGGTCACCGACAAGGCGACCACGATCGACGGTCACGACGCCTGGGTCGTGGAGTCGAAGCTGACCTTCGACATCCCCGGGCTGCAGACCAAGGGCGAGCGCCTCATCGTGGCGATCGTCCAGGCGGGGACCGAGCGCTCGGGTCTCTTCTACGCCTCGATCCCGGACACCACGCCCGAGCTGCTGCAGCCGGCCCGGGACGCGCTCGAGCAGCTGCAGGTCGACGGCTGAGCGTGTTCCGGTCGGCCGACGCCGCCCATTAAGGTGAGGCCATGTCTCTCGTCAGCGCCTCCCCCCGCACGCTCGCGGACGTCGTCCCGGGCGGCCTGGTCCGCAACGTCGCCCTCGTGGTCGGCGGCACGCTCTTCGTCGCGCTGAGCGCGCTGGTGCAGATCCCGCTCCCCTTCACGCCGGTCCCCCTGTCGCTGCAGACCTTCGCGGTCCTGCTCGCCGGTGCCGCGCTCGGCAGCCGCCGCGGCGCCGCGTCGATGGCGCTCTACCTCCTCGCCGGCATGGTCGGGGTCCCGTGGTTCGCGGGCCACCAGAGCGGCTGGGCGTTCGCGTCCTTCGGCTACGTCGTCGGCTTCGTCGCCGCGGCCTGGCTGGCCGGCCGCCTCGCCGAGGCCGGTGCCGACCGCAAGGTGCTCAAGAGCGCCGGCCTGCTGGTCCTCGGGAACGTCGTCATCTACGCCTTCGGCGTGACCGGCCTCGCCGCCAGCACCGGCATGGGGATCACCACCGCGCTGGCCAAGGGCGTCGCCCCGTTCCTCGTCGGCGACCTCATCAAGGTCGTCGTGGCCGCAGCCCTGCTGCCGGCCGCGTGGAAGCTCGTCGGCACCCGTCGCGGCTGACCGACCCCTCTCACGCCGCGTGCCCGCCTTCGACGCCGAGGTCCGCGCGTCGGGGCGCGGGAGCCACGCGCTGGTCGTCCCCAAGGCGGCCCTCACCGAGCTGGCTTCGCGCCGCGTCGTCGTCCGGATCGGCCCCGAGTCGTTCGAGGCGACCCTCGGCGCGTACGGCGGGCGCACGTTCCTCGGGCTGAAGAAGGCCCTCCTGACTACCCTCGGCGTCGTCGCCGGTGACCAGGTCCACGTCGAGCTCGAGGCCGCTCCTCCCGTCGAGGAGCCCGAGGCGGAGCCCGTCCCGCTGACCTGCCTCGAGCTGGACGAGGCCCTCAGCACCGACGCACCCCTGCGCGACGCCTGGTCAGCCCTACCCGAGGACCACCACGACGAGTACGGCCGCTGGGTCACCGCCGGCGACGACCCCGCCGCCCGCCTGGCCCGCATCGCCCGCCTCCGTCACCGCCTCCTCCCGAGCTGAACGCCAACCTCTCCGAGGCCCCCTTCGACAGGCTCAGGACACCGCTTCGACAAGCTCAGGGAGCGTTAGGCGCAGTCCCCCGCCGACGTGTGGACTCTGACGGGCTCAGGGGGCAGCGACTACGGAGCCGGGACCTACCAGGGACGCCGCTGCCACCCACCCGTAGAACACGGGGGAGGGTTGAACGAACGAGGCGCCGACGGTGACCGTGAAGGAGCGGTGTCGGACGGCGGCGGGGAGCGTGGATGGGTCTGGCGGGAGCCCGGGCGTACGCGTACGGAGGAGAAGCAGCAGACGCAACGACGCCCGGGCGGATGGTTGCGAGCCGCCGCCGTCCGACACCGCGACGGCGCCGGACGTCAGCCAGGAGGCCAGAGACCTGAGACCTCAGACCTCCGACGACCCAGCCGGAGAAGGAAGAGCCAGCAGCGCGTTCTCCACCACCTCGGCCATGGCCGGATGGATCCAGTACTGGCCCCGGGCCACCTCGTGGGCCGGAGTGCCGAAGCTCATGGCCTGGATGAGGGGCTGGATCAGCGAGGACGCCTGCGGGCCGATCAGGTGCGCGCCGAGCAGGCGGCCGGTGCGTCGGTCGCCGACCAGCTTGACGAAGTGGTCCTTGTCGCCCATCGCCCACCCGTAGGCGGTCGAGCCGTAGTCCTGGACGGCCACGGCGTGGTCCAGGCCCTGCTCCTCGGCCTGGGCCTGCGTGAGGCCCACCGAAGCGACCTGGGGGTCGGAGAAGACCGCGTGCGGCACGTAGCGGTGGTCGGACGCCACGAGGGCGTCGGGGTGCAGCAGGTTGTGCTTGACGACCCGGGCCTCGTGGTTGGCGACGTGCTTGAGCTGGTGGGGCGACGACACGTCGCCGAGGGCGAAGATGTTCGACGCGGTGGTCCGCTGCTGGGCGTCCACGACGACCCGGCCCTCGTCGTCGACCTCGACGCCGGTGGTGGCGAGGTCGAGCGTGTCGGCGTTGGGCTTGCGGCCGGTGGCGACCAGGAGGAGGTCGGCCTCGATCGTGCTCTCGGTCCCCTGCCCGTCGCGGACGGTCAGCCGGACCCCGTCGCCCGCGGCGCGGCGGTCGACCCGCTGCACCTCGGTGCTCGTCCGGACGTCGACCCGGTGGCCCAGCAGCTCGGTGAACCGCTCCGACACCTGCTCGTCCTCGCGGGAGAGCAGACGCGGCGAGCGCCCGACGATCGTCACCGCGACGCCGAAGGAGGCGAAGACGTGCGCGAACTCGGCGGCGATGTAGCCACCCCCGACGATCACCAGAGAGCGCGGCAGCTCGGGCAGCCGCATGACGGTGTCGGACGTCTCGTACGGGACCTGGTCGAGCCCAGGGAACGGCGGGATCACCGGCCGGCTGCCGTTGGCGAGGACGAAGCGGTCCGCGGTGATCCTGGTCTCCGGGCGGCCGTCGCGGGCCTCGAGGAGGAGCTCGTGGTCGCCGACGAAGCGGCCCCGCTGCTCGTACAGGCTCACGTTGGGCCGATTGGCCCGCCAGTCGCGACCGCCCGAGGAGATCGGGTCGATGCGGCCGAAGATCCGGTCACGGATGTCGGGCCAGCGGACGCCGGCGAGGTCGAGGTCGACGCCGAGCTCCCGGGCCTGGTGCGGCGAGGCGGCGAGGTCAGCCGGGTAGACGTACATCTTGGTCGGGATGCAGCCGACGTTGAGGCAGGTCCCGCCGAACGTCCCCGCCTCGACCATGGCGACCGACCAGTCGTCCATCGCGTCGTCGATCACGGAGTTGCCGGAGCCGCTGCCGATGACGCAGAGGTCGAAGTGTCGCACGCGACCAGTCTGCCAGGCGGACAGGAGGCGGTGGCTGCGAACGCAGCGCCGACACAAACCCGATGTTCCCTACGGTGAGACAAGGGATTAGGCTCCTGCAGTCGGGCCTAGCGTGGGCTCCGCACGCACGAGGAGAGAAGGAGCGACCCGGATGAGGACGCTGCACCAGCGCCGCCACATCGACCTGAGCCGGACGGCCAGCGCGGTGTGTCGAATGACCACGCGCTCCTAGCGCGCTCCCCGTGAGGGCCCGGCCCGTGCGCCGCCCCTCTGGTCATCCTCTTCCCGCCCGACAGGACCTCTCCATGCCTCAGCGCCATCTCGTCGACCTCGCGGCCACCGCGACCCGGCTCGCCGACAACACCCGCCTCTGGGAGTCGCTCGTCGACTACGACCCCGTCTCCCGCTACTACGCCCGCCTCGCCATGACCCGCGAGCACGAGGCGTGGCTGCTCACCTGGGTGCCCGGCCAGGGCACCGACTGGCACGACCACGGCGGCAGCGCCGGGGCCTTCACCGTCGTCCGTGGTGCCCTGACCGAGGAGCACGCCGTCCTGCAGGGCGACGAGTCGGCCACCGTCGCGTCGACCCGTGAGCTCGGGGCCGGTGCCATCCGGCCCTTCGGCACCCGCCACATCCACCGCGTCACCAACACGAGCCTCGAGCCGGCCGTGAGCATCCACGTCTACGCTCCCGCGCTGACCCGCATGAACGGCTACGTCCGCGAGGGCGACCGTCTCCGCCTCGTCGAGTCGCGCCTGGCGGGCGTGGCGTGGTGAGCACCCTCCTCGCTCCCCCGGCCTCGGACTACCTGGCCCGCCGTCGCACGATCGACGAGGTCCTCGCCGAGGCCCGCTCCCGGATCGACCGGCTGACCCCGGCGGAGGCCGTCGCGGCGCGCGAGGCCGGCGCCGTGGTCGTGGACATCCGCCCGGCGGCCCAGCGTGAGGTCCAGGGCGGTCCCGACGGCGTGCTGCTCGTCGAGCGGAACGTCCTCGAGTGGCGCTTCGACCCGGCGAGCGACGCCCGGCTGCCGATCGCCGACTACGACCTGCAGGTCGTCGTGCTGTGCCAGGAGGGCTTCACCTCGAGCCTCGCCGCCGCGGCCCTGCAGGACCTCGGCCTGCACCGCGCGACCGACGTCGTGGGCGGCTGGGCCGCCTGGCGCGAGGACCTCGGCGCCTGAGTCTGCCCCGCGGGTTGCACCGGCACTGGACACAGAAACCGCTGACTCCCGTCACGCGCATCGAAGGATGCGGTGGCGGGAGTCAGCGGTTTCTGACGTGCGGTGCCCGACGGGGAGATCCCGGAGAGGGCGCGCTCTCAGACGCCGGCGTACGAGTGCAGGCCGGAGACGAGCAGGTTGACGCCGATGAAGTTGAACCAGAAGGACGCGAGGCCGACGATCGCGATGACCGCCGCCTTGCTCCCCCGCCAGCCGGCGGTCGACCGGGCGTGCAGGTAGCAGGCGTAGATGACCCAGGTCACGAGCGCCCACGTCTCCTTGGGGTCCCAGCCCCAGTAGCGGCCCCAGGCGTACTCGGCCCAGATCGCGCCGGCCGCGACGGTGAACGTCCACAGCGGGAACGCGAAGGCGTGGAAGCGGTACGTGATCAGGTCGATCCGGCGCGAGCTGGGGATGCGGGCCAGGTAGCCGCGCACCTGGCCGCGGTCCTCGGCGCGCTTCTTGACGATGTAGAGGATCGACATCAGCCCGCCGACGTTGAACGCCGCCCCGGCGATGGCCGCCGCCGTGATGTGGATCAGGAACCAGACCGAGTGCAGCGCGGGGACGAGCGGCGCGACGGCCACGTAGAAGACGGTGACCGCGAGGCCGTTGCCGACCGTGGCCAGCAGCGTCACGGGCAGCCCGAGCCAGCCGAGGCCCGCGCGCCAGACCATCAGCAGGTAGGCGGCGACGACGAAGACCAGGGCCAGCGTCGTGAACTCGTACATGTTGCCCCAGGGGGCGCGGCCGGCGGCGAGACCGCGGCCGACGACCCCGATCGCGCTCAGCAGGAAGCCGAGCACGGTGAGGAACACCCCGATGCGGCTGAACTGCTCGACCCGGAGGTCGGCGAGGCGGGCGTCGGCCAGGGACCGCGCGTACGCCTCGACCTGATCGGCCTCGACCGGTGCGTTCCCGGACCCACCGGCCCCCACGGACACCAGCTCGCGCTGGGTGGCGACCTCCTCGGCGGCCGGGTCGCGCCGGGCGGCGGCCCACTCGGCGGCGTGCGCGAAGAACGCCAGGAGGTAGACCACCACCGAGCTCACCAGCGCCACGCTGGAGTAGTAGCTGTAGTTCACGTGCTGCTCGCCTCTTCCTTGTCCTGGCGGCCAGCGGTCGTCAGATGTTTCACGAGGTCGTCCACGTCGTCGGTCAGGCCGCCGCGGGCGTCCGCCCGGTCGAGGCCACCGACCTCGACCACTGTAGATGTCTGCTCACCCTCGGTTCGCTCTGCCAGCCGCACCCAGACGCGACGCGGCCGGACGAAGAGCGAGAGGCACAGGCCGAGCACCGCGAAGGCGATCGAGCCCAGGGCCAGCGGGGCGCCCGGGGAGTTGCCGACCTGCAGCTTGACCCACCGGCTCCAGCCGACGAGCTCGACCGAGCCGAGCCCGTCGGGCAGGGTCACGCCCTGCTTGGGCGCCAGGGCGACCCGCAGCGGTGCGCCGTCGTCGCCCTTGACCTGGGTGAGGCCGGTGGTGTCGAGGGAGTAGATGTTCTCGGCCTTGCCCGTCTCGGCGGCGGGCGGGCCCGCCCACACGTTGACGAACAGCATCGGGTTGAGCGCGTCGGGGAAGGCCGAGACCGGCGCCTGGTTGGCCCCCTCGACCGTGCTCGGCAGGAAGAAGCCCTGCAGGGCGATCCGCTCCGGCCGCGCGTCGGGGACCTTGACCACCCCGGCGGAGGTGAAGTTGCCGTCCTGGGGCAGGAACACGACCGGTCCGGAGAACGCGACGTTCCCCTGCCCGTCCTTGACCGTGACGATCGGCGCGTAGCCGTGCCCGATCAGGTGCACGGTCGAGCCGTCCACGTTCAGCGGGTGGTTGACCTCGAGCACGACCGGCTTCGTCGGGTCCCCCGGGGCGTCGGTCACGTCGAGGTCGGCGCGGAACAGCCGCGCGGCCCCGGTCTGCACCGGGCCCTCCTCGAACTTGACCTGGAAGTCCTTGACCAGCACGTTGAACGGCTTGAGGCTCGACGCCTTGAACCACGCCCCGGCCTGGAGGTCGTCGTACTGGGTGATGCTGTTCGAGAAGCCCTGGCCCACGACCACGACGCTCGTGCCGCGGTAGCCCCACAGCGCGCCGACCGCGACGCCGAGCAGCAGGAACAGCAGGCTGACGTGGAAGACGAGGTTGCCCGCCTCGCGGAGGTAGCCGCGCTCCGCCGCGACGGAGCCACCCGGGCCGTCCTCGACGCGGACGCGGTAGTGCTGACGGCGCAGCTCCTGCGCGGCCCGCTCCAGGACGGCGGCGGGCGCGTCGTCACCGGGCGCGAGGTCGGCGCTGCCGTACGCGGGGAGGCGGCGGAGGTTCCGGGGCGTCCGGGGCGGCTGGGCGCGCAGCGCGCGGGCGTAGACCCGGACGCGGGGCACGATGCAGCCGATCAGCGAGACGAACAGCAGCAGGTAGACCGCGGAGAACCACGGCGAGTGGTAGACGCCGAACAGCCCGACCTTGTCGTAGACCGGCCCGAGCGTCGGGTGCGCGGCGATGAAGTCGTCGACGCGGATGGGCGAGACGTTGCGCTGCGGGATGAGCGAGCCGGGGATCGCCGCGACCGCGAGCGCGAAGAGCAGCACGAGGGCGGTGCGCATCGAGGTGAGCTGCGCCCACACGAAGCGCAGCGTGCCGCGCCAGCCCAGGCGGGGCAGGTCGGGGCCCGTGGGCTCGGGCCTGCTGTCGGCGTGGCCCGCGGGGCGGGTCTGGGTGTCGGTCATCGTCTCGTGGTCATGGCTGGCGGCTCAGATCGGTGGGGTGAAGGAGGCGAAGGTCTGACGGAGGTCGGCGGTGATGACCGTCCACAGGCCGGTGACGAGGAGCAGGCCGACGACGACCATGAGGACGCCCCCGGTCCGCATCAGGGCGACCTGGTGCCGGCGCAGGAAGCCGACGGCCCGGGACACCCGCGTGTAGAGCAGACCGGCGACCACGAACGGGACGCCCAGGCCGAGCGCGAAGACGAAGGCCAGCAGCGCACCCCGGGACGCGGTCCCCTCGTTGAGCGCGAGGCTGTAGACGACGGCGAGCGTCGGGCCGATGCACGGCGTCCAGCCGAGGGCGAAGACCACGCCGAGCAGCGGCGCGGCGGCGACCCCGACGGCCGGCATCCGGTGGATCCGCAGGTCGCGACGGCCGAGCGGGAGGACACCGGCGAACATCAGCCCGAGGGCGATGATCAGCACACCGAGCACGCGGCTGATGGCGTCCGCGTGGCTCAGGACCAGGACGCCGGCGCTGCCGATCACCGCACCCGTCACGACGAAGACGGCGGCGATGCCGAGGACGAAGAGCGACGTCCCGGCGAGCATCCGCCCGCGGCGCCGGGTGCCCTCGACGACCTCGGCCGCCCCGAGCCCCGTCGCGTACGAGAGGTAGCCGGGCAGGAGCGGGACGACGCACGGGGAGAAGAACGAGACCAGCCCGGCCGCCAGCGCCACGGGGAGCGCGAGCAGCATCGACCCGCCGACGGCCTGCTGGGCCCAGGTCGCCAGGTCGAGGGGACTGAGCGCGTACAGCTCCAGCGACGTCACCGGCCGGCCGCGACCTCGGCCACCATAGCGGTGAGCGTGTTCTCCGAGACCTGGCCGAGGACGCGGATGGCCACGCGGCCCTCGCGGTCGAGCACGAGGGTCGACGGGATGGCGCTCGGCGGGACCTGGCCCGCGAGCTGGAGGAGGCTCTTGCCGGACGGGTCGAAGATGCTGGGGTAGGTGACGCCCTGCGTCCGCAGGAACGCCTCCGGCGCCGCCGGCGAGGCGTCGCGCGTGTTGATCCCGACGAACTGCGCGTCCGCCTTCGTCGCCACGCTGGCCGCCTGCAGGCCCGCGGCCTCCTGACGGCACGGCGGGCACCACGAGCCCCAGACGTTGAGCACGACGACCTTGCCCGGGTAGTCCGCGGTCGACACGGTCTTGTCGGTGGCCCCGAGCTGTTCGCCGCTCACCGTCGGGCCGGGCTCGCGCTGGTCGGGCGCGATGCGGGTGAGCGCGCCGTCCGACCCCACGTAGCCCTGCTGGTCCGCACCGCGGGTGGGCTCGTCCGCCCCGGTGGCCGAGCAGCCCGCCAGCAGCAGCGACGTGGCGGCGGCGACCGCCAGCGACGCGACGACCCCTCGGCGCGCCCTACGCACCGGCCACGAACTTCCGCGTCCGGCGCAGCGTGTAGAGCTCGGCCGCGGGCTCGGCGTAGTCGACCGCGGCGACCCGGCCGTCGACGAAGGTGAGCGAGGTGACGCTGGCCAGGTTGCACTGGCGCCTGCGCGGGTCGTGGGCGAGCCGTCGGCCCTCGGCGTCGCAGCGGGCCATCCAGATCGGGAGCTGGTGGGACACGATGACCGCCTCGTGGCCGCGCGCGGCCTCCTCGGCGTCGCGGATCGCGAGCCGCATCCGCGCGACGATCTCGCGGTAGGGCTCGCCCCAGGTCGGCCGGAGCGCGTTGCGGAACAGCCACCAGTCCTGCGGACGACGGGCCGTCCGGCCGAGCGTGAACTTGACGCCCTCGAGGTAGTTGTCGGCCTCGATCACGCGGCCGTCGGTCGTGACCGGCAGCCCGAAGACGTCGACGACCGGCTCCATCGTCTCCTGCGCCCGCTCCAGCGGCGAGCAGCGCAGGTGCACCACGTCGCGACCGCGCAGGTGCTCGGCGACGAGGTCGGCCATCGCCCGGCCGGTGTCGGAGAGGTGGTAGTCGGGCAGCCGGCCGTAGATGACCCCGGTCGGGTTGAAGACCTGCCCGTGCCGGACGAGGTGCACCGTCGTACGGGTCACGTCACACCTCCGCGGCCGCGGCCGCTGCTGCCGGGAGCGCCGCGACCACGCGGTCGAGCACCGCGTCGTCGTGGGCGCTCGAGAGGAACCACGACTCGTACGCGCTCGGCGGCAGGTAGACGCCCGCGTCGAGCATCGAGTGGAAGAACGCCGAGTAGCGCGTCGTCACCTGCGTCGACGCGGTGGCGTAGTCCGGCACGGAGTCCACGTCCTCACCCACGAAGAAGACGCTGAACATGTTCCCGGCGGTCTGGATGACGTGCGGCACGCTGGCCGACTCCAGCACGGCGTGGACCTCGCGCTGCAGGAGCGCCGACGCCCGGTCGACGTGCGCGTACACCTCGGGCGTGGCCAGCCGCAGCGTGGTCAGACCGGCCGCCGTGGCGACGGGGTTCCCCGAGAGGGTGCCGGCCTGGTAGACGCCGCCGACCGGGGCGAGGCTGTGCATGAGCTCGGTCCGCCCGCCGAACGCCGCGGCCGGGAAGCCGCCGCCCATCACCTTGCCGAAGGTCATGAGGTCGGGCACGACGCCGTCGACGCCGAACCAGCCCGACGCGGTCACGCGGAAACCGGTCATGACCTCGTCGCTGATGAACAGCGCCCCGTGGGCGTGGCACGTCTCGGACAGGAACGTGTTGAACCCGACCCCGTCCTCGACCCCGGGGGGGATGACACCCATGTTCCCGCAGGCGGCCTCGGTGATGAGGCAGGCGATCTGGTCGCCGTACGTGGCGAACGCCTCGCGCACGGCGGCGCGGTCGTTGTACGGCAGCACGATCGTGTCTGCGGTCGTGGCCTCCGTGACGCCGGGGGTGCCGGGGATGGCCAGCGTCGCGACGCCGGAGCCGGCCGAGGCCAGCAGGGAGTCGACGTGGCCGTGGTAGCAGCCGGCGAACTTCACGATCTTGTCGCGCCCGGTGATCCCGCGCGCCAGGCGCAGGACCGACATGGTCGCCTCGGTGCCGCTGTTGACGAGCCGCACCATCTCGACCGGGGTGCGGTCGACGATGGCCGCGGCCAGGTCGACCTCGGCCTGCGTCGGGGCGCCGTACGACGTCCCGTGCTGCGCCGCGTCCGCGACCGCACCCAGCACCTCGGGGTGGGCGTGGCCGAGCAGCATCGGGCCCCACGAGCAGATGAGGTCGACGAGCTCGTTGCCGTCGAGGTCCCACAGGTAGGCACCCTTGGCCCGGGCGATGAAGCGGGGCGTGCCGCCGACGGAGAGGAAGGCGCGGACGGGCGAGTTCACGCCGCCGGGGATGACCTCGCGGGCGCGGGCGAAGGCCGCGGCTGACTTCGTGTCCACCGCCGTGCCCTGAGCCGTCATCGCCGACCTCCCCGGCGCTGCGCGACCTCGAGGGCCCAGTAGGTGAGGACGATGTCCGCACCCGCCCTGCGGATCGAGGTGAGCGTCTCGCCGATGGCGGCGTCGCGGTCGATCCAGCCGTTCGCTGCGGCCGCCTCGACCATCGCGTACTCCCCCGAGATGTTGTACGCCGCGACCGGCACGTCCACCACCTCGCGGACCGCGCGGATCACGTCGAGGTAGGCCAGCGCCGGCTTGACCATGACGAGGTCGGCGCCCTCGGCGAGGTCGAGGGCGACCTCGTGCAGCGCCTCGCGCAGGTTGGCGCCGTCCTGCTGGTAGGTCCTGCGGTCACCCTGGAGGGACGACGCGACGGCCTCCCGGAAGGGCCCGTAGAAGGCGGAGGCGTACTTGGCCGCGTACGCGAGGATCGCGGTGTCGACGTGGCCGGCGGCCTCGAGGGCGTCGCGGATCGCCCCGACCTGGCCGTCCATCATCCCGCTGGGGGCGACGACGTGCGCCCCGGCCTCGGCGTGCAGGACGGCCATCTCGGCGTAGATCGCCACCGTCGCGTCGTTGTCGACCGCGCCGCCGGGGGTCAGCACGCCGCAGTGTCCGTGGTCGGTGAACTCGTCGAGGCAGACGTCGGTCATGACCAGGCAGTCGTCGCCGACCTCCTGGCGCACGGCCCGGATCGCCTCGGTGAGGATGCCGTGCTCGTCGAGCGCCCCGGAACCCCGTGCGTCCTTGGTCGCGGGGACGCCGAAGAGCATGACCCCGGCGAGCCCGGCCTGCGCCGCCTCGACCGCGGTCTTGCGCAGGGTGTCGAGCGTGTGCTGGACGACGCCGGGCATCGAGCTGATCGGGCGGGGCTCGGTCAGACCCTCCGCGACGAACACCGGCAGCACGAGCTGACGGGGCTCGACGCTGGTCTGCGCGACCATCGCCCGCATGACCGGCGACGTGCGCAGCCGTCGGGGACGCTGTCGCAGCGACGTGAGAGGCACGCTCCCAATCTAGTCGCCGAACCGCCCACGACCCTCCTCCGGCGGAGTGGACAACCTCACGATCCGGGTCCGCATCTGCCGGTCCGGCGGGAGATGTCTCCCCAGGTCAGGACCGTGTTGTCCGTCGGGCCGACTCCTGTGCACAACTCCGCGACCGGGCCGGTCGCGAGGGGTGGTTCGACCAGGCTGCGGGACATGGACGACGACATCCCTGCCCTGCTCCCGCTCCACCAGGTCGCGCCGCTGCGCACGCAGGCGGACCTGCACCACCAGTGGCGCGCCATGATGGGCCCGCTCGGCTTCGGCTCCCGGCGCCTGTGGCTGCTCTTCCTCGACCCGGACGACCGGCCGACCGAGCTCCTCATGCAGATCGACGACATCCCCGACGTCCCCCGCGAGGGCGAGACCGACTCGCTCCTCCGCCTGTGCCACGAGGTCCGGCGCGAGCACGGGCTCGGACGGGTGGCCGTGCTCCTCAGCCGGCCCGGCGAGGGCCCGGTCCGGGCCAGCGACCGGCGGTGGGGGCGCGCCCTGCTCGCGTCGGGACGCCGGCTCGACGTCCCGCTGGCCCCGCTGCACCTGGCCCACGACGCGGCGGTCGTCCCCCTGGCCGGGGACGACCTGCTCGCCGTCGTCTGACGGGGTGATCCGACGGGCTGGTCGGACCCGGGCCGGCCGACCGGCGCGGGCGTCAGGCGTTCGCGTCGGTCGCCGGGTCCCCGTCGGCCGCGCGGACGATCCGCGGCAGCGCCTGGTCGATGGCCCACCGGTTGCTGAGGACGCTCCCCCAGTCCATGGAGTAGAGGAGGTCGTCGTTCCCCCCGTTCGGCGCGAGCACGTAGCGGCCCTGCTGCGTGGTCTGCAGGGTCTTGACCAGCGGGTCGGCGAAGACCTTCTTCTCCTCCGCGACGTCGGTGCTCCAGACGACCACGTCGACCTGGTCGAGCAGGTCGATCTTCTCCGGGCTCAGCGGGGCGTTGTAGCCCTTCCCCGCGAGCGCGGTGAGGGCCGCGTGGGGCGTCATGCCGACGTCGGCGAGGAACTGGGTGCGCGGTGCCGAGGTCCCCAGGACGGCGTACTGCCCGCCGAAGACCTCTGCGCAGACCGCGGTGCGCCCGGCCAGCTGCGGGTTCGCGGCCCGGGCTCCGGCGAACGCCGCGTCGAGCTCGTCGACGAGGGTCCGCGCCAGGTCCGGCTTCCCGAGGGCCTCACCGATGTGCTCGGTGTGCTGGCGGTACGGCACGGCCCAGTCCTCCGCGTCGACCGGCTGCGCCACGGTCGGGGCGATCTGGCTGAGCTTGGCGTAGTCCTCCTTGGTCACCCCGCTCATGACGGCCAGGATCAGGTCCGGCGCGAGCGCGGCGACCTTCTCGAACGCGATCTCCTGCATGTCGAGGAC
Organism: Microlunatus antarcticus; assembly: GCF_014193425.1. Classification (NCBI taxonomy): domain Bacteria; kingdom Bacillati; phylum Actinomycetota; class Actinomycetes; order Propionibacteriales; family Propionibacteriaceae; genus Microlunatus; species Microlunatus antarcticus. The sequence goes on along the minus strand of NZ_JACHZG010000001.1, from coordinate 334,506 downwards.
CGGCGGCGGCGGGCCGGTCCGGCCGGCCTCGTTCCACGGCCGGAACGGGGTGTACGAGCCGCCGAGGAAGCCACCGACCGCGACCGGCACGAAGCCGAGCGCGATGGCCGCGTCGTGGTCGGTCTGGCCGAGCGTCACGACCCGCTGCGGCGGGCCGGTGACGGCCGTCGTGCCGTAGCGGTGACGGACCTCCCACGAGGTCGGGGCGGCCGCGGCCGGGGTCGTGACCGGGGCGGTGGCCCCGGCGTCGGTGCGGGAGCAGGCCGGCAGCGCGAGGGCCGCTGCCGCCGCCCCGAGCCCACCGAGAAAGAGTCGTCGGTCCATCGTGCCTCCTGGTTAGGTACGGCTAACCTAACCAGACTCGGAGCCGAGCGTCGTCCCTCGTCCAGCCCACGCGTCCCGGGCCGAGGTGCGCGGGGGTCCCCGGACGCACGAACCGCGCAGCACGTCACGTGCTGCGCGGTCCGGGTGGGACGGAGGTGTGACTCAGACCCGGCGGGTCGGCGCCTTGCGCTGCGAGGGACGGAGCACCGGCTCGCCACTTGCCAGCATCGCGTCGCGCCGGTCGGCGGCGAACGCGGCGAGCGCGTCGGCCAGGGCGACGACGGACGGCTTGTCGGCCACCACGTCGACCCGCAGCCCGTGCTCCTCGCACGTCTTCTGCGTGGCCGGGCCGATCACGGCGATGATCGTGCCGGGGTGAGGCTTGCCGGCGATGCCGACGAGGTTGCGCACCGTCGAGGACGAGGTGAACACGACGGCGTCGAACTTGCCCGTCTTGATCGCCTCGCGCACGGCGGCGGGCGGCGGGGCGGCGCGGACGGTCCGGTAGGCCGTGACGTCCTCCACCTCCCAGCCGAGCTCGATCAGCCCGGCGGCCAGCGTCTCGGTGGCGATGTCGGCGCGCGGCAGGAAGACCCGGTTGATGGGGTCGAGGACCTCGTCGTACGGGGGGAACTCCGCGGCCAGGCCCGCGGCCGACTGCTCGTCGCGCGGGACCAGGTCGGGCTCGATGCCCCACGCCCGCAGCGCGGTGGCGGTGACGTCGCCGACCACGGCGACCTTGAGGCCGGAGAACGCGCGGGCGTCCAACCCGTACTCCTCGAACTTCTCGCGGACGGCCTTGACGGCGTTGACCGACGTGAAGGCGATCCACTCGTAGCGGCCCTCGACGAGGCCGCGGATCGCCTTGTCCATCTGCAGCGGGCTGCGCGGCGGCTCGACCGAGATGGTCGGGACCTCCTCGCTGTGGGCCCCGTACGTGCGCAGCCGGGCGACCATGGCCGAGGCCTGGTCCTTGGTGCGCGGCACGAGGACGCGCCAGCCGAACAGCGGCTTGGTCTCGTACCAGCTCAGCTCGCCCCGCTGCTCCGCGGCGACGCCCATGATCACGTGGACCGGGTCGTGGTCGGGAGCCTCGGTGGCCGACATCGCGGTCACGACGTCGGCGAGCAGGCAGGGCACCGTCACCTGGTTGGTGCTCCCGCCGTGCAGCGTGAGGACGACGTGGTCGTCACCGGCCCGGCCGGCCGCGCGGGCGGCGTCGACGAGCGAGGAGAGGTGCCCGACCAGGGTGCTGACGACCACCGTGGCCGCGTTGCCCCAGGGCGTGGTGGCCACCTTGGTGAAGCGGCCGTCGGTCATGGACGCGAACTGGACCCCACCAGCGTGCACGAGGTCGATGCCCGCGTACTCGGGGACCGCGGTCAGGCTGGAGACGCCGGGGACGACCTCGAAGTCGATGCCGCCGCGGACGCAGGCGGCGGCCTCGTCGGCCACGGCGTTGTCCCAGAACGGGTCGCCGGTGACCAGGCGGACCACGCGGCCCCCGCCCGCCGCCTGCTTGAGGACGATGCGGGCCCGGGCGGAGGGGGTGAGGGGCTTCTGGCCCTCGGTGAAGCCGAGGGTGGTCACGGAGGCGTCGCTGCCGAGGGTGATCGCGGGGTGACCGAGGATCTCGCGCTGGCGGTCGTCGTCCAAGATCACGGCGCTCGCGTCGGCCAGGGCGGCGATCGCCCCGAGCGTCAGAAGATCAGGATCGCCCGGCCCGGCACCCACGAAGATCACGCGGCCGCGGGTGCCGGTGGAGCTCGAGGAGCCGGCGGAGCTCGAGGGGGGGTCGGAGGTGGTGGGGACCGAGGTTGTGCTCACGTGGCTCTCTCGATTCGGGCAGGCGCGGACCCGGCGCCGGTGCGCCGGACCTCGTCGTTCAGCTGGTCGAGCACCGACCGGGCCAGGTCCGTACCGAGCTGCGCCGGGTCGTTCGTCGACCCGGAGACGGCGGTCCGTACCGGAGGCTGTTTGGTCAGTCCCGACAAGGTGTTCAGCAACGTTCTTTCAACAACGGCCGACATAGTCAAATCGAAGGCGTTACCACGACGACCGGTGACGCGAGCACGCACCCCCACCGGCGCGGTGCACCCGGCCTCGAGCGTGGCGAGGAAGGCGCGCTCGGCGCGCGTCTCGGCGTGCGCGACCGCGTCGTCGAGCAGGGCCACCGCGTCCCGCGCGGGCCCCTCGAGCGACCGGCGGACCTCGAGCGCCAGGGCGCCCTGACCGGGCGCCGGGAGCATCAGCTCCTCGTCGATGATCTCCGAGAGCAGCCCTTTGACAACGGTGTCCTTTTTGTCAGAACCCGACAACTGGTCGTCGACACCCAGGTAGCCGAGCCGACGCAGGCCGGCTCCGGCGAGCACCACCGCGTCGAGCCCGCCGCCCCGGGCCAGCTCGATGCGGGTGTCGACGTTCCCGCGGACCGGGACGACCTCGAGACGCCGACCCTGCAGGCGCGCCCAGTCGAGGAGCTGCAGCGCCCGGCGGGGCGCTCCCGTGCCGATCCGGGCGCCGTCCGGCAGGTCGGCGAGCGTCGAGCCGACGAGCACGTCGCGCACGTCCTCGCGTGCCGGCACGGCCAGCACCTCAAGATCAGCTTCGGCGGCGGTGGGCAGGTCCTTGAGCGAGTGGACCGCGCAGTCGATCTTGTCGGCCCGCAACGCCTCGCGGACGCCGAGCGCGAAGACGCCGGTGCCGCCGATCTCGGTCAGCAAGCGGGGATCAAGATCACCCGACGTCGTGACCCCGACGAAGGAGGATCCCGCGCCCCGCGCGGCCAGCAGGCCGGCGACGAGGTCCACCTGGGCCCGGGCGAGCGGCGACGTGCGCGCGCCCAGCCGGAGCAGGAGCGGGTCGGTCGTCGACGGGTCGGTCATGACGGAGGTCATCCTGCCCGGTCGGGCCAGGCCCTACGCGTTCGTCTCGGGAGACATGACGGCGGCGACGGCCTGCGGGTCGAGCGCGAACAGCTCCCGCAGCGCGGCGGCGTAGTCGAGCGCGTCCGGGTCGGCGGAGAGCTCCTGCACGCGCACGGTCGGCGAGTGCAGCAGCTTGTCGGCGATGCGGCGCATCGTGCGCTGCACCTCGCCGCGCTCGTGGTCGTCCAGGCCGGGCACGCGGGCGTCGAGCCGCTTCATCTCGGCGGCGACGACCTGGGAGGCCATGCTGCGCAGCGCCACGACCGTCGGGGCGACCGCGGCCGCCCGGCGGACGCCGAGGAAGTCGCGCACCTCGGAGCGGACGAGCTCGCGCGCGGCCTCCACCTCGGGGGTCGCGGTCTCCGACCGGGTCGCGACGAGCAGGTCGAGGTTGACCAGCAGGATGCCCAGCCCCGTCACGTCGGCCGAGATGTCCGAGGGCAGGGCGAGGTCGACGGCGGCCGTGACGGGGGTGCCCGCGAAGTCGTCCGCGTCCAGGTGCAGCGAACGCGCCCCCGTGCAGGTGACGACGACGTCGGCCTCGCGCAGCGCGACGGACAACCGGCTCAGCGGCTCTGCCCGGCCGCCGACCGAGTCCGCGAGCCGCTGGGCCCGCTCGAGCGTGCGGTTGACGCAGGTCACGTGGGCCCCGGCCGCCGCGGCGGTCCGGGCGGCCAGCCCGGCCATCGCGCCGGCGCCGACGACCAGCACCCGGCGGTCCTCGAGGTCGCCCTGCGCCTCGACCAGGAGGTCGTACGCGGCCGTGACCAGCGAGCGGCCCGCGCCGGCGACGCCGGTCTCGGTCTGGACCCGCTTGCCCACGCGGATGGCCTGCTGGAACAGCGCGTTGAGGACGGTGCCGACGGTGCCCTGCTCCTGGCACACGACGAGCGCGCCGCGGACCTGCCCGAGGATCTGGCTCTCGCCCAGCACGACCGAGTCGAGCCCGGAGGCGACGGAGAAGGCGTGGGCGACCGCGCCCTCGTCGAAGAAGACGCGCGCCATGGCGCGCAGGTCGGCGACCGGCTCACCGGCGAGGTCGGACAGCGCCAGCACGGCGTCGTCGAGGCCCCCGTGGAAGCGGGAGACCGACACCCACAGCTCGGTGCGGTTGCAGGTGGAGAGGACGACGGCCTCGTCGATGTGCTCGCTGCCGACGAGAGTCTGGGCCAGCTTGCCGGCGGTGGCCGGGTCCAGCGCCAGCGCGGCCAGCCGGGCCATCGACGTGGAGCGGTGCGAGACGCTCACCGCAAGGATGCTCATGGGTGTGCGATCTCCTCGATCTTGCGCTGCTCGTGGAACGCCAGGATGGCGAGCTCCTGACCCAGGTCCACCTTGCGCACGTTGACTCCTTCGGGCACCACGAGCGCGGTGGACGCGAAGTTGAGGATGCTGGTCACCCCCTGATACACGAGCCGGTCAGTGACGGCCTGGGCCGCATCGGCCGGGGTGGCGACGACGGCGATGACGGCGCCCGCGTTACGGACCACCGCCTCGAGCTCGGTGAGGTCGGTGACGACCAGCCCGGTGACGGTCGTGCCGACCAGCGCCGGCGACGGGTCGACCAGGGCGACGACGCGGAAGCCGCGCGCCGCGAAGCCGGCGTAGTTGGCCAGGGCCGTGCCGAGGTGGCCGACCCCGACGATGACGACCGGCCACTCGGAGGCGGCGCCGATGTGGGTGGCGATCTGGCGCTGCAGGCGCGTGACGTCGTAGCCGACGCCCCGGGTCCCGTACGTGCCCAGGCAGGACAGGTCCTTGCGCAGCTGCGAGGGACTCACCCCGGCGGCCTCGGCGAGCGCCGTGCTGCTGACGACCTCGACGTGGCCGTCGAAGAGCCGGCCGAGGGCCTCGTGGTAGAGCGGGAGCCGGGCGACCGTCGCGTCGGGGACGCCTCGAGCGGGTCGGGTTCCCGCGCCGGCGCCCGGCAGCAGGTCCGAGATCACCGACCCACCTTACGTGCGGGCACGCGCGAGGGCCGCCCTGAGCCGGGCCGGGTCCACCCGCCAGTAGGCGTGCTGGGCGCCGTCGACGAAGGCCACCGGGACCTCGTCGGTGTAGCGCCGGAGCAGGTCGGGGTCGTCAGCCGCAGCGCGGTCGAGGTCGACCTCCTCGTACATCTCCCCGGCCTCCGCGCACACCTGCGCGACGACTGCACGGGCCTCCTCGCAGAGGTGGCAGCCGGTGCGGGTCAGCAGCCGGACGCGAGCCGGAGCAGCGGCGGTGCGTTCCACGGGTGGAGTCTCCCACGGGCGTCGGCGCCCACCCCTACGCTGGCACCGTGCCGACGTCGGAGCCCGTCTCGTCGATGGCGCCCGAGTCCCTGCCGCACGGGGCGGGCGCCGTCCAGCTCGTCGGCGGCCCCGTCCGGCGCCGGGACCCCATCGAGCCCGACCCGCTGGCCGCCGCCTTCTTCGACCTCGACAACACGATCGTCCAGGGCGCGTCGATCTTCCACTTCGCCAAGGGCATGTACCGCCGCGGCTTCTTCGACGCCCGCACGATCATCAAGGCGCTGTGGTTCCAGACGTACTTCCGCGCCGCCGGCAAGGAGAGCGCCGCGCACGTCGCAGACGCGCGCGCGACGATGCTGTCCTTCATCGCGGGCCACACCGTCGCCGAGATCACGCAGGTCGGCGAGGAGGTGTACGAGGAGTCCGTCGCGCAACGCATCTGGCCCGGCACGCGGGCGATCGCGCAGCTGCACCTCGACGCGGGCCAGCAGGTCTGGCTCGTCACCGCCGCCCCGGTCGAGATGGCCGGCATCATCGCCTCCCGCCTCGGCCTGACGGGCGCCCTCGGAACCACGGCCGAGCACGACGGCGGCGTCTACACCGGTCGGCTGGTGGGCGAGATGCTGCACGGCCCGGCCAAGGCGGAGGCCGTGCGTGACCTCGCCGTCGAGCACGGGCTGGACCTCGCCCGCAGCTTCGCCTACTCCGACTCCTACAACGACCTGCCGATGCTCTCGCTCGTCGGCCACCCCGTCGCCATCAACCCCGACCGTCGCCTCTCTGCGCTGGCCGAGGACCAGGACTGGCAGGTGCGCGACTTCCGCACCGGCCGCCGGGCCGCGCGGGTGGGCCTGCTGAGCGCCGCCGGCGCGGGCGCGCTCGCCGGGGGCATCGCCGCCACGGTCGCGGTCACGCGCTACCTGCGCCGCTGACCGGGGATCGGGATCAAGGGACGTTCGCGGCGCGGCGGGCGCCGCGGCGGGCCGTACGGCGGATGAGCACGACGGCCACGAGCAGGTAGACCAGGTACGCGATCAGGCCCAGGACGCCCATGGCCTCGGCCGGCCCGCCGCGGCCGACCAGGCCGAGCACGAGGACGGCGACGCCGAGCACCGCCAGGGCGCCGGACCCCACGAACACGAAACCCTGGACCTGCTCGAGGTCCACCCCGCCCGGCAGGGGTTCGGCCGCGCGTCGGCGGACGCGCCACCAGACGAGGCCGGACGCGAAGAGGGCCGTCGCGACGACGAGCAGGGCGAGAGGTCCGTACACGGTGCTCAGCCGCTCAGAAGAACGTGCCGCGCCGCTGCATGAGCAGCGTGTACAGCGTCTGCTGGATGGTCTCGCGCACCTGGTCGGTCACGTCGAAGACGACCATCGGGTCGTCGGCCGCACCGGGGGGCAGCTCGTCGGTCGCGATCGCCTCGCCCACCTCGATGACCCACTTGCTGGGCAGCGGCACCGCGCCGAGCGGCCCGAGCCACGGGAACGTGGGTGTCAGCGGGAAGTACGGCCACCCGAGCGCCCGGGCGAGGGTCGGGAGGCGACCGAGGACGGGGTAGATCTCCTCGGAGCCGACGATCGAGACCGGGACGATCGGCACGGACGCCCGCACCGCGGTCGACACGAAGCCGCCGCGGCCGAAGCGCTGCAGCTTGTAGCGGTCGGCGAAGCGCTTGCCCAGCCCCTTGAACCCCTCGGGGAAGACGGAGACGAGCTCGCCGGCGCGCAGGAGACGTTCCGCGTCCTCGGGGCAGGCCAGCGTCGTGCCGGTCTTGCGGGCGAGGTCGGCGGAGAACGGGGTGGAGAAGATCAGGTCCGCGCCGAGCATCCGCGGGTGGCGCCCGATCTCGTCGAACACGACCGTGTGGAGCACCATCCCGTCCAGCGGAAATGCGCCGGCGTGGTTGGAGACGAGCAGGGCCGGCCCGGTGGTCGGCAGGTTCTCCGCCCCGCGCAGCTCGACGCGGAACCACGACCGGACGAGCGGGCGCAGCAGCGGCAGGAACACGAGCTCGGTGAGCTCGACGTCGAAGCCGAACGCGTCGACCGGGTAGTCGCCCTGGACGCGCGAGCGCAGGAACGCGGTCAGCTCCTCCGCCGCGGCGTCGGGGTCCAGCCCGAGCGGCTCGGCCAGGGAGCGCACCGCGCTGACCGGGTCGTCGGCCACGGCGCGCACGAAGCGACGACCGGAGGCGCCGGCGTCGCGGAGCGCCGCGCCCAGCCGGGCCGCGAGGCTCTCCTCCGGTGTGGGCGGCGGCCTCACGGGGTCCTCGACCAGCACGAGCTCGCCGTCAGGCACGTCCGGCCCGTCGGGCAGCGTGTCGGTCGGCGCGGCGGTCAGCGCGCTCGGCGAAGCGGGCGACGGCACCGGCGGCGCCCTCGACCCGCTCGGCGGAGAGGAGCCCGGGCTGCGCGGTGGCCACGAACTCCGCGAGCGCCTCGGCCGTCGAACGACAAGGGACGAACCCGGCCTCGGTGAACCGCGAGGTGTCCATGACCCGACCGTAGGTCAGGGCGTCGATCTGGTCGGCCGAGAAGTCGGCCGCGCGCCAGGACCGGAAGAGGGAGGCGACCAGGGGCGCGCTCCCGCGGGGCACGCCCACGGTCGGGCGGCCCATGCGGCGGATGGCCTGGGAGAGGGTGACGACGTCGGGCGCGGCGACGTTGAACGTGCCGGGGAGGTCCTCGCGGACGACGAGCTCGAGGGCGCGTACGGCGTCGTCGGGGTGCAGCAGCTGCAGGCGGGCGTCGAAGCCGAGCACCCGTGGCACCACGGGCAGGGAGAGGTAGCGCGCGAGGCGGCTGTCCACGCCGGCACCCAGCAGGGTCGCCAGGCGCAGGGTCGTCACGACGACGTCGGGCCGGCGGCGGCCGAACCCGCGGACGTACGACTCGATCTCGATCGCGTCGTGGCCGAAGCCCGTCCTCGGCTGGACCCGTGCGGAGTCCTCCTCGGTGAAGGCCGCCGGGTCACGGGGTGACGCCCCGTAGACCGAGACCGAGCTCTGCACCACCAGCTTGCGGAACGTCGCCGCCCGCTGGCACGCGGCCAGCAGCTGCATGGTGCCGATGACGTTGATCTCTTTGGCGGTCTCCCGCGCCGATGCCCGGCCGGACTCCCCCGCGGGGGTCGCCACGATGGCCATGTGCACGACGGTGTCGACCCCGCGGCCCTGCACCACCTTGGCGATGGCGGGGCTGCGGATGTCGGCCCGGACGAACGTCGCCCGACCGAGGTCGTCACGCGGCGGGGTCATGTCGACCCCGATGACCTCGCACACTGTGTCAGCGGCGGCAGCGCGCGCGAAACGAGCGGCCAGAGAACGGGAAACCCCCGTGACCAGGACCGTAGGGGTCGTGGCCACGGGTCTGCGCTACTTGCCGGCGCGACGACGCTGGATGCGCGTCTTCTTCAGGAGCTTGCGGTGCTTCTTCTTCGCCATACGCTTGCGCCGCTTCTTGATGACCGAACCCACAGGTGACCCTCTCGTAACCGAGACAGCCTGGCCCCGGACTTCTTGTTCTGACAGCCCAGGAAGACTACCCGGATCGAGCGCGGTGGTCACCTCGAGGACATTCCGGGGCCACCACTAGGTTCGTGGGGTGGACGAACACGGCCTCGACCTGGACCTGGACTACCTCGAGGACACGGGCCCCGGGACCGGGAGACGGACCCCCGCGCGGGCCTGGGTCGACACCGACGCACCCGCGCTGAGCCTCGACGGCGACTGGCGCTTTCGCTGGTCGCCCTCCCCCGTCGGCCTGGGCACCGCCTTCGCGGACCCGGCGTACGACGACTCCGGCTGGGACACGCTGCCCGTCCCCTCGCACTGGGTCCTGCACGGCGACCCGTCGGGCGCGCGCCGCTACGGGGCGCCGATCTACACGAACGTGCAGTACCCCTTCCCGCTCGACCCGCCGCACGTGCCCGACGAGAACCCGACGGGCGACCACCGGCGGACGTTCGCCGGGCCCGGCTGGGTCGGCGAGGAGGGAACCCGGACCCTGCTGCGCCTCGACGGCGTCGAGTCGGTCTACCGCGTGTGGCTGAACGGCGTCGAGATCGGCGTCGGCCGCGGCAGCCGGCTCGTGCAGGAGCTCGACGTGACGCAGGCCCTGCGCCCGGGCGAGAACGTGATCGCCGTCCGCGTGCACCAGTGGTCGGCCGCCAGCTACGTCGAGGACCAGGACCAGTGGTGGCTGCCCGGCATCTTCCGCTCGGTCACCCTGCTCGCCCGCCCCGCCGGCAGCCTCGACGACGTCTGGCTCGCGACCTCGTACGCGCCCTCGGGCCGCACGCGCGGGCACGGCCGCCTCGACCCGCGCGTCGTGGCCGGGCCGGAGGCGTTCCCGCTGACCGTCCGGGTCCCCGAGCTCGGGGTCGAGCGCTCCTTCGGCTCGGCCGCCGAGCTGGGGACCTTCGACCTCGGTGAGGTCGAGCCGTGGACCGCCGAGTCCCCCCGCCTGTACGCCGCGACCGTCACGTCGACCGGCGAGACGGTCTCGGTCCGCCTGGGCTTCCGCAGCGTGACGATCGCGGGCGACCGGCTCCTCGTGAACGGCGACCGGCTCGTCTTCCGCGGCATGAACCGGCACGAGACGCACGCTGTGCGCGGCCGCGTCTTCGACGAGGACTTCGCCCGCGAGGACCTGCTCGCCATGAAGCGCGCCGGCGTCAACGCCGTCCGCACCAGCCACTACCCGCCGCACCCGCGGGTGCTGGACCTGCTCGACGAGCTCGGCTTCTGGGTCGTGCTGGAGTGCGACCTGGAGACGCACGGCTTCTTCTTGGCCGACTGGGCCGGCAACCCGAGCGACGACCCGGCGTGGGCCGAGGCGTACCTCGACCGCATCGAGCGGACCGTCGAGCGCGACAAGAACCACCCCAGCGTCGTCGTCTGGTCGCTCGGCAACGAGGCCTGGACCGGGCGCAACCTCGCCGCCATGGCCGACTGGGTGCACCGCCGCGACCCGAGCCGGCCGGTCCACTACGAGGGCGACCACAGCTGCTCCTACACCGACCTCTACTCGCGGATGTACCCGAACTACCGCGAGACCGCGGCCATCGGATCCGACGCCGGGTTCGTCGACTACCTGCACGGCCCCGCCGAGGCGGTGCGGATCCGGCAGCGGCCGGCGGTCCTCTGCGAGTACGTCCACGCCATGGGCAACGGCCCCGGCGGCGTCCGGACGTACGACGACCTGTTCGAGGAGCACCCGCGCCTGCACGGCGGCTTCGTCTGGGAGTGGCGCGACCACGGGCTGCTGGCGCACCGTCCGGACGGGACCGAGTTCTACGCGTACGGCGGCGACTTCGGCGAGGTCGTGCACGACGGCAACTTCGTCATGGACGGGATGGTCCTGCCCGACGGCACCCCGACGCCGGGGCTGGCGGAGTGGAGCGCGGTCAACGCGCCGGTCCGCCTGGAGTGCTCGGGCTCGATCCTGAGCGTCCGCAACCGGCAGCACTCGGCCACCACCGCCGGGCTGCGGTTCGTCGGGGTGCGCGATGTCGACGGGCACGCGGACGCCGAGGTGCGCATCGACGCGATGCCGGTCGAGGCCGGCGAGACGGGGCGGCTGGCGCTGCCCGCTGCGCTGCTCGAGCCGGCGGACACCGGGGAGACCTGGCTGACCGTGCGGGCCGAGCTGGCGCACGACACCCCTTGGGCGCCCGCCGGCCACGTGGTCGCCCGGACGCAGTGCGACCTCACGCCGCAGGCCGCCCGGCCCGTCACCGCGGCGCGACGCCCGGAACGGCTGCACCTCGCCGACCGGTCCGCCTCCGTCCGGCTCGGTCCGGCCGAGCTGGACCTCGCGACGGGCCTGCTCACGCGCATCGGTGACCTCGCCGTGTCGGGTCCGCGCCTCGAGCTGTGGCGCGCCCCCACCGACAACGACCGGAGCGCCGAGCGGGGCTCGTACGAGCTGGCCGCCCCCGAGGACAGCCTCGGCGAGGGGGTCCCGGGTCCGTCGTCCGACCAGCGCTGGCGCGAGCGCGGCCTGGACCGGCTCGTCCACCGGGTGACGGCCGTCGAGGTCGGTGACGACACCGCCGTCGTCCGGGTCCGGGTCGGCGCGGCGACGCAGGCGCTCGGCGTGGACGTCACGTTCCGCTACGGCGTGCGGGACGACGCCGTGACGCTGCGCGTCGAGGTCCAGCCCGACCCGGGCTGGGACTGCACCTGGCCGCGGGTCGGCGTGCGCCTCGATCTGCCGGTGGGGCTCGACCGGGCCGAGTGGTTCGGGACCGGGCCGCACGAGAGCTACCCCGACACCCACGACGCGGCGTACGTCGGACGCTTCGCCGCCGACCTGGGCGGGCTCGACGTGCGCTACTCGCGCCCGCAGGAGACCGGGCACCGCGCGGAGCTGCGCGAGCTGGTGGTGCGTGACGCCGACGCGGCCCGCCTGGTGGTCCGGACGCGCGCGGCCGCCGACGGCCACCGTCCCGGCTTCACCCTCACCGGGTGGACGCCGCAGCAGCTCGACCGGGCCCGGCACCCGGACGAGCTGCCGACGCCGGACGCGACGTTCCTGTTCGTGGACGACGCCGTGCACGGCATCGGGAGCCGCGCGTGCGGCATGGACGTGCTACCCGAGCACGCCCTGTGGCCGGGCGCGCGGGCGTTCGAGGTCGAGCTGTCGCTGCCCTGAGCGGTACCAGCGCAGGCAGACCAGCACGGCGAGCAGCAGGTCCACGGCGTCGCCGCCGTAGTACATGACGAGCGCGCCCCGCTGCTCGTCGAGCACGTCCGGTCCGGTCGCCGCCGCGTAGAGGCGCTTGGCCAGGACGTCGTGCGCGGCGAGGGCGAGCACGAGCACCGCGAGCAGGTGCCGCGTCCCGCGGCGGTGCGGCAGCGGGTCCGGCCCGACGAGCACCGCGGTGAAGAGGTAGCCCGCGAGCAGGACGTGCAGGTGCACGACCACGTCCACGGGCGGGTGCGCGTGCGCGACCTCGAGCAGCGGCGTCGCGTAGATCAGCCAGAGCCCGCCGACCGCGAGCACCGCGGCGACCGTGGGCTCGGTGAGGGCCCGCAGCGGACGGCTCCGCAGCAGCCGGCTCAGCCGCCGGGCGGTGGTGACGGATAGCGCGTTCAGCGCGAGGGTGACCGGCGCGCCCAGCACGAGCAGGAGCGGCGCGAGCATGCCCAGCAGGACGTGCCCGGCCATGTGCGCGGTCCAGCTGCTCGTGGCCGCCGCGGCCAGCGGGCCGCTGACGGCCGCGGTGGCCAGCAGGCAGCCGACCACCCAGGACGCCGTCCGCCGGAGCGACCAGCTCCGGCCGCGCCGCCGGGCGCGGCCGACGAGGAGCCCGTACGCGAGCAGGGCCAGCAGCGCGACGACGGGCCCGAGCACCGCGAGGAGGTCGACGCCGCCCGCGTGGTGCCCGCTCACGCGACCGCCGGCTGCGGGCCGCGCGAGCGCACGGTCAGGACGGCGCCGACGACCAGCATCGCGACGGCGAGGACGTTCCAGGTGAGGTCGTACGGCAGCAGGTCGACCTCGTAGCGGATCTGGTGCAGCCCGAAGACCTTGTGCTGGACGAGGCCGTCGTAGAGCTGGAACCCGCCCGCGCCGAGCAGCAGCCCACCGACCCACCGCCGCACGACGAGCGCCTGGTGGCGGCGCAGGTCGGCGAGGAGGAACAGCCCGGTGACGACGGCGACGAAGCCGACGGCGTGGAACAGCCCGTCCGAGACGAGGCCGGCGTCCGGCGTCGAGCGGTCGTAGAAGTGGTGCCAGTGCAGCAGCTGGTGGAACACGGTCTCGTCGACGAAGGCGACGAGACCGACCCCGGCGAGGACGCCGGACAGGGTGCTGCGGGCGGCGGGCTGACGACGGGCGGGGCTGGGCACGGGCGGGACCTCCGGGGGACGGGACTACCTGCACCCCGTACCCCGCGGAGCCCTCGCCTAGCCGGTCTCGTAGAAGGACTCCTTGAGGTAGGCGTCGACGGCGCCCTCCTTGACCCGGAAGCTGCGGCCGAAGCGCACCGCCTCCAGCTCGCCGGCGTGGATGAGGCGGTAGACGCTCATCTTGGAGACCCGCATGACCGCGGCGACCTCGGCGACCGTGAGGAAATTGACGTTCGTCAGGTTGCCGCCGATCGGCCTGACGCCGCTCGGGGCGGTCTTGTCCACCATGCTCGTGTGCTCGTTTCTGTGCCGTCGGCGCCGGGCTTCCCCTCCGGCGTCACGCGAGCACTGGTGTGAGAGTAGTGGTAAACGGTGCCCCTGGTACAGACTCCTCACAGGAAATTCTTCGACACGCAGGGCTTGGTGCTTGACGCTCAACTCGAGGGTCACACCACCCCTCCGAGCGTCGGGTAGCCGGAGCCCCGGTTCGGTCTGGACGACGAGCGAGTCAGCTGCCGAGCGGCGGCAGCGGCAGGGACGACCGCTGACGAGCGAGGAGGAAGACCGAAGCGTCAGGGCGTAGGCGGGCGCGAGGAGGACAGCTAAAAACCGGGGTCGAGGCCCAGCTCGGGGAACACGGCCCGCCGGGTCGCCATGATCGCCTGGTCGAGCCGGCTCTCCGGGTTGAAGCCGTCGTCGAAGCGACGGAAGGAGACCTGCACGCCGTCGCCCATGGTCTCCGGCGCGTACGCCCCGATCCGGTCGCGCCAGGCCTGCGGCGTGGGCGTCTCCGGGTCGAGCGGGTGGCCGCCGACGACGGCGAGGAGATGGGTCCAGGCGCGGGGCACGACGTGCAGCACGGCGTAGCCGCCCCCGCCCGTCGACACCCAGCGGCCGTCGGCGAGCTCGTCGGCCAGGTTCGCGAGGGCCACGTACGAGGCGCGCTGCCCGTCGAGGGTCAGGTCGAGGTCGGCCAGCGGGTCGTGGCTGTGGGAGTCGCAGCCGTGCTGCGTGACCAGGACCTGCGGACTGTGGGCGGCGAGGACCTGCGGCACGACCGCGTCGAACGCCCGCAGCCAGCCGGCGTCGCCGGTCCCCGGGGGCAGGGCCACGTTCACCGCGGAGCCCAGGGCGTCCGGCCCGCCGATCTCGGTCGGGAAGCCCGTGCCGGGGAACAGGCACACCGGCGTCTCGTGCAGGCTCACGGTCATGACGCGCGGGTCGTCCCAGAAGACCTTCTGGACGCCGTCGCCATGGTGCACGTCGACGTCGACGTACGCCACCCGCTCGACCCCCTGGTCGAGGAGCCACTGGATGGCGACCGCGACGTCGTTGTAGACGCAGAAGCCGCTGGTCCGGTCCGGCATCGCGTGGTGCAGGCCGCCGGCGATGTTGCTCGCCCGGCGGGCCGGGCCCTCCCAGACCTGCCGGGCCGCCTCGACCGTCGCGGTGACGACCTGCGAGGAGACCTCGTGCATCTCGGGGAACACCGGGTTGTCGCTGGTGCCGAGGCCGTGGCGCTCGTCGGCCACGCCACGCCGTACGGCCTCGATGTACTCGGGCGTGTGGACCGTAGCGAGCAGGGCGTCGTCGGCGGGCGGCGGGGCGACGACGTCGAGCGCGTCGAGCACGCCGAGGCTGGCGGCCAGCGCGACCGCGGACCGTACGCGGCCCGGCGACATCGCGTGGTCGGAGCCGAAGTCGTAGCCGGTGAGGGCCTCGGAGTAGACGAAGACCGGGCGCCCGGTCACCGGTGCGCCTGCTGGTCGCGCGCGGCGGCCGCCAGCGCCTGGCTGCGGTCGCGCGCCGCCTCCATCGCGCTGAGGAACGCGGCCCGCACCTTGTGGTCCTCGAGCTCGCGCAGCGCCGCCGCCGTCGTCCCGCCGGGCGAGGTCACGCGTTCGCGGAGCACGGTCGGGTGCTCCCCGCTCTCGCGCAGGAGCTTGGCCGAGCCGAGCATCGTCTGCACGACGAGCTCGGTGCTCAGGTCGCGGGGCAGCCCGAGGTGCACGCCGGCCTCGATCATGGCCTCGACGACGAAGAAGAGGTACGCGGGCCCCGACCCCGAGATCGCGGTCACCGCGTCGAGGTAGCCCTCGGGCACGACCTCGACGCGACCGGTGGCCGAGAGGATGTCGCGGACCCGTTCGAGGTGGTCGGGCGTGGCCGACGACCCGGCCGCGACGGCGGCCATGCCCTCGTCGACCTGGGCCGGCGTGTTGGCCATGACGCGGACCACGGGCTGGCCCGCCGGCAGGCCGGCCTCGAGCGTGGCGGTGTCGACGCCGGCCGCGAGCGAGACCACGAGGGCCTCGGCGTCGAGCGTCGGCGCGATCTCGGACAGCAGGCCGCGCATGTCCTGGGGCTTGACCACGAGGACCACGGTCGACGCCCCGGCCACCGCGTCGACGTTGGTCGTCATGGTGATGCCGTACGCGGCCTCGAGCTCGGCGACCCGTTCGGGCCGGCGGTCGGTGGCGACGAGGTCGGTCGGGTCCCAGCCCGCCCGGACGAGACCGGACAGCACGGTCTCCCCCATCACGCCGGCCCCGAGCAGGGCGAGCCGGCTGCGCTGCCGACCTTCCGCGGTCTCCGTCACCTCAGACCCGGCTGCCCGAGACCAGGTCCTGCGAGACGAGCTCCGCGATCTGCACCGCGTTGAGCGCCGCACCCTTGCGCAGGTTGTCGTTGCTGATGAACATCACCAGCCCCTTGCCGTCCGGCGCCGAGCGGTCGGCCCGGATCCGGCCGACGTAGCTCGGGTCGCGCCCCGCGGCGTCGAGCGGCGTCGGGACGTCCATGAGCTCGACCCCGGCGGCCTCGGCGAGCAGGGCGGTCGCCTGCTCGGCGCTGAGGTCCTCGGCGAACTCGGCGTGCACCGCGAGCGAGTGCCCGGTGAAGACCGGGACGCGCACGCAGGTGCCCGCGACCAGCAGGTCCGGGATGTGCAGGATCTTGCGCGACTCGTTGCGGAGCTTCTGCTCCTCGTCGGTCTCGCCCCAGCCGTCGTCGACGATGGAGCCGGCCATCGGCAGCACGTTGAAGGCGATGGGCTTCACGTACAGCTCGGGTGCCGGCAGCGCGACGGCCCGGCCGTCGAAGGCGAGCGCCGAGGCCCGGTCGGCCACGGCGCGGACCTGGGCGTCGAGCTCGGCGACGCCGGCCCCGCCGGAGCCGGACACGGCCTGGAAGGTCGCGACTTGCAGCCGGACGAGCCGGGCGGCTCGGTGGAGCGGTGCGAGCACCGGCATCGCGGCCATGGTCGTGCAGTTCGGGTTGGCGATGATGCCCTTGGCCGGGCGCAGGGCGTCGTCGGGGTTGACCTCGGCGACGACGAGCGGCACGTCGGGGTCCATCCGCCACGCGGACGAGTTGTCGATGACGACGGCCCCGGCCTCGACGACGCGCGGCGCGGTCGCCTTGGAGGCCGCCTTGCCGTTGGAGAACAGCGCCAGGTCGAGCCCGGTGAAGTCCGCGGTGTCGGTGTCCTCCACCACGACCTCGCCGTCGCCCCACGGCAACGTCGTGCCGGCGGACCGGGCCGAGGCGAAGAAACGGACCTGCTCGAGGGGGAACCCGCGCTCGGCGAGCAGCGCCCGCATGACGCCGCCGACCTGCCCGGTGGCCCCGAAGACTCCAACACGCATGGGGGCCAGCGTAGAGCGTGTGCGAAGCATCACCCCTCTCCTTCCGCGGACGTGCAGGATGGGCGCGTGATCGTCGGGCGCGTACGCGCAGGTCTGGCCGGGCTCGACGGACCGTGGCCGCAGCCGCACGGGCGGGCCGCCGGCGGGTGGATCGGGCTGGAGATCTTCCTCGTCCTCGGGCTGTCGCTGGGGCGTTCCGCGATCTACTCGATCCTGTCGATCATCGAGCGCTCGACACGCGGCACGCCGCTCTCGTCGCAGACCTCCACGCTGAACGCGTCGGCCACGCCGGACCGCCCGTGGCTCGACCTCGGCTACCAGCTCGTGGCCATCGGCTTCGCGATGGTGCCGGTGCTGCTGGCCCTCTACCTGCTCAACCAGACCAACGCGCCCGCCGGGCGCCTGGTCGGCCTCGTCCCGCCGCGCCCGAGGACCGACCTCCTCGGCGGCCTCGCCATCGCGGCGGCGATCGGGATCCCCGGGCTGGGGCTCTACCTCGGCGCCCGCGCGCTCGGCCTCAACACCCAGGTCCAGGCGTCGGGGCTCGGCGACAGCTGGTGGACGATCCCCGTGCTGGTCCTCTCGGCCGCGCAGAACGCGGCGCTCGAGGAGGTCGTGATGGTCGGCTACCTCGTCGTCCGGCTCCGGCAGCTCGGGTGGGGCCTGCCGGCGGTGGTCGCGTTCAGCGCGGTCGTGCGCGGGTCGTACCACCTCTACCAGGGCTACGGCGGCTTCGTCGGGAACCTGATCATGGGCGTGATCTTCGTGCTCGTGTTCCTGCGGTGGCGCCGCGTCACGCCGCTGGTGGTCGCGCACACGCTGCTCGACGTCGCGGCGTTCGTCGGGTACGCCCTGGTCGCGCCGTACGTCACCTGGCTGTGAGGATGCTCCCGTGATGCAGAAGGCCCCCGTCGTCGTCCTGCGACCCGCGACCGCTCCCGGCGGCAGCGCCGAGGCGTGGACGCAGGCCTGGTCGGCCCAGGGCCGTACGGCGCTCGTCCCCGACCTCACGCCGCAGCCCGGCCTGGTCGTGCTGGAGTCGCCCGGGCTCGAGGTGCTGGCCGCGCTGTCGGCCTCCGGCGCGGAACGGGCCGTGCTGCACGGGAGCGGCTACGGCGCGATGGTGGCGCTGCACGTCGCCGCCAACTACCCCGAGCGCGTCGCCGCCCTGGTGCTCAGTACTGCGAGTCGGGTCATGGACCGCCAGCGCCGCGGCATCGCCGACGCGGCGTACGGACTGCTCGCGGTCTCCCGCGTGCAGCAGCTGCACGGTCCGCAGGGCCGGGTGCTGGAGCTGCTCGACCAGGTCCGGACGGTCGACTGGTCCCCGTTCGCGGACCGCGTCCGCACCCCCGCGCTGGTCGTCCTCGGCGACAAGGACGCGATCAACCGCGGCCCGAGCCGCCGCCTCGCCGCCGTCCTGCCCGAGTCGGAGCTGGTCGTCGTCCCCGGCGCGAAGGAGGGCTGGGCCACCCGCGACCCCTCGGCCCTCGTCAGCGCCGCGGCGCCGTTCCTGGACCGCCTCGGCGTCTGAGGGATGGGCTGACCGTCTGCTCGGCTCTTTCGACGACGGGTGCGCGGGTCGGCTTCCTACTTCTGCTGTGCCGTACCCGTCTCGTCCACGGCGAACGAGCGGACGCCGGCCGCGAGGTGCTCGCGGGTGAACTCGAGCGCCTCGTGCAGCTCGGCCTCGCGACGGGCCCGCGAGCCGCTCTTGCGGGAGTTGACCTCGAGCACGACGTGGCCGTCGAAGCCGTTCTCGGTCACCCAGGTCAGGGTCTCGCCCGCCCGCTGGTCGCCGTAGCCGGGCATCAGGTGCTCGTCCTTGCGCGACCCGGTGCCGTCGGTCAGGTGGATGTGCTGCAGCCGGCTGCCCCAGGTCTTGGCCAGGTCGATCGACTGCTGCTGCGCGGTCGAGGCGTGGGAGAAGTCGAGGGTGAGGTGCTCGTACGGCAGCTCGGTCGGGTCCCAGCCCGGCACGTACGCCTTGACCTCGCGACCCGGCGTACGCCACGGGTACATGTTCTCGACGCAGAACGTCACGTCGTACTCGCGGTTGAGCCGCTCGATGCCGGCGACGAAGCCGCGGGCGTACTCGGGCTGCCACCGGAACGGCGGGTGCACCACGACGACGCCGGCGCCGAGCCGGATCGCCGCCTCCGCGGAACGGTCGAGCTTGGCCCAGGGGTCGGTCCCCCACACCCGCTGGCTGATCAGCAGGCAGGGTGCGTGCACGGCGAGCACCGGGACGCCGTGGTAGTCGCGCAGCTTCTCCACCGCGTCGATGTCGGCGGCCACCGCGTCGATGCCGACCATCAGCTCGACGCCGTCGTAGCCGAGCTTGCGGGCGAGCTCGAAGCCGCTGGACGTGCCCTCGGGGTAGACCGACGACGTCGAGAGGGCCACCTTCGGCGCCTGTGCTGTCACCCGTCGAGACTACGCTGACGGGATGCCCGAGGTGCAGATCGGATTCCCCCGGGCGTGGGCGGAGCTCACGGACCCGTCCGACCCCGACCAGGTGTTCCGCTGCGACCTCACCTGGCTCACCTCGCGCTGGACCTGCATCTTCGGCCGCGGCTGCCCCGGCATCTACGCCGACCGGCCCGACGACGGCTGCTGCACGCTCGGCGCCCACTTCGCGGACGAGGAGGACGAGTCGCGCGTGGCCGAGGCCGTCTCCTGGCTGACCGAGGAGCAGTGGCAGCTGCGCGACGTCGGTCTGCGGGACGGCTGGGTCGAGCTCGAGGACACCACGGACCTCCCCGCCGGGACCGAGCCGGCGCGCAAGACCCGGGTCGAGGACGGGGCGTGCGTCTTCCTCAACCGGCCGGGCTTCGCGGGCGGCACCGGCTGCGCGCTGCACAAGCTGGCCCTCGACACCGGCCTGGAGATCACCGAGACCAAGCCCGACGTCTGCTGGCAGCTCCCGCAGCGCCGGCAGTACCGCACGGTGACCCGCACCGACGACACCACCTACCTCGAGGTGAGCATCGGCGAGTACGGCCGTGAGGGCTGGGGACCGGGCGGGCACGACCTCGACTGGTACTGCTCGTCGAACACCGAGGCCCACGTCGCCGACGAGCCCGTGTACGCCACGAACGCCGCCGAGCTGCGGGCGCTGATGGGCGACGCGGCGTACGACGTGCTGGTCGGGCTGTGCGAGGAGTTCGAGACCCGACGGGGCCGGGCGCTGTCCCACCCGGCCGACCCCGTGGCGCCGCGCCGCGGCCCGGCAGCGAGGATGTGACGATGCAGCTCGATCACCTGGCCTTCGCCGCGGGACCCGAGGGTCTCGACGAGACGACCCGGCGGCTGGGCGGTCAGCTGGGCGGCCGCTTCCTCGACGGCGGCTTCCATCCCCGCTTCGGCACCCGCAACCGGATCCTCCCGCTCGCCGGGGGCCGCTACCTCGAGGTCGTCGAGGTCCTCGACCACCCGGCCGCCGACAAGGCCCCCTTCGGGCAGGCCGTCCGGGCCCGTTCCGCGGACGGCGGCGGCTGGCTCGGCTGGGTCGTGGCCGTGGACGACCTCGGTCCCGTGGAGCAGCGCCTCGGGCGGACCGCGGCCGAGGGCAGCCGCTTCACCCCGGACGGCTCCCAGCTGCGCTGGCGCCAGGTCGGGGTCAAGGGCCTGCAGAGCGACCCGCAGCTCCCCTTCTTCGTGCAGTGGCTCAGCGACCCCGAGCAGCACCCCTCTGCGGGCGGCGGCGACATCGCGCTGACCCGGCTGGAGATCGCCGGGGACCACGCCCGGGTCGACGAGTGGCTCGGCGGCAAGATGAACCTGGTGCTGGACGACCTCGAGGTCGAGTGGGTCGCCCCGCACGGCCAGCCCGGCGTCGTCGCCGCCGTGTTCACGACGCCCTCCGGCGTCGTCCGCATCTAGCCCTCACCGAGTCCGGGAGCACCGTGCCCGTCCCCCTCCGGCCGGCCGTCTCCGGCCTGCCCGCGTACGTCGCCGGCCGTCCGGCCCCGACGCGGCCCGACCTCGTCACCTACAAGCTGTCCAGCAACGAGAACCCCTTCCCGCCGCTGCCCGGCGTGCTCGAGGCGGTCGCGCAGGCCACGGCCTCGATGAACCGCTACCCCGACATCGCGAACACCCGGATGGCCGAGGCGCTTGGCGCCCGGCTCGGCGTCGACGCGGACCGGCTGGCCTTCGGCACGGGCTCGGTGGGGGTGCTCTACCACCTGCTGCAGGCGGTCTGCGGTCCCGGCGACGAGGTCGTCCACGCCTGGCGGAGCTTCGAGGCGTACCCGATCGCGGTCCTGCTGACCGGGGCTCGCTGGGTGGGCGTTCCGCTGGGCAGCGGGGCCGAGCACGACCTCGACGCGATGCTCGCGGCCGTCGGCCCTGCCACGCGGGCCGTCCTGCTCTGCAGCCCGAACAACCCCACCGGCCCGGCGCTGCGTCACGACGAGGTCGTCGCCTTCGTCGACGCGGTGCCCGACGACGTCCTCGTCGTCGTCGACGAGGCGTACGTCGAGTTCGTCACCTCCCCCACCGCCGTGCGCGGCCTGGAGGTCGCCGAGGGCCGCGACAACGTCGTTGTGCTACGGACGTTCTCCAAGGCGTACGGGCTGGCCGGCTTCCGCGTCGGCTACTGCGTCGCCGCGCCGCCGCTGGCGCAGGCGGTCCGGGCCGTGGCCCTGCCCTTCGGGGTCTCGCTGCCGGCCCAGGCCGCGGTGATCGCCTCGCTGGAGCACGAGCCCGAGCTGCTCGCGCGGGTCGCCGAGCTCGTGACCCGTCGCGACGCGCTCGCGGTCGGGCTCCGCGACCTCGGGCTCGACGTCCCCGACGCCCAGGGCAACTTCGTCTGGCTCGCGGCCGGTCCGGGCACGGCCGACGTGGCCGCGACCTTCGGCGAGGCCGGGCTGGTCGTGCGCCCGTACGTGTCCGGCGACCCCGGCGACGGCGTCCGGATCACCGTCGGCGAGCCCGAGGCCGACGCCCGCGTGCTCGAGGTGGCGGCGCGGCTGGCCGGAACTGTCAGCGGGCCCGCCTAGCGTCGTCGACGTGGCAAAGACTGCGGCACGACCCGGGTTCGTCTGCACGGAGTGCGGCTGGACGACCGTCAAGTGGCAGGGCCGGTGCGGGGAGTGCCAGACCTGGGGCAGCGTCAGCGAGGCCGGCGCGCCCCGGCTCGCGACCGTGCAGTCCCACACCCCCACGTCCAAGGCCGTGCCGATCGCCCGGATCGACCCCGACCTCGCGATCCGCACCCTGACCGGCGTCGGCGAGCTGGACCGCGTGCTCGGCGACGGGATCGTCCCCGGGGCCGTGGTGCTGCTGGCCGGCGAGCCCGGCGTCGGCAAGTCGACCCTGCTGCTCGAGGTCGCCGCGCGCTGGGCCAAGGCGGGCCGCCGCACGCTCTACGTCTCGGGCGAGGAGTCCGCCGCCCAGGTGCGGCTGCGGGCCGGGCGGACCAACGCGCTCGCCGACGAGCTCTACCTGGCGGCCGAGACCGACCTCGGCACCGTGCTCGGGCACATCGAGGAGGTCGCGCCGTCGCTGATGGTGCTCGACTCCGTGCAGACCGTCGGCACCGCGGAGGCGGAGGGCTCGCCCGGCGGGCCGACCCAGGTCCGCGAGGTGACGGCCGCGCTCGTCCGCGTGGCCAAGCGGCGCGGCATGGCGGTGATCATCGTCGGCCACGTGACCAAGGACGGCGCGATCGCTGGCCCGCGGCTGCTCGAGCACCTGGTCGACGTCGTGCTGGCGTTCGAGGGCGACCGGCACTCCGGGTTCCGCATGGTGCGCGCCACCAAGAACCGCTTCGGCCCGGCCGACGAGGTCGGCTGCTTCGAGATGGCCGAGACCGGCATCGTCGAGGTCACCGACCCGAGCGGGCTCTTCACCTCGGTGCACGCCGAGCCGGTGCCCGGCACCTGCATCACGGTGACGATGGAGGGCCGCCGGCCGCTGCTCGCCGAGCTGCAGGCCCTCGTCGTCCCGAGCGTGCTGCCCGCACCGCGGCGCACGGTCCACGGCCTCGACAGCGGCCGGGTGTCGATGGTGCTGGCCGTGCTCGAGCGCCGCTGCCGCGTCGCGGTGGGCAGCCGCGACGTCTACGCCTCCACCGTGGGCGGGGCCAAGGTCTCCGACCCGTCCGCCGACCTGGCGATCGCCATCGCCATCGCGTCGGCGGCCACGAACACGACGCTCGCGCCGCGCACCCTCGCCCTGGGCGAGGTCGGGCTCGCCGGGGAGCTGCGCCGCGTGCCGGGGACCGACCGGCGGCTGGCCGAGGCGGCGCGGCTGGGTTTCACCGACGCGCTCGTCCCGACCGAGACGACGACCGGCCGTCGCGGCCTGGTCGACGCCCGGCGCCTCAGCACGACCGAGCGTCCCGGCATCCGGGTGCACGAGGTCCCGACGCTCGCCCACGCGCTGTCGGCGGCCGGGGTCGACGGACGCTGAGGCGGGGCACTCCGGCTGAGAGTGACCTAAGATGACGGCGGCCGGCTGCGGGGTGGGCCGACGGGGACGGGAGCACGAGCCGTGGAGGTTGCGGAGAGCGACGGCGGGGGTCGGGCGACGCTGCTCGACGAGCTGCGGACGCTCGCGCCCGGCACCCCGATGCGCGACGGGCTGGAGCGCATCCTGCGCGGCCGTACGGGCGCGCTGATCGTGCTCGGCGACACCGACGTCATCACCGAGGTCTCGACCGGCGGGTTCGCGCTCGACGTCCCCTTCACCCCGACCGCCCTGCGCGAGCTGGCCAAGATGGACGGCGCCATCGTGCTGAGCGAGGACCGGGAGCGCATCGTCCGGGCCGGCGTCCACCTGATGCCGGACCGCTCCATCGAGACGTCCGAGACCGGGACCCGGCACCGTACGGCGGAGCGCGTCGCCCGGCAGTCGGGCCTGCCCGTGGTCACCGTCTCCGCCTCGATGGCGACGATCTCGCTGTTCCTCGCCGACCAGCGCTACCTGCTCGAGCAGTCGGGCCAGATCCTGTCGCGGGCGGAGCAGGCGCTGCAGACGCTCGAGCGCTACCGCGGCCGGCTCACCCAGGTCATCGCGCGGCTCTCGTCGCTGGAGGTGCAGGACGCCGTCACCATCCGCGACGTCGCCCTCGTGGCGCAGCGGCTGGAGATGGTGGCCCGGCTGGAGGAGGAGATCGAGAGCTACGTCCTGGAGCTCGGGACGGACGGGCGCCTGCTGACCCTCCAGCTCTCCGAGCTCGCGGTCGACTTCGCCCGCCTGCCCGACCTGCTGGAGCGGGACTACCGCCCGCACGAGGACGACGACTTCTCGCTGGCCCACCTGCGTCGCCTGACCACCCCGCAGCTGGTGGAGCCCGCGGTCGTGGCCCGGACGCTCGGCTTCGGGCCCGTCATCAACCTCGACGCCCGCGTCGTGAGCCGGGGCTTCCGTCAGGTGGCGCAGATCAGCCGGCTCCCCGCCGCCCTCGGCGTCCGGCTGATCGAGCACTTCGGCAACCTGCAGGCCCTCTTCGGGGCGAGCATCGCCGAGCTGCAGGACGTGGACGGGGTCGGCGAGAGCCGCGCCCGGGTCATCCGCGACGGCCTGCTCCGCCTGGCCGACGCCGCGTACAGCGACCGTCTCGACTGAGCGGCACCGGACCGTGCTCCTGACCGCCTAGGTCAGGATGATCCGCCAGCGCACCTCTTTGGCGTCGTCGAAGTTGGCGATCGCCCAGTAGTAGCCGGCCTTGGGGGCCTCGCGCTCCTTGCTGCACCCGTCCCCGGAACGCTGGCCGTTCCACTTGATCTTCCAGTCCAGCGACTTCTGCGACGTCAGCTTGCGGCTCTGCGCGGGCACGGCGGCCGGGCAGTCCTCGGTCGACCAGATCTTGTCCTTGCCGGACACGATCGTCAGCGTGTAGTTCGCGTTCGTGACCTTGAGGTAGCAGGACTTGCTGGAGCCGTTGATCAGCGAGACCGCGAAGGTCGCGGACTTCTTGGCCTTGACCTTCTTCGGCCCGGTCAGGGTCGGACGGAGGTCGTCGGTCGGGCAGGTGGCGAGCACCGTGGCCTTCGCCTTCTTCTTGGCCGCCGCCTTCTTGGCCTCGGCCGCGGCCTCCGCCTTCTTCTTCTCCGCCGCGGTCGGCGGCGTGGCCTTCTCCGTCTTCGTCTTCTGGCCCGGCTTGGGCGTCACGACGCTGCCGTCGGTCGGCGAGGCCGACGCGCTCGGCCTGGTCGTGGCCGCGCCGGGGGTCGGGCTCGCGGTGGTGCCAGCCGTCGGGGTGTCCGTGCTCCCGGGCGTCGGGGAGGCGGTCACGTCCACGGAAGGGCTCGCGGACGGGGTGACCGGCGGCAGGGTCGGCGCGACGACCGAGGGCGGTGCCGGCTCGGCCTGCACCGCGGATCCGGCGCTCATCGCGTTGCCGACCAGGGCGATGACGATCCCGATGGCGACGACGGCGGCGATCAGGACGGCCAGCCGCCGGACCCAGTAGCGCTCGCGTGGCTCCGGCCCGACCGGGTGCAGGACGCTGCTCATAACGGGGAGGTTAAGCAGCGCGGGCGCCGCCCGCCGTCAGGCTCGCCGCGCCCGACGGAACATCACGAACAGGTACGTTCGCCCGGTGCCGGACCACATCGTCGCTCGGGTCGTGGCCTGGTACGACGCCAACGCGCGCGACCTGCCCTGGCGCCGGCCCATCACCTCGCCGTGGGGGGTGATGGTCAGCGAGTTCATGCTCCAGCAGACCCCCGTGGAGCGGGTCCGCGAGCCCTGGGCGCGCTGGCTCGAGCGGTGGCCGACCCCGGGTGACCTCGCCGCCTCGCCGTCGGGCGACGCCGTCCGCGCCTGGGGCCGGCTCGGCTACCCGCGTCGTGCGCTGCGCCTGCACGGGGCGGCGGTCGCCATCACGGAACGGTTCGGCGGGCGGGTGCCCGACGACCTCGACGACCTGCGGAGCCTGCCCGGCGTCGGCTCCTACACCGCGGCCGCGGTGGCGAGCTTCGCGTACGGGCGACGTGCGGTCGTCCTCGACACCAACGTCCGCCGCGTCCTCGGCCGGGTCGCGGCGGGCGAGGCCTACCCCGGAGCCGCGCAGACCCGGGCCGAGGTGGCCGTGGCGGAGACGTTCCTGCCCGACGAGCCGGCGCTCGCCGCCCGCTGGGCGGTCGCCTCGATGGAGCTCGGCGCCGTCGTGTGCACGGCCCGTGCGCCGCGGTGCGACGTCTGCCCGGTCATCGACGTCTGCGCGTGGCGGCAGGCCGGCTACCCCGCCTGGGCGGGTCCACCGCGACGGGGGCAGTCGTACGAGGGGACGGACCGCCAGTGCCGCGGGGCGCTGCTGGCGGTGCTGCGCGGCAGCGACGAGCCGGTGGCCCACGACGAGCTGGCGACCGCCTGGCTCGAACCGGTGCAGCGCGAGCGGGCGCTGGCCTCGCTCGTCACGGACGGCCTCGCCGTCCGCACGGGCGCCGACGACCCGCGCTGGTCCCTGCCCGGTTGACGCGCCTCCCGGGGCAGGGCGGGCCGTCGGTAGTTTGAGGCCGTGTCCCTGACTCCCGACGAAACCGCCCACCCCGAGAACCTGCCGAAGGCGCCGGCCCCCTCGGTGCCCACCCGCAAGCTCGTGCACGGCGCGGAGATCCCGATGCTCGGTCTCGGGACGTCGCCGGTCCTCGGCGAGGAGGTCGTGCGCCAGGTGGCGACGGCGGTCGCGGCGGGCTACCGGCTGATCGACACCGCCGAGAACTACCACAACGAGGAGGGCGTCGGCGAAGGCCTTCGGGTCTCCGGCGCCGACCGTTCGGTGATCTTCCTGACCAGCAAGCTCAACCGGGAGTGGCACGGCGTCGACGGGGTCCGGCGGGCGCTGGAGGCGAGCCTCGAGCGGCTCGGCACCGACTACCTCGACCTGTTCCTCATCCACTGGCCGAACCCCGACCAGGACCGCTACGTCGACGCGGTTCGCGGGCTCGAGGCGCTCCGCGAGGAGGGTCTCCTCAAGGCCATCGGCGTCTCGAACTTCAAGCCGGCCCACCTGCAGCGCGTCATCGACGAGACCGGGATCATCCCCGACGTCAACCAGGTGCAGCTCAGCCCGTACGCCACCCGCCCCGAGGTCCGCGAGATCGACGACACGTACGGCATCGCGACCGAGTCGTGGAGCCCGCTCGGGGCCAGCAGCAGCGCGCTCCGGGAGGACGCCCGGCTCACCGGCATCGCCGAGCGCCTGGACATGACCCCGACCCAGGTCATCCTGCGCTGGCACGTCCAGATGGGCCTCGTCGCGATCCCGAAGTCCACCAGCCCCGCCCACCTCGCGGAGAACATCGGGATCTTCTCCTTCGAGCTGACCGACGAGGACATGGCGACGATCGCCGAGCTCGACGGCGGCGACGTCGACCTCGCGGACTCGGACACGTTCGGGCACTGACGCACTGGTCCGCCGCGGAGCCGGACGCCGGGAAGGGTCTGCGGCGGCCCTCGTGACTGTGCGTCCCCGCACCTCCCTGCCGCGTGTCGAGGTGCGCGAGCGCACAGGTGCGAAGCGGCTTCGCGCTCCGCGGCGGGGAGTCGAGCACGGACCTCGCGCCAGCGCTAGGCGATACCGTCGATCATGGACACCAACCGGCGGCGCGACGACGACGCGGCCGTGGACTCCCAACGAGCCGCGAACGACGAGGGCATGTCGAAGAAGGACGTCGGGGCAGCGGCGGGCGACATTCGCCCGCGGAGCGAGGATGCCGCCTTTCGCGAGCTGGCGGTTGCGGTGGTCGACCGCGCCCGCGAGCTACTGGACCGACTGGGTCGGTGACGCGCACCTACCCGCGCAGCGACCAGGCTCATCACCTAGACCGCCTGAGCCTGACCTGCAGCACCCCTCGTCGCGACAAACCGCTGACTCCGGACCGCCAGACCGCCGATGACGACGTCGGGAGTCAGCGTTTTCTCGACGTCTGCCGGGGGCGTGGATCGAGAAAAGGGGCGGGTGCAGACGCAGCGAGGCCCGGCACCGTGGGAACGGTGCCGGGCCTCGGCTGGTCTAGCGGCTGAGGATCAGCTCTTGGCGGCCTCGCCGGGCTCCTCGAAGCCCTCGAACCCCTCTTCGATGATCCCGTCGAACTCCACCGGCGGCGAGTCGGGAGCAGCGTCCCGCTTGTGGCCGACGAAGGTGAACGGGTTCTCCGAACCGGGGTCGGCGACGTCGACGACGACGATCTCCCCGGGGTTGAGCTCGGAGAAGAGGATCTTCTCCGCGAGGTGGTCCTCGATGTCGCGCTGGATCGCGCGGCGCAGCGGACGGGCGCCGAGCACGGGGTCGTAGCCCCGGGCCCCGACGAGCTCCTTGGCCGCGGTCGTGAGCTCGATGCCCATGTCCCGGTCCTTCAGGCGCAGCTCGACCTGGGCGATCATCAGGTCGACGATCCGGACGATGTCCTCCTGCGTGAGCTGGCGGAACACGACGATCTCGTCGACGCGGTTCAGGAACTCGGGGCGGAAGTGCTGCTTGAGCTCGTCCGCCACCTTCGCCTTCATCTTCTCGTACGACCCCTCGGCGTTCGTCGAGGCACTGAACCCCAGGGACACGCTCTTGGCGATGTCCCGGGTGCCCAGGTTGGTCGTCATGACGATGACGGTGTTCTTGAAGTCGACCACCCGGCCCTGGGCGTCGGTCAGGCGACCTTCGTCCAGGATCTGCAGCAGCGAGTTGAAGATGTCCGGGTGGGCCTTCTCGACCTCGTCGAAGAGGACCACGCTGAACGGCTTGCGCCGCACCTTCTCGGTGAGCTGGCCGCCCTCCTCGTACCCGACGTAGCCGGGAGGCGAGCCGAACAGCCGCGAGGCGGTGTGCTTCTCGGAGTACTCGCTCATGTCGAGCTGGATGAGCGCGTCCTCGTCGCCGAAGAGGAACTCGGTCAGCGCCTTGGTCAGCTCGGTCTTCCCGACGCCCGAGGGGCCGGCGAAGATGAACGAGCCGCTCGGCCGCTTGGGGTCCTTCAGACCCGCCCGCGTACGCCGGATCGAGCGCGAGAGCGCCCGGACGGCGTCGTGCTGGCCGATGTAGCGCTTGCCGAGCTCGTCCTCCATGTGGATGAGGCGGGCCGACTCCTCCTCGGTGAGCTTGAACACCGGGATGCCCGTGGCCGTGGAGAGGACCTCGGCGATGATCTCCTCGTCCACCTCCGCCACCACGTCGAGGTCGCCCGACTTCCACTGCGCCTCACGCTCGGCGCGCGACGACAGCAGCTTCTTCTCGTCGTCGCGGAGACCCGCGGCGCGCTCGAAGTCCTGCGCGTCGATCGCCGCCTCCTTCTCGAGGCGGACGCTGGCGACCTTCTCGTCGAACTCGCGCAGGTCCGGCGGTGCGGTCATGCGACGGATCCGAAGTCGGGCGCCGGCCTCGTCGATCAGGTCGATCGCCTTGTCCGGGAGGAACCGGTCGGAGATGTACCGGTCGGCCATCTGCGCCGCGGCCACGAGGGCCTGGTCGGTGATGGTGACGCGGTGGTGCGCCTCGTAGCGGTCACGCAGCCCGCGCAGGATGTCGATCGTGTGCGCGATCGACGGCTCGGCGACCTGGATCGGCTGGAAGCGGCGCTCCAGCGCGGCGTCCTTCTCGACGTACTTGCGGTACTCGTCGAGCGTCGTGGCGCCGATGGTCTGCAGCTCGCCACGGGCCAGCATCGGCTTCAGGATGCTGGCGGCGTCGATGGCGCCCTCGGCGGCACCCGCACCCACGAGGGTGTGGATCTCGTCGATGAAGAGCACGACGTCGCCGCGGGTCTTGATCTCCTTGAGCACCTTCTTGAGGCGCTCCTCGAAGTCACCGCGGTAACGGCTGCCGGCCACCAGCGCGCCGAGGTCGAGGGTGTAGATCTGCTTGTCCCGCAGCGTCTCGGGCACGTCGCCGCGCACGATCGCCTGGGCCAGGCCCTCGACGACCGCCGTCTTGCCGACGCCGGGCTCGCCGATCAGCACCGGGTTGTTCTTGGTGCGTCTGCTGAGCACGGTCATCACGCGCTCGATCTCGGTCTCCCGACCGATGACCGGGTCGAGATTGTTCTCGCGCCCGGCCTGGGTCAGGTTGCGGCCGAACTGGTCGAGCACCATCGAGGACGACGGCGTCGAGCCCTGCTCGGGAGCACCGGACGTCGCGGCCTCCTTGCCCTGGAATCCCGAGAGCAGCTGGAGGACCTGGTTGCGCACACGGTTGAGGTCGGCGCCGAGCTTGACGAGGACCTGCGCGGCAACACCCTCGCCCTCGCGGATGAGGCCGAGAAGAATGTGCTCGGTCCCGATGTAGCTGTGGTTGATCTGCAGCGCCTCGCGGAGGCTCAGCTCCAGGACCTTCTTGGCCCGGGGGGTGAACGGAATGTGTCCGCTGGGGCTCTGCTGGCCGTGGCCGATGATCTCTTCGACCTTCTGGCGGACGGCCTCGAGGGAAATGCCGAGGGACTCCAGCGCCTTTGCGGCGACGCCCTCGCCCTCGTGGATGAGGCCGAGCAGGATGTGCTCGGTCCCGATGTAGTTGTGGTTGAGCATGCGGGCTTCTTCTTGCGCCAGCACGACGACGCGACGCGCCCGGTCGGTGAACCTCTCGAACATGCTTTCGGTGCTCCTCGCTCTACGGTGCGGACGCCCGTCGGCGACTGCACTCCAGCGCGTCTCATGCTAGTCGCGGGAGCAGACACCCCGAGGGCCGTGGATCCGATGGACCACGTCACCCCGACGTCGGGGGCTCTCGGACGTTCCGTGCTGGTGACAACGTCGTGACGGCCCCGCACGATTCCCCACGCAGGAGGAGCGGAGACACGCGTACGCCCGGCGGGCGAGCCGTTCGTGCACGAGGAACGCCCCGGACGAACGAGCCGTTCGCCCAGGGCGCAACACTTCGGTCGGGCCTGGGGTGGTGCCTCGGCTCAGCCGTGCGCCTTGTCGTACGCGTCACGGACCTCGGCGGACACGCGTCCGCGGCTCGAGACCTCGTAGCCGTTCTCCTGGGCCCACGCGCGGACGTCGCTGGTGTTCGCCCCGCTGCCGTTCTCCGCGGGCCTCGGCGCCGGTGCGCCAGCGGTCGCCCGCTTGCGTCGGCCGCCGGTCCGGCGGGCCACTGCGACCCATTGCGCGAGGGCGTCGCGCAGGCCCTGGGCATTCTCCGTGGACAGGTCCACCTCGTACTCGGCCCCGTCGAGACCGAAAAGGACGGTCTCGTCGGCCTGGGAGCCGTCTAAATCGTCTTCGAGTATCACCTGCACCCGCTGAGCCATTGTCTTCCCCTTTCTTTGCATCGATTTCCTGACAGGAGGACGATAGCGCAGCCGAGGGCAAAAAGTTTCAGACCAGGTCCATAGCAATATCGAGAATTGGCGCGGAATGCGTGATCGCCCCGACCGCGATGAAGTCGACACCCGTACGGGCCACGGAAGCGGCGGACGCCAGCGTCAGACCACCGCTCGCCTCGAACCGCGCACGCCCCTTCAGCGACGTGACGACCTCGGTCATCGTGGCGAGGCTCATGTTGTCGAGCAGGACCTCCGTGGCACCGGCGGCGACGACCGCCTCGGCCTGCTCGGGGGTCGTGACCTCGACCTGCACCCACAGGTCCGGGAACATGGCCACCACCCGCTCGTACGCCGGCACGACGCCGCCCGCGGCCAGGACGTGGTTGTCCTTGATCAGCGCCGCGTCGGCGAGCGACAGACGGTGGTTGACGCCGCCGCCGACCCGGACGGCGTACTTCTGCAGCATCCGCAGGCCCGGCGTCGTCTTCCGCGTGTCCCGAACCCGCGCGCCGGTGCCCTCCAGCGCGTCGACCCAGGCCCGGGTGGCGGTCGCCACGCCCGAGGTGAGGGTCAGCAGGTTCAGCGCCACGCGCTCGGCCGTGAGAAGCGCCCGCGTGCCGCCGTCGACGCGGACGAGCACGTCGCCGGTCTCGACCCGGTCCCCCTCGTCGGCCAGGACCTCGACCACGAACGGTCCGGGCGACCCGACGACGCTCGTGAGCACGACGGCGAGCACGTACGCGGCCACGGGCAGGCCGGCGACCACCCCCGGGCGTCGGGCCACGAGCTCGGCGGTGGCGACCGCGTCGGCGGCGATGGTGGCGACCGACGTGACGTCGACGCCCTTCCCGGTGCCGGTCGGCAGGACCCCGCGACCGCCCAGGTCCTCGCCGAGCGCCTCCGCGACGATGACGGCGAGGGCGGAGACGTCCAGCCCGACCGAGGCGACGTACGCCTCGGCCTGCGCCAGGTCGGTGATGCGTACGGTCATCGGTCGACCTCTCCCTCGGGTGACCTGGTGCTGCCGACCGGCGTCAGGCGGTGCACCAGCCGGCCGTCCTCGGACTGCACCACGAGGTGGCGCTGCCACGACTCCCGGCGCTCGCCGAAGTCGTCGCGCCAGTGCGCGCCGCGCGACTCCTCCCGCCGTCCAGCGGAGGACAGCACGGCGACGGCCACGCAGAGCAGGTTCGTCGCCTCCCACGCGGCCAGGCCCGGCTCCGTCGTCCGCCGCCCGGCCAGCCGGTCGAGGCTGCTCGCCGCGCGGTCGAGGCCGGTCGCGTTCCGCAGGCCGCCGCAGTCGCGGCTCATCGTCCGCTGCAGCGCCGGCACCACGGCCGGGTCCACGAGCCAGCCCTCCCGGTCGTCGTCGAGCGGCTCGCGGAGCGGCGGCAGGTCCCGCGCCAGGGACCCGGCGATGCGCGCGGCGAAGACCAGGCCCTCGAGCAGCGAGTTGGAGGCCAGCCGGTTGGCGCCGTGGACCCCGGACGAGGCGACCTCGCCGCAGGCGTAGAGCCCGGCCAGGTTCGTGGCGCCCTCGAGGTCGGTCTCGACCCCGCCGCAGAAGTAGTGGGCCGCCGGCGCGACCGGGATGAGGTCGGTCACGGGGTCGATCCCGGCCACCCGGCAGCTGTGCAGGATCGTCGGGAAGCGGACCCGCCAGGTCTCCTCGCCGAGCATCCGGCCGTCGACGTAGACGTGGTCGGACCCCTCGCGGGCCATCTCCTTCATGATCGCCTTGGCGACGACGTCGCGGGGGGCGAGCTCGGCGAGCTCGTGCTGGCCGACCATGAAGCGCTCGCCGACGGAGTTCACCAGCAGCCCGCCCTCGCCGCGGACGGCCTCGCTGACCAGCGGCAGCTGGCCGCGGGCCCCCGTGCCCAGGAACAGCACCGTCGGGTGGAACTGGATGAACTCGACGTCGCGCAGCCGGGCCCCGGCCCGCAGCGCCGCCGCGACCCCGTCACCGGTGGAGACGGGCGGGTTGGTGGTGACGGCGTAGATCTGGCCGATGCCGCCGGTCGCCAGCACCACGGCCCGGGCGCGTACGGCCCCGACGCCCTGGCGGCTGCCCTCGCCGAGCACGTGCAGGGTGATCCCGGCGACGGCCGGCGCCCCGTCCTCGGTCACGGCCTGCAGCAGGTCGAGCACCAGCGCCTGCTCCACGATCTCGATGCCCGGGTCGGCCTTGACGGTGGCGACCAGGGCGCGCTCGATCTCCGCGCCCGTGGCGTCGCCGCCCGCGTGCGCGATGCGGTTGCGGTGGTGCCCGCCCTCGCGGGTCAGGGCGAGGCGCCCGGCGGCGTCCAGGTCGAACTGCGTGCCACGCTCCACGAGCGTCGCGACCTCGTCCGGGCCCTCGCTGACGAGCACCTCGACCGCAGCCGGCTCGCAGAGACCGGCCCCGGCCACGAGGGTGTCGGTGACGTGCTCGGCGACCGTGTCGCCCTCGGCCTGGACCGAGGCGATGCCGCCCTGCGCCCACCGGGTCGAGCCCGCGGCCACGACGTCCTTGGTGACCACCATGACCCGGGTTTCCCGACCCATCCGCTCGCGGCACTCGAGCGCGGCGGTCAGGCCCGCGACCCCGGAGCCCACGACGACCACGTCGACCTCGCGGACCCAGCCGGGGGGCTCCGAGGCGAGGCGGCGCGGCAGCGGCGGGCCGGCCTGCGGTGGGAGGGGGGCGTCCGGGACGGCCCGTGTCGGAACATCACGTTCGGCGCGCTCGTCGTCGAGCTCGGCCGTCGTCGGCAGCATGGACCCATGGTCCTCCATCGCCCGCCCGCTCCCGCGCCGACGCCGGGGTCGCGGACGGGAGGTTCCTGGCGCTCCTGGCGCGCGGCGTGGACGGAGGCGGCGTACGGGCCCGACGGCTTCTGGTCGACGCAGCGTCCGGGCGGGCACTTCAGCACCGGCGTCGGCGTCGGGCCGCTCGTCGCGGAGGCCGTCGCCGGGGTGGTGCCGAAGGGTGGGCGGGTCGTCGTCGACGTCGGTGCCGGGGACGGCCACCTGCTGTCCCACCTGGTCCACCGGCTGCCGGACGTCGCGCTGGTCGGCGTCGACCGCCGGGCGCGACCGCCGGGGCTCGACCCGCGGGTGGCCTGGGTCGAGGACCACCATGACGTCGACACCGGGCGCTGGGTGGTCGGCCCCGACGGGTGGACCGAGGGGGCGGCGCCGCTGCTGGTCGCCCACGAGTGGCTGGACGACCTCCCCGTCGCGGTCGTGGAACGTTCCGCCGACGACTGGCGCGAGGTCGAGGTCGACGACGACGGCCACGAACGCGTCGGCCCGGCCCCCGCGGCCGACGACCGCGCGTGGCTGGCGCGCTGGTGGCCCGAGGGCCGGCGGGCCGAGGTGGGCCGGGCCCGCGACGTCGCCTGGGCGGCACTGGTCCGGTCCGCCGTACGCCGTGGTGGCCGTGCGCTAGCCGTCGACTACGGCCACGAGGCCGGCAGTCGACCGGCGGACGGGACGTTCCTCGCGTACGGGGCGGGCCGGCAGCGGGCCGCGGTGCCCGACGGCCGGGTCAACCTCACCGCCGGCGTCGCCGTCGACGCCCTGGGCGCCGCGGGCGAGGCGACCGGGGCGGCGACGCTGCTGCTGCGTCCGCAGGCGAAGGTGCTCACCGCGGTGCCGGACGCCCCGGCGGACGCGCTCGGCGCGCTCGTCCGGCGCAGCGAACGGGCGGCCCTGACCGCGCTCGACCGGTGGGGCGACCTCTGGTGGCTGCTGCAGGGCTCACCCACCTAGCCTGAGCCGGTGCCCACCCCCCTGCGCGTCCTCGTCGGCGCGCTCGGGCCGGGCGTCCTGCCGACCTCGGCCACGGAACCTCCCCCGACCGGCACGGTGCTGCTGGACCTGGGGCCCGAGCACCCGAGCGGCACCGGGCTCGTCGAGCTGCGGCTGTGGGTCGAGCACGGCCTCGTCAGCGACGCGACGGTGGTCGTCGGCGCCCTGCACCGCGGGGTCGAGAAGCTGTTCGAGGTCCGCGACTACCGCCAGGTCCTGATGCTGGCCGACCGGCACGACTGGCAGGCGCCGTACGCCGCCGAGCTCACGGTCGCGCTGACCTGCGAGCAGCTGCTCGGGCTCGAGGTCCCGCCGCGGGCCGTCTGGCTGCGCACGCTCCTCGCCGAGCACACGCGGCTGCTGAGCCACCTCGGCTTCCTCGCCTGGGTGCCGTTCCGGCTGGGCGTCCCCTCCCCCACCGCCGCGCTGCGCGAGGTGCTGCGGCTCCAGCTGCAGCACCTGACCGGCAACCGGGTGCACCCGATGGTCAACCGGGTCGGAGGGCTGGCCGCCGACGCCGACGCCGCCTGGCTCGACGCCGAGCGCGCGGTGCTGGCCGACGTCCGCACCGTCGCCGACCGCCTGGGGACCTGGCTCGACGACCCCGTCCTGCGGGACCTGACCACCGGGACGGCCGTCCTCTCCCGCGAGCTCGTCGCCGCGCACGGGGTCACCGGACCGGCCGCGCGCGCCGGCGGGCTCGACGTCGACCTGCGGACGCAGCGGCCCTACCTCGCGTACGCCGAGCTCGCCGACCTGCTGGTGCCGAGCCCGGAGACCTCCGGCGACGCGGCCGCGCGGCTGGCGACGCTGGTGCACGAGCTCCGGGTCTCCGCCGACCTCGTCGAGGCGTGCGTCGAGCGGCTGGGCTCGCTGCCCGGGGACGTCGCGGTCCGGCTCGGCAAGGTCGTCCGCCTGCCCGAGGGCGAGGCGTACGTCGCGACCGAGGCGCCGCTGGGCGTGTCGGGGGTGTTCCTGGTGTCGCGGGGCGACAAGACGCCCTGGCGACTCAAGCTGCGGACGCCGTCGTTCAACCACGTCTCCGCCCTCGAGCCGCTGCTCGTCGGCCTGCCCGTCGACGCGATCGAGGCGACGCTCGCCTCGGTCGGCTACGTCGTCGGCGACCTCGACAAGTGACCACCGCGACGAGCACGCAGGCTCTCAGCCACGCACGCCCGCGAGCGTCGGGGACCGGGCGCCGGTCCGTCTGGACGAGCGAGCGAGTGCGACAACGCTTTTCCGTCGTGCTCGCGAGCGAGGAAGACGGAGCGCTCGAGCGCCCGGTGCGCGAGCGGGCAGCCCAGACTAGACAGCGAAGCGGCGGGTGGTCTCGTAGTTCGGCAGGACCATGGCGAGCTCGGCCATCTCGGCGTCGATCACGTGGTGCTCGTCAACGGGACGCGTGCGGCGCGGGAGCGCGTGCACCTCGGCGTCGGCCTGGGCGCTGATCTGCGCGGCCAGCTCGCTCTGCTGGGCGCGGACGGCGAGCAGCGCGGCCTCCTGGTCGCGCAGGCTGGCGCGGAAGAGCCCGATCAGCCCGTCGCGCTCGGCGACCTGCTCCTGGAGGGCGTCGCGCTCGGTGGTCAGGACCCCGACCTCGCCGCGCAGGTGGGTGATGGTCGCCCGCTGACCCACCACGACCATGCCAGTGCTGCTCAACCGCTCGCCGAGCGCGTCGACGACCTCCGCGTTGCGCGTGCGCTCGGTGCGGAGCGCGTCGCCGTGGCGCCGGTCGGCGACCAGCAGGCGGTGCGCGTGCCGACGCCGGGCGTCGGCCAGCTCGCGCCAGGCCAGCAGGCAGGTGGCGATGCAGGTCACGACGGCGACGACGACCCCGGCCCGCACGAGCCAGACGGGGCCAAGCGTGGCCGCCAGCGCGAGGACGCTGCCGACGACCAGGACGGTCTGGGTGGTGCGGTGGGCCCGGGCGACCGGCTCACGCCGAGCGGCGTCCCCCGGACGTCGGGAAGGGGCCGGTCGAGAGCTCATGGGAGGACCCTAGGTCGGGTCGCGGTCCGCTCCAGGGAGCCACGCGGAGCACCGCTGAGCGCGGCAGGAGACGCGCCTCACTCCTCGGCCTCGAGGCGCCGGCGCTCACGTTCCTCGTCCTCGTCGACGGGCACGCGGCAGGCCCGTTCCAGGAGCAGCCCGGCGACGCAGAGGCCCACCCCGCCGACCACGGCCACCAGCGAGCGGACGACCCGCTCGCGGGGACCCTCGGCCTCGATCCGGCCGACGAAGGAGAGGGCGTAGCCGAGGTAGCCGCCGGCCACGAGGGCTCCCCCGAGGGCGGACGCCTTGCCCAGCACGAGGAACGCGACGGCCCGCTGCGGCTCCATCCGCTCACGGCGGACCTGGATCTGCTGGTGCGTCGACCGGGCGAGCGCCCCGACCAGCGCGGCGACGACGAGCAGCCCGACCGGGGCCGACCAGGGGATCGACGGCGGGGCGACGTCGAGCGCCTCGGTCGAGACGGCCAGCAACCAGCCCGCCAGCCCGCCGAAGAGCGCGGCGACGGCCAGCGCCCGCCGGGGCGTGCTGGTGACCTGGTTGCCGCTGGGGGCCTGGCTCATCCTCGGTCTGACGTCCGGCGTCAGTCGATGACCAGGTCGTCGCGACGGGTGATCCCGGCGTCGTCGACCTCGGCCACCAGCGCGGCGAGCGGACCCTGCCCCGGGACCTCGCCCTGCGGGTCGACGGCGAACCACGGGACGAGCACGAAGCCGCGCTCGTGCGCGAGCGGGTGCGGCAGGCGCAGGTCCTCGTGGTCGACGACCGCCGCGCCCACCATGATCAGGTCGACGTCGAGCGTGCGCGGGGCCCAGTGGCTCGTGCGCTCGCGCCCGTACGCGTCCTCGATGGCCAGCGCCCGCTCGAGGAGCGTGCGGGGCTCGAGGGTCGTCTCGGCCACGACGACGAGGTTGAGGAAGTCGGGGCTGTCCTCGGGACCGCCGACCGGGCTCGTCTCGTAGACCGGGGAGACGTCGACGACGATCACGTCCGGGGTGTCGCGGAGCGCGTCGACCGCGCCCTGCAGGTTGCCCTGGCGGTCGCCGAGGTTGGAGCCGATCGAGTAGACGACCTTGCGGAGCGGCTTCATGCCGCTGAGGGTGTCGGTGTCGATCGCGTGCGGGTTGGGGCTGGTCATGGGCGGCTCCTGGTGAGCGTGACGGCCACGTCGGTGAACGCGACCCCGATGGGCGCCTCGGGCTTGTGCACCGTGACCTCGACCTCGGTGACCGCCGCCTGGCGCAGGCAGGTCTGCGCGATGCGTTCGGCGAGGGCCTCGATCAGGTTCAGCGGCTCCCCCTGGACGTCGGCCACGACGGCCTCCGCGAGGGTCCCGTAGTCGACGGTGCGGCTCAGGTCGTCCGACGTCGAGGCGGGTGAGAGGTCGAGGGCGAGCG
This sequence comes from Microlunatus antarcticus, assembly GCF_014193425.1. Taxonomy (NCBI): domain Bacteria; kingdom Bacillati; phylum Actinomycetota; class Actinomycetes; order Propionibacteriales; family Propionibacteriaceae; genus Microlunatus; species Microlunatus antarcticus. Next base: position 296,097 of record NZ_JACHZG010000001.1, on the reverse strand, counting down.
CGACGTCGACGACGAAGTGCTGACCCTGCTCGCGCTCGTGGTCGAACACGCCGTGGCGTCCCCGCGCACGCAGGCCCGTGAGCACCACGCGGTCGCGCACGACCACCGGTGCGGCGGCCCGTGCCACCTCGCGCGCAGCGCTCGTCATCCCACCTCCCCAGGCACGGCGACCTTATCCGACGTCGCGGGGGCGTCCGCGCGCTCGGTGGACAGCCGCCGGACGACCTCCACCGCGTCGCGGTTGGCCCGGACGGCGTGCACCCGGACCCCCCACACCCCCTGCTGGGCGAGCAGCGCGGTCAGCGCGACGGTCGCGTCGTCCCGTCCCCGCGGCGGCCGCGGTGCACCGTCGGGACCGGCGAGCAGGCTGCCCAGGAACGACTTGCGCGACACCCCGACGAGCTGCGGCAGGCCCAGCGCGGCGACCTCGTCGAGGCGGTCCAGCAGCTCCCAGCTGTGGTCCCCCGTCTTGGCGAAGCCGAAGCCCGCGTCCACCACCAGGCGGTCCTCGCCGACACCCGCTGTTCGGGCAAGTTTCACCTGCTCGGACAGCTCGCGGGCCACGTCGGCGACCACGTCGTCGTACGTCGCCCGCCCCTGCATCTCGCGCGCGTGGCCCCGCCAGTGCATGCAGACGTACGCGACCCCGAGCCCGGCGACGACCTCGAGCATGCGGGGGTCGGCCCGGCCGCCGGAGACGTCGTTGACCAGGCAGGCCCCCGCCTCCACCGCCGCGCTCGCGACCTCGGACCGCATCGTGTCGACGCTGACGCTCGCCCCGGCCGCCACCAGCCCCTCGACCGTGGGCAGCACCCGCCGCAGCTCCTCGTCGAGGCCGGGCCGCTCGGCCCCGGGCCGGGTCGACTCGCCCCCGACGTCCACGACGTCCGCGCCTTCGGCGAGCAACGCCAGCCCGTGCTCGAGCGCCGCCTCGGGCGCGAACCAGGTGCCCCCGTCGGAGAACGAGTCCGGGGTGACGTTCACGACGCCCATCACCAGGGTCCGTCCCGGGGCCGGGAGCCCGGCCACGACGGGATAGCTCATCGCCACACCCTAAGCGGCCTGGTGGGAGGCACCTCGGTGCTTATGCTCGTGCGGTGCCGCCCCCCTCCGACCCCTGGGCGCCCCCGGGACCGCCGTCCGGCGAGGGCCCCGGCCGAGGGCGCGGCTGGCTCTTCGCGGTCGGCGTCGTCTCAGCGCTGGTCCTCACGGGGATCGTCGCCACGGTGGTCGTCCTCGCGATGCGGACGGACGGCACGACGCCCACGGCGGCCAGCCCCGCGGCCACCCGCTCGGCCGCACCGCGGGCGGTCCCGGCTCCCGGCAGCCCCACGCCGACCCCCACGGCCACGCCGACCCCCACGCCCGCCGTGACGCCGGCGTCCACGACGTCACCCACGGCCGCTCCCCAGGCACCGCTGCCCACCGCGCCGACGCAACCGGCCCCCGCGCCCGGGCCGGACCGCAGCCTCAAGACCAACGCCCTCTACGGCGTCGACCTCGGCAAGGCCTCCGTCTCCTGCGACCTGAAGGTGCGCCGGCCCAAGCCGCCGCTGGCGGACAAGAAGCTGCAGCCCTACCTGACCGACGTCGTCGACTGCCTGACGAAGGTCTTCGAGGGCCCGCTCGCCGCGCAGGGCTTCACCCTCGAGCAGCCGAAGGTGCAGACGTACCACAAGCGGGTCGAGACCCCCTGCGGCGACTTCGGCCAGAGCGGTTCGCCGGCGTACTACTGCTCGGGCACGCGCACCATCTACTGGCCCGACACCGTCGACGACGGGCGGGAGGCGTACACGTTCGCGCGGCTCGGCTATGTCGGCCTGGTCGCCCACGAGTTCGGTCACCACCTGCAGAAGACGACCGGGATGCTCGACGCGTACGCGATGGCGCACGAGAAGGCGACGTCGAAGGGCGGCTCGAAGAAGGAGGGGTACGCCCTCAGCCGGCGCCTCGAGCTCCAGGCTCAGTGCTTCGAGGGCGTGTTCCTGCACGCGACGGCCAAGGACCTGGACGTGTCGTCCAAGGACCGCCGCGAGCTGAAGGCATGGCACAGCTACACCGGCGACGAGGACCCGCCGGACGACCGGAAGCCGGACCATGGTTCGTCGAAGTCGCAGTTCGGTTGGCTCGACCGCGGCCTCGACTCCGGCGACTTCGCCGACTGCAACACCTGGACGGCGTCGGCCTCGAAGGTCGGCTGACCTCTGCTCGGCGTGCTCGGTCCAGGGTGAGGTGAGTTGCCGGGCGCTCCTCGGGAGGCGGCGCTTCGCAACCATCCGCCCGGGCGCCGTCGCGTACGCCCCTTGCTGCTGGTTCGTCGCGCCCGGGCTCCCGCCAGACCCATCCACGCTCAGCGCCGCCTCCCGAGGATCACCCTTCACGGAGAACCTCCTGCCCCCACGCCCGCTCTTCCTCCAGGAAACGCTGACTCCCGACACCTCCGCTGGCCGGCCGGATGTCGTGGGTCAGCGGTTTCTTGGAGGGAGGGGACGCGGTCGGAGCAGGTGGGGGTTGCGGGCAGGGGCGTTCAGGAGCGGATGAGGTGCATCGCCTCGGCGCGGGTGGTGGCGCTGGTGCGGAGGTGGCCGCGTACGGCGCTGGTGACGGTGCGGGAGCCGGGCTTGCGGACGCCGCGCATGGTCATGCAGAGGTGCTCGCACTCGATGACGACGATCACGCCGCGCGGGGAGAGGTAGCGCTCGAGGGCGTCGGCGATCTGCGTCGTCATGCGCTCCTGGACCTGCGGGCGCTTGGCGTAGACGTCGACGAGGCGAGCGAGCTTGGACAGGCCGGTGATGCGGCCGTCCCGGCTGGGGATGTAGCCGATGTGCGCCACCCCGGTGAAGGGGACGAGGTGGTGCTCGCAGCTGCTCCAGACCTCGATGTCCTTGACCAGCACGAGCTCGTCGTGGCCGAGGTCGAAGGTCGTGGCCAGCACGTCGGCGGGGTCCTGGCGCAGCCCCGCGAACATCTCGGTGTACGCCCGGGCGACGCGTTCCGGGGTCTTCTGCAGACCGTCACGGTCGGGGTCCTCGCCGATGGCGAAGAGGATCTCGCGGACGGCGGCGGCGATGCGCGGCTCGTCGATCGGCGGTCGTTCGTCGGGCGGGTTCTCGTCGACCTCGAGCGCGAGGTCGGGAGTGTCAGGGCGGCTCACCACCCCATCCTCGCCGAGCGAGGTGGGGCGGTGGGCAGCGCCCTCAGCGGAAGTCGGGACCGCGCGGCGGCAGCGTGCCGCCACCGGCCGGGCCCTGCGGCAGCTGCGGCGGCACCGGGGACTGGCCCGGAGGGATCTGAGCCCCGCCGGCGGGGACGCCCTCGGGCTCGGGCGCGTGTCCGTTGGAGCCGTGACCGTTGGAGCCGTTGGAGCCGTTGGTGCCGTTCGAGCCGTTCAGCCCACGGGGCCCGTCGCCGTTGATGCGCGGCGGGGGCGTCACGGGCGGCAGCTCGGACGGGACGCGGCTGTCCGAGCCCGTCCAGGCCGGGCGCTTCGGCCAGAGCCGCAGGTTCTGGAAGATCCCGGCCACCGCGGCCCGGTCGAGCGTCTCGTGCTCGAACAGCGCGCGGACGAGGTCGTCCAGCACGTCCCGGTTGGCGGTCAGGATGTCGAAGGCCTCCTGGTGGGCCGTGCTGATGAGGCGCGAGATCTCCTCGTCGACGACCGCCGCGATCTCCTCGGAGTAGTCGCGGCCCTGGCCGTAGTCGCGGCCCAGGAATGGCTCGGAGTCACCGGTGCCGAGCTTGATGGCCCCGAGACGCTCGGTCATGCCGTACTGCGTGACCATCGCCTTGGCGACGCCGGTCGCCTTCTCGATGTCGTTGCTCGCGCCGGTGGTCGGGTCGTGGAAGACCAGCTCCTCCGCCGCGCGGCCGCCCATCATGTACGCGAGCTGGTCGAGCAGCTCGGCGCGGGTGTTGGAGTACTTGTCGTTCTCCGGCAGCACCATCGTGTAGCCGAGCGCACGACCACGCGGCAGGATCGTGATCTTCTGTACGGGGTCGGTCCCCGGGAGCGCCGCCGCGACGAGCGCGTGGCCGCCCTCGTGGTACGCGGTGACGAGCTTCTCCTTCTCGTTCATCAGCCGGCTGCGCTTCTGCGGCCCGGCGATGACGCGGTCGATCGACTCGTCCAGGAACGCGTTGGTGATGATCTTGGCGTTCGAGCGGGCGGTGAGCAGCGCGGCCTCGTTCAGGACGTTGGCCAGGTCCGCACCGGTGAAGCCCGGCGTACGGCGGGCGACCGACTCGAGGTCGACGTCCGGGGAGACCGGCTTGCCCTGCGAGTGCACCTTGAGGATCTGCAGGCGCCCCTTCATGTCGGGGTTGTCCACCGGGATCTGCCGGTCGAAGCGCCCGGGGCGCAGCAGCGCCGGGTCGAGGACGTCGGGCCGGTTCGTCGCCGCGATGAGGATGACCCCGCCGCGGACGTCGAAGCCGTCCATCTCGACCAGGAGCTGGTTGAGCGTCTGCTCACGCTCGTCGTGGCCCCCGCCCATGCCGGCTCCGCGGTGACGACCGACGGCGTCGATCTCGTCGATGAAGATGATGGCGGGCGCGTTCTCCTTGGCCTGCTCGAAGAGGTCGCGCACGCGGCTCGCGCCGACACCCACGAACATCTCGACGAAGTCCGAGCCAGAGATGGAGAAGAAGGGGACCCCGGCCTCGCCGGCGACGGCCCGCGCGAGCAGCGTCTTGCCCGTACCGGGCTGGCCGTACAGCAGCACGCCCTTGGGGATCTTGGCGCCGACGGCCTGGAACTTGGCGGGCTCGGAGAGGAACTCCTTGATCTCCTGGAGCTCCTCGACGGCCTCGTCGGCCCCGGCGACGTCCGCGAACGTGGTCTTGGGCGTGTCCTTGTTGGCCACCTTGGCCTTGGACTTGCCGAACTGCATGACCCGGCTGCCGCCGCCCTGCACGGAGTTGAGCAGGAAGAAGAAGACCACCGCTATGAGGATGAACGGGATCAGCGTGGCGAGGAGGTTCGACAGGAAGCTGGGCTGCGGGTTCTCGCCCACCCAGGTGTCGAGGGTCTTGTCCGCCACCCGCTGGTTGAGCCGGTCGATCAGCTGGTCGCTCTGGTTGCCCACCCAGACGGCCTCGAGCTTCTGCTGCGGGGTGGCCTTCGTCGTGACCTGGATGGTCTGCTCACGGTCCTTGAGCACCACCTCGGACAGCGGCTCGTTGCCGTTGATGAGGGCGACGACCGTCGAGGTGGGCTCCTCCTTGAAGCCACCGCTGAGGCGGGTGCTGAAGTCGATCAGCAGCCCCACGGCGATGACCGCGAGCACGATCCAGATGAGCGGACCGCGGAAGATGCGCTTGAGGTTCATACCTGCCTTGAGAGTCGGGAGCAGCACGCCCGAAGGAACGGCGTGCCCTCAAGGCGCCAGGCTACCGGTGCCGGGCAAAGTGCAGAGCCCCGTATGCGGCCCCGGTCGGAGCCCGGGCGCGCCGGTGTCAGCCGTGCGTCAGCTGTAGACGTGCGGCGCGAGGGTCGCCACGCCGGTGAGGTTCCGGTAGCGCTGGTCGTAGTCGAGGCCGTAGCCGACGACGAACTCGCTGGGGATGTCGAAGCCGACGTAGCGCACCTCGACGGGCATCTTGAGCGCCTCCGGCTTGCGGAACGCAGTCAGGACCTCGAGGCTCGCCGGGTTGCGGGAGCGCAGGTTGCTGATCAGGTACGACAGGGTCAGGCCGGTGTCCACGATGTCCTCGACCACCAGGACGTGCATCCCGGCGATGTCGGTGCTGAGGTCCTTGAGGATCCGCACGACGCCCGACGACTTGGTGCCCGAGCCGTACGAGGAGATGGCCATCCAGTCCATCCGGCAGTGGATCGACAGCGCCCGCGAGAGGTCGGCCATGATCATCACCGCGCCGTTCAGGACCCCGACGAGCAGGACGTCCTTGCCGGCGTAGTCCTCGTCGACCTGGGCCGCCAGAGCGGCGATCCGGTCCTGCACCTCCTCGGGGGTGTACAGCACGCGGGACAGGTCGTTGCCGAGGGCCGAGACGTCCACGCGCTCAGACTGCCACAGGTCCGCCGGGCCCCGGCACCAGGAGCCGGGCGGGCAGGACATCCTGGGGTCCTGCCGCCGCCCCGGGTCACCGGCGCGGCCGCGGACCAGCGACGCCCGACCGAGGAGCCACCACGTGAGCACGGACAACCCCTTCGACCTGACCGGGCGGACCGCCCTCGTCACCGGCGGCAACCAGGGCCTCGGCCAGGCCTTCGCGCTGGGCCTGGCCCGGGCCGGTGCCCGGGTGGCGATCTCCGGACGCCGCACCGAGGCCAACGAGGCCGCGGCCGCGGAGGCCGCCGAGGCCGGGATCGAGCTCGTCACGATCGCCGCCGACATCACCGACGACGACCAGGTCACGTCGATGACCGAGCAGGCGCGCGACGCCTTCGGCGGACGCATCGACATCCTCGTGAACAACGCCGGCACCTGCTACCACGCGCCCTCGTTCGAGGTGACCGACAGCCAGTGGGCCGACGTCTTCGACCTCAACGTCCGCGCCCTGTGGAAGTGCTCGCTGTCCGTCGGCGCGCTGATGCGCGAGCAGGGCGCGGGCTCGATCGTCAACATCGGCAGCATGTCGGGGCTGATCGTCAACCGCCCGCAGTGGCAGCCCGCGTACAACGCGTCGAAGGCCGCCGTCCACCACCTGACGAAGTCCCTCGCCGTGGAGTGGGCTCCATACGGCATCCGCGTCAACGCGGTCGCCCCCGGCTACGTGAAGACGGCCATGGCGCCGGTCGACGACCCGCAGTTCTACCGCCACTGGATCGAGGACGCGCCCCAGCAGCGCGCCGCCCTGCCCGAGGAGATCGCCCCGAGCGTGGTGTTCCTGGCCAGCGACGCCTCGAGCTTCATCACCGGCTCGATCCTCGTCGCCGACGGGGGCTACTCCGCGGTCTGAGGCCTCTCTCGTACGACTCTGCGCCCCGCCAGCCACCTTGCGCCCGTTCCTGCGGGCGCAAGGAGGCCGGCGGGGTTCAACGTCGCGCCGCTGCTCGGGCGAAGGCCCTCCGAAGGCGCTCGGCGATCACGTCCGGTCGTCGTAGGTCGGCCCAGATCCAGCGCACGACCTCCCAGCCCAGGTCGCGCAGCAGGTCCTCGCGCACCTTCTCGTCGAACACTGCCCGCTCCGGCCGCCCTCCCGGAGCCAGCCTCCGCCCGTACTTGATCTTGCCGTCGAACTCGGCGACGACCCTCGGGCCGGCCCAGCCGAAGTCGCAGCGGGCGATGACGGATCCGTGCTCGTCCCTGACCTCCAGCTGCGGCTCGGGGTCGCCCTCAGGCAGGCGGATATCGCGGATCAGTAAGCGGCTCAGGCTCTCGCCCGCGCTCTCCGCCCGCCCGTCCATCAGCCCCACCGCGTGGCGCGCTCGTCCGACACCCGGACGTCGGGCCGACCTCTCGAGCGCACGATCGAGCTCGTCCCGGCTCCGGAGACGGGCCAGGGCGGCGTCTCCAGTCACCACCGCGCTCTCCGGACGGCTGCTCCGTGCGAGGTCCACGACCGTACGGGCGAGGGCCGTCGTCGCGATCCCGTCGAGGAGGACGACGTCACCCTCGCCCAGGCCGGCGGCGTGCAGGTGGACGCCCCCGCGATTCTTCCCGGCACGTGCGTCCCCGCGCGTCACCTGGACCCGCGGCGGTGGCGGGTCGAGCAGCGGGAGACCGTGGAGGACGGCGGCCGACGCATGACTGACGACGGCTCCGTCGGCGAGCAACGGAACCGTGGCGTGCACCATCGCGCGGTGCCGCGCGACCGCATCCGCGACCGCGTCCGGCTCGACGTAGGCCCCGCGCCGCAGGTGGAGCAGCTCCCCGCTCCTCACCTTCCTGGCGCGCTCGGCGCTGCCCATTCCCTGCGAGCGCAGGTCGGCCGTCGTCTGGATGCCCCCCATGAGCAGCAAGCCGATCACGCCCTGCGCCGCTCGAGCCCGAGCGCGATGACATCTGTGGACAGCTCGGCGACGTTGCGCCCGCTCAGTCACCTTGCGCCCGTTCCTGCGGGCGCAAGGACGCCGCAGGGGTTCAGAGTGCGCGGAGGAGGCCGTCCGTACGCCCCACGCGGAGGCCGGGCAGGTGGGCCGGGCCCTGGCCGTGCCAGTCCGTGACCAGGGCGTCGACCGCGGCGAGGTGGTCGGCGGTCAGGTCGTGGGCGCCGAGGGTGCGGAGCCAGTCGCGCAGGACCCGGGTGCGCAGCGCGGTGGGCAGGGTGGCCAGGTGCGCGCAGGCCAGGCCGCCCTCGCGCTCGGCCCCGGACCTGGCGTCGGCCGCGAGCCGGTCGAGCAGGTCCGCGTCGGCGCGCAGCAGCTCAGCGGAACGGGCCAGCGCGGCCGCCACGCCCGGGCCCAGCTCGGCCTCGAGGACCGGCAGCACCGTCGAGCGGACGCGGACGCGGGCGTACGCGGGGTCGGCGTTGTGCGGGTCGGACCACGGCGCCAGCCCGAGCTCGTCGCAGCACGCGACGGTGGTCGCGCGCGGCAGCCCGAGCAGGGGCCGGAGCCGCCCGTCACCGCGGACGGCCATGCCGGCCAGCGAGCGCGCCCCCGAGCCCCGGGCCAGCCCCAGCAGCACCGTCTCGGCCTGGTCGTCGCGGGTGTGGCCGAGCAGCAGCGTGGCGCCGCGGTCCTCGCACTCCGACCGCAGAGCCGCGTACCGGACCTCCCGAGCGGCGGCCTCCGGACCGGCGCCGTAGGTGCGGGCGACCTCGCCGCGCACCACCGTCACGTCCTCGTACCCGAGCCCGGTCAACGCGACCCGCGCCGCGTCGGCCACCTCCGCGGAACCCTCCTGCAGCCCGTGGTCGACGACCACCGCCGCGTACGCCCGTCCCGACGCCCGCGCGACGTGGGCCACGCCCGCCGCCAGGGCGAGCGAGTCCGGCCCGCCGGAGCAGGCGACCAGCAGGGAGGTGTCCGCCGGCTCGAGCGCGGCCGCGACCGCCTGGACGACAGCCAGGGTCGCCGGACCGAGGGCCCGCCGGGACAACGCGTGAGCTCGGTCGACGGTCAGCCGGCGGGCGGGGTCGCGGGCTCGGGGTGGTTGCGGATCACCCAGAGCTGCGGGTTGGCGATCTCGGCCCGGCTGGGCAGCGTGTCCGGGGAGGTCCACACCCGGTTGAGCCCGTCCATCCCGACCTCGTCGAGGACGTGGCGGCAGAAGGCGGCGCCGTCGCGGTACTGCCGCATCTTGGCGTCGAGGCCGAGCAGCCGCCGGATGATCTTGTCGGGCCCCTGGCCCTGGCGCCGGACGTCGAACTTCGCCCGGATCTGCGCGACGCTCGGGACGACCTCGGGCCCGACGCTGTCCATCACGACGTCGGCGTGACCCTCGAGCAGCGACATCACGGCGGTGATCTCGTCCACGATCACCCGCTGCGCCGGGGTCTGCACGAGGTCGACGACCGACAGCTCCTCGCCCGTCCGGACGCCCTCGGCGATCCGGCGGACGGCCTCGCGCACGACCTGGCCGAGGACGCCGTTGTCGAGGTCGGCGGTGGCGATCAGCCGGCCGATGAGGCCGAGCAGGTGGTCGCGCAGCCACGGCACCGCCGTGAACTGCACGCGGTGGGTCTCCTCGTGCAGGCACACCCAGAGCCGGAAGTCGCTGGCCGGCACGCGCAGCACCCGCTCGATCTCCACGACGTTCGGCGCGACCAGCAGGAGCCGCCCCTGGGCGCCGTCCGGTCCGGTCCAGAAGGGGTCGAACTGCCCGAGGACCTTGGGCGCTAGATAGCTCAGCAGGACGCCCACCTCGGCCCCGGTGACCCGCGAGCCGAGGCTCACCGCGCGCGGGCTGGACGTCAGCTTGTCGGCTGCCAGGTCGGTCAGGGGGGTCAGCAGCATCCGGAACGCGTCCAGGTTGGCCTGGATCCAGCCCGCGCGGTCCACGACCAGCACCGGCGCATGGCCCGAGCTGGCGTCCAGCCCGGTCACCTCGGTGACGTAGCGCTCGGCCCGCGACGCCGCGTCCCTGAGCTCGGCCACCGTGGCGAGGGCGCCGTCCGCGGAGATCGCCGGGCCCGGCTTCACCAGGCGCGTGGCGGTGCTGCGGGCGAGCGCCCAGTCGACCATGGGCGGCGCTTCGGCTGACATGACCCGAGCGTAGTTCCGTGACGGGCCGGCCGGGCCTCGGGCCGCCGACCGCTCAGCGGCAGCCGCAGGTGCTGATCGCCGCCGTGACGCGCTGCAGCCAGACCGTGGCGTTGTAGTCGTTCTTGGGGTCGTTGACCAGGAACGCGTACGCCAGCACCGACCCGTCGCGGGTGGTGATGGTCCCGGCGAGGCCGTGCACCTTGCTCAGGGTCCCCGTCTTGCCGCGGACGACACCGCGCCCGGCGAGGCTCTCGTCGTCGCCGAACCGGGTCGCGAGACTGCCCTCGACGCCGGCGACCGGCAGCCCGGTGATCAGCGGCCTCAGCTGGGGGTGGCTCTCCTCGCCGGCCACCCGCAGGAGCTTCGTCAGGGTCGCGGCCGGGATCCGCGTGCTGCGGGACAGCCCGCTGCCGTCGACCAGCCGCGTGCCCGACGTCCACGCCCCCAGGTCCTTCAGCCGCGCCGCGACCACCGCGGTCCCGTCGGCGAACGAGCCCTTGCGGCCCCCGGCGACCCCGGCCTGGCGCAGCAGCACCTCGGCGCCGTCGTTGTCGCTGGTCATGAGGACGTGCTCGACGATCCGTTCGAGGGTCATCGAGGAGACGGCCGCGAGGCGGGTCGCGTCCTTGCCCGCCCTGGCGGTGCTGACGCCACCGACGTCGATCCCCTGCTTCTCCAGCTGGGAGGCGAAGGCCTTCGCGGCGTCCTTCGCCGGGTCGCCCTCGCGCGGCCCGAGCACGCCGCCGCCCGGCGTCGTCCGGCCCTCGTTGACCCAGAGCGCCGAGACGCGCGACGCGACGTCGCCGTACGAGCCCGGCCAGGTCGGGTTCCAGGCCGGCCCCGAGAACAGGGACGCGTCGTAGCCGAGGGACACCTTGCGCACGCCGTCGGCCTTGAGGGCGGTGGCGGTCCGGCGGGCCAGGGTGCTCAGCGACGCACGGGTCGGCTGGTCGCTCGACCCCTTCTCCAGCAGGTACGGGTCCCCGCCGCCCACGAGGACGACCCGGCCCTTGCCCGCGGCCACCACCGAGGTGGTGAAGCGGTGCTCGGCGCCCAGCAGGTCGAGGGCCGCGGCGGCGGTGACGAGCTTGGTGGTCGAGGCGGGGATGGCCCCGCTGCCGGCGCGGTGGCTGAAGACGACCGCGCCCGTCCGCATGTCCCGGACCTCGCCGGAGTAGCCGCCCGAGTCCTTGACCTTCACCCCGCGGATGCGGTCGGAGAGCGCGGCGCCGGACACCGTGCCCTGGCCCTCGGTCCCGGCCAGGACGGGGGCCGGCAGCGCGACGGCGCCGTCCGGACCCGCGGTCGAGGGGGCTGCAGTCGAGGGGGCTGTGGTCGAGGGGGCTGCGGACGCGGCCGGGCTGGTCGCCCCCGCCGTACCGCTCGCGGACGGGTCGAGCGCGCTGGCGGGGAGGGTGCTGGGCGCGCGGGGCGTCTCGAGCCCGGCCGCCTCCAGACCCTGGCGGGCCACCGAGGCGAAGATGCCGCTGACCGCGCCGAGCACCAGGCCCGCCACCACCAGCAGCGCGACGACGGCCACGACGATCCGCTTGAGGTCCATCGGTGTCGCACTCCCTCCGTGGACGCTAGAGTCTGGCCTGCCTCGTCCGCACCCCCGGGCGGCATCACCGGTGCCGGCGCGTCGTGCCGCCCGGCCAGTCTAAGGAGGTCGGCATGACTGCACCCAACGCTGAGAAGGTACGCGAGCTCAGCGGCCTGACGTTCGACGTCACGGTCGAGATCCCCAAGGGGAACAAGAACAAGTACGAGGTCGACCACGAGACCGGGCGCATCCGGCTCGACCGGACCCTCTTCACCTCGACGGCCTACCCGGCTGACTACGGCTTCATCGAGGGCACGCTCGGCCAGGACGGCGACCCCCTCGACGCGCTCGTGATGGTGTCCGAGCCGACGTTCCCCGGCTGCCTGATCAAGTGCCGCGCGATCGCCATGTTCCGGATGACGGACGAGGCGGGCGGTGACGACAAGGTGCTCTGCGTGCCGGCCTCGGACCACCGCCGCGACCACCTGCGCGACATCACCGACGTGCGCGAGTACCTGCTGCTCGAGATCGAGCACTTCTTCACCGTCTACAAGGACCTCGAGCCCGGCAAGTCCGTCGAGGGCGCCACGTGGACCGGCGTGGACGAGGCCGAGAAGGAGATCCACGCGAGCTTCCAGCGCGCCGAGGGCACGAGCTTCGCGCTCGGGGCCTCCGGGCACTGATCGACGCCTGCGCCTTTCTCCCACGGATGGTCGGTCCGTGCGCTCCCAGGTCCTGAGCGCACGGATCTCGTCCCCCTCGGCCTCGCTACTATCCCGGCATGCCCACTAGGGAATCGAGGCCCGACGCGCTGATCATCGGCGCGCCGAAGGCCGGGACCAGCGCGCTGCACGCCGCCCTCGCGCGGCACCCGCAGGTGTACGCGTCGGCGGTCAAGGAACCGAAGTACTACATGTGCACCGACGCGCCACCGCCGGCGTACGTCGGGCCGGGCGACGCGCACAGCCAGCAGGAATGGGTCTGGCGGGCCGACGACTACGCCGAACTGTTCGAGCCGGCTCCCGCGGACGCCGTACGGCTGGAGAGCACGCCCTTCTACCTCTACCTGCGCTCGGCGCGGCGGCGGATCGCCGAGGAGCTGCCGGACGCGAAGCTCGTCGTGATCGTGCGCGACCCCGTCGACCGGGCGTACTCGAACTGGATGCACCTCTACGTCGACGGGCTGGAGCCGGAGGCCGACTTCGTCACCGCCTGCCGCCTCGAGGACGAGCGGGTCCGGGCCGGGTGGGCGCCGTTCTGGCACTACCGCCGGATGGGGCGCTACGGCGAGCAGCTGGCCGACCTCTTCACCCACGTCGACCGCGAGCGGGTGCTCGTGCTGCGCTACTTCCAGCTGGTCAGCGCCCCCGTCGAGACCCTCGACCTCGTGGCCCGGTTCCTGGGGATCGAGGAGGGGCTCGTCGGCACCGTCCCGCCCGACAACTCGCGCGGGTTCGTCCGGCCCGGTCTCCGGACCGAGGCCCTGAGCCGGGTCATCCGGCTGGGTGCGGCCGCCGGGGCGTACGCACCCCCGCAGGTCTGGCGCCGCGCGAGCGAGCCCCTCACCCGGGCCCTCCAGCTCGGCGGACCGGACCGGCGCCCCAAGCTGACCCCCGAGCAGCGCGGCGAGCTGCTCGAGGGCTGCACCGACGACATCGCCGTGCTCGAGGACGTCCTCGGCCGCTCGTTCGACGACTGGCGCTCCGTCGAGGGCCGCGGCTCGTTCACCGAGCGGGTCACTCCCACGTCCTGACCCCTGGCACGCGCTCGTCCCCTCGCTCGAGCGAGCGGTACGCCCGACGCCTGAGCGGTACCTGTTCCCGGCCTGAGAGCGCGCCCGCCCGGGAACAGGTACCGCCGAGCTGCTTGCGTGACCGCTCGATCTGTCCACAGGAGTGGTCCGAAGGTCGCTGACGCCTGTGCACGAGCGGCACGATCGCGCGCGCCTCACCATCCTCTCGGCGTGGCCACTCCCGACCTGTCCGGCGTCGTACGCCCTCGCACCTCGCGCACCCTGCGGGAGCAGGGACTGAGCAAGCACCTGCTCGACGGCCCGAGGTACCGCCGGACCTCGCCCGGGCGGTACGTACCGGTCGGCGTGCCACCGACGACCATCCAGCGGCTCGTCGAGTCGGCCGCCCACCTGCCCGTCGGCGGCGCGCTCGGCGGCTGGTGCGCGGCCCACCTGCACGGGGCCACGAGGTTCGACGGGCTGGACCGCAGCCTGCGTCCGGCGCCCGTCGTCCTGTGCGTGCCCGACGCCCTGCACCGACGTGCGACCCCCGGACTGCGGTACGTGCGGCAGGAGCTGGCCGATGACGAGGTCGTCCACGTCGGAGGGATCCCCGTGACCAGCCCGGCCAGGACGGCCTCCGACCTGGCCCGATGGGCAACGAACCTGGAGGAGGCGGTGGTCGACCTCGACGCTCTGCTCGCGGCGGGCGTCGTCCAGGAGAGCGCGCTGCCACTCCTGGCCGACGGCCTCGGTGCACGTCGCGGCTCCCGCCAGGCGCGGTCCGCTCTCGCCCTCGCGCGGTACGGGGCCCGCTCACCGGGCGAGACCCGTCTACGGCTGACCTACGTCCTGGGGCTCGGCGTGCCGACGCCTCTGCTCAATCCTCGCGTCCACGACCGGCTGGGACGCTTCCTGGGCATCCCTGACCTGCTGGACCGCGACGCCGGGCTCGTCCTCGAGTACGACGGCGGCACCTGGCGGGACAGCGAACGACCCGACGGGCACCTCGATCCGGAGCAGCACCGTGAGGACAACGAGCGCGAGGAGTGGTTCGAGCGGAACGGTCTGCTCGTGCTGCGCGCGACCAAGGCGGACGTGGCCCGGCACCGCCCGGGTCTGGTCTCGCGCATGGGTGCTGCCCGCGCGGAGGGCCTGCTGCTCGGTCCGGCTCGCTGGACCTGGCGGGTAGATCCCGAGCGGTACACCATCCCGCCCGGGCGAGCCCGTTGACCGGGAACCGGCACCGCTCGATGCGGCGGTGCACCGGTCGAGGGCAGGAGCTAGTCGGAGACGGAGGTCATGAGTTCGTGCGAGCCGTCGGCCCGGGCAGCCTCGAAGTAGAAGCGACGACGGCCGTCGGGCAGCGCGACCACGCTCACGTAGCGCAGGGCGCCGTCGCCGTCGGGCGACATGGCGACGGGCTCGGGCGAGCCGACCAGACGCCCGTCGACCTCCTCCGCGACGCCGGTCTGCTCGAACCAGTTCGAGGCGGCGTCGGCGCGGCCGTCGTAGAGGACGCGGAGCGGCTCGTGCGACAGCACCGCCGTGACCCGCGCACCGCGGGCGTCCCAGCGTCCGGGCGCACCCTCGAGAATCGTCTCCTGGACGCCCCACTCGAGGCCGTCGTCGCTCGTCGCGTACGCGGTGACCATCCGGTCCTCCGCCCCCGCCGGCTCCAGCGGGTGGCAGCAGACCCACATCTCCCAGCGCCCGTCGGTCACCGTGACGACCGGGTCCTTGACCCCCCAGCGGCGGTCGCCCGGCAGCACGATCCGACGCCGGCCGCTCGCGAGCTCCTCGGGTCGGGCCGCGTCCACCGCCTCGATCCACCAGTGCTTGGAGTCGGGCGTCGCACAGCTGAGGTAGAGACGCCAGCCGCCGCCGGGCACCGGCAGGACCACCGGCCGCTCGAACGAGGCCGCCGCGAAGGTGTCCCGGTCGACGCTGGCGACGGGCACGAAGTGCACCCCGTCCTCGGACCGGGAGACCACGACGCTCACCCCGCGACCGGCGTCGAGGGGACGGCGTACGCGGTAGGCCATCCAGAAGACGCCGTCGGCGAGCACGACGCTGGCCGCGCCGGCCCAGTTCCCCGCGCCGCGTCCCGGCGCCGGGACGACCACCTCCGCCCCCTCGTACCGGGGCAGGTCCACGCCGACGAGGGTGCTCACCGCGACACCATAGGTCAGGCCGTCGCCGCCCGGGCCGCATTCCCAACCGTCGAACTAGGGAAGATCGCCCGGGTCGGGTGCCGAGCCCCCGAGGCGCTCCAGCACGAGGCGCGCCAGCTCCGCGGGCCGCTCGTCCGGGATCCAGTGGCCGGCGTCCTCCAGCACGACGAAGCGGTAGTCCGCCTCGACGCACAGCCCGGTGTGCTCGGCGGCCCACCGCCCCAGCGCTGGGTCCAGAGCACCCCAGACGTAGGTCGTGGGCACCCGGACCCGCGGGAACGGGGTGGCGGTGCGCCCGAGCAGCGGTCGCCAGGCGGCGCGGTACCAGTTCAGGAGGGCCCGCGCCGTCGACCGGTCGGCGAGCAGCGCCAGCACGGCGGCCGGGTCGGGGGTCCGCATCCGCGCGAGCAACGGCCCCGCGACGCGCGGGGAGCCCAGCAGCAGCTCGGGCAGGACCGGCAGCTGGAAGGCTCCGATGTACCAGGAGCGCAGCGCCTGACCGTGGAGCATGGCGGCGACGAGGGCGCGCGGGTGCGGGGTCGAGGCGACCGTGAGCGTACGCACGCGGTCGGGGTGGGCGGCCGCCACCGCCCAGGCGACGGCTCCGCCCCAGTCGTGGCCGAGGAGGTCGAAGCGTTCCGCCCCGGCCGCGTCGGCCAGCGCGAGCACGTCGCCCACCAGCGAGCGGAGCGCGTAGGCCGAGACCGCGTACGGACGCGCACCGCGCGAGTAGCCGCGCTGGTCCGGCGCGAGCACCCGGACACCCGCGGCGGTCAGGTGCTGCGTCACCGGTCCCCACGAGGCCGAGGTCTGCGGGAACCCGTGGAGCGCGATCACGACCGCACCGCCCTCCGGACCGCTGTCGCGGACGTCGAACGTCAGCCCGTCGTGCCCGTACGTCTCCAGCCGCTCTCCCATCGGCCCAGCGTTCCACCCGGCCAGGCCGCAGACCGTCGCTGCTCATCTGAGCAGGTTCGTCCACCGATGTTGGCGACCCGGCGGCGGACGCCCTAGCGTGAGGTCACCGGGCGGCGACGCCCGACGCTCCTCCCGCCCGACGACAGGAACCCGATGACCCAGACGACGATGACCGCAGCCGTGATGCACGCCCCCGGGGACATCCGGGTCGAGCAGGTGCCGGTCGCCTCCCCCGGCGCGGGCGAGGTGCTGCTGAAGGTCGCGGCCTGCGGCGTCTGCGGCTCCGACATCCCGCGGATGCTCCGCAACGGCGGCTACGTGATGCCGATCATCTGCGGCCACGAGTTCTCCGGCTGGGTCGAGCAGCTGGGCGAGGGCGTGACCGGCTGGGAGGTCGGCGACCTGGTCTCCGT
Source organism: Microlunatus antarcticus (assembly GCF_014193425.1). Classification (NCBI taxonomy): domain Bacteria; kingdom Bacillati; phylum Actinomycetota; class Actinomycetes; order Propionibacteriales; family Propionibacteriaceae; genus Microlunatus; species Microlunatus antarcticus. The sequence goes on along the minus strand of NZ_JACHZG010000001.1, from coordinate 279,203 downwards.
GCCGCCGCTGATCCCCTGCCGCCGCTGCGACTTCTGCCTGCGCGGCGACTTCGGCCTGTGCGAGGACTACGACTACTTCGGGAGCCGCAACGACGGCGCGTACGCCGAGTTCGTCGTCTCCCCGGTGGGCAACCTCCTGAAGATGCCGGCCGGCATCGACCCGCGGGCGGCCGCCATGCTCGACCCGGCGGCGATCGCGCTGCACGCGCTGTGGAAGACCGGCCTGCGCACCGGGCACCGGGTGCTCGTCGTCGGCGCCGGTCCGATCGGCCTGTTCGCCGTGCAGTGGGCCAAGCTCGCCGGCGCGAGCCAGATCGTGACGATCGACCTCTCCGAGGAGAAGTCGGCCATGGCCCGCGAGGCCGGTGCGACCGACGCCGTCCAGACCCACGCCGAGGCGCAGGCGCTGGGCGGGGCCGGCTACGACATCGTGCTGGAGTCCGCCGGCGTCGCCGTCACCGCCGACATGGCGGCCAACCTGACCGGTCCGCTCGGGCACGCCGTCTTCGTCGGCATCCCGCACGCCCCCGTCGAGCTGTCGAAGGAGACCTGGAACCGCTTCATGCGGCTCGAGATCACCCTGCACGGGTCGTGGAACTCCTTCTCGGCCCCGTTCCCCGGCGCCGAGTGGCGGACCGCCGCGGACAAGCTCGCGAGCGGCGAGCTGAAGTGGGAGTTCATGATCACCCACGAGCTCCCGCTGTCGGCGCTGCCCGAGATGATGACCAAGCTCGGCGACCGCTCGGAGTTCTCCTCCAAGGTGATCTTCGTCCCGAACGCCGGCTGAGCGTGGGCATGCTGCTCGGGCTCGACCTCGGCACCGAGGGCGCGCGCGTAGGCGCCTTCACCACCGACGGGGTCGCGCTCGGGTCGGTCCACCGGCCCTACCGCACGACGTTCCCGCGTGCGGGCTGGGCGGAGCAGGACCCGCAGGACTGGTGGGCGTCGCTCGTCGACGCGTCGCGCACGCTGCTGGCCACCCCGGCCTGCCGGGCCGCCGGACCGGTGGTCGCGGTCGCCTCGGCCACCACCGCCTCGACCGTCGCCGTCCTGGACGCCGACGGCGTACCGCTGCGGCCCGCGATCCTCTGGATGGACTCGCGCGCCTCGCCGCAGGCCGACCGGACCGCGACCTTCGCCGCCGAGCACCCGATCCTCGCCTGGTCGGGCGGCTCGGACGCGTCGGAGTGGCTGCTCCCGAAGGCGATGTGGCTCAAGGAGCACCAGCCCGAGACGTACGACCGGGCCGCCCGGATCGTCGAGGCGGTCGACTACCTGACCTTCCGGCTCACCGGCCGCTGGGTGGGCTCGCAGATGAACGCGGTCTGCAAGTACAACTACGACGGCCTCGAGGGTGCCTTTCCCACCGCGCTGTACGCCGCGCTGGGCATGGCCGACCTGGTGCCGAAGCTGCCCGACGAGATCCTGCCGGTCGGGTCGGTCGTCGGCGCGCTCACCGCCACGGCCGCCGCCGAGCTCGGCGTGGTCGGCGAGCCCCCGGTCTGCATCGGCGGGATCGACGCCCACGTCTCGCTGCTGGCCTGCGGCTCGCCGGCCGGCGTCGTCTCGCTCGTCTCCGGGACCTCGTCGGCGATCGTCGCGGAGGTCGAGGACCCGGTGACGACGACCGAGGTCTGGGGCCCGTACCCGCACGCGCTCCGGACGTCGCGGTGGCTGGTCGAGGGCGGTCAGGTCACCAGCGGCTCGGTGCTGAAGTGGACGGGCGAGAACCTGATGGGCGTCGCCCGCGAGAACCTCTCCACCCTCGTCGCCGGTGCCGCGGCGGTTGACCCGGGCGCCCACGGGATCCGGGCGCTGGACACGTTCATGGGCAACCGCACGCCCTACCGCGACGCCCGGCTGCGGGGGGCCGTCGTGGGGCTCACCCTGGGCACGACCCGCGAGGAGCTCTACCGGGCCGCGATCGAGGCGGTCGCCTGCGGGACGCGGGGCGTCATCGACTCCTTCGTGCGCGCCGGCGTGGCCTGCGACCGGCTCGTCTTCTCCGGCGGCATCGAGAAGAACCCGCTGTGGCAGCAGATCAGCGTGGACGTGCTCGGGCGCGAGGCCGAGATCGTGGCCGGGGACAACCTCACGCTGCGGGCCTGCGCCGTGGTCGGCGCGGCCGGCGCCGGACTGGTCCGCGACCTCGACGAGGGCGCCGCGGCGTACGCCCCCACCACCCGGACGCTGACCCCCGACCCGGCCCACCACGAGGTGTACCGGCAGACGTACGACGACTACGTCGGGCTGCTCGCCGCGCTGACGCCGATCATGCACGAGTCGGTCGACCGGCTGGCCCGCCGGTGAGCCCGACGCCGACGACCCCGACGTCGGAGGCCGACCGGCCGGCGCCGACCGACCCGGGTGAGCTGCTGCTCCAGGTCGCGCAGCGCTACTGGGAGCAGGACCGCACCCAGGAGGACATCGGGCGCGAGCTGCACCTCACCCGCTGGAAGGTCGGACGGCTGCTCGAGCAGGCCCGGGCCGAGGGCATCGTGCAGATCACGGTCGTGCACCCGACGACCCGGCGCCGCGAGCTCGAGGCGACCCTGACCGAGCGCTACGGGCTGGCCGACTGCATCGTCGTCCCCACGCAGGACCGGGAGCAGGACACCGTCACCCACGTCGTGCGCGCGGCCGCCGGCTACCTCCGGGCGCGCGGGCCCCGGCTCCGGACGCTCGGCGTCTCGTGGGGGAACACGCTGCAGGAGATCGCGGCCATGCTGCCGAGCGGCTGGGCGCACGGGCTGGAGATCATCCAGGTGAACGGGGGCATCAGCCGCTCGGTGCGCCCGACCACGGCCGCCGACGTCGCGATGAGCATCGCCCGCAGCGGGCACGGCCGCGCCAGCCTGCTGCCGGTCCCGGCGATCGTCGAGCACGCCAGCACCCGCGAGGCCCTCTACACCGAGCACTTCGTCCAGGAGACGCTCACCAAGGCTCGCGCCGCCGACGCGCTGCTGTTCTCCCTCGGCGCCCTGTCGCCGAGCTCGGTGCTCGTGCGCAGCGGGGCGGTGACGCCGGACGAGCTGGAGCGTCTCCGCGCCGCCGGGGCCTGCGGCGACGTCCTCGGGCACTACCTCTCCCCCGACGGGACGATCGCCGACCCCGACCTGGAGAGCCGCACGATCGGGCTGAGCCTCGACGACCTCCGCGCGGCGACGCAGGCCATCGCCGTCGCCTCGGGCCCGGCCAAGGCGCCCGTCATCCGGGCCGCCCTCACCAGCCGGCTCTGCTCGGTCCTCGTCACCGACGAGGCGGCCGCGCGGTCGGCCCTGGAACCCTGACGCACAGCACTCACAACACGCACGGCACGCGCACCACAGCCGGAACCCCTGACCCACCTCACGAAGGAGCACCCACGATGAGCACCACCACTCACGACACGCCCAGCCCCGCCGACGTCGCCCGCCTGATCGACCACACCCTGCTGAAGCCCGAGGCGACCCGGGCCGACGTCGCCGCCCTGGTCGACGAGGCCGTGGCCCTGGGCACGTACTCCGTCTGCGTCTCGCCGTCGATGCTGCCCCTCGCGGTGCCGGCCGGGAGCGACCTCAAGGTGGCCGTCGTCGCGGGCTTCCCGAGCGGCAAGCACACCTCGGCCGTCAAGGCCGCGGAGGCCGCCGGCGCGGTCGCCCAGGGTGCCGACGAGGTCGACATGGTGATCGACGTGGGGGCCGCGCGGGCCGGTGCGTACGACGCCGTCGAGGCCGACATCGCCGCGGTTCGGGCGGCCGTGCCCGGCACCGTGCTCAAGGTGATCATCGAGTCCGCCGCGCTGAGCGACGAGGCGATCGTGGCCGTCTGCCAGGCCGCGGTGTCGGCCGGCGCCGACTTCGTCAAGACCTCGACGGGCTTCCACCCCTCCGGCGGGGCGACCGAGCACGCCGTCGCCCTGATGGCCCGGACGGTCGACGGCCGCCTCGGCGTCAAGGCCTCCGGCGGCGTCCGCACCCTCGACGACGCCCGCCGCATGATCGCGGCCGGCGCGACCCGGCTCGGCGTCTCCGGCTCCCGGGCCCTGCTCGAGGACGGCCGTCCGGACTCCTCCTACTGAGCCCCGGCCCGCCGCTCAGACGCTGAGCCCGGCCCCCGCCGGGTAGAGCGGGTCCTCGGTGTCGTTGGCCACGTCGGACTGCGAGCGGCGTACGGCGTCGGCCGACCGGGGCACCTCGAAGGGCAGTCGGCCGAGCGGGGCCACCGCCCCGGACAGCACGTCGGCGAACGCCTCGGCGGACGCGCCGACGTCGGTCAGGAGCACGGTCGCGACGTCGGCGAACGCCGCCAGCAGGGCCGGGCGCTCGAGGTTCGCGCCGATGATCAAGGGTGTCGTCCGCGCGATCTGGCGCAGCCGGGCCACGAGCCCGGGCCGGTAGGCCAACGACCCCTGGTGGAAGAACGTCTCGAGGAACAGGTCGTCGCGGGGCTCGAACGGCGCCTCGAGCCGGACGACGGCCACGTCCGCCTCGGCCGGGTCGCCCACGACCTCGCCGAGCCGGGCCGCCGCGGTCTCGGGCCACCCCTCGACGTAGAGCCTCAGCCCGGGCCGCAGCGGGAGGACGGGCGCACCGGCGACCGGGCGGTGCTCGAGCAGGACCATCGACTCCGCCTGCGCCCGGCGGCCGGCGGCGCGGAGGTCCGCACGTCCGACGACCTCCTCGGCCACGTCCTCGTCGACGAACGGGTCGTCGAACAGGCCCAGCCGGAGCTTGACCAGCAGCAGGCGCCGTACGGAGGCGTCGAGGCGCTGCTCGCCAACGAGCCCCTGCTCGACGGCCTCCAGCAGCAGGTCGGTCCGGGACTCCCCGCCGAGCTGGTCCGCGCCGGCGTCGATGATCTTCACCAGCCGGTCCAGCTCGCTCAGGTGCTCGACCCCCCAGGCCCGTGCGGGCAGCGGCCGACCGGCCACGACGGTGCCGGTGACGAGGCCCCAGTCGGTGCAGATGACGCCGTCGAAGCCGAGCTGCTCGCGGAGCAGGCCGGTGAGGATCTGCCGGTTGTAGCCGAAGCCGACCTCCTCGACCGGCACGCCGTCGAGCTCGAGCCCCACGGGCATCCCGTAGTAGGGCATGAGCGCCGAGGTGCCCGCGGCGATCGCCCGGCGGAACGGGACCAGGTGGTCGGCGAACCGCCCGCCCGGGTAGACCTGCTCGCGGCCGTACGGGAAGTGCGCGTCCTCGCCGTCGAGCTGCGGCCCGCCGCCCGGGAAGTGCTTGGCCATGGTTGCCACCGAGGTGGGGCCGAGGTCCGGGCCGAGCTGGAACCCCTCGACGTACGCGGCGGCGACGTCGGCCACGAAGGCGCTGTCGTTGCCGAAGGTGTGGAACTGCCGGCCCCAGCGCGGCTCGGTACCGAGGTCGATCTGCGGGTGCAGCGCGGAGCGGATGCCGACGGCCAGGTACTCCTGCCGGGCGGCGTCGGCGAACTCCCGCACCCGCTCCACGTCGTGCAGCGCGGCGAGACCGAGGGGCTCGGGCCACGCCGACATCGCCCCCGCGGCGAAGGCGGCGCCGGAGTTCTCGGTGCTCGAGTGCCGGGGGTCGGTGCTGACGGTCACCGGGATCGAGTGCGGCGTGGTCGCGGCGAGCGCCTGCAGCGCGTTCGACCACCGTGCCGACTCCCGCGCGGTCGGCAGCGCGTGCACGTTGACGTGGTTGATCAACCGGTCGACCACCCGGGCCCGCGTCGAGGAACGTGCGACCCGTCCGTCACCCTCCATCAGCGCGCCGCCCGGACCGACCTCGATGATGTCGTGGAAGAACAGCCCGATCTTCTCGGCCAGCGACAGCCGGGCGACGAGGTCGTCGGCGCGCTCCCCCGGCGTTCGGCGCGGGTCCTCGAAGGGCGCCATCACCCCGTCGTGGTCGAGGTCGCGGAACGCCGTCCCGTCGGGAGCGGTCAGCGTCGTCAGCTCGGGTTCGGGCATCGCGTGCGGTCCTTCCCTCAGGTCGCCGGCTGGTCCGCGGCGACGAAGTCGTACTCGGAGAACGACGCCACCTCGGGCACCCAGCGGGACGCGACGAAGCCGGTGTGGTCCGGGTGGGCGTCGTACGCGGCGTAGGCCTCCTCGTCGGCGAACACCATCGAGAACTGCCACGCGAGGTCGCTCTTGGCGCTCACCTGGCGGTGGACCGCGAAGTCGCGCACCCCGGGGATCGCCGGCAGCGTCGCGCGGGCGGTCTCGAGGAACGCCGCCTCCGCCGCCGACCCGGCCGGGTGCACGAGCCGGAAGACGACGGTGTGCTGGATGCGGGTCACGTGGGCCACGTTCTCACGACCGGGTCAGCGTGCGGACCCCAGCAGGTAGCCCAGCGCGGCCAGCGCGGTCGCCGCGACGACCTGCCCGACCCCGTGCAGCAGCGCCGCGCCCCAGCGGCGCTGCTCGGCCAGCCGGACCGCCTCGTACGCGGCCGTGCTGAAGGTCGTGTAGCCGCCCAGGAAGCCGGTGCCGAGCACCAGCAGCGCCGACCCGGGCAGCAGCGCCGTCGCGGCGAGCCCCGCGAGCAGCCCGAGCAGGAACGAGCCCGTCAGGTTGATCAGCGTGGTCGCCACCGGGTAGCGCCACGGCCGCGCGCTGGACACGGCCCCGTCGAGGACGAACCGCGCGACCGCGCCGAGCCCGCCGGCCAGGGCCAGGAGGAGGACGGTCACGCCGTACGCCCCCGGCGGCCCGCGAGCCGACGGGCGAGGGCGACGCCCAGGGCCGAGGCCAGGAGCCCGAGGACGACGGTGGCCAGGGCGTACGCGAGCGCGTGCCCGACGAGGCCGGACCGCAGCAGGGCGTCGGTGTCGACGGCGAGCGCGCTGTAGGTGGTGAAGCCCCCGCAGAAGCCGGTCCCGAGCGTCAGCCGGAGGGCTCGACGCCGATCCGTGTCGGGTCCTCGACTCCCGAGGTGCTCGAGGAGCGCGCCGAGGACGAGGGCGCCGGCCAGGTTGACCGTGAACGTGCCCAGCGGCAGGCGGAGGACGTGCGGCACGGCGAGCCCGACGGCCCAGCGCGCGAGGGTGCCCACCGCACCCCCGACGAGGACGAGGCCCATCAGCCGCACCTGCAGGTGCGGCGGACGGGCCTCGGACACGTCCCGCAGGCTAGCGGGCGGTGCGCCTCCTCGGGCTAGCGCTGCAGCTCGTGGCTGAGCTCGGCGAGCTCGTCGCCGCCGGCCATCTGCCGGGTCAGCTCGTCGAGGGTCACCTCGGAGCGGTTCTTGTCGAGCACCGCCTGACCGAGCTTGAGGATGACGAAGTGGTTGCCGACCAGGTACGCGTGGTGCGGGTTGTGCGTGATGAACACGACCCCGAGCCCCGCGTCCCGCGCCGCCGCCGTGTACTTGAGCACCACGCCGGACTGCTTGACCCCGAGCGCCGCCGTGGGCTCGTCGAGGATCAGCACCCGCGCACCGAAGTACACGGCCCGCGCGATGGCGACGCACTGGCGCTGGCCGCCGGACAGCTCGCCGATGGGCTGGTCGATGTCCTTGACGACGATGCCCATCTTGCGCAGCTCCTCGTCGGCGATGCGCTTCATCTCCTTCGTCTTCAGCCCCGACAGCGGGAACCGGCTGCCCGTCAGCTCGGAGCCGAGGAAGAAGTTGCGCCACACCTCCATGAGCCCGACGACCGCGAGGTCCTGGTAGACCGTGGCGATGCCGTGCGAGAGCGCCTCGCGCGGCGACCCGAAGTGCATCTCCTGGCCGTCGACGAGCAGCTGGCCCTCGTTGTGCGGGTGCAGCCCGGCGATGATCTTGATCAGCGTCGACTTGCCGGCGCCGTTGTCCCCCAGCACGCAGGCGACCTCGCCCGCGTTGACCGTGAGGTTGACGCCCTTGAGGGCTCGGATGGCGCCGTACGTCTTGCCGACGTCCTTCATCTCGACGAGCGTCTCGCCGTGGCTCAGGGTCGGGTCGGCGTGCTCCTGGAGCGTGTCGGTCATGACTAGCCCACCTTCCGCGTGGTCGAGAGCTTCTTGACGTACAGGTTGACCATGACCGCCAGGAGCAGCATCACGCCGAGGAACGCGCGGAACCAGTTGGGGTCCCACCCGGCGTAGACGATGCCGAGGCTGGTCATGCCGAAGATGAAGGAGCCGAGCGCGACACCGATGGTGTTGCCGTAGCCACCGGTCATCAGCGTCCCGCCCACGACCGCGGCGATGATGTAGAGGAACTCGTTGCCCACGCCGTTGCCGGCCTGCAGCACGTTGAAGTTGTAGAGGTAGTGCATGCCGGTGAACCAGCCGAGGAACGACACCGTCATGAACAAGCCGATCTTGACCCGAGTGACCGGGACACCGACCGCCCGCGCGCTCGCGGCGTTGCCGCCGACCGCGTAGATCCAGTTGCCGATGCGGGTGCGCTGCAGGATGTAGGCGGCCAGCGCCGCGAAGACCAGCCACCAGATGACGGTGATGTTGAGCTGCACCGGGCCGAGCTGGAAGACGTGGGCGAAGACGAACTGGAGCGAGCTCGAGCCGTCCATCTGGGTCGTGTTGGGGCTCGACACCGAACCCGTGACGAGCTTGGTGACGCCCAGGTTCGCGCCCTGGAGGACGAAGAAGCTGCCGAGGGTGATCAGGAAGCTCGGGATGCCGGTCCGCATCACCATGTAGCCGTTGAAGAAGCCGACGCACAGGCAGAAGAGCAGGCTGACGATCGCGCCGACCCAGAGGTTGATGCCCAGCTGGTAGCAGAACATCGCGTTGAACAGGCCCGCGGTGGTGGTGATGACGCCGGCCGACAGGTCGAACTCGCCGCCGATCATCAGCAGGCCGACCGCGACCGCGACGATGCCGATCGTGGAGGACTGGTAGAGGACGGTGAAGAACGACGGCAGCGACCGGAACGACGGCGCCACGGCCAGGAAGAAGATGAAGATGACGACGGCCGCGACGAGCGCCCCGATCTCGGGGCGGGCGAGCAGGCGGTTGGACAGACCGAGTTGCACCCGGTTCGACGCTTCAGCCGGGGCACCCGCCGGCGCGGTCTTGACGGTTTGACTCATGCTCAGCTCCGAGGTGTGAAGGGCCGGTGGCCGGGCTCGAGGAGCCCGGCCACCGGAGCCACAGGTACTAGCGGGTGTTCTGGTCGATGTAGGGCAGGATCGTCGCGACGTTGGTGTTGTCGACGAACGAGGGCCCGGTCAGCGTGGCCTTGCCGCCGCCCATGACGTTGCCGTTCTTCTTGTAGAGGTACAGCTGGTCGATCGCCAGGTAGCCCTGCAGGTACGGCTGCTGGTCGATGCAGAACTGCAGCGTCCCGTCCTGGACGGCCTTGGCCGCCTCGGCGTTGAGGTCGAAGGTGCCGACCTTCACGTCGTCCCGACCCGCGGCGCTCTTGGCCTTGATCGTGTCCAGGGCCTGCGTGGCACCGAGCGTGATCACCCAGTTGATGTCCTTGTCCTGGCTGAGCTTGGCCTGGATCGCCGAGGTGACGGCGGAGTCGTCGGCACCGTTGACCTGCAGGTTCTCGGTGTTCGGGAAGCTGTCCTTGACCCCGGCGCACCGGTCCTCGAGCGCGACCGAGCCGGTCTGCTGGATGGTGCAGAGGATCTTGGTGGCCCCGGCGTCCTTGGCCTTGGCGCCGGCCTGCTGGCCCGCCAGCTTCTCGTCGGAGGAGAAGTGCGCGATGGAGCCGGCCTGCTGGTAGTAGTCCAGGCCCGAGTTGAACGTGTCGACGGGGATGCCCGCCGCCTCCGCCTTCTTGAGCGACGGGATCAGCGCGTCCGGGGTCACCAGGGTGCTGGCGATGCCGTCGACCTTGGAGTTCACCGCGGCGTCGATGAGCGTGGCCTGCTTGGTCGCGTCCGGGTCGGCCGAGTAGTTCAGCGTCGAGCCCGTGTCCTTGGCCGCCTGCTCGGCGCCCGCCCGGATCCGGTCCCAGAACGTGTCGCCCGGGGTCTCGTGGGTGATCATCGCGAACGTGTAGCCGCTGTTGCCGCCACCGCCGCCGCCCGCGGCGGGCGCCGACGACGCGGGGGGCGCGCCGCCGCCGCTGCAGGCCGCGGTGAAGGCGAGCGCCGTGGTCGCCGCAGCGGCCAGCAGGGTGCGCGCGAGGCGGGGACGACGCGAGCCGCGTCGTCCGTCTCGGAGCGGAATCATCGATGAGTCCTTTCGGTCAACCGGTTCCGGCGGGTGCCGGGAGTGTCCAGGGGCGGACGGGGAGAGAGGCGTGCACGGGCAGCGCCGACGACGGCCACGGGGGCGGGGGGAAGGAGCGGTCGGTCGGTGGCCACGCCGTCCCGCGCGGCGACCGTGGTGACGGTCGCGGTGCGGTGGGACTCCTGGCTCATCGACGAACCTCTTCCAGCGTGGCCGGCGGCGGTGCCGACGCGGCCTAGCGTGTCCCAGCGCCGTACCCCTGTCAAGACTTTGTTCTGACATTGTTCCCGGCTTGTGACCGGTCCAGGCCGGACCTGGAGGAATTTCCCGGTTCGCCAGCGGTCCCGGATCCCCGCCGGTACGGTGAAAAGCGTCTTCCCAGGGGGGACGTCGGGCTGCTCTCAAGAGCCCGGCGCCTGCGAGGCGCGTCAGGGGACGTGCTCACCGCGGGACCTGGGGCGGCGGCGCCCGGAACGGGCGTCCGGGGGAATGCACGGGGGATCGATGTACACCACACATGTCTTTGGCCGCGCCTTGGCGCCACGCTCGGACGACGCCGTCCAGGGGCTCCGATGAGCACCCAGGAGCTCGACGGGCTCGACCTGCTCGGCCAGCCGCTGGTCGCCACGCCCGTACGGGTCGTCGAGCCGGTCCGAGTCACCCCGCCAGTCGTCGAACCCGTGGGCCACGCCCCCGTCGCGCTGCCCGTCGGACCCCGCTTCGGGGTCTGGGCCCGGCGCTACGTCGCCGCTCTCACGGCCTGGGACGTGCTGGTCGGCGCCACCGCCGCGCTCGTCCCCTCCATCATCAGCGAGACGCTGTCCTCCTCGGCCGTCCGCATCCTCGTCCTCGGCGCCATCGGTGCCGTGGTCTGGCCGCTCGCGGTCGGGGCCATGAAGGGCTACCAGCGACGGGCCGTCGGGGTCGGGTCCGACGAGGTCCACGCGGTCCTCCGGGCCTGGGTCGCCGTGGTCGTGGCCGGCGCCGTCAGCGCCGAGCTCGTCCCCGCCCTGCTGGAGACCGAGCGCGACGCGCTGCTCAAGCTCGCCGTCACGGGGACGCCGTTCGCGGTCGCCCTCAGCGTCGGCGGACGGTTCGCGGCCCGCAAGTTCCTGCACCGCCAGCAGCGCGCCGGACGCCTCGTCCGTCGCGTCGTCGTCGCCGGCAGCGCCGCGGCCGCGAGCCAGCTCATCCAACGGCTCGCGAACGAGTCCGAGTGCGGCATGACCGTCGTCGGCGTCTGCGTGCCGGACGCCGAGGTGGCCGGCCTCGTCGGGCTGCAGGTGCCCGTCCTCGGCGACCTGCGCCACGTCGGGACCGCGCTCAAGGAGCACGCCTGCGACACCGTCGCGGTCACCAGCGACGACGCCACGCGCTTCACCTACCTGCGCGAGCTCTCCTGGTCCCTCGAGGGCAGCGGGGTCGAGATGCTCGTCGACCCCGGGCTGGTCGAGGTGGCCGGGCCGCGGATGCACATCCGACCGCTGGTCGGCTTCCCGCTCCTGCACATCGAGGAGCCGCACTTCACCGGGCCGCGGCGGGCGGTCAAGCGCACGACCGACATCCTGCTCACCGGCGTCGGCCTCCTGGTCATCTCGCCGCTGATGCTGCTCATCGCGCTGGCGATCAAGCTGCAGGACGGCGGACCGGTGATCTTCGCCCAGACCCGGATCGGGCGCAGCGGGGCCGAGTTCACGATGTACAAGTTCCGCTCGATGCGGATCGGCGCCGAGAACGAGCTCGCCTCGCTGATGGAGCGCAACCAGGGCAAGGGCGGGCTGTTCAAGCTCAGCGACGACCCCCGGATCACGCGCCTCGGCCGCTTCCTGCGGAGCTTCTCCCTCGACGAGCTGCCGCAGCTGCTGAACGTCCTCAACGGCACGATGTCACTCGTCGGCCCTCGCCCACACCTCGCCCACGAGCTGGCCCTCATGCCGGCCCACTCGAGCCGACGCGCGCTGGTGACCCCCGGCCTCACCGGCCTGTGGCAGGTCAGCGGACGTTCGCACCTCGAAGGCGACGCCGCCGTGCAGCTCGACCTGCGCTACGTCGAGAACTGGTCGCTCACTCTCGACCTGCTGATCCTCTGGAAGACCTTCTCCGCCGTCCTCCGCCGCGTCGGCGCCGCCTGACCCAGGCGCGGAAGACGCGTCCCCGGGAACGCCGAAGACCCCCGTCGAGGACGGGGGTCTCGGGCTCCGGGCAGGTCAGCCGGCGGTGATCTTCAGGTTGTCCAGGTCGACGTAGGCGTTCTTCGCGCCGGCCCAGGTGGCGGAGTTGCCGCCGCGGAAGACGCTCCAGTCGAAGTGCGTGATGTGCACCTTCGGGTCGGTCCGGTAGACGACCTTGTCGGACTCCATCACCAGCGTGCCGTCGAACCAGGTCTGCAGGACCCCGTCGGCCTTGCCGACGGTGTTCATGACGTGGCACTGGCGCACGTGGTGCCACACGCCCGGGGTGAAGGACGACCCCCAGGAGACGTTGTCGCCGAACTCGCGGTTCTGGCCCGGGTGGTAGAGGTACGTCACGACCATGTTCGACCGCTTCGCGTCGCGGACGAACTTCCACATCTTCGCGCCCAGCCACATGAGACGCCCCGACCAGCCGTGCGCGGTCGAGCCGCCGCCCTCGGGCGTCTGGGGCTTCGTGCCCGGCGCCACCCCGACGAAGCCCGGCAGCTTGCCGCCGGCGGAGAAGTCGAACGGGGCGGCGAAGCGGACGTCGTACGACATGCACGCCGAGTCGTACGAGCCGGGCAGCTTGACCATGAGGACGTTGCCGCGGCCCTCGCCCTTCGACGCGATGAACTTCCCGCCCTCGAGCTTGTGCCGCACGACGTTGCCGGAGCCGCGGTAGTCCTGCCGGTAGGTCATGCCGGCGAAGGCGCCCTTGTTCTTGTTGGTCGGCCCCACCAGCTTGTTGAACGACTTGGGATCGACGGCCCCCCGCTTGGTGCCGTCGAAGTCGGCGGTGATGATCGTCCGCTGCGAGTTTGCCGTGGCCGCGGTCGGCGCGGGCGCCGCCTGGGCGACCTCGGTGGTGGCGGAGGAGGCGAACACGGCCGTCGCGGCCATGATCACGGTGGCGAGCGTCAGGCTGGTCCGGGTGAGGGCGTGCGTCATCACAGCAAGTACCTTTCGAGGTTCCCCGAGCTGGGTGGGCGTCGCGAAGGACTGGGCTGTCCCTCGTCGGGCCGCGGACCGTCTCGCCCCATCCCCCGCGTCCGGTCCGACGCTCGCCTGAGACATCGCAAGGATTGATCCGGTAATTACTGTGAGTTGCGAGGTAGGAGCCTGAGCGGCTCTCAGTCCAGAGGAAGGCGTACGCGGTGGTCGACGAACGCTCCCCAGAGCAGCCTGAGAACGCTGCTCGGATCCTCTTCGTCTGCTACGCCAACCACTGCCGCTCACCGATGATGGAGCTGCTCCTGCGCGACGCGCTGGACTCCTCCGGCGGCGCCGCCGGCCTGCTCGTGTCGTCCGCGGGGACGCACGCCCAGCCGGGGATGCCCGCCCACCCGTACGTCGTCCGGGCCCTCGCCGAGCACGGGGTCGACGCGACGGGCTGGGGCGCCACCCGGCTGGACCCGGCGCTGGTCGACGCCTCCGACCTGGTCCTCACCGCGGCCGCCGAGCAGCGGGAGGAGGTCGTCGCCCTGTCGCCCGAGGCGGCCGGGCGGACCTTCACGCTGCTGGACTTCTCGGCCTGGCTGCAGGCGGCCCCGGCGACCGGCCCGTCGGAACCGACCGTGCCCGCGCTCCTGGGCCGGGCGACGGCCGGCCGCGAGCGGCACCCCGACCACCGCGAACGGGACCTGCCCGACCCCATGGGCCGGAGCCTGCGGCACTTCCGGCGGTGCCGGCGTCGCGTCGAGGCCGCGCTGGTGCCGTTCGTCGGCCGCTGAGCCGACCGGCTCAGCCCGCGTGCTCGGGCGTGGTCGGCGACCAGGAGAAGGCGGAGGGGTCCGAGGAGTAGCGCCGGCGCTCCGACCGGGTGAGGCGGCGCCCGTTCAGCACGCTGCCCAGCACGGTGGCGTGCACCTGCTCGAGCATGACCACGGCCTCGGCCACCTCGCTGCGGCTCGTCCGACCCCAGCGCACGACCAGCAGCACGCCGTCGGCGACGGCCGAGCAGACCGCCGCGTCCGTCACGGGCAGCAGCGGGGCCGCGTCGAGCAGGACCTTGTCGTACGTGGACCGCAGCCCGCCCATCGTGTCGGCCATCCGGGCCGAGCCGAGCAGCTCCGCCGGGTTGGGCGGCACCGTCCCGGCCGGCAGCACGGAGAGGCCCTCCGCACCACCGGGGCGTACGGCGGCGGCCACCTCGGCCTGCCCGGCCAGCACGTCCGACAGCCCCGGACCGGGCTCGAGGTGGAGGGTCGGCGCGAGCGTCGGGCGGCGCAGGTCGGCCTCGACGAGGAGCACGCGCTCCCCGGTCTCGGCGAAGGAGCGGGCCAGGTCGAGCGCGGTGGTCGTCTTGCCCTCGCCGCCGAGCGCGGACGTCACGACGACCACCTCGGCACCGGAGGTGGGGGCGCCTGCGGCCCGCAGGAAGGCCAGGTTCGTCCGGAGCTGGCGGACCGACTCGGCTCTCCCCCGGTCGTCCCGGTCCTCGTCCACCACGGCCAGCGTCGGTGCGCCGACGACCTCGGCCGCCGTGGTCGACGAACGGACCGTCACGTCGAGCAGGTCGCGAAGCACGGCGAGCAGCGCCCCGAGGACGAGCCCGGCCAGGAGCCCGAGCGCGAAGAACTTCTTCAGGTCCGGGCTGACCGGGGAGGAGGCGACGGTCGGGCCGGACACGACGTCGACGCCGATGACCTGCGCCGGGCGGCCCGCGTTGTCGAGCTCGTCCACCAGCGGACCGAACGTGTCGGCGACGCCGCGCGCGATCGTGGCGGAACGTTCCGGGGAGCCGGTCTGCACGGTCACGGTCAGCAGCGTGGTGTTCAGCTGCGCGCTGGCCGTGATCGTCGAGGCGACCGAGGACGGCGAGGCCGTCAGCTTCTGGTCGGCGACCACCCGGCGGGCGACCTCCTCGCTGCGGACGAGGGAGACGTAGGAGCTGACCTTCGCCTGCGCGTACTGGGTCGACGTCGCGGAGCTGCCGCCGCCCGTGGGCGGGACGCTGACGTAGAACGTGACCGTGCTGGCGTAGACCGCCGGGGTCAGCAGGTAGGCCGCGAGGCCGAGCACGGCGCCGAGCACCGCCAGACCGGCGACGAGCCACCAGCGCAGCCGCAGCGCGTGCAGGTATCCACGCAGCTCCACGCGGCGTTCCTTGTCTCTCGGGGTCCGAAGACGTGCCCCGGGCGGGCCTGGTGCGGCGTCGGTGCCGGGCCGCCAACGATCCCGGGCAGCCCGCTGACGCCCTGAATGATCCCACACCCACCTCGGGCGGACCGGTAATCTTCCTGTCCGTGGCGGAACCCGAGCAGACGTCGCAGCCCACCGTCGTCGTCGGCGTCGCCACGTTCCGGCGGCCCGCCGCCCTGGCCCGGCTGCTGCCCGAGCTCGTGGACCAGGTCCGGGGCCTGGCCGGCGCGGCGACGGTGGTCGTGGTCGACAACGACCCCGCCGGGGGCGCCCGGGAGCAGGTCGAGGCGTTCGCCGGAAGCAGTGTCCGCTACGTCCACGAGCCGCGGCCGGGCATCGCGGCGGCCCGCAACCGGGCCCTGGCCGAGGCCGGCGACGCCAACCTGCTGGTCTTCGTCGACGACGACGGCCTGCCCACCCCGGGGTGGCTCGGCCGGATGGTCGCGGCGTGGCTGCGCTGGCGCCCCGCGGCGGTCAGCGGCCCGGCCGTGCCGCGCTTCGAGGCGGGCGAGCCCGACGCCTGGGTGGCCGGCTCCGGGGTCTTCGACCGGACCGTCCGGACCACCGGGACCCTGCTCGGCGGGGCCAGCAGCGCCAACCTGCTGCTCGACCTGGCGCAGCTGCGGGCGTACGGGCTGGAGTTCGACGAAGCCTTCGGCCTCACGGGCGGCAGCGACACGATGCTCACCCACGCGATCGTGGCCGCGGGCGGCGAGATCCGCTGGTGCGACGAGGCGGAGGTCCTGGACTTCCACTCCGTCGACCGGATGACCCGGGCCTGGGTGCGGCGCCGGTCCTACCGCACCGGGAACGACTGGAGCCGGGTCGCCCTCGCCCTGAGCGACTCCGGGCCCCGGCGGCTGGCCGAGCGGCTCGAGCTCGTGGCCCGGGGTGCCGTCCGCGGCGCGACCGGCGTGGCCAACCAGCTCCGCGGCGTCGCGAGCGGGGACGTCAGGCGCCGCGCCCTCGGGTCCTGCCAGGTGTCGACCGCGGTCGGCGTCGTCGGCGGCGCCCTCGGCGTGGTCAGCGTGGAGTACGGCCGGCCCAAGGCCCCGTAGCCGGACGCAGCCGTCAGGCCGCCGGGACGCGCTGGCGCCGCAGCAGCCCCCGGGCCGCGGCCAGCTCGGCGCGCTGGGACGGCAGCACGAGCAGGAGCAGCCCCACCCAGGCGAGCGCCAGGCCCCCGCCGAGCAGCAGCTGCGGAACCGTGCCGTCGACGAGGCGCGTGCCGAGGTAGGCCAGCCCGCCGACGGGGAGGCTGAGGACCGCGAGGGCGACCAGGGCCTGACGCAGGAGCCGGCGGCTGTCGAGACCGGTGACCTTGCCCATGTAGAGCAGGGCGACGATCCAGTAGACGGCGAACGCGGCCGAGTGCCCCGCCGCGACCCCGACGGGTCCCCACGGAAGGCCGGCCAGGATCATCCCGATCATCAGCGGGCGGGTGACCAGGTACATCCGCAGCTGCCGGTCGGCGCGACCGCGGGCGAGGAAGCCCCAGTACGTGACCAGCCCCACCCCGCGGAACACGCCCCCGACGGCCAGCGCGACGAACACGGGAACGACGGCGGTCCACTGCGGTCCGAACAGCAGCGCGACGAGCGGGGCGGCCACGCCCGCGGCCACCGCGAAGAGCGGCCCCAGCCCGTACGTGCCGACGCGTTGCGCCTTCTCGACGTAGCGCTGGAGCGTGGGCCCGTCGTCCTGCACCCGGGAGAGCACGGGCAGCACAACCCGGCTCATGGGGTCGTTGATCTGGTTGATGGGCACCATGAGCAGCTGGTACGCCCGGCTGTAGACCCCGAGCGGACCGGCGCCCCACACCGCGCCGATGCCGACGTTGTCGACGTTGTTCGTCGCGTAGCCGAGCACCTGGGTGCCGAGGACGTGGCTGCCGAAGCGGACGAACTTCCGCACGGAGGTGTCGCGACGAGGGCGCCCCGGGCGCCACCCGCAGAAGACGACGCAGAGCACGCAGGTGACCAGCACGACGGTGCCCTGCTGCGCGACGATCGACCAGTAGCCGGCCCCGAGCACGGCGCTGGAGATGGCCACCGCCACCCCGGCCGCCTGCGCCGAGAGCTCGACGACACCGAGCGCGACGAAGCGCAGGTCGCGGCTGAGCTCCGCGCGGAACTGGGTGGTCACGCCGCTGACGACCAGCAGGCCCGCGAGCGCGACGACGACGCCGGCGACCCGCGGGTCGCCGTAGAGCGACGCGATCGGGCGGGCGAGGACGAGCGCGAGGACCGCGCAGGTGGTGCCGATGCCGACGTTGACCCAGAAGAGGTTCGTCCGCTCGGCGTCGCTCAGCTCCTTCGCCTGGATCGCCGCCGAGGAGAGGCCGAAGTCGCGGATCAGCTCGGCGACGCCGAGGACGCTGGTCGCCATCGCCACGAGGCCGAACGCCTCCGGCGAGAGCAGCCGCGCGAGCACGACCAGCGAGCCGATCTGCAGGGCGAAGCGGCCGCTCTGGGCGACGAGCGTGAACGCCGTCCCCCGGGCCGCCGCGCGGCCGAGGTCAACCACGCGCGAGGGCGGGCAGGCGATGCTCGACGGCCCGCGGCGCTCGAGCGGCCTCGCCCAGCGGCTCGCCGACGAGCAGGGTCGCGAGCGGGAGCAGCAGGACCGGGTCGAAGGCGCCGCTGTCGTCGAAGAGCAGCGACACCTCGAGCAGCGACGCGCCCGCGAGGGCGAGGAGGATGGCGAGGCCGATCGTGCCGCCCGTGCGCTCGTCCGTCGCCCGGCGGATCACGGCGACCAGCAGGAGCCCGACCAGGACGACGAGCACCACCCCGCCGGTCACCAGCAGCTGCACGGTCTCGTTGTGACCGTGGTAGACGGTGCCGCCGAGGTCGGCGGTGGTCCGGGCGATCCGCGTGTAGAAGTCCGACCCGTTGCCGACCCACGGGTGCTCGCGCCAGTAGCCCAGGCTGTTGCTCCAGATCGCCCCGCGGCCCGTGAAGGCGAGCGGGGCGCGGGTGACGAAGGGCAGCACGGCGACGAGCGCGAACGCCCCGCCCAGCACGAGCCGGTACGGCACCGACCGACGTCCGGGGGGCAGCAGCGACAGGACGGCCACGACGAGGGCGAGCGCGACCGCCCCGGCGATGGTGGACCGGGCCGCACTCCACAGGAGGGCACCCGCGGTGACCGCGAGCAGCACCGCGCGCAGCCCGCGCCGCGGCACGAGCGCGATCAGCGGCAGCCCCATCAGCAGGTACTGCCCGAGGGTGTTGCCGTGGGTGAAGACGCCGACCAGGACCCCGAAGGGCAGGATCGCCTTCTCCTCGTTGATGGCGCTGCCGTCGACCGAGCGGAAGACCCCCTGGTCGGGGAAGCCGACGCCGATGACGATCGAGACGAGGGCGACCGCGGCGGCGAGGTAGCCGAGCAGCCGGAGGTGCCGCAGGCCGGGCCGGACGAGCCAGACCGCCACGACGACGGCCGGGTAGACCAGGTCCGAGACGCCGGACGCGGCGTCGAGGGTGAAGCCGCGCACCTCCACCCACGCCCACGGCGCGAGCAGCAGGACCGGGCCCAGGAGGTCACGGCGGACGTTGCTGCGCAGCGCGTCGAGGACGACGAGGAGGCAGTAGCCGAGCAGCGCCAGCGTCAGCAGGTCGGTCGCGAGGACCGTGACCGCGCTCGGCGGCGGGGCGGCCTGGTCGACGCGGACGCGGTACTTGGCCGCGGTGAGCGTCTGGAGGATCTTGGGCACGATCGCCCAGAGCCCGACGAGGAGGAAGAGGACGCTCGCGCGGTCGTGGGTCCAGCCCGCCGTCCGGCTAGGAGGCGCGACCACGGAACGTCACCACGGGCTGGCCCGACGTCACGTACACCGACACGGTCACCGGGGCGGAGCCGGCGTCGCCCAGCAGGAACGCGTACGTGGCCTGCGCCTTCGCGCCGGCCTTGAGCGAACCGGTCAGGGGATCGGTCGGCGAGCCGGAGACGAGAGTCCCGGGGTCGCCGGCGTCGTTCGTCACGTTGACCTGCACGAAGCTCGTGTCGAGGCGCTTGCCGGTCGTGTTGACCACCTCGAGCCGGAGCAGCACGCCGGGTCCGGAGCTGTCGCTCGGGCCGCTGGCCTTGATGTCCGTCGACCGCACGGAGACCAGCGAGACCTCGGCGCCGGCGGTCTTCGTCGACTCGTCCAGCCTCTTCGGCGGGGCGGTCTCGACGGGCCGGTTGGGCTCGACGGTCCCGTCGCCGGTCGCGGTGGGGGCCGGGGCGGGCGTGGCGCTCGAGGGTGCCGACGTCGGGGCGGCGGAGGACGACGCGGCCGTGGGGGTGGCCGCGGGGGCCGAGGCGCTCGGGGCCGACGCCGACGGCGCGGGCAGGGCCGGGCGGGGTGCCGGGTCCGAGCAGCCGACGAGCAGCACGGCCGAGCCGGCGACGAGGCCGGCGAGGCGGAGCGGGACGGGGGGTCGGGTGCGCGGCAAGGTCGTCAGCTCGCGGTGACGAGGAGGTTGTCGAAGTCCAGCTGCACGGGCGCGTTGGTCGCAGCCTGCGCCTGGTAGCCCCAGACGCCGACCGAGCCGGCCTTGTTGAGCGCCTTCGTGCTGTCCTTCACGGAGAGCTGGGCGCTCGGCTCCTTGGTGCCCGCGTTCCACACCGTCGCCTTGATCGTGGCGTTCTTCGCGCTGCTGATGGTCGCGCGGAGACGGAGGATGTCGCCGGGCTCGTACGTCGTCTTCGGCTTCACCGTCTTGATCACCTTCTCCTTGCCGTCGACCACACGGCTGACGACGAGGAACAGCTTGCCGTCCTCGACGAAGACGAGCTTGGCGCGGTAGTCGGCGCTGCCCCGCTGGCGAAGCACGTACGCGGCCGTGGTCCCGTCCTTCGACCCCGTCTTGTCGATCGACACGTCGCCGACGACGTTGGCCTTGGTGGAGGACACGCGGGCGAGACTCGCGGTCCCGCCCTCGCCGGCCCCGCCCAGGCTCAGCACGCCCTGCTGGCCGTCGGTGGAGAAGGCGGCGTCGCCGTCGGTGGTCCAGGCGCCGCCCTTGTCGGCCTTGCCCCACCCGTCGGCCTTGCGCTGAAAGGCGTCAGACGCAAGCGACGACCCCCCGGTCAGGAGGGTCGTCGAGGTCCAGCCGGTCGCGCCGTCGTCGTCGGTGACCGCTAGCTTGACGAAGTAGGAGCCGGTCCCTTTGTAGGTGTGGCTGGTCTTCGCCTTGGTGCTGGTCGACCCGTCCCCGAAGTACCACTTGTACTTCTTGATCTTGCCGTCGTAGTCGACGGCCTTGCTGCCGTCGAACGTCAGCTTCTTCCCCTTGGCCTTGCTGGTGAAGACCGCCACCGGCACCGAGTTGCCGACGGCGTCCACGGTCTGGACCGCCGACGACACGTTCCCGGCGCTGTTGGTCACGGTCAGCGTGACGTCGAAGGTGCCCGCCGACCGGTACGTGTGGTCCGCCTTCATGCTCGTGGCCGAGCTGCCGTCGCCGAAGCTCCAGGCGTAGCCGGCGATCGTCGGCGTGGGGCCGTCGGCCGGAGCCGCGGAGACCGCGGCGGCAGTGGCCGCCGCGGTCTTCGCGTTGCTGATGTCCGGCGTGGACGGGCTGGCGTCGTAGCTGCACGCCAGCGAGTCGCACGACATCGTGAAGGCCGCCGTCGGCGCGACCGCCGCCGTCCGGCCCGAGTCGTTGTAGTGGTCCTTGACCTGCGTCCCGCTCAGCGCGGTCGGGTAGACGGCGACGTCGTCGATCGAGCCGCTCAGGTACTTCGAGGTGGTGGCCGTGGTGCCCGGGAGCAGGTCAGCCCCGACTCGCCAGAACCCGCCGTACGCCCGGCCCGAGGTGATCGAGGACCACGAGGCGGACTTCGCCCCGTCGGCGTAGAGCACCATGCCCGAGCCCGACGAGAGCGTCGCGACCACGTGGTGCCACGCGCCGTCGTTGTACTTCTTGGGACTCGTGATCGACCGCGAGGTGCCGGCCTGGTCGAGGTAGTAGACGAGGTTGCCCGCCGCGTTCAGGTAGACCTGCCGGTCGTGGCGGTAGCTGCTGCCGGTCGGCACGTCGCCGAAGCCCACGACCTGCCCGCCCGAGGTCGAGGTCGTCTTGAACCACGCCTCGACGCTGAAGGTGTTCGGCGCGCGGACGAAGCCGTTGTTCGACGCCGCCGAGGCGCTGACCGTCGCGTTGACCGAAGCGCCGGTGTCGGAGCCGATGGCCCCTGCGACACCCAGCCCGAGACCGGAGGCGCGGGTGAGGTCCGTCGAACCCGCCCAGTCGGTGATCGAGGTGCCGGACGACGGGTCGTCGAGGCGCCAGTAGTTCGCGGCGCCGTCGGCCTTGACCTGGTCGGAGTAGGTCGAGTCGGCCAGGTTCGTGCCGCTCGGCGTGACGGATCCCGCGTTGCTCGTCGTGGTGTTGCCGTGCGCGTCGGTCATCCGCAGCTTGTAGCTGTACGTCGTGCCGGCCGTGATGTCGGTGTCGGTGTAGGCCACCGTCGTCTGCCACCAGGGCGCGGTGAGGTCGTTGTAGGTCTTGACCACGACGTTGTTGCGGAGCAGGTCGACCTTGCTCAGCACCAGGTCGTCCCGGTCCCAGGGCGCGGCGGTCACGCGGACGGTGTTGCCCCCGACGACCTTGACGCTGGGGGTGCCGACCGAGGTGTTGGCGCTGCCGGGGTCGGAGAAGTAGACCCGCGGGCCGTCGGTGCCCGGCGCGAGGCCCGGACGGCCGAAGCGGACGAGGCCCTGCTGGGCCTTGCCGTTCACCGTCGGGAACTGGCCGCCGACGACCACGTAGTCGCTGGTGCTCTCGATCGTCAGGGTCGGCTGGCCGGAGTAGTAGCCGCTCGTCGGGCCCTGGGCGAACTGGGGGAACCAGTTGATGACGGCCGGGGCCTGGTAGGTCGAGTAGTCCTTGAACTTGGTCGGCGAGAACGAGTTCGGGAGCACGTCGCCCTTGGCGTCGGCGGTGAACGCGTTGGCGCGCCACTCGACCTGCGTCGGGCGCTGCTGCGGGAACGAGCCGATGTTGGAGCAGTCGTGCTGGTGGCTCGCGGCGTAGACCACGCCGTTGGCGATCGTGGTGTCGTACGTGTCGCCGTGGCAGTCGGCGAGCCACTTGATGGAGCCGTCGTCGGGCGTGACCGCCCAGGCCCCCTCGAAGTTGGAGTCCGTGCCGCCGAACCAGAAGCCCGCGCCGAACACGGTGGTGCCGTCGGTCTTCAACGACAGGACGCCGCCGTTGGCCCCGTACTGCTTGATGACCTTGTTCACGGCCCAGGTCTTCGTGACCCCGGTGGTGGGGTCGAGGGAGACCGACCCGGGCGCCGTGACCAGCGTCGAGTTCGAGAGGCTGCCGATGGTGGCGAACTGCCCGCCGGCGATCACGCTGCCGCCGGGGGCGACGAGGAGCGCCCGCACGGCCTGGCCGTCGCCCACCTTCGGGACCCAGGCGGTGAGCAGACCGCCGTCGGACGCGCGGAACGCGGCGAAGCGGCCGCGGTTGACGCCGTTGGCCTGCGTGAACTGCCCGCCCACGTAGACGGTGCTGCTCGTGGCGGAGATGGCGTAGACCGGCCCGCCGAGGTTGACCGCGAAGGTCGGGTCGACCTGACCCGTGGCGGTGTTGAAGGCCACGAGACGGTTGTGCGTCGCGCCGTCCACCGTCGTGAACTCTCCGCCGACGTAGAGGCGCGACTTGTCCGGCGACAGCTCGAGGACCCGCACGATGCCGTTCACGGCCGGCGCGAAGCTGCCCAGCGCGCCGCTGCTGATCGAGTAGGACAGGAGGTTGGTGCGGGCGGACTCGCTCGTGCCTGCGGCGGCACCGGCGGGGCGGGCCGAGGTGATCGAGCCGCCGGCGTACACCGTGTCGCCCACGATGGCCTGGTCCTGGACGTAGTCGCCGGCGGCGATCTGGGTGGTCGGGAGGACGTCGGACGTGACACCCGAGGAGCTGTCCGGCTGGACGGCCGCGGGCGGAGCGGCAGCGGCCGCGGCCGGCAGGCCGAACGCACCCAGCAGGCTGACGAGCGCCAGCGCCAGCGCGAGCGGCAACGACACCGCACGCCGAGGCAGCAGAGAATGAGAAGTCACGCGAGGTCCCCCGACAGAAGAATGAGTGGGGCGCTGTATCCCCCGGCCCCGCGTAGGAGTATAAGGGGGTTCTCAGACGTCGCGTGCGGACTTCGCCCGACTCCTCGCGAGAAGGAGCCGGGCGCCACGCTCAGGTCGTGAGCGAGGTCACCGACCGGAGTCGGTGTAGTGGTCCTTCACCTGGGTCGCGGTCAACGCGGTCGGGTAGACCGCCACGTCGTCGACGTAGCCGCCCAGGTAGCCGGTGGCGGTGCCCGGGAGCTTGTCCGCCCCGATCCGCCAGAAGCCGCCGTAGTTGCGGGCCGAGGTGACCGAGGTGCTGGACGCGACCTTCGCCCCGTCGACGTAGAGCACCATGCCCGAGCCCGACAGGGTCGCCACGGCGTGGTGCCAGGCGCCGTTGTTGTACGCCTTCGGGCTGGTGACCGTCCGGACCGCGCCGTTGTCGACGTGGAACACGACCTTGCCCGACGAGCTCAGCGAGATCTGCCGGTCGTGGCGGTAGCTGCTCCCGGTCGGGACGTCGCCGAACCCGACCACGGCCCCGCCGGTCGTCGACGTCGTCTTGAACCAGCCCTCCACGCTGAAGACCTGCGGCGCCCGGACGAAACCGGTGCTCGACGCCGCGGAGGCGTTGACCGTCCCGTTCACCGACGCGGCCTTGTCGGAACCGATCGCGCCGGCCGCCCCGAGACCCAGGCCCGACGCCCGGACGAGGTCGGTCGAACCGGCCCAGTCGGTGACGGCGGAACCTGAGGACGGGTCGTCCAGGCGCCAGTAGTTCTTGGCGCCGTCGCTGCGGACCTGGTTGGAGTACGTCGAGCTCGAGATCGAGGTCCCGCTCGGCACGGCGCTCGCGGAACCGCTGCTGACGACGTTGCCGTCGGCATCGGTCATCCGGAGGTAGTAGGTGTACTTCGTCCCCGCCGAGACGCTGGAGTCGGTGTAGGCCACGGTGGTCTGCCACCACGGCGCCGTCAGGTTGGTGTACGTCTTCACCACCGAGCCGTTGCGGAACAGCTCGACCTTCGCCAGCACGGCGTCGTCGCGGTCCCAGGGGGCGGCGGTGACGCGGACGGTGTTGCCGCCCACGACCTTCACCGTCGGGGAGCCGACGGAGGTGGAGGCGCTGCCCGGGTCGGAGAAGTAGACGCGCGGGCCGACCTTCTTCGGCGCGACGGACCCGCGGGCGAAGCGGACCAGACCTTGCTGGGCCTTGCCGTTCACCGTCGGGAACTGGCCGCCGACGACCACGTAGTCGCTGGTGCTCTCGATCGTCAGCGTCGGCTGGCCGGAGTAGTAGCCGCTGCTCGGGCCCTGCGCGAACTGCGGGAACCAGTTGACGACGGCCGGGGAGTCGTAGGCCGAGTAGTCCTTGAACTTGGTCGGCGACAGCGAGTTCGGCAGGAGGTCGCCCTTGGCGGCCGCGGTGAACGCGTTCGCGCGCCACTCGACCTGCGTCGGGCGCTGCTGCGGGAACGAGCCCAGGTTGGAGCAGTCGTGCTGGTGGCTCGCCGCGTAGACCACGCCGTTGGCGACCGTGGTGTCGTACGTGTCGCCGTGGCAGTCCGCGAGCCACTTGATCGAGCCGTCGGAGGGGTTGACCGCCCACGCGCCCTCGAAGTTGGACTGCGTGCCGCCGAACCAGAAGCCGGCGCCGTACACGGTGGTGCCGTCGGTCTTCAGCGACAGGACGCCGCCGTCGGTGCCGTACTGCTTGACGACCTTGTTGACCGCCCAGGTCTTGGCGGCCCCGGTGGTCGGGTCGAGCGAGACCGAGCCCGGCGCGGACGTCAGGGTCGAGGACGAGAGGGTGCCGACCGTCGCGAACTGGCCGCCGGCGATGACGTTCCCGCCGGGGGCGACGAGCAGGGCCCGCACGGCCTGGTAGTCGCCCGACTTGGGCGCCCAGGCGCTGAGCAGACCGCCGTCTGACGCCCGGAAGGCGGCGAAGCGGCCGCGGTTGACGCCGTTGGCCTGCGTGAACTGCCCGCCCACGTACACGGTGCTGCTCGTGGCGGCGATGGCGTAGACGGGCCCGCCGAGGTTGACGTTGAAGCTGCCGACGACCGCGCCGGTGCCGGTGTCGAAGGCGACGAGCCGGTTGCGCGTCGCGCCGTTGACCGTCGTGAACTCGCCGCCGACGTAGAGGCGCTTCTTGTCCGGGGACAGCGCGGTGACGCGGACGATGCCGTTGAGGCTGGGCGCGAACGACTTGAGGGCACCCGTGCTGATCGAGTACGCGAGCAGGTTCGTGCGTCGGCTCTCGCTGGTGCCCGCCGCGGCGCCGGCCGGTCGCGCCGAGGAGAAGGACCCTCCGGCGTAGACGGCGTCCCCGACGATGGCCTGGTCCTGCACGTAGCCGCCGGCGTTGATCTGGGTCGTCGGCAGCACGTCGGCCGTCACGCCCGACGAGGCGTCCGGCTGCACCACGGCGGGGGGCGCGGCCGCCTCCGCCGTCGGCAGCCCGGTCGCGCCGAGGAGGCTGACCCCCGCCAGGGCGAGCGTCAGCGACAGGATGGCGGCGCGCCGAGGCGCGGCGAAAACATGGGTCATGACGTCGGTTCCCCCGCAGGACGTGCTGTTGCGCCGGCGGAAGACCCGCCCCGGCGATGTCGCGAGGTTACGAATCGGACACGGCCGCTGTCCACACCAGGCCCCGTGCGCTCCCCGCAAGAAGGTCGGGTGCCGCTCAGGCCGTGAGCGAACTCACGCGCGGAAGCGGGCGGCCCGGACGACCCGGCCCTGGACGAGGGCGTCGCCGAGCGAGCGCCCGCGCAGGCCGACCTCGCCGTACGCCGTGAGCACCCGGTCCACGAGGTCGAAGCGGTCCACGTCGGGCTCGACGAGGCTCTGACCCCCGTCGTCGGAGCCGTCCTCCGCGCTGCCCCCGGCCCCGTCCGACGCCCCGGCGAAGGCGTCGTGGCCGAGCACGACGGCGCCCGCCCGCGCCCCCTGGAGCGCCTTGGCGACCCGGTCGTCCTGGGGCAGGTCGCGCCAGTCCCAGGTGGTCGGACCCCACAGCACCGGCATCAGGCCCGTCCGCCGCACCGCCAGCCAGGTCGCCGGGATCTGGGCGCCGTACGGCGGGCGGAACCAGCGGAGCGGCTCCCCCGTCAGCGCCTCGAGCTCGGCCCGGGCCGCCGCCGTCCGGGCCCGGACCTCGGCGCCGGAGAACCGGGTCAGCCGCTGGTGGTCGACGCCGTGCAGGCCGATCTCGTGGCCCTCGCGCCGCACCCGGGCGAGCAGCTCGGGGTGCCGACGGACCCGGGTCATCAGCACGAAGAACGTGGCGGTCGCGCCGTGCGCCGCGAGGGCGTCCAGGACGGCCGGCGTCCCGACGGGGTCGGGTCCGTCGTCGAAGGTCAGCACGATCTCCGGCGCCGCGGTCCGGACGGCCTCGACCGACCCGAGGGGTGCGGCCGCCCGGCGCAGCGTCCGCTTGAGCGCGGCGGGCAGCCCGCTCCGCGCCGTCACCGCGGGACCTCGTGCTCCGGCCGGGCGTACTCGACGTGGTGCAGCCCCCACGCGCCCCGCACCATCCCGACGCCGCGCATCGCGGCGCGGCGTCCGCGGGCCTGGTCGACCGGGCGCCGCAGCACCTCCCCCGCCGCCGCGCGGGCGCCGCCGAGGACCACCCGGGCCGTACCGCCGAGGACGGAACGCACCCGGAACGTCGCCCGGCCGGCCGGCCCGGGCGCCAGCCGGAGACCGACCCGCACCCAGGCGTCGCCGTGGCTCATCGCCCGCTCCAGCACCCACCGTCGCGTCATCCGGTCCGGCGGGACGCGGTCGACCGCGACCGACTCGGCGCACCAGACCATCGAGGCGCCCTTCGCGTGCAGCTCGCGGCTGAAGAGGGTGTCCTCGCCGCCGGCGAGCCCGACGGATTCGTCGAAGCGCTGCCCGAGGTCGCGCACCTGACCCAGGTCGAGGAGCAGGTTGCCGGCCGCGGCCACGGTGAGGGGCGCCCCGGTCGTCAGGTTGCGCCGGGTGTGGAACCGGCCGGCGGCGACCCAGGGGTCGAGCGGACCGCTGAACTCGGGGACGACCCGCCCGGCGACGAGGGCAGCACCGGTGCGCTCCCACGTGCCCACGAGCGCGGCGAGCCAGCCGGGCTCGGGACGTTCGTCGTCGTCGATCATCGCCACCAGGTCGGCGCCGAGGTCGCCCGCCGCCCCGTCGAGGATCCGGTTGCGCACCGCGGCGATGCCGGGCACCGCCTGCACGGTGTAGTGGACCCGGTCGTCCGCGGTCGCCGCCACCACGGCGCGCGCCGAGGCGGCCGGGTCGTTGTCGACCACCAGCACGTCGAGGCGTCGGTCGGCGAGCTCGTCGGCCTGGGCAAGCAGCAGCGGCAGCAGGGCCGCGAGGTCCTCGGGCCGCCGGTAGGTCGGGACGCCGACGACGACACGCGCGCTCACGGGGCGGGCCTAGCGGGCGTCGAGAACGGAGCGGAGGGCGGTGCTGGACGTGTGCGGGGTGTACGGGAAGTAGCGCAGCTCGACCCCGACCTGGGCCATCTCGGTCTCCAGCCGGTCGCCCTTGGCGGTCCCGCGCCAGTCGTCGCCCTTGAACAGGACGTCGAAGCCGACCCGCTCCCAGGCGAGCAGCTTGTTCGACGACGCGTCGGCCACGACCTCGTCGACCAGGCCGACGGCGGCGACCACGGCCGCGCGCGCGGCGAACGGCACCATCGGCGGCCGGCCCTTGGCCGCGACGAGCGCCTCGTCGGTGACGACGCCGACGACCAGGCGGTCGCACTGGGCGCGGGCGCGCTCGAGGATCCGGAGGTGGCCGATGTGGAACATGTCCCACCCGCCGGGCACGTAGCCCGTACGCGTCCCCGGGTCCGTCGCGTCGGTGCGGACGAGGAAGTCGGGCACGGCGGGCAGGACGGGGCCGTCGGGACGGGGGCGGAGCACCTCGCCCTCGGCCGGCGAGGACGCGTCGGCGAAGTCGTACGCGAGCCCGCGCTCGGTCCGGCCCACGAGGTGGTCGTCGGCCGCCACGTCCACGTCGTCCACGACGCGCAGCGCAGCCACCAGGCTGACGCGCTCGTCCAGGGGCATCACCGGCGCCAGGCCCTCGATGCGGAGCACCTGCTCGTCGGTGCGCACGCGGGCCACGAGCCGGTCGCAGCGACCGCGCGCCTGCTCGATCACGTCGAGCTGCGCGACCGTCAGCAGGTCGAACGCACCGGTCAGTCGTCCGACGTCCACGGGCGTCACGCTACCGGCGGTGACCCTCGGGCGCCGCATTCGTGCGGGCCCCGGTCCGGAGGACGTCGAGGGCGATCACGTCGCGCCGCCACTTGGCCACGACGAGCAGCGTGTAGCCGACGGTCGCCGCGGCCAGCAGCGTGTAGACGCCGAGGAACAGGGTGTGCGCGCCCAGCAGCACGGTGGCCAGGCAGAAGACGCCGTAGTCGGTGGGCAGCTTGAGCAGCGCGGTCGACGCACCCGGGGCGGTCTTGAGCGGGGCCGCCAGGGCCAGCTCGGCCCGCGTGGCCCGGCCCAGCAGGTCGACCAGGATCATGCCGAAGAAGTGCACGCTCGACGCCACGGCGAAGGCGAGCGGCACGAGCAGCCACCCGATCGCGAGGTCGAGGTGGAGGTAGAAGGTGACGAGCACGGCCAGGTGGACGACGACCACCTTGAGCGAGTCCACCGTGTGGTCCAACCACTCCCCCTGCAGGCTGCCGCCACCACGCAGCCGGGCGAGCTGGCCGTCGGCGGAGTCCAGCGCGTAGCCCAGGACGAGCAGCAGGCAGACGGCGACGCCCGTGACGTACGAGGCCGGTGCGGCCGCGAGGAGACCGACGCCCACGAACGTGGCCACGGCGCTGAGCGCGGTGACCTGGTTCGGGGTCAGCCCGGCCCGGAAGGCCAGCGCGGCCAGCACCCGTCCCATCGGGCGGTTGACGAAGATCGAGTACGGCGGTCCGCCGCGCGCGCTCTTCTGCGCACCGCGCAGCCGGGTCATCGCGTCACGGAACCCCGGTCGCGTGTCCGTCGTGCTGTCGCTGGGCATCGGGGCGGAGTTTATCCCGGGAGGCGCCACTACTGTGCGCCCATGCCCGCACCGCTGCACCCGACCGAGCGGCGCGGTCCGCTCGTCTTCGTCCACCCCAGCGACGAGCTCTACGGGGCCGACCGGATGCTGCTGGAGATGGTCGAGGCCGCCCGCGCCGACCCGCGCGTCCCGGGGCTGGAGGTCTGGCTCCCCACCGACCTCGAGCACCCTGCGCCCGAGCTCTCCCTGTGCCGCGTGCTCGAGCAGCGCGGCGTGACCGTGCGCCACCTCGACGTGCCGGTCCTGCGCCGGGCGTACCGGACGCCGGCCGGGCTCGCCCGCCTCCTCGGCCGCGGGGCCCGGCTGCTCGCCGAGCTGCGCCGCGTCCGCGCCTCGACCGTCTACTGCACCTCGAGCGCCACCCTGCTGGCCGCCCCGGTCGCCCGCCTGGCCCGCGTGCCCCGGGTGCTCGGTCACGTGCAGGAGATCTGGACGCGGGCCGACCTCGCCGCCCTCACCGGACCGGCCCTCGCCTGCGGCCGGCTGGTCGCGATCTCGAGCGCGGCCGCCGGGTCGCTGCCCGCCACCCTGCTCGGGCGCACGGTCGTCGTGCCGAACGGGACGCCCGACCCCGGGCCGCCCGTCCCGCTGGCCGGCCGGAGCGGCGGGCTGCGCTTCGTCGTGGCCAGCCGGTGGAACGGGTGGAAGGGCCACCGCACCCTGCTGGCCGCCTGGGACGCGGCGCAGGTGGCGGGGACGCTGACCGTGCTCGGCGGCCCGCCGGCCAGCGGCGAGCGCACCGACGTCCCGGGGCTCGTCGCCGCACTGGCCCACCCGGACAGCGTCGAGGTCGTCGGCGAGGTGCCCGACCCGTCGCCCTACCTCGAGGCCGCCGACGTCGTCGTGGTCCCCTCCGACCGGCCCGAGCCCTTCGGCCTGGTGGCGATCGAGGCGCTCGCCCGGGCCCGTCCGGTCGTCGCGAGCGCCGGCGGCGGGCTGGTCGACATCGTCACGCCCGAGGTGGACGGCTGGCTCTTCCCGCCGGGCGACGTGGCCGCGCTCGCGGCGGTGCTCCGCCGGCTCGACCGGGCCGGGGTGACGGCTGCGGGCGTACGGGCGCGGGAGACCTACGAGGCGCGCTTCACCGAGCGCGAGTTCGCGGAGCGCTGGCGCGCGGTGGTGCTGGGCGAGGCCTAGGCGGAGCGGTTCGGACGGCGGTGCGCGTCGGTCAGACGCGCGCGTCGGCCCGCCCGTGCTGGTCGGCCTGCTGCGGGTCGCCGACCTCGCGGAAGGCGACGGCCGGACCGGCCGCGTCGAAGCCGGTGACCGTCTCGTCCCAGGTCCCGACCCGGCGACCGCTCGGGCGGCGCTTGGCGCGGGGACCGGCGACGAGCCGGGCGCACAGCGCCTCGTAGCGGCGGGCGACGTCGTCCCAGTCGTAGCGGCGGATGGCCTCGCGGGCGAACGACCCGAGGGCGACCGCCTGCTCGGGCTCGCGCTCGCTGGCCTCCAGCAGGGCCGCCAGCTCCTCGGGCGAGGAGAAGTAGTCGCCGTCGCCGTTCAGGACCTCGCGGTTGAAGATGCAGTCGTAGGCGATGACGTACGCCCCGGCCCCGGTCGCGCGCAGCAGCGAGGGGTTGGTGCCGCCGACGGAGTGGCCGTGGACGTAGCTCAGGGCGTTCGCGTAGAGCTGGTCGAGCTGGGTCTGGTCCCAGACCGCGCCGAGCAGGCGGACGTTGTCGTTCGCCGCGGCCTCGATCTCGGCGGTGTAGTCCTCGCCGTACGGGGAGGAGCCCACGACGACGAGCGGGAGCTCGGCGTTGCTGGCCACGTGGCCGCGGACGATCTCGAGGACGTGGTTCTCCGGCTCGAAGCGCGCGACCACGAGGTGGTAGCCCTTGGGCTCCAGCCCGAGCTCGCCGATGCGGTCGTGACCCGGGTCCGTGAGGATCGGGGCGCCGTACGCGATCAGCTCGGTCGGCGCGGCGAACTCCGTGCGGTAGTAGTCGGCGATGCCCACCGCGTCGGCGATCAGGGCGTCGGACCAGCGCACGGCGAGCGCCTCGACGGCGCGGTAGTAGCGGCGCCCGACCTTGCTCCACTTGCTGCGGCGCCACTCCAGGCCGTCGACGTGGGTCGCGACCGGGATGCCGTGCGCGCGCAGGACGGGGATGAGCGGGGCGTTGCCGGCGTTGAAGACGATCGCCACGTCGGCCTCGGAGATCGAGCGGTGCATCATCGACACGGCGGTGTGGGACAGGGTCTCCAGGACCCGGTGCCGCACGGCGGGCAGGTGCACGAGCTGCATGCCCAGGTACTCGTCGGGCTGGTCCCCGGCCTTCTCGCCCTCGGGGGGACGGCAGTAGACGACGACCTCGTGGCCTGCCTCGACCAGCCGGCGGCCCACCTCCTCGACGCAGGTCTCGAAGCCGCCGTACCGCGCGGGGACGCCGCGTGTGCCGACCATGGCGACCCGCATCGACCCGTTCGTGGGAGTCCTTCCCGCTGTGGTCGCGCTCGACGCCCTCCGTCGTGGAGGACGCCGCGCAACCAGACCTGATAAAGCACCCGAAGATCTGTCGACCTCCGGTGATCACTCGACCCGAGGCCCGCCTGACACGTGCTGCAGGCTCCCCGAATAATACGGTAGGCAGAGACGCCCCCGGGACGTTCTCCCCAGCGCTGAGGTGTGACGGTCAGCACCTCGTCGCTCTCCGGACCGCCACTAAAGTCTGGCCCATGGTCGCGACCACAGCCCACCCCCCGCTGCACGCCGGCGACGACGTCGTCCTCGTCGACGCGGACGGGACCCCCGTCGGCACGGCGCCCCGCACGACCGTCCACGACACCGAGACCCCGCTGCACCTCGCCTTCTCCTGCTACGTCACCGACGGGGCCGGGCAGGTGCTGCTGACGCGCCGCGCGCTGAGCAAGCGCACGTGGCCCGGGGTGTGGACGAACAGCTGCTGCGGCCACCCCCGCCCGGGCGAGGAGCCGACCGACGCCGTCCGCCGCCGCCTCGACGACGAGCTCGGGCTCGAGGTGGGTGCCGTCCGCAGCGCGCTCCCCGACTTCGCCTACCGCGCCGTCGACGCCAGCGGGGTCGTGGAGAACGAGGTGTGCCCGGTGTTCGTGGCGCAGACGCACGCGGGCTCGCGCGTGTCCCCGAACGCCTCGGAGGTCATGGAGTGGCGGTGGGTGCCGTGGACGTCGCTCGCCTCGGCGGTGACGGCGACCCCGTTCGCCTTCAGCCCGTGGGCGGCCCTCCAGGTCCCCTTGCTCGACCAGCAGCCGTCGGTCTGGGTATGAGGTCTGCGTGACCGCCTCCACCAGCCCGCGTCGCCCCGCCGCCGACCCGGGCCCCGACGGCCCACGGACGGGCGACCGCACCGTCCGCACGCTGCCGCCCGCGTCGACGACGGCCCTGACCCACGAGTACCTCGTCGCGGTCGACAGCGCGCTGCGCGCCGCCATCACGGCGCTGGTCCACACCTGGCGCGTCGAGCTCGCCTCGCCCCTGGGGCCGGGGAGCCCGGCGGCGCCGCCGGCCGACATCCTGCTCGACCACGACCTCCCCGAGATGCTGCAGGCGCTGAACGGCACCGGGGGCAAGCGGATCCGGCCGAGCATGACCTACTGGGGCTGGGTGGCCGCCGGTGGACGGCGTGACGACCGGGGCGAGGCGGACGTCGTCCGGGCCGGTGCCGCGCTGGAGCTGCTCCACATCTTCGCGCTGATCCACGACGACGTGATGGACGAGTCCGACTCGCGCCGCGGGCAGCCCTCCGTGCACACGCTCGCCGCGCAGCTGCACCTGCACGCGGGGGCCCGAGGGGACGCACGCCACTTCGGGGAGTCCATCGCCGTGCTCGTCGGCGACCTCGCCCACGCGGAAGCGGACCACCTGGTCACCGAGCTCCCGCGGGCCATGCGCCAGATCTGGCGCCTGCTGGTCGTCGAGCTCGTGCACGGGCAGAGCCGCGACCTCACCGGCAGCGCCGCGGGTCGGCGCGACCTCGACCACGCCCGTCGGGTCGCCCGGATGAAGTCCGGCCGCTACACCGTGCAGCGTCCGCTCGAGCTCGGCGCGGCCGCGGCGGGCGCACCGGACGAGGTGCGCGACGCGCTGATGGACTACGGCGAGGAGGTCGGCGAGGCCTTCGCGCTGCGCGACGACCTGCTCGGCGTCTGGGGCGACCCGCGCTCGACCGGCAAGCCGGCGGGCGACGACCTGATCAGCGGCAAGCCGACGGTCATCATGGCGCTCGCCGACGAACGGCTGCAGGGCGGCGCGCGGCGCACGCTGCGCCGGGTGGGCACCCCGGAGCTGAGCCCGGCCGACGTGAGCCTGCTGCAGACCGCGCTGGCCGAGCAGGGCGTGGTCGAGGCCGTGGAGGCCCGCATCAGCGAGCACGTGCGCGCGGCCGGTGCCGCCCTGGACCGGACCGCGCTCGACCCGGCCGGGGTCGCGGGCCTGACCGGCATGGCCCACCTCGTCGCCTGGAGAGACCGCTGACCCCCGCGCTCATCCGCGGCGCCCCCGCCGCCCGAACAACCACGGTCGTCCTCCGCGCGACCGCCCGGTCACGCAGCACCACCCGAAGAACCTGGAGATCTCGTTGAGTCCCGTCATCGTCATCGGGGCGGGCCTCGCCGGCCTCGCTGCGGCCTGCCACCTCACGGGTGCCGGGTACGAGGTCACCGTCGTCGAACGGGCGTCCGGCCCCGGCGGCCGCAGCGGACAGCTGCAGCTCGGGGGCTTCTCCTTCGACACGGGCCCGAAGGTCCTGACCATGCCCGACCTGATCTCGGACGCCCTGCGCGCCGCCGGGTCGGACCTGTCCGCGCTCGGTCCGCTCAAGCGCCTCGACCCCGCCTACCGCGCCCGCTACGCCGACGGCAGCACGATCATGGTCAAGGGCGACCGCGAGTCGATGCGCCAGGAGATCGCGGACACCTGCGGCAGCGTGGACGCGGCCGCGTTCGAGGAGTTCGTGACGTGGCTCCGCAAGCTCTACCTCGCCGAGATGCCGCACTACATCGACGCGAACTTCGACTCCCCGCTCGACCTGCTCCGCAGCCCGCGGGCGGCCGCGCAGCTGGTGCGGCTCGGCGCGTTCCGCAAGCTCGGTGACGCCGTCCGCTCGTTCTTCCACGACCCCCGCCTGGTCAAGCTCTTCAGCTTCCAGGCCATGTACGCCGGGCTCGCCCCCGAGAAGGCGCTCGCGATCTACGCCGTGATCACCTACATGGACAGCATCGAGGGCGTCTACTTCCCCGAGGGCGGCATGCACGCCGTCCCGCAGGCCCTGGCGGCCGCGGCGGAGAAGAACGGCGCGGACCTGCGGTACGACTCCACGGTGGAGTCGGTGCTCCGCTCCCCCAGCGGCCGGGTGGCCGGCGTCCGGCTCAGCGGCGGCGAGACGCTGCGCGCCGACGCCGTCGTGTGCACGCTCGACACCCCGGTCGCGTACGAGCAGCTGCTCCCCGACCTGCGCCCGCCGCGGGCCGCGCGTCCCGGCCAGGGCGACTACTCCCCCTCCGCGGTCGTCTGGCACGTCGGCGTCCGCGGGATGCCGCCGGCCGAGGCCGCGCACCACAACATCCACTTCGGCGAGCAGTGGGACGAGTCCTTCGAGGCGCTGCTCGAGCGCGGCACGCTGATGCCCGACCCGTCGCGGCTGGTCTCGGTGCACTCGCTCGACGCCCCCGACCAGGCCCCCGAGGGCTGCTCGTCGCTCTACGTCCTCGAGCCGGTCCCGAACCTCGACACCGGCCGGATCGACTGGAAGCAGGAGGCACCGCGCATGCGCGACCGTCTGCACGGCTTCCTGGGCCAGAACGGCTACCCCGACGACGTCGTCGTCGAGGAGCTCCTGACGCCGCTCGAGTGGCAGGAGCAGGGCATGGCCGCGGGCACGCCCTTCGCGCTGGCCCACACGTTCGCCCAGACCGGGCCGTTCCGCCCGCCGAACGTCGAGAAGCGCCTCCCGGGGATGTTCTTCGCCGGCTCGGGCACGGTCCCCGGCGTGGGGGTCCCGATGGTCCTGATCTCGGGCAAGCTCGCCGCGAAGCGGGTGGCGGACTACCTGCCCGGCGGGCGCCGATGAGCTCCACTCCGGTCGAGCTTGCCGTCCCCGTCGACGGGTCCGCCGAGGCCGCGAAGCTCGCGGCCGGCTACGCGGAGTGCGGGCGGCTGACGAAGCGGCACGGCACGACCTACTACTGGGGCGCGGCGCTGCTGCCCAGGGAACGTCGCCGGCACGTGTACGCGGTCTACGCCCTGTGCCGGCTGGCCGACGACATCGTCGACCTGCCGCAGGAGGAAGGTCCCGACCCGGACTCGCGTCGTCCCGTGCCCGTCGAGGGCTACCCCGAGACGGCCGCCCGGCTCGAGGCCTTCGCGCAGGCGTTCCGCGTCGCGATCGCCACGGGTTCCAGCGACGACCCCGTGATGGCGGCGATCGCGCACAGCGTCCGGCTCTGCGCCATCGACCCCGAGTGCTTCGACCGGTTCTTCGCCGCGATGGCGATGGACCTGACGACGACCACGTACGAGAGGTGGGAGGACCTGCTCGGCTACATGGAGGGCTCGGCGGCCGTGATCGGGGAGATGATGCTCCCCGTCCTGCGTCCGACCTCCCCCGCGGCCAAGGATCCGGCGCGCTCGCTCGGCTTCGCCTTCCAGCTGACCAACTTCCTGCGCGACGTCGACGAGGACCTCGACCGGGGTCGGGTCTACGTCCCGCAGGAGGACCTGCGGCGCTTCGGGGTGGATCTTCTCGCCCCGGGTGGCCGGACGGTGACGCCGGAGTGGCGGGCCTGCCTGGCCTTCCAGATCGCGCGCAACCGCGAGCTGTACGCCCACGCCGACACCGGCATCGCGCTGCTCCCGCCCCGTTCCGCGCGCTGCGTCGGGGCCGCCCGGGTCCTCTACGCGCGCATCCTCGACCGGATCGAGCGGGCCGGGTACGACGTGTTCAGCGACCGCGTCCGCGTGCCGACCTGGCGCAAGGCGCTGACGACCGCGCGCATCCTGGTCCTCGGACCCCGGCGGATCCAGACCCGAGGGGAGCTGGCGTGACCCTCGAGGCCGACCGTCCGCGGGCGAGCCGCGCCCGCCGCAGCGCGCCGACGCCGGCCGCGGTGCCCGTCGCCGGGCGCCCCCGGCCGCGGGTCCCCATCGAGCGGGTCCCGCAGCCGCGCGAGGACAAGATGAGCGAGACGTGGCGGCTGGCCCGCCCCTCGCGCATCGGTGCCTCGCTCGAGCTGGCCCAGCAGCGCAACGCCGGCGGCTGGTTCGTGGCCGGCGTCAGCGGCGACGTGGGCCGGACCGAGTCGACCACCCGCACCATCGCGGGCCGCGAGGTCGTCCTCTGGCGCGACGAGCGCGGTGAGCTGGTCGCGGGGCCGGGCTCCTGCCCGCACCTCGGTGCCCTGATGGACCGTTGCCCGGTGATCGACGGCACGATGTACTGCCGCTGGCACGGGCTCGCACTGACCCGCGAGGGCGACCGCACCTGGAGCCCGTACCGGACCCACGACGACGGCGTCCTCATCTGGGTCGGGCTGCCGACCGCCGGCGAGCCCCCGACCGACCGCCCCGCGCTGCCGGTCCGACCGCCCGCCCGCGGCTCGGTGGCCGCGGTGATCGCGGAGCCCGCCGTGTGCGAGCCGCAGGACGTCATCGCCAACCGGCTGGACCCCTGGCACGGGGCGTGGTTCCACCCGTACGCCTTCAGCCACCTCGTCGTCGACGACGCGGCGAGCACGCCCGACCGGCTCGTCACGGACGTGACCTTCCGGCTGAACAAGACCTGGGGCGTGCCGGTGCAGGCCGTCTTCACGTGCCCCGACTCGCGGACCATCGTCATGACGATCACCGACGGCGAGGGCGAGGGCAGCGTCGTCGAGACGCACGCCACCCCGCTCGGCGTCGACGCCGAGGGGCGCCCACTGACCATGATCACCGAGGCGACGATCGCGTACTCCGACCGACCCGGCTTCAAGATCGCCAGCGCGCTCTCGCCGCTGCTGATCCCGATGATCAAGCGCACCACGCGGCTGCTGTGGATGGACGACCGCGACTACGCCGAGCGGCGCTACGAGCTGCGCCGCCGCGGCGAGTTCCCGGGCTGATCATGGTCCGCGGGCAGCTCTAGCCCGCGAGCCGTCCGGTCCGCATCAGGTGCCGGACGTCGTCGCCCACCTGGTTGGTGGCGGCGAGTGCGGTGATCAGCTCCGCGACCCGGCTGCCGCGCAGCCCCGCGTCGGTCAGCGCCCCGTCGCGGACGAACGTGCAGACGCTGCTCACCGCGAACGGGGTGACGTGGCTGACGAGGCCGCCCAGAGCCGCGTTGGCCTCGGCGAGCGGTCCGTCCGCCAGCGCCCGGCGGCGCGCGAGAGCGTCGGTGAACGCGACCTCGAGCACGACCAGCTCCACCCGCTCGCCGACGACCGTGTGCGCGACCCCCGGCGCCGGCGGGTTGGGCGTGCTGTTGTCGTGCGGCTCGAGCGGGTGGATCCGGGCCGTGACCAGGTCGGCCGTCCGTGCGGCCAGCTCCGTGAGCCCGCGGCTCAGCAGCTCGACCACGTCGTCCCTCGCCCCGGGACGCACACCGAGGTGGACGTGCTGGCGGTCGTACGGGTCCGCCCCGTTCGGCGTCGCGTCGGGGTTGCGGTCGAGCAGCGTGGTCGACCCGGCCGGCAGCGGATAGGCGGCGGTCTCGGAGAAGACGTTCTGCTCGTCGGAGAAGAGGATGCTCGACGCCTCCTGGAACGTGGCCTGCGCGGCGGCGTCCGCCCAGCCGATCTCCACGGCCCCGTCGAGGTCGTAGCCGGCCAGCCGGTCGGCACCCTCCGGGCCGGGCCACAGGTGCGCGTCGTGGTGGCGGGCGAAGTGATGCTGCACGTACCAGCCGAGCCCGGGCACCCGGGAGCAGAGGGGTCCGTGGACGTCGCGCCAGTAGGCGCGGAAGTCCTCCTCCGCCAGGCTCAGCCGGCCGAGCACGGTCGTGTACGAGCTGATCGCGGTGGTGCGGTCCCGGCCGGCGTGGTCGGGCGGTGTCGAGTTGCTCACCCGGCGACCGTACGACGACTGACGGCCCGGGCCCGGTGACCAGCAGGTGATCATCGCGTCGATCATGGACTCCGGCGTGATCGTCGTCCTCAGGCTGTGGACAAGCCTGTTGATCGAGCCCCGAAGCCATGATCATCATTCACAGCGTCAGCACAGGAGCGCACAGCCGGGTCTCAGTGTTGATGCGTCCGTGACCGGGAGTTCAGCACCCGTTCACCCGCTGTTCCGCCCCGGTGGGTCAGATCAGGGCAGTTCCTGCACGGGGCAGGAGCGACGAAGCGAAAGCAGGCCCATGCCCAAGCTCTCCCTCCCCCGACCCCGGGCTCGCGCCGTCGTGGTCGCCTTCGCCGTGACGGGTCTGGCCTTCAGCGCCGGCGCCGCCGTGGCCGGTCCGGTCACGACGCCCGCGGCCCTGGCGAAGCACGGTGGCGCCACGCGGCTCGACGGCGACCAGACCAAGAAGGTGCGCAAGGCCGTCGCGGGCGGCAAGGCCAAGAACGTCATCCTCCTCATCGGCGACGGCATGGGCGACTCGGAGATCACGTCGGCCCGCAACTACCAGTTCGGCGCGGACGGCCGGTTCCCCGGCATCGACGCCCTGCCGATGACCGGTCAGTACACGACGTTCTCGCTCGACCAGGAGACCGGCAAGCCCGACTACGTGACCGACTCCGCCGCCAGCGGCAGCGGCTGGGCCACCGGCACCAAGACCTACAACGGCGCGGTCTCGGTCGACGTCAAGGGCAAGAAGCAGGTCACCCTGCTGGAGCTGGCCAAGCAGCGCGGCCTCAAGACCGGCAACATCACCACCTCCGAGATCCAGGACGCCACCCCGGCGGTCGAGGCCTCGCACGTCACGGCGCGTTCCTGCTACGGCCCGGTCGCCACGACGAAGACCTGCCCCACCAACGCCCTCGAGAACGGCGGGGACGGCTCGATCACCGAGCAGATCCTCAAGACCCGCGCCGACATCACCATGGGTGGCGGCGCCAAGACCTTCGCCGAGACGGCCACGGCCGGCAAGTACAAGGGCCAGACGCTCTCGGCCCAGGCGCAGGCGCTCGGCTACCAGGTCGTGAAGACGGACGCGCAGATGGCGGCCGTGGCCAAGGCCGACCAGTCCAAGCCCGTCCTCGGCCTCTTCGGCGAGGGCAACCTGCCCGTCCAGCTGGCCGGCCCCGCCGCGACGCCGACGGGGGCCGAGCAGCCCGCGGCCCGCTGCACGCCGAACCCCGACCTGCCCAAGACGCAGCCGCAGCTGGCGGCCATGACGGCGAAGTCGATCTCGCTGCTCAAGAACAGCAACAAGGGCTTCTTCCTCCAGGTCGAGGGCGCGAGCATCGACAAGCAGGACCACGCCGCCAACGCGTGCGGCCAGATCGGTGAGGTCGTCGCCTTCGACGCGGCCGTCAAGGTCGCCCTGCAGTTCGCCAAGGACGAGGGGAACACCTCGGTGTTCGTCACGGCCGACCACGGCCACACCAGCCAGATCGTCGAGACCGGGACGAACACCCCGGGCCTCACCGTGACGCTGGAGACCGCAGACAAGGCGCCGATGACGATCAGCTACGGCACGGCCGCCGCCGGCGAGAGCCAGGAGCACACCGGGACGCAGGTCCGCATCGCCGGCTACGGCCCGCAGGCCGCGAACGTCGTCGGGCTGACCGACCAGACCGACCTGCACTTCACCATCGCGCGAGCCCTCAAGCTCAAGACGCCCGCCAAGGGCTAGTCAGCGCAGGCCAGGGGACGGAGAACGCCCCCTGAGCCTGTCGGAGGGCCTCGGAGAGGTCGGCGCTTCCTACGAGGAGCGGACCCCTTCGGGGCCCTTCGACGGGCTCAGGGGGCGCTCGTGCGTCCTGGCCGCCCGCTCAGGAGACGCGCAGGAGCAGGCGGTGGAGCGGTGCGCTGACGCGGTTGCGGGCCTGCATCGGGACGCTCCACAGGTCGTGGCCGCGGACGCCGACGTCGGCGAGGAGGCGGTTGGCGGCCAGGAAGCCGGTCGTCGCGGCCCGCTCCATCAGCGCCACCGGGTAGTCGCACCGCACGCCGTCGCCGGCGAGCACGAGCCGCGGGTCCGGGGTCGAGACGGTGAGCCGGTCGGCCCAGGGGGTGGGCGCCGCGAGCGGGCAGTCGCGCCGGACGAGCCACTCCTCGTGCACCGCCACGGCGTGCGTGAGCTCGGGGCAGACCCGGGCCAGCTCGACCCGCATCCGCGCCCTCAGGGCCTTTTCGTCGACCACGCCGTCCTCGTGCGGGAGCGCGTACGCGTGGAGCTCGACGACCGAGCCGCCGTGCTCGTCGGACCACGCCCGCGCCCCGGCCTCGAACTGCTCGAGCAGCGACACGTTGTCCACCGGCCCGAAGCCGCTGGTGCCCAGGAACGGGGGTCGCCCGGGCGCCGCGCGCCGGTCCAGCCACAGCCGCCAGACCGCGAACGGCGGGGCGAGACGCTGGAGGGCGACCCGCTCCCGCCAGGCCTCGTCCTCGATCCCCGAGGCGAGCAGCAGCCCGCGCGCGGTGGTCGGGTCGGCGGCCAGCACCACCGCCGCCGCCTCGAGCTCCTCGCCCGAGGCCAGCGTGACGACCGCCGCGCCCGCGCCGGACAGGTCCAGCCCCGTGACCGAGGCACCCGTCCGGACGTCGACGCCGAGCCCTTCGAGGTGGAGTCGCACCGGACCCCACAGCGTCGTCTCGTAGTCGTCGTCGGGCACGTCGAAGAGCAGACCCTCCGAGGAGCCGAGGAAGTACGCGTGGAACATCGCCACGAGCTCGCCGGCGGCGAAGTCGTCCGGGTCGGCGAAGAAGCTCCGGGCGAACACCTCCAGGGCGAGGTGACGGGCGAGCGGGGGGAAGCGCAGGCGGTCGAGGAAGTGGGCGGCGCTCTCGCCGTCGTAGTCGGAGAACGTGGCCGGGAACGCCACGTCGAGCAGCTCCATGGCGGCGCCGGCGTCGACCCGGGTCAGGTCCCGCAGCGTGAACGACGGGCTCTTGGCCACGAACGCGGCGAGGTTGAGGGGCGGCGTACGCGGGATGCCGGTGAAGGAGTCCTCCGGCCCGTCGGCCATGACCAGCGGGTAGTCCTCGATCGGCACGAGGTGGTCGAGCCCCGGGTCGGCACGACGCAGCAGGGACCGCAGGTTGTAGTACTGGCGGAAGAAGGCGTGGAAGCCGCGGCTCATGCTCCGCCCGTCCTCCAGCGCCCAGGCCCGGACGCGGCCGCCCAGCTCGTCCTGGGGCTCGACGAGGACGACCGGGACGCCACGTTCCGCGAGGCCGGTCGCCGCCGCGAGGCCGGCGACCCCGCCACCGACGACGACCACGGGGCCGGCGCCCTCGGCCGCGCGGTCCAGACCGGGGAGGGCGGGGTGCCGGACGGCCCGCGGGTCCCGTCCGGGGTGCCAGGGACGGGACCGGCGGGTGACGGGGAAGAGGCTCACGCTGGCTTTCGGGCGCGGAAGGTGTGGAGGATGCCGTGCTGCCACCCCGGGACCGTCCGGACCTCGACGTCGACGAAGCCGGCCGCGTACAGGCGGTCGGTGAAGGTCTGGACGGAGTCGAAGCCCTGGACGCTGCGCCACAGGTAGCGGTAGAGGCGCGTCTGGCGCGAGGTGATCCAGGCGAGCGGGATGACCACGGCCCAGGAGACCATCGTCCAGGTCGCGGAGGCGAACGGCGAGCCGGCGACCGAGTACTCCTGGACGACCAGCGTCCCGCCCCCGGAGAGCAGGTCGTGCACGTCGGCCAGGACGGCGTCGCGCTCGGTCACGTTCCGGAAGAGGTACGCGGCCAGCACGCCGTCCGCGGGTGCCTCCAGCCCCCAGGCCGCGCGCTGCTCCCCGAGGTCCTGGGCCAGGCCCTGGTGGAAGTCGACGCCGGCGGGCCAGGTCTTGGCCTCGGCCTGCTCGAGCATCCCGGCGGACGCGTCGACACCGGTCACGCGGATCTCGGCCCCCTCCTCGCGCGCCGCGGCGAGCAGCGCCCGGGTGGAGGCCCCGGAGCCGCAGCCCAGGTCGAGCACGCGCAGCGGACGGTGCGGGTCGAGCGTCTCGAGGAGGGCCGAGGCCGCCGAGCGGAGGTGGCGGTGGTAGCCGGGGTTCAGCGACACCATACGGTCGTAGCGCGACGCCGCCTCGGTGAACGCGGCGGGCACGTCGTCGACGTCGAGACGGGCGGAGTCGGTCACGGTGCGGGGGTCTCCTGGCGCTGCGGGGCCGGTCCGGCACCGGCGCGGGGAAACCTTAGCGAAGGCATCGGCAGGACGGCCGGGGCGAGCCCCGAGCGATCGGTCGCGCGCGACGTATCGTTCCGTGAGACAGCGTTGTCAGCCCGTCACGCCCGGGCCGTCGGAGGCCTCCAGCAGCGGCTCTCGGGCCGTTACCTGCCCGTGGCCAGGGGCTTCGCTCCCCTGGTCGGGACGGTCACGCCCATTCGGCGGCGCCGCGGAAAATCCTTGTGACGTTGGCGTTTGGTCAAGATTTCTGCAGGGTTTGCCAGAACGCGTCAGTTTCCAATTCAACGGTTAAGTTGGTTCTCATGGCGGGGATACGTATGGCTGAGCCGACCGGTCTGAGAGACGGCAACGTCTCGCGGGGCGGCGGTTCGGGAGAGCTGCGGCAGAGCAACCTGACGGCGATCCTGCGGTACCTGCGTGACCACGGCCCGAGCAGCCGGCACGACACGGCGCGGGGCTGCGGCCTCGGCGTCTCGACGATGACCGACCTCGTCGGCGACCTCCGTTCGCGCCGCCTCGTCGCCGAGCTCGACCCCATCCGCCGCCCCGGTGCCGGACGACCCACCCGTCCGATCGCGCTCGACGGCGAGCCCTGGTGCGTCATGGGCGTCCACGTGGAGGTCGACCGCGTGCACGTGCAGGGCTCCACCGTCGGTGGCACCGAGCTGTGGCAGGACACCCTGTCCGCCGTCTTCGCGGACGACCACGACGGCGCCCTGGTGCTCGCCGACGCGATCGCCAGCCAGCTGTCGCGCGTCCCCGAGGGCCACCAGCTCGTCGCGGTCGAGATCGCGGTCCCGGGCTACGTCGGGCTCGACGGGACGAGCGTCACCTCCCGTGCGCTGGGCTGGGACGGCGCCGGCGTCGGCAAGGCCGTGCGCGCCGCCCTCGGCGAGACCGGCCTGACCGACGTGAGCGTCGGCATCTCCTCCGACTTCCACCTCGCCGGCCTCTACGCCGCCCGCGTCCTGCTGAGCGACCCGGCCACCACGGTCGCCGCCTACTTCGGCGGTCTGTCCGAGGTCGGCAGCGCCCTCGTCGTCAACGGCGAGATCTTCCGCGGTGCGGGGGGCGGCGCCGGCGACCTGGCCCACCTCCACGTGCAGGCCGACGGCCCCGAGTGCTGGTGCGGCCGTCTGGGCTGCCTCAACTCCGTGCTGCGCGTCCAGGAGCTGCTCGCCCGGGCCGGCCTGCGCGACGCCGAGCAGGCGGCCGAGCTCGTCGTCACCGACCCCGAGCAGGCGGTCAGCCTGCTGGTCGAGGGGGCGCGCGACGGCGACGCCGGCGTGCTCGCCGCGCTGGAGCAGGCCGGGTCCTCGCTCGGGCGGGCCGTCGACGACGTCCTCGGCTCGGTCAACCCGCACGCCGTGATCCTCGGTGGCTACCTCGGCCGCCTCGCGCCCTTCCTGATGCCGGCGCTGGACCGTCAGCTCCGGGCCCGGGTGCACGAGGGCCCGTACGCGGACACCCAGATCCTCGTCACGGACCAGGACCCGCCGGTCACCGCCGGTGCCGTCCTCGCCGCGCGCGACGCCTGCCTCTACGACCCGCTGGCGCTCACCACCCCGCTGCGCTGACCCGGGTGCCGGGCCGGTCCCGGGTAGCCCAGGTACCGGTCGCTCAGCCCCGGTAGGTCAGCACGTAGTGGTGGGTGCCGTCGTCGTCGACCGTCAGCTCGAGGTCGCCGGTGAGGCCGGCGAGGTCAC
The DNA here is from genome assembly GCF_014193425.1 of Microlunatus antarcticus. Taxonomy (NCBI): domain Bacteria; kingdom Bacillati; phylum Actinomycetota; class Actinomycetes; order Propionibacteriales; family Propionibacteriaceae; genus Microlunatus; species Microlunatus antarcticus. Next base: position 234,696 of record NZ_JACHZG010000001.1, on the reverse strand, counting down.
CCGTCGCGGACCCCGGGACCACCTGGTAGGTCAGGGTCTGCGCACCGTCGACCAGGTGCCCGAGCTGCTGCAGCACGACGCTGCCGCGACGACCGTCCAGGCGTCCCGTCAACGACTCGAGCGCCACGTAGCCGGCCGACCCCTGCTGGGGGTCGCCGGCCGTGAGCATCACGCCGGTCCCCCGGGCGTCGAGGTCGCCGTGGAACGTCTTGTCGAAGTCGAAGCGCCCCACCGCACCTCCGAGCTCGGGTCCGGCCGGGCGCAGCCCGACGTCGAAGGTCCCGCGCGCCAGCCGGACGGCCGGCCCGCTGCCCGCCGCGCCGTCGACCGCGTCAGGACGCTCGTACTCGAGCAGGACGACCCCGGCGTCGTCGTAGGTGCGGCTCGACCGGAGCCGCCAGCGCGCCGGCGCGAACGGGCCCTCGAGCAGCGGGCGCCCGGCGCCCAGGGTCAGCGGGTTGAGCTTGATCACCAGCCGGTCGATCTCGTCGGTGAGCGCCGCGGCGAGGCGACCCCCGCCGCACAGCCAGATGCCTGCCCCGTCGCCCGCCTTGAGCTCCCGCACCCGCGCGACCGCGTCCCCGGGCACCACGTGGACGTCCGGCACCTCGGCCGGGTCCAGGGTCGCGGAGAAGACGTGGGTCTCGAGGTGCTCGTACGGGTTGCGCAGCCCGGCCGCGAGCGCCGGCTCGAAGGTCCCGCGTCCCATCACCACCGTGTCGAAGCGCGTCTGCGGCGGCACCGAGCCGACCGCCCGGTGGAAGGCGGTCGGGAAGGCGTCGCCCCACTCCGCGGCCAGCTCGGTCAGGTAGGCGGGCTCGGTCGTGAAGAGGTCGAACGCCCCGTCGGGCGCGGCGACCCGACCGTCCAGCGTGGCGGCGATGAAGTAGGTCAGCTGACGCACGGTGGTCCGCCTCTCGTCCGGGACGGGCACCGTACCGTCCGCGCCGGGCGGGTCAGCGCGACGCGAGCGCCCAGACGAAGAGCACGACCAGGGCCAGCACCCCGCCCACGGCGCACAGGACGACCGGGTCGACGCCGTCGTCCTTCCCGGGGTCCTTCTTCACCACGGGCGGCTTGCCCAGCCGCTCGCGGTGCAGGTCGCGCCGCCGCTCGTACTCCTGCTCGACCGCCTTGCGCGGGTCGAGGTGCCGGTCGAGCTGCGCGGGGCCGGCGATGTAGAGCAGGTTGAAGACCACCAGCGACTTGAAGCGGTACCAGAGCCCGAAACGGTCTTCCACATCCACTGCCCTGTCGGTTCGTGTCACAACACTTAGTGTACGAAGTATCTGCGTACGCGTAAAGTCAGAGCATGATCGACACCGAGGTGAACCCGCTGGCGCTGGAGCGCCAGGTCTGCTTCGCCCTCGCCGTCGCCTCCCGCAGCGTGATCGGGGTCTACCGGCCGGTGCTCGAGCGCCTCGGGCTGACCCACCCGCAGTACCTGGTCATGCTCGCCCTGTGGGAGCAGTCGCCGCTCTCGGTGTCCGACGTCGCCCGGCTGCTGCAGCTCGACCTGGCGACGGCGTCGCCGTTGATCAAGCGGCTGGAGGGGCTGGGCCTGGTCGACCGACGCCGCGACCCGGCCGACGAGCGCACCCTCCGCGTCACCCTCACCGACGCCGGGCGTGAGCTGCGCACGGAGGCGCTCGAGGTCCCCGGCACGGTGATGGAGCGGCTCGACCTCACGCTCGACGAGGTGCAGGCCCTGCACGCCGCCCTGACCCCGTTGATCACCAAGAGCCGGGTGGCGCAGGCCGTCGCCCGCTGAGGCTCGCGAGAACGGGTCGAGGCCGAGGCGTCAGCGACGCGACCGCACCGGCGGGGTGGTCGCGATCCGCAGCAGGTCCCGCGCCGGCGGACTCGGCCGGCGACCGGGGACCCACACGGCGCGCAGCACCCGCGTCAGGTCGACGCCAGTGGTCGCGACCTCGACGAGGCGGCCACGGTCCAGGTCGTCGCCGACCGCCAGCCGGCTGAGCACCGCCGGCCCGGCCCCGGCCGCGGCCGCACCGCTGACCGCGCTCGTCGTGGACAGCTCCAGGACCGGCGCGGCCATCGGCGCGTACGCGGCGAGCGCGGCCTCGAGAGCGCCTCGGGTCCCCGAAGTCGGCTCACGCTGCACGAGCCGGGTCGCCGCCAGCTCGGCCGCGTCGACCCGGCGGCGCCGCACCCAGGGGTGACCGGGCGCCACGACCACGACCAGCCGGTCGTGCGCCACGACCTCGTCGGCCAGCCCGTCGGGGACGTCGGGGCCCTCGACGAAACCGAGGTCGACCCGACCGGCGAGCACGGCGAGCGCGACCTGGCTCGAGTTCATCGCCTCCAGGCTCACCTCGGTCAGCGGCCGCTCCGCCGCGAGCCGCACGAGCCAGCGCGGAAGCAGGTGCTCCGCGACGGTCATGCTGGCCCCGACCCGCAGCCGCTGCTCGTCGCTGGCCCGGAGCGAGGTGATGCCGGCGTCGAGCACCTCGGCGGCGGCCAGCACGTCGCGCGCCCAGCCGGCCACCAGCACACCGGCCGGCGTCAGCGTCGACCCGCGGGCGGTGCGGGCGACGAGCGGGACGCCGACCAGCCCCTCCATCGTGCGGACGCGGGCCGACACCGCGGGCTGGCTGATGCCGTGCGCCGCGGCCGCCCGCCCCAGGGAGCCCGTCCGGGCGATCTCGAGCAGGAGAGCCAGGCTGTCGAGGTCCGGCACGCGGGGAGAGACCACGGGTGAACCTTATCGCCGGCCATCAGCCGCCCTGATGGATCCATGCCCCGAAGCCTCCTACTGCCGACGGCTCGGGACCCGCACGCTGGTCCCATGACCACCACGACCGCGCCGGCTCGGCCCCGCAGCCGCTGCCGACCCGACTGCGACCTGGCCCCGTTGGACGTGCGGCACCTGCTCGGTCACCGGTCGGGCGGGCCGGCGCCGTCCGTGCTGCCGGGCCTGGCCGCGGTGGGGGCGGCCACGGCGCTCTCCTTCGGCCTCGCCCACGTGGTCCCGGGACTCAATCCCTCCACCGTCGCCGTGGTGGTCGGCGCCGCCGCCGCGAACCTGGGCCTGCACAGACCGGTCCTGCGCGCGGGCACCCACGTCGCCTCGCACCGGCTGCTGCGGATCGCCGTCGTCCTGCTCGGGCTCCAGCTCGGGCTGCCCCAGCTGCGCGAGCTCGGCCTCGGCGGCCTCGGCGTGGTCGTCGCGACGGTCGGCGTGACCTTCGTCGGCACGCAGCTGCTCGGTCGGGTGCTCCGCGTCCCCCGCGCCCGCGCCCTGCTCGTGGCCACCGGCTTCTCCGTCTGCGGGGCCTCCGCGATCGCGGCCATGTCGGACGTGGCCGACGGCGACGAGGACGACACGGCGGTGGCGATCGCCCTCGTCACGCTCTGCGGCAGCCTCGCGATCGTGCTGCTGCCGCTGCTCCGCGTGCCGCTGGGGCTCGACCCGACGGACTTCGGCCGCTGGGTCGGCGCGAGCGTGCACGACGTGGGCCAGACCGTCGCGACCGCCGACCGGGTCCCGGGCGCGCTGACGACCGCCGTGGTGGTCAAGCTCAGCCGGGTCGTCCTGCTGGCCCCGCTGGTCGCCGGGGTCGGGCTGGCCCGGCGCCGTCGGGCACGGCTGACCACCGCTGACGGGTCGCGCCCCGCGGCCCTGCGTCGCGCTCCGGTCGTCCCGCTCTTCGTCGTCGGCTTCCTGCTCGCGATCGCCGTCACCAGCACCGGCCTCCTGCCGGGCGCCGTCCTGACCGGAGCCAAGCACGCGCAGTCGGTGCTCCTGGTGGCGGCCCTGGCCGGGCTCGGCACCGGGATCGACCTCCGTACGCTGCGCCGCACCGGCGGGCGGTCCCTGGTGCTCGGCCTCGCCTCCTGGGCGCTGGTCGCCGGGACCGCGTACGCCGGGGTGCTGCTGCTCCGGCATTGAGCGCGCCGCGCGTCGACGGCACGCGACGTCAGGGTCGAGGACGCGACAGCTCGTCGGCGGCGAGCACGACCGCGGCGGCGGTCCAGGCCAGCGGCGCGACGGCGGCCGGGCGCCCGTCCGCCAGCACCTTCTCGGGCAGCGACCCCTCCGGCGTGCGGTGGTCCTGCAGCCAGGCCAGCCGGGCGACGGCCTGCTCGCGGTCGCCGATGCCGGCCGCCACGAGCGCCCAGGTGGCCGTCGTGGGGGTCCAGCTCACCCCGTCCCGCTTCCAGGACCCGCCCGGGGCGAGACCGCCCGCCGGGCGGGTCAGCGCGGCGGGCGCGGTCTCGAACCGCGCATACGCGACCGGGTCGACGGACTCGGCGAAGGGCGGCAGCAGGAACGCGACCCCGAGGTCGACGCTGCCGGCGCGGCCGCCGAGGCGCCGGGGGAAGCCGCGCGGGGCGAAGTCCCGGCTGATCGCCTGGCTCAGCCGGGCCCCACCCGCGGCCGCGCGCGCGGCCGCCGGGCCGTCACCCGCGGTCGTCTCCAGCCGGGCGGACGCCTCGAGCCCGGCGCGCAGCACCGCTGCGGTGGCGAGCGTCGTCCGACGTTCGGGGACCTCCCAGTAGTCCGGCGAGGCCGGGGGCAGGTCGCCCGGCCGGTCGATCGCAGCCAGCGCGGCGGCGGTCGAGGTGTCCACGAGCGCCCGGTGCCGCGCGACGAAGGCCGGCCGCTCCGCCGGCGGCAGCGTCTCGGCCACGCCGGCGGTCGCCCAGAGCGCCCACCCGACCCCGTCGAGCTGCGTGCCGCGGTCGTCGGGGACGCCGCTGCCGTCAGGCAGGTAGCGCGCCTGGAAGACGCCGGAGCCGGGTTGCACACGGCCGAGGAAGTCGAGGACCCGTCCGGCGTCGTCCCCGTGGCCGGTCCGGGCGAACGCGACCGCCGCGAAGGCCGCGTCGCGCGGCCAGACGTAGCGCCAGGCCCCGGTCCAGCCGGCGACGGGCACGCCGTAGGTCTGGGTCAGCACGTGCAGGTCGAGCAGGGCGCCGCGGACCAGGTCGCTGTCGGCGCCCAGCTCGGGGACCGCCGGGACCGTCCCCGCGGCCAGCCAGGCCTGCTCGGCGGCCACGGCGGCGGCGCTGCCCGGCCCGGCGAGCACCCGGGTCCCGGGGACGACGGTGCCGGCGCCCGGCGCGACCTCGCCCACCGCACCGCCCGGACCCACCGCGACCGTGCCGCTGTAGAGCGGGACCTCGGCGTCGTGCGGCGCCACGCGGGCGAGGACCACCCCGCCGGCGGTGAGCAGGAGCGCGAGGCAGAGGCCCAGGGTGAGCGGGACGGGGAGCCGGGCCAGACCCAGGCGCGGCCGGGCGACCACGCCCGGGAGAACCGCCGCCACCGCCATGACGAGACCCTAGTGCGCACACTGGAGGCGTGCCCGAGGGAGACAGCATCTACCGCCTGGTCCGGCGGCTCGAGCCCGCGCTGGTCGGTCGACGCGTCGTCCACGGGGAACTGCGGGTGCCGGCGTTCGCGACCGTGGACCTCGCCGGAGCGACGATCACGGGCATCGGCACGCACGGCAAGCACCAGCTGACCCGGTTCCTCACCACCGAGGGCGAGCCGCTCACCCTCCACACGCACCTCAAGATGTCGGGCAGCTGGACGGTCGTCGGCGCGGGCAAGCGCCTGCCGCGCCACCTGATGGACCAGGTGCGCGTGCTGCTCGAGCTGGACGACGGGGCCACCGCGTACGGGCTCGACCTGCCGGTCGTCGAGGTCCTGCCGACCTCGCAGGAGGCCGAGGCGGTCGGCCACCTCGGCCCGGACCCGCTGCGGGCGGACTGGGACGCGACCGAGGCCGTACGCCGCCTCGGGTCCCGGCCGGAGCGACCCGTCGCCGCCGCCCTGCTCGACCAGCGGAACCTGGCCGGCCTGGGCAACCTGTGGGTCAACGAGCTCTGCTTCCTGCGCGGGACCAGCCCCTGGACGCCCGTGGGCGAGCTCGACGTCCCGGCCCTCGTGGCCCTGGCCCGGCGCTGCCTGCGGCACTCGGCCTACGTCGCGAACGCCTACCAGGTGACGACCGGCGACAGCCGCGACGGGCGCCAGCACTGGGTCTCCGGCCGGGCCGGGCAGGCCTGCCTGCGCTGCGGCACGCCGGTCCGGGTCGTCGACGAGGTCCCCGGCGACGCGGAACGTCGCCGGACGTGGTGGTGCCCCCACTGCCAGCCCGGCCCGGGACCCGAGGACACGCGCACCGGTCCCGTCGCCGCGCCGCGCGCCTGGGACCGGCCCCTGGCCGCCGGCACGACGCGGTCGGGAGGGCTCAGTCCTCGATCACGGACAGCACGTTCCCGGCCGGGTCGGTGAACCAGGCGATCGCGGGTCCGTACCCGCGCTGGATGCCCTTCGGGTCCTTCACCCAGTCGTAGCGCTCGAAGACCACCCCGCGCTCCACGAGGGCGTCCACCGCCACCTCGACGTCGGGCACGGGGAAGTTGAGGATCGTGTACGTCGCCGGCACGTGGCCGGGCTTGGGGTAGACGAGGGTCCGGGTGCCGCCGGCGAGGTGGAGGAAGAGCATGCCGTTCTCCTCGGTCACCTCCAGGCCGAGCGTGTCCGCGTAGAAGGTCCGTGCCGCCTCGACGTCGTCGACGGAGAAGCCGTGGAACGCCTCTGAGCTGCCGAGCATGGTGGTCCTTCCGTCGGGTGCTGGTGCGGGTGCCTGCATCACTGGGACCACCGTCCTCCCCCGGACTCATCGGCCGCGGACCGGGCGCGATCCGGGACGGCTGCGGGTGAGCCCGCCGAGCCGTACAGTGCTCGAGCAGTTCCATAGCCGCACGTCGTGAAGGTGGGCCAGCGTGTCCGGGTTGTTCGTGTCCGCGATCGTCGTCTTCGTCGTCGGGCTGGCGGTGCTCGTCGCCTGCATCGGCGCCAGGAACCGGATCGGTCGTCTAGTGGGGGTGAGCACGATGACCCTCGGCGTGATCATGGTCGTCGCGGGCAGCGTGACCCAGGTCCAGGCCAAGTCGGTCGGCGTGCAGGTCTCCTTCGGCAAGCCGATCCACGAGTTCGCCCCCGGCCTGCACTGGAAGCGGCCGTGGAGCCGGGTCGTCCAGATGGACGGCAGCACCCAGATCGACGACCACCTCGGCGACCAGAGGACCGAGATTCGGCTCGGCAACCAGGCCACCGGCTACGTCCAGAACGCGCTGCGCTGGAAGATCCGGCCCGAGGCGGCGGGCGAGCTCTACGCCGACTACCGCGGCTTCGACAACATCGGCCCGGGCCTGGTGAACCAGGAGCTCGCCGCCGCGCTCAACTACGCGTTCAGCGACTACGACCCCCTCAGCCAGGCCAAGGCCGCCAGCGGCGACACGACCACGCCGAAGATCAGCAACGACCAGGTGGCGGACGCCGTCAAGGCCCGGCTCGTGGCTCGGATCGGGGACCGGATCGTCATCGAGTCGGTGATCATCCCCAAGGTCGACTACGACGAGGCGACCCAGCAGCGGATCAACCAGCTGCAGCAGGAAATCGGCAACACCCGGATCGCGCAGCAGCGCGAGCAGACGGCCGAGGCCGACGCGCGGGCGAACGCGAAGATCGCGGCGAGTGTGTCCAAGGACCCGAACGTGCTGGTCAGCAAGTGCCTCGACCAGCAGCGCGAGATGATCGAGAAGGGCCAGGCGATCCCCGTCGGTGGCCTGGGCTGCTGGCCCCAGAGCGGCCAGACCCCGGTCATCGTCCAGCAGCGCTGAGCCGGCCGCCCTCGTTCCGGCTCGAAGGCACAGCAGCGTCGCGCCGCGCTGGTTCTCGCTTCCACGGCGATCACCTCGCTGTTCCCGGCCCCTTGCCGAGGGCAGCCCGACGTGCCGCGAGGAGGTCCTGGAGCAGGTCGAGCGTGACGGGGCGGTCGTACGCTGACCGACCATGAGCGTCGTCGAGACCGACCGGGTCGCCGCCCTGCGCGACGCCGAGTCCAAGGCCGTACAGCTGTTCGACGAGGCCGTCCGCCGCGGGCTCGTCGTCCCGGGGATCACCGAGCGCCAGCTGTCGGACGAGATCCGTGACCTCGCGAACGAGATGTTCGGGGTGCGGAAGTTCTGGCACAAGCGGATCGTGCGGTCCGGGGTCAACACGCTCGAGCCGTACCGGTCGAACCCCGCCGAGCTCACCCTCGAGTCCGACGACATCGTGTTCTTCGACTTCGGCCCGATCTTCTCCGAGTGGGAGGCCGACGTCGGCCGCACCTACGTCCTCGGTGACGACGAGCACAAGCACCGCCTGGCCGCGGACCTCCCGGTGATCTGGGCGGCCGGGCGGGACCACTTCGCCGCGACGCCGGAGATCACCGGCGACGAGCTGTTCGCGTACGTGCTCGGGCTGATGGGCGAGCGTGGGTGGGGCCACGGCGCCCGGCACGCCGGGCACCTGGTCGGGGAGTTCCCGCACGAACGGGTCGAGGACGACCAGGTCACCAGCTACATCACCCCGGGCAGCCATCAGCCGATGCGGCGTCCCGACGCCGCCGGCAACCCCTGCCACTGGATCCTCGAGGTGCACCTCACCGACCGCGAACGCGGCTTCGGCGGCTTCTTCGAACAGCTGCTCGACCTCTGAGCCCAGGGCGGGGACGACCGGCTCGGCGGGGGCGCCATGGCCCGGCCTAGGCTCGCCGGGGCTCCGGACGGGGTCCGACCTCGACCCCGGGAGTCAGTCTGATGCGCCTCTCCACCCGTAACCAGCTCGTCGGCACGGTCGCCTCGATCGAGGTCGGCTCGGTGATGACCATCGTGAAGATCGATCTCGACGGCGGTCAGCAGGTGACGGCCTCCGTCACCCGCGACGGGGTCGAGGAACTCGGGCTGACCGTCGGCTCGAAGGTCACCGCCCTGATCAAGGCCACAGAGGTCATGCTCGGCGTCGAGGACTGAGCCGACCTCGGCGCCGGCGGGCGCCCGCGACCTCGAGCGCCACGGCGCCGCTGGCGTAGCGGCCGCCGGAGACGTCGCTGTCGGTGACACCCGCTCGTGGTGTCGAGGACAGGGCTGCTGGCCACGACCAGCGGCTGGAGCGGCGTCCCGGCCCCGGAGTGCGGACCCGCGCCTGCGGACAGGACGCGCGTTAAGAGCCGCTGCTGCTCGGCTAGGCTCGCTGTCGTGCCGAAGATCCGGATCCGCGATGCGGCGCAGTTCCTCAGCGTGAGCGACGACACCGTACGGCGGTGGATCGAGGCCGGCGTGCTGCCGGTCGAGACCGACGCCAGCAATCGCAAGGTCGTCGACGGCAAGGCGCTGGCCCTGTTCGCGCGCGAGCACGCCAACCCCGTCACGGACCCGTCGAAGGTCGAGCGCTCGGCGCGGAACCGCTTCGTCGGCCTCGTCACCGAGGTCACCACCGACACGGTGATGGCTCAGGTCGAGATGCAGTGCGGCCCGTTCCGGGTGGTGTCGCTGATGAGCAGCGAGGCCGTCCGCGAGCTGGGCCTCGAGCCCGGCTCCGTCGCGGTGGCCGTCGTGAAGGCCACGACCGTGATCATCGAGACCCCCCACGACCGCAAGCACCAGGAGACCGCATGAACCGCACCACCCTCGCCCTGGCCGCCACGGCCGCGGCCGTGACGCTCCTGGCCGGCTGCGGCGGTTCGTCCACGCCGGCCGGTCAGGCGAGCTCCTCGGCTCCGGCGGCCAGCTCCGCGTCAGGCCAGACGCTCACCGTCTTCGCGGCCGCGTCGCTGAAGGGCACGTTCACCACGCTCGGCCAGCAGTTCGAGACCGCGCACCCCGGCACGAAGGTGACCTTCAGCTTCGCCGGCTCGTCCGACCTCGTCACGCAGCTGCAGCAGGGCGCGCCCGCCGACGTCTTCGCCTCGGCCGACACGAACAACATGACCAAGGTCGTCACGGACCAGCTCGTCGCGGGCTCGCCGGTGAACTTCGCCACGAACACGCTCGAGATCGCCGTCCCCCCTGACAACCCCGCGAAGGTCACGTCCTTCGCCGACCTCTCGAAGCCGGGCGTCAAGCTCGTCGTCTGCGCGCCGCAGGTGCCGTGCGGCGCTGCTGCGGAGAAGATCGAGACCGCGACCAACACCACGCTCAAGCCCGTCAGCGAGGAGAACGCCGTCACCGACGTCCTCGGCAAGGTGGAGTCGGGCGAGGCCGACGCCGGGCTGGTCTACGTCACCGACGTCCAGGGCGCGGGCGACAAGGTCAAGGGCATCCCCTTCGACGAGTCGAAGGCGGCGGTCAACACCTACCCGATCGCCGCCCTCACGGCGAGCAAGAACGCCGACCTCGCCGGTCAGTTCGTCCAGCTCGTCACCGGCACCCAGGGCCAGCAGGTGCTGGCCGACGCAGGCTTCGCCAGGCCGTGATCAGATCTCCGGGGTGAGCCGGCCCCGTTCCGCGGTCCCGGCCTGGGTGTTCGTCCCGGCCGGCCTGGGTGCCGTCTTCGTCCTGCTGCCCCTCGTCGCGCTGGCGACGCGGGTCGACTGGCTGCACTTCGGCGCCCTGATCACGACCGAGGAGTCGCTCGACGCGCTCGGCCTCAGCCTGAGGACGTCCGCCGCGTCCACCCTGATCTGCCTGGTCCTCGGGGTGCCGATGGCGCTGGTGCTGGCGCGGACGACGTTTCCCGGGCAGCGCGTCGTGCGGTCGCTGATGCTCCTGCCGCTCGTGCTGCCGCCGGTCGTCGGGGGCATCGCGCTGCTCTACACGTTCGGGCGTCGCGGTCTGCTGGGCCAGACCCTGGAGGTCCTGGGCCTGCAGATCGCGTTCTCCACGACGGCCGTGGTGCTGGCGCAGGCGTTCGTGTCGCTGCCGTTCCTCGTGGTCAGCCTCGAGGGCACGCTGCGCACCGTCGGCCAGCGCTACGAGCAGGTCGCGGCGACGCTCGGGGGCGCCCCGACGCTCGTGCTGCGCCGGGTGACCCTGCCCCTCGTCCTGCCCGGGCTCCTGTCGGGCGCGGTCCTGGCGTTCGCGCGCTCCCTGGGCGAGTTCGGCGCGACGCTGACCTTCGCCGGCAGCCTCCAGGGCGTGACCCGCACGCTGCCGCTGGAGATCTACCTCCAGCGCGAGACCGACGCGAACACCGCCGTCGCGCTCGCGCTGCTCCTGGTGGCCGTCGCGGTCGCCGTCGTCGGCCTCGCGGCCGGGCGTCCGACCCGGACCTGGCGCTGACGTGGGGCTGAGCTTCTCGGCCCGGCTGGCCGCCCGCGACTTCGACGTCTCCCTCGAGCTGGGCGACCACGAGCGGCTCGCCGTGCTCGGACCGAACGGGGCGGGCAAGTCGACGCTGCTCGGCATCCTGGCGGGCACCGTACGCCCGGACTCCGGCCGCGCCGAGCTCGACGGCGAGGTGCTGTTCGACGTCCGCGCCGGGCGCTGGCCCGCCCCCCACCGGCGCCGCGTCGGCCTCCTGGCCCAGGACCCGCTGCTCTTCCCCCACCTCGACGTCCTGGCGAACGTCGCCTTCGGGCCCCGCGCCGCGGGCGTCCCCCGTCGTACGGCCGACGCCGCGGCCCGTGCGCACCTGGCGACGGTCGAGGCGGACGGTCTCGCGACGCGTCGGCCGGCCCAGCTCTCCGGTGGCCAGGCGCAGCGGGTCGCGATCGCGCGGGCGGTCGCGACCGACCCGCGGCTGCTGCTGCTGGACGAGCCGCTGGCCGCCCTGGACGTCACCGTCGCCCCGCTCGTCCGCCGCGTCCTCCGCTCCGTCCTGACCGGCCGGACGACCGTGCTCGTCACGCACGACCTGCTCGACGCCCTCCTGCTCAGCGACCGCGTCGCGGTGCTGGAGGGCGGCCACCTCGTCGAGACGGGGCCGACCGCCGAGGTGTTCCGGCACCCGCAGACCGCGTTCACGGCTCGGCTGGCCGGGCTGAACCTCGTGCTCGGCGTGGCCGACGCGACCGGCGTCTCCACCCCGGCCGGGCTGCACGTGGGCGCCGGTACGGGCGGGGTCGCGCCGGGCGCACCGGCGGCCGCGGTGTTCGCCCCGAACGCGGTGTCGGTGTTCGTCGACGCACCGCACGGCAGCCCGCGCACGGTCCTGCGCGCCCGGGTCGGCGAGCTCGAGCCGTCTGGCGACGACGTCCGCGTCACCACGCTCGCCGCCACCGGCGAGTCCATCACCGCCAGCGTCACGCCGGCCTCGGTCGGCGAGCTCGACCTCTACCCCGGGCGGGACGTCTTCCTCGCGATCAAGGCCACGGCGGTGACGGTCTACCCGGTCTGAGGACCGCGGGCTACGACCCCGGTCTCGACCTGGTCGGACCGGCGTCGTGGAGGCGGCGGCGGCTCTTCCGGAGCCCGGCCCACCACGCGAGGCTGACGCTCGTGGACCAGACCCCGTCGTACCAGCACGGCCTGAACCGACCGTCGCGCACCACCGAGCCCTCCTTCCGCGTCGGCGAGTCCGAGCGCTCGGCCGCCTGCGACGCCCTCGCCGACCACTTCGCCGCGGGTCGCCTCGACCCCGCCGAGCTCGACGACCGGCTCGCCCGCGCCGTCGCCGCGCGGTCGCACGCGGACCTGCAGGCCCTGTTCCGCGACCTGCGGCCCCGGCGCGTGGTGCCTGAGACACCGCTCCGTCCGGTCGGCGACGAGAGCCGCGGGATGCGCTCGGCGGTCCCCCTCCTGACCTCCCTGCTGATCCTCAGCGTGATGCTCGCCGGGGGCATGCTCCTGCTGCTCGGGTCGTACAACGGGGCGCTCGTCGTGGCCGCGCTCCTCGGTGGCACGGCCACGGCCGTCGCGGGCGGGTGCGTGACGGCGATCGGTCAGGCCACGTTGCGCCGACGCTGACCGAGGGTCGCCGTAGCGTGACGCCATGAGCATCTCCTCGGCCACGCCCGACCCCGACCTGACGGTGCAGGGCGCCCCCGTCCCCGCCGCGCACATCAAGACCCTCGTGCTGCTCGGCGCCAGCGGCGACCTGGCCAACCGGCTGCTCATGCCGGCGCTGGGCAAGCTGCTCGACGCCGAGCCGCAGCGGCGCGACATCGTCCTGCTGGGCGCCGGCGCCGAGGACTGGGACGCCCCGACGTGGCACGACCACCTCAAGGCCTCGCTCACCGCGGCCGAGGTGTCGACCGAGACGATCGACGCGCTGCTGGCCACGACCTCCTACCAGCGGGCCGACGTCACCTCCGCCGACGACCTGGGCCGCCTGATCGCCGCGGCCGCGCCCGCCCCCGCGCTCTACTTCGCGCTGCCGCCCGCGGTCACCGCCCGGGCCTGCGACGCGCTCCAGCACGTGACGCTGCCCGAGGGCACCGTGCTGGTGCTCGAGAAGCCGTTCGGCACCGACGTCGCCAGCGCCAAGGCGCTGAACGCCCGCCTCTCCACGCTGGTGCCCGAGGAGCGCACGTTCCGGGTGGACCACTTCCTCGGACGTTCCACGGTGCTCAACCTGCTCGGTGTCCGCTTCGCGAACCGCATCTTCGAGCCCGTCTGGAACAACCAGCACGTCGCCTCGGTCGACATCGTCTTCGACGAGCAGCTGACGCTGGAGGGTCGCGCGGTCTACTACGACAAGGCCGGCGCGCTCGTCGACATGATCCAGAGCCACCTGCTGCAGGTGATGGCCCTGGTCGCCATGAACCCGATCGGCGAGGTGTCGGCCTTCGACCTGCGCGAGTCCAAGGCCGAGGTGCTCCGCGCCACGCGGGTCTGGGGCGGGGACGCGGCCACCGCGTCCCGGCGGGCCCGCTACGTCGCCGGCGACGTCGACGGCCGTCAGGTCCCCGACTACGTGAAGGAGCCGGGCGTCGACCCCGCCCGCGGCACCGACACCCTGGCCGAGGTGACCCTCGAGATCGACAGCTGGCGCTGGGCCGGCGTGCCGTTCCGGCTGCGTTCCGGGAAGGCCGTCGGCGTCGCGCGCAAGGAGGTCGTCGTGACGTTCAAGGACGTCCCGCACCTCCCCGTCGGGCTGACCGGCGCCTGCGAGCCCGACCAGCTGCGGCTGGTCATGGGCCCCGACGCGATAGCCCTCGACCTCAACATCAACGGCGAGGACGACCCGATGAGCATCGACCGCGTCAGCCTCGACACCACGCTCAGCCCCGGCCGCCTCCCCGCGTACGGCGAGGTCCTGGCCGGCGTGCTCGACGGCGACCCGCTGCTCGCGGTCCGCGGCGACACCGCGGTCGAGTGCTGGCGGATCGTCGACTCGGTCCTCGACGCGTGGCGGTCCGACCGGACGCCGATGCAGACCTATCCCGCCGGCTCCCAGGGCCCGGAGGGCTGGCCGGTCTGAGTCGGTTCTCCGTACGAGGTCGCATGTCCCTTGAGGTCGCCCGGAATATCTTCTAGACTATCGGCGATATATCGGTGACGCCGTCACAGGGACGGCACCAGATCTCTGAAGGAGACACCAGATGCGTAGCCACTTCAACGCAGCTCAGCAAGGATTCATCCCCGGGAAGGCCTTCCGGCGCATGGCCGCGATGGCCGGCGGGTTCGACGGCCCGGGCTTCGGGCCAGGCGGTCACGGCGGTCCGGGCTTCGGCCCGGGTCGCGACTTCGGCCCCGGCGCCGACCGTGACTTCGGTCCCGGTGCCGGCCCGGGTCGCGGCTTCGGCGGCGGTCGTGGGCGGGGCTTCGGTCCCGGTCGCGACTTCGGCGGCGGTCGCGCCCGGCGCGGCGACGTCCGCAGCGCCATCCTCGGCCTGCTGGCCGAGGGCCCGTCCAACGGCTACGGCCTGATCAAGGCCATCGCCGAGAAGACCGACGGCGCCTGGAAGCCGAGCCCCGGCTCGGTCTACCCGACGCTCGCCCAGCTCGTCGACGAGGGCCTCGTGGCCAAGGAGGACGGCCCCCGCGGCGCGTACTCCCTGACGGACGAGGGCACCGCCCACGTCACCGAGAACCGCGAGTCGATCGACGCCGCGCTCGACAACGCCCGCGAGGGCGGCTCCGGCTCGGAGCTCCGCGACGCCGCCCGCAAGCTCCTGGGCAGCCTGCAGCAGTTCCGCGGCGCGAGCCCCGAGCAGCAGTCCCGCGCCAAGGAGAAGGTCGACCAGCTCCGCCGCGAGCTGTACGGCATCCTCGCCGAGTGAGGCCCGGGGCGGCCCCCCGAGGGCTGCCCGACCGGACGCACCCGCGTACCGCCCAGCCAGCCGCACAGGTCCCGACCTGTGCGGCTGGCTGCGTCCTGAGCGGCTCTGACGCAAGGCGTGCGGCTGTCGACCGTGGGGCGCGGCTCGCTACCGTGAGGGGCGCTCCCGCGCACCCGTCCCCATGAGAGGCACGACATGGCCGTCGACCCCGGCACCCCGGTCCCCACCACGATGCAGGCCGTGGTCAACCACGGACCCGAGGACTACCGCCTCGAAGAGGTCCCCGTCCCCACCCGCGGACCCGGCGAGGTCCTCGTCAAGGTCGAGGCCGTCGGCATCTGCGCCAGCGACCTGAAGTGCTACCACGGCGCCGCGAAGTTCTGGGGCGACGCCAACCGCCCAGCCTGGGCCGAGACCGAGGTCATCCCCGGCCACGAGTTCACCGGCCGCGTCGTCGAGCTCGACGACGAAGCCGCCGCGCACTGGGACATCACGGTCGGCGACCGCGTCGTCGCCGAGCAGATCGTGCCCGACTGGACCTGCCGCTACTGCCTCGACGGCGCCTACCACATGTGCGCCCGCCACGACATGTACGGCTTCAAGCGCGCGACCCCCGGCGCCATGGCCTCCTACATGGTCTTCACCACCGACAGCCTCGTGCACAAGGTCAGCGCCGACATCCCCCCCGCGCACGCCGCCTTCGCCGAACCGCTCTCCTGCGCCCTGCACGGCGTCGAACGCGCCCGCCTCACCTTCGACGACGTCGTCGTCGTCGCCGGCTGCGGACCCATCGGGCTCGGCATGATCTCCGGCAGCAAGGCCAAGAACCCCCGCCTCGTCATCGCCCTCGACCTCGACGACAACAAGCTCGCCATCGCCGCCCGCACCGGCGCCGACCTCACCATCAACATCGGCCGCGAAGACGCCGTCGCCCGCGTGAAAGAGCTCACCGGCGGCTACGGCGCCGACGTCTACATCGAGTCCACCGGCCACCCCTCAGCCGTCGGCCAGGGCCTCAACCTGCTCCGCAAGCAAGGCCGCTACGTCGAGTACAGCGTCTTCGGCAGCGACGTCAGCGTCGACTGGTCGATCATCAGCGACGACAAAGAGCTCGACGTCCTCGGCGCCCACCTCGGCCCCCACTGCTGGCCCGCCGCCATCCGCCTCATCGAGTCCGGCAAGCTCCCCATGGACGAGATCTGCACCCACCAGCTCCCCCTCGCCGACTTCCAGAAAGGCCTCGACCTCGTCGCCAGCGGCAAGGAATCCATCAAGGTCACGCTGATCCCGTAGCGGCTCGCGAGGGACACCACGTCCGACGGATCGGACAACACCGAGGTCCGTGTTCTGTCAGTGCTCGCTGGCAGAATCGCTCGTATGTTCGATCCGTCGGGGTGCACCGGAGCACAGCTCGCGGCGCGCGTGGTGGCGAACGAGGCCGACCTCCGCCAGCGCGAGTGCGAGGTGCTGGTCCTCGCTGCCGGGTGGGCGGACCTGCATGACCTCGACACCACCGCGACCGGCTACGAGCCGTTGGTCGAGCGTGGGGTCGGCTACGGCGGTGACGGGTGCCCGGACGTGTCGGAGTACGCGGTCCACGAGCTCGGCGCTCTTCGTGCCACAAGCAGCGGCACCGCCGAGCAGCTCGTGGCCGACGCCCTCGACCTGCGCCACCGTCATCCCCGCCTGTGGGACCGGATCCGTCACGGCGAGGTGCGCGCCTGGCAGGCCGTGCACGTCGCCCGCGCCTGCCACACGCTGTCGCGAGAGGCGGCCGACCTGGTCGACCGCGCCGTCACCGCTCATCTCGGCCGGCTGCCGTGGGCCCGGTTCGGCCGGATCCTCGCAGCGGCGATCGTGCAGGCCGACCCGGCCCTGGCCGAGCAGCGGGCCGAGGAGGCCCGCCAGGCCCGCGGGGTGTGGGCCTACCCCGGCGAGGACGGGCTGAAGACCCTCGTGGCCAAGGCCGCCGCCGGCGACGTCACGTTCCTGCTGGCCACCGTGAACCGCCTCGCCGACATCCTCGCCCTCGACGGCGACGCCGAGCCGGCCGACCATCGCCGCGCCAAGGCTCTCGGTCTCCTCGCTCGCCCCGCCCAGGCGCTCCAGCTGCTCATCGATCACCAGCACGACGCGGACCGCTCGACGCCCTCGCCGGACGACGAGTCAGAGCCCGACGACGGGGGCCCGTCCCTCGACCTGAGCGCGCCGACCGAGCTTGCCGACGTCGCGGCGCTGCGCCCGCGGATCGTGCTGCACTTCCACCTGTCCGACACCGCCACAGCGACCGGCCACGGGGTCGTCCGGCCCGAGCACGGCGAGCCGACCAGCCTCCAGCAGCTGCGGACCTGGCTCGCCGAGACCGGCTGCCCGGTGACCGTCCGCCCGGTCCTCGATCCCGCCGACCTCGCACCGGTCGACGCGTACGAGACGCCGCTCCGCCTGCGCGAGGCGCTGTTCACCCGGCACCCCGCCGAGGTGTTCCCCTTCGGCTCGGCGGTGGCCCGCAGCCTCGACGCTGACCACTCGATCCCGTACCGACAACCCGATCACGGCGGACCGCCCGGCCAGACCGGCCTGCACAACCTCGGACCACTCGCTCGAGCCCACCACCGTGCCGTCACCTTCGGACGTTGGCGCCGCCGACAACCCGAGCCCGGGACGTACGTGTTCCGCACCCCGCACGGCTACGTCTTCGTCGTCACCAACCAGGGAACCCTCAACCTCGGCTGCGCCGCGTTCGCCGACGACGTCTGGCGACGCGCCCACCAGTCACCCACCCACGCCCGGACCGGCGAGGAGTCGGCGGCCTGAGCGAGCGGCGGCCGGCGCTCCTCAGCCGGCGGCGCGGGTGAGGGTGAGGGTCGCGTCGGGCAGGACGACGAGCGCGGTCCCGGCGGCGTCGTCGCAGGTGACCTGCGCGGTCGCGGCCTGGCCGATGAGCTGGTTGGCCAGGCCCCCGGCGGAGTAGTTGCGGCTGACGCCGAAGCCCTTGATCGCCACGTCGCCGTGCGCGCCGGTGGTCTTCAGCGCCAGCGCCGAGGGGTCACCCTCGTACGTGCCGGTGATCTCGCCGTTGAAGCGCATCTCCGCGTTCACCGGGCCGAGGTCGAGCTTGGCCGGCTGCGAGCCGTCGGAGCTGATCGTGAACTTCCCCGAGGTGAAGTCGGCGGCGATGTTCCCGCCGGTCCCCTTGCCCGCGGCCGCGGCCTGGCCGCGACCTTCGAACGCCGTCATGACGTACGCACCGTCGGGGCAGGGCCCGGCGGAAGCCGTCGCGCTCGACGCGCTCGCGGACGGCGCGGGCGCAGGGGTGACCGTGGGCGTCGGCGCGCTCGAGCACCCCGCGACCACCAGCACGACGGCCGCGGTCGCCAGCAGGCTCAGCTTGGGCACGGACCCACCACCTCTCGATCGGACAGTCAGCGTAGGTGCGCGGCGTGAAGACCGCGTGAAGATCGCGGGCCGCGCGTAGCAGGCGCGTGAAGATCGCTGCGCCCCGAGGCCCTCCGGTGCTGTTCTCGGACACGTGAGAGAGCAGAGATCCGATGGCTGACGTGGTGTTCGTGGTGTTGACGGTGGTCGTGTTCGCCGTCCTCGCGCTGGTGGTCCGAGGGGAGCAGCGGCTGTGAGCGTGGAGAACGGGGTCGGCCTCGTCGTGGCCGTCCTCCTCGTGGTCTTCCTGGTGTGCGCGCTGCTGTTCCCGGAGCGGTTCTGATGTCCGAGACCCTGAGCGGCGTCGTCTTCGTCGCGTCCCTGGTCCTGGTGCTGGTGCTCGTGCACCGGCCGGTCGGGAACCTGCTGCACGCGGCCGCGACGTCGGAGCGCGACCTCACGCCGGAACGTGTCGTCTACCGCCTGGTCGGCGTCGACGCCCGCGCCGAGCAGTCGTGGGCGACGTACGCCCGCAGCGTGCTGGCCTTCTCGGCGGTGTCGGTGCTCTTCCTCTACGCGTTCCTCCGGCTGCAGGGCCACCTCCTGCTGAACCTCGGCTTCGGTGGCGTCGAGCCGTCCCAGGCCTGGAACACGGCGGTCAGCTTCGTGACCAACACCAACTGGCAGTCCTACTCCGGCGAGTCGACGATGGGCCACCTGGTCCAGATGGCCGGCCTGGCCGTGCAGAACTTCGTCTCGGCGGCGGTCGGCATCGCCGTCGCCTTCGCCCTGGTGCGCGGGCTGGCCCGCGCCAGCAGCGCGACGCTCGGCAACTTCTGGGTCGATCTCGTCCGCATCAGCCTGCGGGTGCTGCTGCCGCTCGCCTTCGTCGGCGCGGTCGTCCTGATCGCGTGCGGCGCCTTCCAGAACCTGTCCGGCGGCACCGACGTCACGACCCTCGCGGGTGGGACGCAGCACCTGACCGGCGGGCCGGTGGCCAGCCAGGAGGCGATCAAGGAGCTCGGCACGAACGGCGGCGGCTTCTACAACGCCAACAGCGCCCACCCGTACGAGAACCCGACCTCGCTCAGCAACTGGTTCGAGCTGCTGCTCATCCTGGTGATCCCGTTCAGCATCCCGCGGGTCTTCGGCCTGATGGTCGGCGACCTCCGGCAGGGCCGCGCCGTCGCCCTGACCATGGGTCTGCTCGCGATCATCAGCGTCGCCCTGACGAACGCGTTCCTCGTCCACCCGAGCGGCACCATCCCGTCCGCGGTCGGCGGGGCGCTCGAGGGCACCGAGGCCCGCTTCGGGGTGGCCCAGTCGGCCACGTTCGCGGCGATCACGACCCTCACCTCGACCGGCGCCGTCAACTCCTTCCACGACTCGTTCCCGGCGGCCGGGGGCGGCGTGGTGATGCTCAACATGATGCTCGGCGAGGTGGCGCCCGGCGGCGTCGGCTCGGGCCTGTACGGGCTGCTGGTCCTCGCGATCATCACGGTCTTCGTGGCCGGCCTCATGGTCGGCCGGACGCCCGAGTACGTCGGCAAGAAGATCGGCGGGCGCGAGATCAAGTTCGCGTCGCTGTACTTCCTGGTGACACCGACCCTGGTGCTGGCCGGCACGGCCGCCGCGATGGCGCTGCCGTCGGCCCGGGAGTCGATGCTGAACGGCGGCCCGCACGGGTTGTCGGAGGTCCTGTACGCGTACACCTCCGCGGCGAACAACAACGGCTCCGCCTTCGGCGGGCTGAGCGCGAACACGACCTGGTACAACACCACGCTCGGGCTCGCCATGCTGCTCGGCCGCTTCCTCCCCCTCGTCCTGGTCCTCGGGCTCGCCGGCTCGCTGGGAGCCCAGGGTCGAGCACCCGCGAGCGCCGGCACCCTGCCGACGCACCGCGGCCTGTTCATCGGGATGCTCGCCGCCGTCACCCTGGTGCTCGTCGGCCTGACCTACCTCCCCTCGCTCGCGCTCGGACCCCTCGCGGAGGCCCTCCGATGAGCAGCACGACGAGCACCAGCACGACCCAGAGCACCCACTCCCAGAACGAGGTGACGCGGTGAGCACCGCGACCCAGGACCCGACGACCCAGACGCCCACCGCGCTGGAGCCCCGACCCCCGGAACCACGCCGCATCGGCGGCGGCGTCCTCGACCCGCGGCTGCTGGTCACGTCCCTGCCCGACGCCGTGCGCAAGCTCGACCCGCGCACGCTCTGGCGCAACCCGGTCATGCTCGTGGTCGAGGTCGGTTCCGTCCTCACCACGGTCCTCGCGATCGCCGACCCCAGCCTCTTCGCCTGGTCGATCACCGTCTGGCTGTGGCTGACCGTCGTCTTCGCGAACCTGGCCGAGGCCGTCGCGGAGGGGCGGGGCAAGGCCCAGGCCCAGGCCCTGCGCAGGACGCGCGAGGACACCACGGCCCGTCGACTGACCGGCTGGACGCCGGGCGCCACGGAGCTCGACGAGCAGGGCGTGGCCGCGGCCGAGCTCCGCCGGGGCGACTTCGTGGTCGTCGAGGCGGGCCAGGTCGTCCCCGGTGACGGCGACGTCGTCGAGGGCATCGCCTCGGTCGACGAGTCGGCGATCACCGGCGAGTCCGCGCCCGTGATCCGGGAGTCGGGCGGCGATCGTTCCGCGGTCACCGGCGGCACCCGCGTGCTGTCGGACCGCATCGTCGTCCGCATCACGCAGGAGCCGGGCGCGAGCTTCCTCGACCGGATGATCTCCCTGGTCGAGGGGGCGAACCGGCAGAAGACCCCGAACGAGATCGCGCTGAACATCCTGCTCTCGGCGCTGACCATCGTCTTCCTGCTGGCCGTCGCGACCCTGCAGCCGCTGGCCATCTACTCCTCGGCCGTGCAGGGCGTCACCGGCGGCTCCCGGGTCATCGGCGCGGACGGCGTCACCGGCATCGTGCTGGTGTCGCTGCTCGTCTGCCTGATCCCGACGACCATCGGTGCCCTGCTCTCGGCCATCGGCATCGCCGGCATGGACCGGCTGGTGCAGCGCAACGTCCTGGCCATGTCCGGGCGGGCCGTCGAGGCCGCGGGCGACGTCAGCACGCTCCTGCTCGACAAGACCGGGACGATCACGCTGGGCAACCGGCAGGCCGTCGACCTGGTCACCGCGACCGGGGTCGACGCCCTGGCGCTGGCCGAGGCCGCGCAGCTGTCGAGCCTGGCCGACGAGACGCCGGAGGGACGTTCCGTGGTCGTCCTGGCCAAGAACGGCTACGGGCTCCGCGCCCGCCCGGCCGGTGAGCTGGAGGGCGCCACCTGGGTGCCCTTCACCGCCCAGACCCGCATGTCCGGGGTCGACCTGCCCGACCACGACGGGAACGGCGTCACGCTCCAGGTCCGCAAGGGCGCGACGGCCGCCGTGCTCGCCTGGGTCCGCCAGAACGGCGGCCAGCCGGACCCCCGCGTCGGTGAGGTCGTCGACGGCATCAGCGCCTCGGGCGGCACGCCGCTCGTGGTCGCCGAGCAGCGCGGCGACGAACCGGCCCGCGCGCTCGGGGTGATCCACCTCAAGGACGTGGTCAAGAGCGGGATGCGCGAGCGCTTCGACGAGATGCGCCGGATGGGCATACGCACGGTCATGATCACCGGCGACAACCCGATGACCGCGAAGGCCATCGCCGAGGAGGCCGGCGTCGACGACTTCCTCGCCGAGGCCACGCCCGAGGACAAGATGGCGCTGATCAAGGCCGAGCAGTCCGGCGGCCGGCTCGTCGCCATGACCGGCGACGGCACCAACGACGCGCCCGCGCTGGCCCAGGCCGACGTCGGCGTGGCCATGAACACCGGCACCTCGGCGGCGAAGGAGGCCGGGAACATGGTCGACCTCGACTCCGACCCGACCAAGCTGATCGAGATCGTCGAGATCGGCAAGCAGCTGCTGATCACCCGCGGCGCGCTCACGACGTTCTCGATCGCGAACGACATCGCCAAGTACTTCGCGATCATCCCGGCGATCTTCGCCGTGGTCTACCCCGGCCTCGACGCGCTCAACGTGATGCGGCTGCACAGCCCCACCACGGCGATCCTCTCCGCCGTGATCTTCAACGCGGTGATCATCGTCGCCCTCGTGCCGCTCGCCCTGCGCGGCGTCCGGTACGTCCCCGGCGGCGCGAGCACCCTGCTCCGCCGGAACCTCCTGGTCTACGGCCTCGGCGGCATCGTCGCCCCGTTCGTCGGGATCAAGATCATCGATCTCCTCCTCGCTCTCATCCCCGGGTTGTCCTGATGCGTCGTCCGTCCTGGTTGTCCACCCACCTCGCCGCCCTCCGGGCGCTGCTGGTCCTGACCGTGCTCCTCGGTCTCGCCTACCCCCTCGCCGTGCTGGCGGTCGCCCAGCTCCCCGGGCTCCAGAGCCGGGCCGACGGCTCGCTCGTGACGCGCGCGGGCTCCGACACGCCGGTGGGCAGCCGGCTCGTCGGGCAGTCCTTCACCGACGCCGACGGGAACGCGCTGGCGCCGTACTTCCAGACCCGTCCGTCCGCCGCCGGCGACGGCTACGACCCGACGGCGACCAGCGCGTCGAACCTCGGGCCGGAGGACGTCGTCGACACGCTGCCCGACCCCTCCGCCCCGGCGGACAGCGACGAGGCCGCCGGCTCGCCGAGCCTGCTGACCCAGGTCTGCGCGCGCAGCGTCGCCGTGGGGCAGGCGGACGGGGTCGACGGCCGACGTCCCTTCTGCACGACCGACGGCGTCGGGGCGGTCCTGGCCGTGTTCCACGCCGAGGGTCTCGCCGGTCCGGTCGTCCGCGTGGTCAGCGTCAACCAGGCCTGCCCCGCCCAGCCGTTCCTGGCGTCGTACGAGGGCGTGCGCGTCGAGTGCGCGACCCCGGGCGAGGACCTCACCGGGTCCGTCACCAGACCCGTACGCGGTGACGCACCCGCCGTCCCCGCGGTCCCGGCCGACGCCGTCACCGCGAGCGGGTCCGGCCTCGACCCGCACATCAGTCCCGCGTACGCCGCCCTCCAGGTGGCCCGTGTGGCCACGGCCCGAGGGGTCTCCCCGGCCGACGTCACCGCCGCCGTCGAGCGGCACACGCAGGGCCGGGCGCTCGGCTTCCTGGGGGAGCCGACGGTGAACGTCCTCGAGCTCAACCTGGACCTGGACGCGCGCTTCCCGGCGCGCGGCTGAACGGGGAGAGGCGCAGGAGGGATGATCACGTGGTGGGCAGAGGTGAGCTGAGGGTCTACCTCGGCGCCGCCCCCGGCGTCGGCAAGACCTACAAGATGCTCGAGGAGGGCCACCGCCGGCTCGCCCGCGGCACCGACGTCGTGGTCGGCATCGTCGAGACGCACGGCCGGCAGCACACGGCCGACCTGCTCGAGGGCCTCGAGGTCGTGCCCCGCACGACCGTCTCCTACCGCGGCTCGGAGCTCGTCGAGCTCGACCTCGACGCCGTGCTGGCGCGGCGCCCGCAGGTCGTGCTCGTCGACGAGCTCGCCCACACCAACGCGCCGGGCCTGCGGTACGAGAAGCGGTGGGAGGACGTCGAGACCCTCCTCGACGCCGGGATCACCGTCGTCACGACGCTCAACGTGCAGCACCTCGAGTCGCTGAACGACGTCGTCGGCGACATCACCGGCGCCCGCCAGCGCGAGACCGTGCCCGACGCCGTCGTCCGCCAGGCCGACCAGATCGAGCTGATCGACATGGCACCGGAGGCGCTGCGGCGCCGCCTCGCGCACGGCAACGTCTACCCCGCCGACCGCGTCGACGCCGCCCTGGGCAACTACTTCCGCATCGGCAACCTCTCGGCCCTGCGCGAGCTCGCGCTGCTCTGGGTCGCGGGCAAGGTCGACGAGCAGCTCGAGCGCTACCGGGCCGAGCACGGCATCGGCTCCCCGTGGGAGACCCGGGAACGGGTCGTCGTCGCGCTCACCGGCGGGCCCGAGGGCGACACCCTGATCCGCCGCGCCGCGCGGATCGCCTCGCGGGCGACCGCGGCCGAGCTCCTCGCCGTGCACGTGGCGCGGAGCGACGGGCTGAGCGCCGGCAGCCCGGCCCACCTCGCCCTGCAGCGCGAGCTCGTCGAGGACCTCGGCGGCACGTACCACCAGGTCGTGGGCAGCGACGTGCCGGACGCGCTGCTCACCTTCGCCCGCGCGGTGAACGCCACCCAGCTCGTCCTCGGCACCAGCCGTCGCGGCCGCTGGGCCCAGCTCCTCGCCCCCGGCGTCGGGATGACGACGACCGCGGAGTCGGGCGCCCTCGACGTGCACCTGGTGACCCACGAGCGCACGGCTCGCCGCAGCCAGGCCCTGCGCCACTGGCTGCGTGGTGGCCGGTCCAGCGCGCTGGGCCGGGGCCGGCGGCTCGCCGGGCTGGCGCTCGCCGTCGGCGGGCTCCCGGTGTTCACCGCGCTGCTCCAGCAGTTCGCCGGCGACGCGTCCCTGGCCACCGACCTCGTCTTCTTCCTGCTCCTGGTCGTGGCCGTCGCCCTGGTCGGCGGCATGCTGCCGGCCCTGGTCGCGGCGGTCGGCGGCTTCCTGCTGCTGAACTACTTCTTCACCCCGCCGCTGCGGCTCTTCACCATCGCCGAGCGCGAGAACCTCGTCGCCCTCGTGGCCTTCCTCGTCGTCGCGCTCTCCCTCAGCACGGTCGTCGACGCGGCGGCCCGGCGTACGCGGGAGGCGCTCAGCGCGCGGGCCGAGGCCGCGACGCTCTTCACCCTGTCCGGCAGCGTGCTGCGCGGCTCACGCCCGCTGGACGCCCTGCTCCACCAGGTCCGCGAGACCTTCGCCCTCGACGGGGTCACGCTCCTGGAACGCCGCGACGAGGCCGGCCAGGGGCCCGACGTGGAGCGCAGCGACGACGCCTGGCAGGTCGTCGCGTCGGTCGGCGAACCGGTCGTCCGCACCCCGAGCCAGGGCGACGCCGAGGTCCACGTCGACCAGCGCTACAGCCTGGTGCTCGTCGGGCACCCCCTCGAGGCCGACGCCCGCCGGGTGCTCGAGGCGTTCGCCGCGCAGGCCGCCGGCGCCGTGCAGCACGAGCGGCTGCAGGAGACGGCCGCGACCGCCGGCTCGCTGGCCGAGGTCGACCGGGTCCGCACGGCGCTGCTCAGCGCGGTCAGCCACGACCTCCGTACGCCGCTCGCCTCCGCCAAGGCCGCCGTCGGGACGCTCCGCTCCCCCGACCTGGACCTCAGCGCGCACGACCAGGAGGAGCTCCTCGACACCGCCGAGGGCTCGCTCGACCGCCTGGCCGCGCTGGTCGAGAACCTGCTCGACATGAGCCGGCTGCAGGCCGGGGCGCTGGCCCTGCTCGTCCAGGAGGTCGACGTCGCCGACGTCGTGTCCGGGGCGGTCGCGAGCCTGGGGCCGCCAGGGGCGCCCGTCTCGATCCGCATCGCCGACGACCTGCCCGAGGTGCGGGCCGACCCGGCGCTGCTCGAGCGGGCCGTGGCCAACCTCGTGCAGAACGCGCTGCGGTTCAGCCCGCCCGGCACCGTACCGGGCATCACCGCGAGCGCGCACGGCGACCGCGTGGAGGTCCGCGTGACCGACACCGGGCCCGGCGTGCCCGAGGACGACCGCGACCAGATCTTCCTGCCGTTCCAGCGGCTCGGCGACCGCGACAACAGCACCGGCGTCGGGCTCGGCCTCGCGCTCTCGCGCGGCCTGGTCGAGGCGATGGCGGGCACCCTGACGCCGGAGGACACGCCGGGTGGTGGACTGACCATGACCATCTCGCTGCCCTCGGTCTCCGCCCACCCCCCGCAGGAGCCCGCATGACCCGCGTCCTGGTCGTCGACGACGAGCCGCAGATCCTGCGGACGCTGCGGATCAACCTGCAGGCCCGCGACTACGAGGTCGTGACCGCGAGCAGCGGCCGCGGCGCCCTGCAGGCGGCCACCGACGCGCACCCCGACCTGGTGGTGCTCGACCTCGGCCTGCCCGACGTGGACGGCGTCGAGGTCGTCCGGTCCCTGCGCACCTGGACCTCCGTGCCGATCCTCATCCTGTCCGGCCGGCTCGACAGCCAGGCCAAGGTCGAGGCGCTCGACGCGGGCGCCGACGACTACGTCACCAAGCCGTTCAACGTCGACGAGCTCTTCGCCCGCGTTCGGGCGGTGACCCGACGCACGGGCGAGCCCGAGCCCGCCGGCCCGGTCCGCATCGGCGACTGGCTCGTCGACGTCGAGGACCGCACGGCCCGACGGGCGGGAGGTCCCGCCGGCCCGGACGGGGACGACCGGCTGCACCTGACCCCGACCGAGTGGCAGCTGCTGGAGGTGCTGGTCCGTCAGCCCGGGCGGCTGGTCGGGCAGCGCCAGCTGCTGCTCCAGGTGTGGGGTCCGACGTACGTGGAGCAGACGCACTACCTGCGCCAGTACATGAAGACGCTGCGCCGCAAGCTCGAGCCCGACCCGAGCCGACCGCGCCACCTGATCACCGAGACCGGGATGGGCTACCGCTTCCAGCCCTGAGCGACGCGTAGAGATCCCGTAGAAGTCCCTCCCGCACAGGCCCCTACGTGGCTTCACTGGGACACGTGGTCACCACCCTCCCGCCCGACGTGCGCTCGACCGGCCTGCGCACCTGGCTCATGCGCGGCACCGAGGAACACCCGGCCCGGCACCCCGGCCCGCACGCGGCGCCGCCGCCCGCGGAGAAGACCCACTCCTGGTGGAAGGTCATGTGCCTCACCGGGGTCGACTACTTCTCGACGCTGGGCTACCAGCCGGGCATCGCGGCCCTCGCGGCCGGCGCCGTGAGCCCGATCGCGACGGTCGTCCTGGTGGCGCTCACCCTGCTGGGCGCGCTGCCCGTCTACCGCCGGGTCGCCAAGGAGAGCCCGCACGGCGAGGGCTCGATCGCCATGCTCGAACGGCTGCTGACCTTCTGGAAGGGCAAGCTCCTCGTCCTCGTGCTGCTGGGCTTCGCGGCCACCGACTTCATCATCACGATGACGCTGTCGGCCGCCGACGCCACCGCGCACCTGACCGAGAACCCGCACCTGGAGCCGTACCTCGGCGGCCACCAGGTCGTCGTCACGCTCGTCCTGCTCGGGCTGCTCGGCGTCGTCTTCCTGCGCGGCTTCACCGAGGCGATCGGGATCGCCGTCGCGCTGGTCGCGACCTACCTCGTCCTCAACGTCGTCGTCATCGGCGTCGCCGCGGCTCATGTGCTCGCCGAGCCGCACGTGTGGGTCGACTGGCGTACGGCGCTGACCACCCAGCACGGCGACCCGCTGATGATCCTGCTGATCGCCCTGCTCGTGTTCCCCAAGCTCGCGCTGGGGTTGTCCGGCTTCGAGACCGGCGTCGCGATCATGCCGCAGATCCACAGCGCCCCGGGGGACACGCCGGAGCGCCCGACCGGTCGCATCCGCGGCGCTCACCGGCTCCTCGCCACCGCCGCGGTGATCATGAGCGTCTTCCTGATCAGCAGCAGCCTGGTGACGACGCTGCTGATCCCGGCCGCCGACTTCCAGCCGGGCGGCCCCGCCAACGGGCGCGCGCTCGCCTACCTCGCCCACTCCTACCTCGGCAGCACCTTCGGCAGCGTCTACGACGTGTCGACGGTGGCGATCCTGTGGTTCGCCGGTGCCTCGGCCATGGCCGGACTGCTCAACCTGATCCCCCGCTACCTGCCGCGGTACGGGATGGCACCCGCGTGGGCCCGCGCGGTGCGACCGCTCGTGCTGATCCTGATCGGCGGGGCGTTCGTGATCACGATCCTGTTCCGCGCCGACGTCGACGCGCAGGGCGGGGCGTACGCCACGGGCGTGCTGGTGCTGATCTCCTCCGCCGCCGTCGCGGTGACGCTCGCCGCCCTCCGGGCCCGCCAGCGCAAGCTGACCGTCGCGTTCGGGATCATCGCCGTGGTCTTCCTCTACACGACCGGCGCGAACGTCGTGGAGCGTCCCGACGGGGTCAAGATCGCGGCCGTCTTCATCGCGGCGATCCTGCTGGTGTCGTTCGTCTCCCGGTTCGGCCGGGCCTTCGAGCTCCGGGTCAGCAAGGTGACCTTCGACCAGCTCGCGAGCACCTTCGTCCGGGACTGCTCGCACCGCACCATCCGGTTCATCGCCAACGAGCCCGACCGGGGCGACCGAGGCGAGTACAGCGACAAGCTGCGGCAGGTGACCCGGGACAACGACATCCCCGACCCGAACGACGTGATCTTCGTCGAGATCACGATCACCGACCCGTCCGACTTCGCCAGCCGGCTGGACGTGGTCGGCGAGGTCCGGCACGGCCGCTACCGCGTGCTCCGCCTGCGCGGCTCGACCGTACCCAACGCCATCGCCGCCCTGCTGCTCGAGACGCGCGACCGGACGGGTCGGCTGCCGCACGTCTACTTCGAGTGGACCGAGGGCAACCCGGCCCTCAACCTGCTCCGGTTCTTCCTCTTCGGCGTCGGCGAGGCCGCCCCGGTGACCCGCGAGGTCCTGCGTCGCGCGGAGCCCGACCGCACCCGCCGCCCGCACGTGCACGTCGGCTGACCCGCCCCCTCGCCCGGCGTCACCTCCGGCGAGGACGGGCGAGCCTCAGGACTTTCACGTTCACGTGAAAAACTGGTGCTCACCACGGCAGATCTGCCGTGGTGAGCACCAGTTTTTCGTGCACCGCGGGCGACGGGCGCCCGCGCGCGACTACTGCCCGAGGGTCTTCCGCAGCCAGGCGTAGCTCTCGCCGATGCCGGCGAAGATGTCGCCCTCGTAGTGGTCGAACTCGATCACCGCGTACTGCGCGCTCGTGGCGGCCTCGAGCGCGGCGGCGAGCGGGACGTCGCCCGTGCCGGCGGGCTGCTGCGTACGCGGCAGGTCGCGCGAGGAGGTGCCCGGCTTGATCGGCCCGTCCTTCACGTGCACGGCGATCACGCGGTCGCCGAGGCGCTTCAGCAGCGCGACCGGGTCGACCCCGCCCGCGGCAGCCCAGTAGAGGTCGACCTCCAGCACGACGGCCGGGTCGAGCAGCCTGGCGAAGAGCTCGAGGACGGGCGTGCCGTCGAGCGTGGCCGAGAGCTCGTGGTCGTGGTTGTGGTAGCCGACCTTGAGGCCCAGCTCGGCCGCCTTGGCCGAGGCCTCGTTCAGGCGGTCGGCGTTGCGCTGCACGTCCTCGAGCGTCTGCCAGTGGTCCAGCGGCACGTACGGGTCGATGACGACCTGCACGCCGAGGGTCTGCGCAGCGGCGAAGACCTCCTCCGCCGGCGGGCGGGTCAGCAGGCCGTCGGGGGTGTTGGCCTCCTTCTCGATCAGCACCGCGTGCGCGGTCGGCGAGCTGAGGCCGTAGCGGTCGAACGACGCCTTGAGCGCGTCGGCCCGACGGACGAAGTCAAAAGCCTCGACGGTCGTGAGACCGGTCTCGGCGAGCTTGGCGAGCGAGCCGTCCAGGTCGGCGTCGAGCGCCTCGTGGATCGAGTACAGCTGGACCGAGATCTGGGGCGTGGTCATGCGCGTTCTCCTCTGCGTCTCTGCGGATGTGGTGACGAGCGGTGGTGCGGGGCGTACGAGGTCGGGCCGTACGCGCTCAGAGCGTGCGGGCGAACGGGTCGAAGTCCTCGGCGACGGCGGGGATCCGCTCGACCCGGCTCTCGACCTCGACGACGCGGCCCTCGTGCACCGACTCGTCGATCGAGACGAGGGTGTCGAGCACGTGGTAGCCGAGGTCGCCGGAGGCGAGGGGCCGCCCACCCGTACGGGCGGCGCGGGCCAGGTCGAGCACACCGAGGCCGCGCTCGGCGTACACACCGGTGACCGGCACGTCCTCCCACACCTGCGGGGCGGAGAGGGCGGCCTGGACCGCCTCCTGGTCGCCGCCGTCGGTGATCGAGACACCGCGAGCGATCTTGATCTCGCCGGTGAACCGGTTGGGGTCGGGGATGACGAGCGTGCCCTCGGTGCCGATGACCTCGACGACACCCTGCCGCTTGAGCGGGGAGTCGAAGCTGAAGACGCTCTGGCTGACGCCGCCGTCGACGTACTGCGCGATCGCCGACACGTGGGTCGGGACCTCGACGTCGAACGCCGTGCCACGGCGGTCACCGACCAGCACCGAGCGCTGCGCCCGGCTCTGCGAGCCGAAGGCCGCGACGCTGGCGACGGAGCCGAAGACGTGCACCAGGGTGGTGACGTAGTACGGGCCCATGTCGAAGAGCGGGCCGGCGCCCTTGGCGAACAGGAACTCGGGGTTCGGGTGGAACGTGTCCGGCCCGATGTACTGCATGACGGTCTGCGCCGACAGCGGCTGCCCGATGTCGCCGTTGGCGATGGCGCGGCGGGCGCTCTGGACGCCCGGGCCGAGCACGGTGTCGGGGGCGATGCCCACCAGCAGGCCGGCCGCGGCCGCCTGGGCCAGGAGCTCGCGGCCGCTCTCGCGGTCGGTGCTGATCGGCTTCTCCGACCACACGTGCTTGCCGGCGGCGACGGCCTGGCCGGAGACCTGCGCGTGCACGGCCGGGATGGTGAGGTTGACGACCAGCTCGACCTCGGGGTGCGCGAGCACGTCCTCGGGGGTGCCCGACTCGGCGACGCCGAAGCGGTCCGCCTGCGCCTTGGCCGCGGCCACGTTCAGGTCGCCCAGGATGACCACGCGCACGTCCGGGAACCGCGTCAGGTTCTCCAGGTAGGTGCTGCTGATCATGCCGGTGCCGATGAACCCGATACCGACGGGTCCGTTGCCTGACGACACTCGATCGCCTTCTCTCGTCTGCTCTGACGGGTCGCCGCGTACCGACGGCCGCTTCGATTGAATCGTAACCAACTGCTAAGTTTTGGTGCAACCCGGGGGTGGGAGGTGCAGACATGGACGTGGTCTCCGAGACCGCGAAGGCGGCGCGGGCCGAGCGCGGGCCCTACCGCAAGGGCGTGCAGCGGCGCCAGGAGATCGTCAGCGCCGCCGCCCAGGTCTTCGCCGAGCGCGGCTACAACGGCGGTTCGCTGCGCAGCATCGGCGAGCGGGTGGGCGTCTCGTCCGCCTCGCTCGTGCAGTACTTCGGGACCAAGGAGGGGCTGCTCACCGCCGTGCTCGAGGAGTGGGCGCGCGAGAGCCGCCCCGCGGGGACCGACGGCCTGCGCGGCCTGGCGTGGATGCGCAGCATGCGGGAGGCCATGGTCTACAACGCCACCCACCGCGGTCTGATCGAGCTGTTCCTGACGCTGACCGCGGAAGCGACGAACCCCGCGCACCCGGCGCGGACGTTCGTCCAGCACCGCTACGCCATGGTCGTGGCCGAGCACCAGCGACACCTGCACGAGGCGGTCGCCGACGGCGAGGTGACGCCGCTGAGCGAGACCGAGGTGGAGCAGGAGGCGCGGCTCTTCGTCGCGGCGATGGATGGCATCGAGCTGCAGTGGCTGCTCGACCCCCGGGTCGACCTGCTCGAGCTGTTCGACCGGTTCCTCGAGTCGACGCTGGCCCGCTGGGCGGGCTGAGACCGTACGACCCCGGGCGTGGGTACGGCCCGTCGGCCGGTTCAGCGCGCCACCCCCCGAGGACAGGGTGGGCGCCGAACCGACCGACGGGCGGTGGGTGCCGGGGACCAGACGCCCCCGCGTCTGGTGCCCGGACTGCTCGTGGCCGGACTAGTGGGTCCGGTTCTTGGTGGTCAGCTGGTGGTCAGCTGCGACGGCGGCGCAGGGTGAGGCTGAGCCCGCCGATGAGCAGGAGCAGTCCCCCGCCGAGCAGACCCGCGAGGCCGGCCGCGGCGCCGGTCTGAGCGAGCCGGTCGTCGTCGCCGTTGTTGCCGCCGAGGCCGTTGCCGGCCTGGCCCTGCGGGCCGGTCAGGAACACGGTGCTGGCGTTCCCGCTGTTGCCGTTGTTCCCGTTGCGGTTCCCGCCGTTGTTGCCGCCGCCGTTGTTCCCGCCGTTGTCGCCGTTGCCGTCGTCGCCGCCGTTGCCGTCGCCGGGCGTGGTCGGGGTCGTCGGGGTGGTGGGGGTGGTGGGGGTTCCGGTGGTGCAGCCGGTGGCGTTGATCAGGACGCAGGCGTCGACGCCGCCGACGCCGGGGATGGTGGTGCCGACCTCGCCGATGACGACCGGGATGATCGGGACGGCCGGGCCGGTGGGCCCGGTCGGGGTGGTGCCGGTTCCGCTGGTGCAGCCGAGGGCGTTGATCAGCAGGCAGGCGTCGACGGTGCCGACGACGGGCAGGTCAGCGGTGGCCTGACCCACGACCGGCGGCACGATCACCGGCAGCGCCGGCAGGTTGTTCGAGCCGGTGCCGGTGCCGGTGCCGGTGGTGCAGCCGGTGGCGTTGACGAGCGCGCAGGCGTTGACGTCGCCCACGATGGGCAGGTCGGCGGTGGCCGTGACGATCGCGGTCACGATCGGGTCGGTCGAGGTGTTCGGGTTCGACCCGGTCGAGCCGGTGTTGCCGGTGCCCGGGTTGGTGCCGGTGCCGGTGGTGGTGCAGCCGGCGGCGTTGACCAGGGCGCAGGCGTTCACGTCGCCGACGACCGGGAGGTCGGCGGTGGCGGTGACGATCGCGGTGATGATCTCGTTGGTCGAGCTGGTGGGGTTCGAGCCGGTGTTCCCCGTGCCCGGGTTGGTGCCCGTGCCCGGGCTGGTGCCGGTGCCCGGGTTGGTGCCGGTGGTGCAGCTGCCGGCGTTGATGAGGGCGCAGGCGTTCACGTCGCCCACGACGGGCAGGTCAGCGGTGGCGGTGACGATGGCGGTGACTAGCTCGTTCGTCGAGCTGGTGCTGCCCGAGCCGGTGCTGCCCGACCCGGTGTTGCTGGTCCCAGAGCCAAGGCCGGTGGTGCCGGTGCCCGTGGTGCAGCCCGTGGCGTTGATCAGGGCGCAGGCGTCGAGGTCGCCGACGACGGGGACGTCAGTCGCGGTGGCGGTGACCACCGAGGTCAGCAGCGGGCTCGACCCGAGCCCGCCACCGGTGTCGCCGGCGCCCGGGTTCGTGCCGGTGTGGGTCGGGTCGGGGGTGCGGTCGCAGCCGTCGGTGTTCACCAGGACGCAGGCCCGGACCGGCAAGTCCAGGACACGCCCGTCGGCCAGGACCCGGGTCGCGGGGATCAGACCCTTCAGCAGCGCCGCATCAGCCCGCACCTCGAGAGCCTGCTGACGCTGCTGGGCCGCCTTCACCTTCGCCGCCTTCACCTTCGCGGCCTTCACCTTCGCCGCCTTGACCGCCTTGGCCTTCGCCTTGGCCTGCTTGGCCCGTTCCGCCTTCTGCTCGGCCTTGACCGCGCGGGCGTGGGCCTGGACCTGGACGTACGTCCGGTTGCTCGTCGCCCGGC
Source organism: Microlunatus antarcticus (assembly GCF_014193425.1). Taxonomy (NCBI): domain Bacteria; kingdom Bacillati; phylum Actinomycetota; class Actinomycetes; order Propionibacteriales; family Propionibacteriaceae; genus Microlunatus; species Microlunatus antarcticus. Next base: position 201,130 of record NZ_JACHZG010000001.1, on the reverse strand, counting down.
TGCTCGTGGACCGGTGCGAGGAGCTGTTGCCGGTGCCGACGCGGACGGCGACCTGGTTGCTGCTGCGCGAGCCGGAGCCGCCGCCGGTGCCGACGCGGACGCTGTTTGAGGAGTGGCGCGAGCCGAGGTTGACGTCGGCGCGGACCTTCACCGGCGTCCGCAGCGACACCTTCAACCCACCCGAATGCGACTTCGAGCTGGACGACTTGTGGCTGCTCGACTTCGAGCCGGAGGACTTGTCGTGATGGGTCGAGACCTTCACGATCCCGAGGTCGAGACCACCGTCGTGATCATCGGCGTGGGCGGCGCCGGTCGTCAGCGCCAAGGCGCCGACCGTGCAGGCTGCTCCGGCGAGCAGACGGGTGAACCATGCGTTCATGGGGGTTGCTTCTCTCTACGAGTTCAGGGAGGTAGGCCGACCGCACGAGGGGTGCGGGGGTGGCCCGGGGACCGGCGCGCAAGGAGCGCCGTGCCGACCCGCGAAGGGTGGGCACCTGGGGGTGGAGAGAAGACGTCAGTCGGGAGAGAAGCCGGGCTGACGCAGCAGCCCCAGCGTGTGCCCAGAACGGGCGTGCGCGGGCCGGGCGTGCAACGCCATCAGCCCCGCCAGACCAGCCGAGACGGCCAGCCCGAAGATCATGAGGCCCGAGACGCCGGCGCCCGCCGAACCGTCCGGGCTGACACCCGGCCCCGCACCGGCACCCGAGGCGCCGTACGCGGCCAGGAGGGACACCCCGGCCTCGACGTGAGCTGCGACCACACGACGGCCGTCGGCCTGGTTCGCCGTCACGGCAGCAGCACCGTCCGCCGACTGTCCAAGCGATGGGTGGACCAGATGGGTCGTGAGAAGAGGAGCAGCCGCCGGGTGCACGGACGACGCCGAGGCCGCGGCGGTTGACGTCGAGCTCGAGGCGTGCGGCGCGGTCGTGGCCAGCACCGCCACGGGAGGCAGACCGGCGCCGGGGAGGACACCAGGCAGGTCGACCTGCACCTGCGGCAGTCCGACGCTCACGCCCACCGACGGCAGCTCCACCACGGCCAGGTCAACCACGTTCAGGTCAAGGGCCGGAAGAGTCACAGCCACGTTCAGGTCAGGCAGCGTCACAGTCGGCAGCTCGAGCGGCGTACGCGGGGTCAGGACCGTGGAGGTCACGTCAGCCAGAGCCTTCGTCGTCACCTTCGACACGTCCACCGACACCAGCGCGGCCGGAGCGGTGCGGGAGCCCTTAGTCGGCTTCGCGGAGCTGCCGAAGACGGTCTTCGTCACGTCGGTGACGGCCCGGTCGACCTGCTGGACCCGCTTCTTCTGCGCGACCAGCTTCTTCTTCTGCGCGACCTGCTTCGCCACGCGCTTCTCGTGCGCCGTCTCCACGTGGACGACCCGCACCGCGGGCTTGGCCACGCGGTTCACGGTCCGCACCACCGGTCGGACCACGCTCTTACGCACCGACACCCGCTGCGTCGACACCTTCACCGACGAGCGGTGGGACGACGTGAACGAGTGCGACGACTTCGACGAGCTGGACGACTTCGACGACGAGTGGGACGACTGGGAAGACGAGGAGTGCGAGGAACCGGAACCGGTCACCTTCTTCACCGTGTCGGACACATGGCCCAACGTCCCACTCAACCCGCTGTCCGCCTGCGCAGCCCCCGCCGACAACGACAGACCAGCCGCCCCCGCCGCCAGCACCAGACCCGCCCGCAGCACCCAACGGCGCACACCAGCACCAGCGGCGTCTCGGGACTCTTCCCTGCGCCGCCACCCCTGGCCCCCGAGGCCTGACGTGTCGATACCGGCACTCAACCAGCCCCGAGAACCACTCGCAGCCGATAAGTGTGACCTTCAGAACATTCTCAGCGCCATGCTCGGCCGCCCGGCCCCTTCGTTGCGACGCACAGTAGAGGCGTGACGACTGCGGACCTGGCCGACCTCGCCCTCACGTACGACGAGGTCGGTGCGACCAGCGGAACGTTGCCGGTGGGCTACCACCACCTCGACGTCAGCCGCGTCGTCGGGCAGGGTCGCGACTGGTTCGACGTGGCGGCGGCGCGCGTCCTGACCTGGGAGGTGCAGCGCCGCGCGGGCCTCACGGTCGACGCCTCCGGCGCGGTGGCGCTCGGAGTCCGGGCCGTGCTGCGGATGCGCGTCGGGCCCGTGCTGGTCCGGGCGCCGGTCGAGGTCGTCGTCGTCACGGTCGAGCCGGACCGGGTCGGCTTCGCGTACGGGACCCTGGCCGGTCACCCGGAACGCGGCGAGGAACGCTTCGAGGTCGCGCTCCGCGCCGACGGCGCGGTCGAGGCGAGGATCCGCGCGTTCTCCCGACCGGGAGCCTGGTTCACCCACCTCGCCGGCCCGGTCGGGCGGCGCCTGCAACGGTCCACCGCAGCGCGCTACCTGGACGCCCTGACCCAGCCGTCCTAGGGAGCGCCGGCCGACCCCGGGTGCCGGGCCAGGTGCTCGATCACCAGGTCGGCGACGCGGTCCGGATCCTCCCGCTGCGGGAAGTGGCCGACCGCCTCGAGCACGACGCGGCGGTATGCGTCGAAGTGGCCCTCCAGCCCCTCGGACTCCGACGGCGGGTCGCAGGTGTCGGCCCCACCCTGGACCATCAGCGTCGGCACGGTGAGGTGGTCGACCGCCGCGACCCGCGCCCGGACGTCGTCGTAGCGCGCGTCCACCGGCTCGTCGGGCAAGAAGCGCGTGCGGTAGCCGTTGAGGGTCGTGGCCGGCCAGTCCGGGTGCCGGAACGCGACCTCGGCGGTCGCCTCGAGCTCGGCCTCGTCCCACCAGCCCGGCGGGCTCCACGTCTCCCACTGCCGACGGGCGAAGCCGACCGGGTCGCGGCGGACGGCCTCCGCACCGGCGTCGACGTACATCAGCCACTGGTACCAGAAGTTCTGGGCCTGGGCGAAGGACGGGAAGACGAACTCGCCGCGCGGCTGGTAGGCCAGCGCCAGCCCCGCGATGCTCGTGAGGCGTTCCGGCACGACGGCGGCCAGCACGTACGCCACCCGCGCGCCCCAGTCGTGACCCACGACCGCGAACCGCTCGATCCCCAGCGCGTCGACGAGGTCGAGGACGTCGGAGGCCAGCGCGGAGGCGGTCGCGTCGCGGACGGTGCCGGCCTCGCGGAACCGGGTCCCGCCGGTCCCCCGCCAGTCCGGCAGGAGCACGCGGTGGCCCTCGGCCGCGAGCCGGGCCGCCACCGGACCCCAGGAACGGGCCGCGTCCGGCCAGCCGTGCAGCAGCACGACCACTGGGCCGTCCGGGCTGCCCACCTCCGCGTAGGCGAGCTCCAGCACGTCGGTCGTCACGGTCGGCACCCGCGCGATCGTAGCCAGCGCCGACCCCGGGGCCGCGGGTGGTGGGATGGACGGATGAGCGAGCCCCTGGTCCCCGACGTCCCGGCCCTGTTCGACCTCACCGGGACGGTCGCGCTCGTCACCGGCTCGAGCCGCGGGATCGGGCGTGCGCTGGCCGAGGGCCTCGCCGGCGCCGGGGCGACCGTCGTGCTCAACGGCCGCGACCCCGACCGCCTGGCCCGCACCCTTGACGAGCTCGACGCGCGGCTCGGCGGCGGCCGGGTGCACGCGTACGCGTTCGACGTCACCGACGAGGCGGCCGTCGCGGAGGCGGTGGCCCGGGTCGAGACCGAGGTCGGCCCCGTCGGCGTGCTGGTCAACAACGCCGGCGTGCAGCACCGGGTCCCGCTCGTCGACCTCGAGGCGGCCGACTGGCGCCGGGTCCTGGAGACCGACCTCACCAGCGCGTTCCTGGTCGGGCGGGCCGTCGCCCGGAGCATGATCAACCGCGGGAGCGGCAAGATCATCAACATCGCGTCGGTGCAGTCCGACCTCGCCCGGCCGGGCATCGGCCCGTACACCGCGGCCAAGGGCGGCCTCCGCACGCTCACCCGCGCCATGGCGGCCGAGTGGGCGCGTTCCGGGATCCAGGTGAACGCGCTCGCCCCGGGCTACCTCGCGACGGAGATGACGCAGGCGCTCGTCGACGACGCCGACTTCAACGCCTGGGTGCTGGGCCGTACGCCTGCCGCCCGCTGGGGCACGCCGGCGGACCTGGTGGGTCCGGCGGTCTGGCTCGCGTCGCCCGCGTCGGCCTTCGTGAACGGCCAGACGATCTTCGTCGACGGCGGGATGACCGTGGTCGTGTGAGGCCCGGTCGGGCAGTTGCGGGGCAGGCTGGAGCCACCTATCGGATTCGAACCGATGACCTACGCTTTACGAGAGCGTCGCTCTACCAGCTGAGCTAAGGCGGCGGGCGCCCGCGGGCACGATGTGCCCCACGAACGACGGCCCACTGTACCCAACGGAACGCCTCGCGTCGAAGCGGCCGCAGGGCATGGTCTGATCGGGTGATGGATCCCTGGCAGCGTCAGATCGCCCTCGCTCGGGTCACGGTCGGCTGGTCCGTCCTCAGCACCGCCGTCGGCCTCCCGCTCGTGGCCCGCGGCGACGCGTGGTGGCGGGCGTTCGGGCGCCAGCAGGTCGGGTGGGCGGCGGTCGACGCCGGGGTCGTGGTCGTGGCCGGCGCGTTGCGGAGACGGCGGATGCGTCGGGTGGACAACCCGTACGCGCCGGCCGCCCTGCAGCACGAGCGTCGCGTCCTGCGCCGGGTGCTGGCGGTCAACGCGGCGGCGGACGCGCTCTACGTCGCCGGCGGCGTCTGGCTGTGGCGCGCGAACCCCGAGCGGCCGGAGCGAGCCGGTGCGGGCGTCGGGATCGCGGTCCAGGGCGCGTTCCTCTGCGTGCACGACACGTTCCACGCGCTGCGCGCCTGAGCCGGACGGGCTGCCCGGCTCACCTCAGTCCGCGCAGCGCGCCCCGAGCGCCGGGACGCGGCCGTCGTTGAAGTAGGCCTGCACGAGCCCGCGGACGCAGGCGCTGGAGCCGTACGCGGTGTGCCCCTCGCCCTCGTGGGTGACGAGCACGGCGGAGTCGAGGTCGCGCGCCATGTCGACCGCGTACTCGTACGGCGTGGCCGGGTCCCCGGTCGTGCCGACGACCACGACCGGCCGGTCGCCGACGCGGTGCAGGCGCCCGGTCTTCGGCGCCGGTGGCACCGGCCACAGCGGGCAGTAGACGTCCGCCCCGCTGAAGGGGCCCAGCACCGGGGCCCGGGGGACGAGGCTCGCCGCGCGCCGGTCGGCCGCCGCGACGCTCTCCGCCTGGCTGTCGCGGCAGCGGATCGCCGGGAACGAGGCCGCGATGGAGCCGTAGCGGCCGTCGCGGCCGCGCTCGTTCCCGGAGTCGGCCAGCGCCAGCAGCCCGGCACCCTGCCCCCGGCCGGCCTGGTCGAGCGCGTCCCGCAGCCGGGGCCACCCGTCGGCCCCGTCGTAGAGCGGGGTGACGACGCCCGAGACCCCGAGCTGCTGGGTGAGCTCCCGCCCGCCCGCGCCCGGCAGCGGGTGCGCGTCGAGGTCGGTGAGCAGCCGCTTCACGCTCGCCAGCACCGCCGCGCGGTCGGAGCCGAGGCCGCAGCGCTGCTGGGCGCACCAGGTGGCGAAGTGGTCGAGGGCCCGCTCGAAGCCCTGGAGCTGGTCGACCCGGGAGTCGTCGCCGAGGTCGACCGCCCCGTCCAGCACCATCGCGCCGGTGTGCTCGGGGAACGTGTCGGCGTACTGCGCGCCGATCTGCGTCCCGTACGAGAAGCCGAGGTAGCTCAGCCGCTCGTCACCGACCAGGCCGCGCAGCAGGTCGAGGTCGCGCACGGTGTCGGCGGTCGAGATGTGCTCGAGCAGCACCCCCGAGCCGGCCAGGCAGTCCCGGCCGAAGCCCTCGACCGCGGAGTTGAGCGCGACCGCCTCCGCGTCGTCGTCGGGCGAGCCGTCGAGGGCGAACAGGCGGTCCAGCGAGGCGTCGCCGGAGCAGCGGACGGGGGTCGAACGGCCCACGCCACGGGGGTCCCAGCTCACGAGGTCGTAGTGCTCGAGCCCCTCCGACGGGAAGCCGGCCAGCAGGTTCAGGCCCGAGCCGCCCGGCCCGCCCGGGTTGAGGAAGAGGCTGCCGAGCCGCGGGGAGGCGGTGGCCTTCACGCGGCCCATCACCAGCGTCAGCGCCCGGCCGTCGGGCGCGGACCAGTCCAGCGGCGCGGACACGGTGGCGCACTCGACGCGCCGGCTGCAGGCCGACCAGTCGGGTTTCTGCCCGGTGTAGCGACCGAGACCGGAGCCCGCGGGCGGGTCGGTGATCCCGGGGGCCACGACCGCCGGCACGGGCTGCAGCGGACGCCCGTCGGGCGGGGTCGGGGCCACCGACGGCAGCGCGGGGGCGGCCGTCGACCCGCTGGGGGCGGCGGACGGCGTGGACGCCGTCGACGGCCGGTCGGGTCCGGGCGACGGGGTCGCGCTGCACCCGGCGAGCAGGGTGACGAGCACGACGACCACGCCGGCCAGGCGAGCCGTGGGTCGGGGGCGCGACGAGGTCACGCGGACGGGTTCGCCCGGTGACGCTCGCGCCGGCGGGGCTTCGGCTCGGGACGTTCCTCGTAGGTCTGGCGCGACCCGCAGACGCTGGCCCGGCTGCACTGGCTGACCGCTCCGCTGTCCTTCATCCGCACGAGCACCGCGTCGGCGGGCACCTGGTGGGCGACGACGACCCCGGGCTCGCCGTCCACCTCCACCGCCGAGCCCACGGCCGGCACCTCGCGGGCGAACTCGGTGTAGAGCGGGTGCTCGTACTTGAGGCAGCACATCAGCCGGCCGCAGGCGCCCGAGATCTTCATCGGGTTGGGCGGCAGGTCCTGGGCCTTGGCCATCCGCAGGCTGACCGGCTCGAAGTCCTTGAGGAACGTGGCGCAGCACAGGTCGCGGCCGCAGTTGCCGATCCCGCCGCTGAGCCGGGCGGCGTCGCGCGACCCCACCTGGCGCAGGTCGATGCGGGAGTCGAGGCTGCGGGCGAGCTCGACGACCAGGACGCGGAAGTCCACCCGCTGCGGGGCGGTGAAGTAGAAGACGACGAGCTCCTCGGGCGATGTGGCCGGGTCGAGGTAGTCGACACCCACGATCTTCATCGCCAGCCCGTGGGTCTTGATCAGCCGCCGGACGACCAGCCTGGCCTCGGCCCGGCGACGGCGGTGCTCCGCGTCGCGCGCGAGGTCGGCGTCGGTGGCCGGACCGGCGCAGGCGGGCAGGTCGCCGAACGCCTCGACCCCGTCCCCGTCGACCCACTCCGGGGCCCACACGCACTCGGCGACCTCGGGCCCGGAGTCGGTGGGCACGAGCACCCGGTCCCCGACCCGGAACGTCTGCTCGCCGGGATCGAGGTAGTAGAGCCGCCCGTAGCGCTCGAACGAGACCGCCATGAGCCGGGGCATGGGCGCCAGCGTACGAGACGCCCGGAAAGACGGAAGCCCGGCAGATGCGGGTCTGCCGGGCTTCCTCGGGTGGGCGTACTGGGGGGCAGGTGGCCCACCCGGGCCAGGGAACGTCTGCGTCGGTCGCCGTCCCCCAGGACGGGGGACGGCCGAGCCGGTCGAACATGTCCGATCATGTCCGAAGGTCGAGGCCCCTCACAAGTCGCCGGGCGGTAGAGGCCCGATCCGGTGAGGAACATCGAATCTTTCTCAGACCGTACGGATCGGGAGGCCCCGCCGGATGCGTCTGGGGCCGGTCGTCTCGGACGTCAGGCCTCCACGAGAGCGATCATGGTCGACTCCAGCGCCAGCAGCGGCGCGACGTTGCCCTCGAGGGCGGTGCGGCAGCCCAGCAGCGCGTCGATCCGGCGGAGCGTCGACTCCGGCGTCGAACGGCGCGCCAGCGTCGCCAGCCGCGGGCCGAGCTCGTCGTTGACCAGCGCCGCGCCCGAGTGCGTCTGCAGGCTCAGCACGTCGCGGTAGAAGCCGGTCAGCTCGGTCAGCGCCCGGTCGATGGCGTCGCGCTGGAACCGCTTGGCCCGCGCCTTCTGCTGCTCGTCCAGCTCCTTGACCGCGGCCGCCGCCTGCCGGGGACGGGCGCCGCGGGTGCCGAAGCCGAGCGCCTCCTCGAGGGCGGCCTTCTCGCGGGTGTCGACCAGCTCGGTCGCCGCCGTCGCCTCGGCCGAGCACATCTCCACCAGCCGCGCCGCCGCACCGAGGCAGGCTGCGAGCGTGGTCAGCCCGAAGGGGATGAGCAGGATCTCGCGCCGTCGGGCGCGGGCCGACGGGTCACGCGCGAGGACCCGGGCGCGGCCGACGTGCCCCTGGGCCGCCCGCGCCGCCTCCGTCGCCAGCGCGGGGTCGATGCCGTCGCGGGTGACGAGCAGGTGGGCGACGGCCGCCGGGGTGGGGGTGGCGAGCGACAGCAGCCGGCAACGCGACCGGATCGTCACCACGACGTCGTCGGAGGTGGGGGCGCAGAGGATCCACACCGTGGCCTTCGCGGGCTCCTCCACGCTCTTGAGCAGCGCGTCCGCGCCGCGCTCGGTGACCCGGTCGGCGTCCTCCACGACGATCACCTGCTTGCGCCGCATGGTCGGGCTCATCGCCGCCCGACGGACGAGGTCGCGCACCTCCTCGACCCCGATCGACAGCTGCTCGGTGCGCACCAGCGTCACGTCCGGGTGGGCCCCGGTGAGCGCCGTACGACACCCGTTGCACCGACCGCAGCCCGCCTCGACGCCGTCGGGACGCTCGCACTGCAGGGCGGCGGCGAAGGCCCGCGCCGCGTTCGACCGGCCCGAGCCCGGCGGGCCCACGACCAGCCAGGCGTGCGACATGGCGTGGTCGTCGCCCCGCGCCGCCCGGCGCAGCGTCTCCACCGCGCCCGGCTGCCCGACCAGGTCGCCCCAGACCCCGTACGCCGGCTCGGTCGCCTGGATGCTCACCGGGGAAGTCTGTCAGCGTCCGCTGACAGCAGGGCGTCCACGCGTACGGCGACCGTCTCGGCCAGCACCTCGCGGGAGCGGCGGGCGGGCAGCACGAGGTAGCGGCCGGGGTCGCGCTCGGCCAGGGCGAGGAAGAAGGCCCGCGCCCGGGCGTGGAGGTCGAGGCCGGCGGACTCGAGCCGGTCCGGGTCCGTGAGGCCGCGCAGCCCCTCCTCGGGGGCCAGGTCGAGCAGGACCGTCAGGTCGGGGCGCAGGTCCTCGGTGGCCCAGCGGGCGATGCCTTCGACCTCGACCGGGTCGAGGACCCGGCCCGCGCCCTGGTAGGCCACCATGGAGTCGACGTAGCGGTCGCACACCACGACCGCGCCCCGGGCCAGCGCGGGGCGGACGACCTCGTGCAGGTGCTCGGCCTTGTCGGCCGCGTAGAGCAGCGCCTCCGTACGGGCACCCACGTCGCCGGCGTCGGAGTGCAGCAGCACGCCGCGCAGCAGCGCGCCCAGCCGCGTGGCGCCGGGCTCGAAGGTGCGCACGACCTCGTGCCCGGCCGCCTCGAGCCGGCGGACGAGCAGGTCGACCTGGGTGGACTTGCCGACCCCGTCGCCGCCCTCGAACACCACGAAGGCGCCGCGGGAGGCGGTGGGACCGGGGGGAACGGTCACGCGCCGAGCTTCCGCACCGTCTTCGCCCACCGCTCCACGAAGTCCTGCCGGGCCCGTCGGTGGGCGAGCCGGGTGCGTTCGTGGTCGCGGCCGGCCTCGAACGCCTCGGCCGGGCTCATCGCGGCGACGTCCGGGACGGTGGGCGGGAGCCCGAGCTGCACGGCGGCCAGCAGCGGCGCCGTCTTGCGCAGGAGGGCGAGAGCCGTCGCCGAGGCGTCCGGGAGCACGGGCGATGCGACCCGGGCGAGCGCCCGTAGCCGGTCCACCGCCCGCCGGACCTGGTCCCAGTGCGCGTCGGTCGCGTCGGCCCGCAGCGGGTCGGCGACCTCGCGCAGGCGACGGGTCTCGGCCTCGAGCATCCGGGCGAGGACCTCCACCGTCGGCTCCGTGCCGTCGACGACCAGCCGTGGCGACCGGGCGGCGGCGACCAGCCGCTCGAGCACGGAGAGGTAGCGCTCGCTGCGCAGCGGGGCCGCCCCCGCACCCCGCAGGGCCGGCGTCGCCGGGTCCTGCGTGGCGGCGACCAGCCAGTCGAGGTCGTCGGTCAGGTCCTCCGCCCACGCCGGGTCGAGGCCGGGTGAGAGCCCGGCGACCTCGGCGCGCAGCGCGGCCGCCTCCGTCGTCAGGCGGGCCAGCGCGTCCCCGTCGCCGCCGCGCAGGGCGAGGTCGCAGCGCACGACCTCGCGCAGCCGGTTGCCGACGAGCGCGGCGACGAAGCGGCGGAAGGGCATGGTGCCGTCGAGCGCCTGCTCGGCGGGGATGTCGGACGAGCCGGTCGCCGGGGCGCCCAGGCGGGTCACGAGGCGCGGGAACCGGGGCACCCGGTTGGCCCCGACGTGACGGAACGCCCGGTCGACGGAGGCCCGCTGGTCGGCGCTCAGCCCCGGACCGACGGGGGTGAGCATCACCTCGCGGTAGCGGGCGGTGGTGAGCCCGCCGCGGCGGACGGTCACCTTGTCGTCGCGCACCAGCGCCAGCGTGGTGCCGGCGTCGTCGCGCAGCGCGAACTCGCGGCGGTCGCAGTTGAGCCCGGCCACCGGGCCGAGCGTGGCCCGGCGTCGCAGCGGACGGATGAGCGTGGCGAGGTCCTCGGGCAGGTCGGCGTGGCCCATCAGCTCGATCCGGTCCTTGGGCAGCAGCGGCTGCCACTCGGGCGCGGTGAGGAACCACTCGCCCCGGCCGTCGAGCACGCGGTGCGCCAGCAGCACGCCCGACCGGATCAGGCGGTGGTCGGGCGCGTCGAGCAGGGTCACGTCGATCGAGTACGGGGCGTTGTGCCCGCCGCGGGCGACCAGGTTGTGCAGGCCGACGTCGGCGTTGATCAGCCGCGGCTCGGCCGAGCTGAACGGCACGTCGTACAGCCGCTGGCCCGGGGGCCGACCCGGGACCGCCGGGAGCTCGGGCGGCAGCGGCTCCTCGACGGGGCCGGCCGCCCGTGGTCCCCGGGCGGCCTTGTCCTTCGCCTTCGCCTCCGCCCGGTCCTGCTTGCGGGCGCCCTTGGCCTTGCGACCCTTGGCCATCAGCTCGTCGGGGCGGACGCCGTGGCGCGCGGCTTGGCGGCGGTCTTCTTGGCCGCGGCCTTCTTGGCGGGGGCCTTGGTCGCCGTCTTCGTCGCGGTGGACGTCGCCTTCTTGGCCGGCGCCTTCTTGGCCGGTGCGCGGCGCGTCGTCTTCTTCGGCGCCGGGCCCTTGGCCCGCTTGTCCGCGAGCAGCTCGGCGCCACGTTCCGCGGTGATGGTGGTCGGGTCGTCGTCGCGGCGCAGGGTCGCGTTCAGCTCGCCGTCGGTCACGTAGGCGCCGAAGCGGCCCTCCTTGACCACCATCGGACGGCCCGAGACCGGGTCCGGCCCGAGCTCGGCCAGCGGCGGCTTGGCCGCCGCCCGACCGCGCTGCTTGGGCTGGGCGTAGATCGCCTCGGCCTGCTCGAGCGTGATGTCGAAGATCTGGTCCTCGGTCTCGAGCGAGCGCGAGTCCGTCCCCTTCTTCAGGTACGGCCCGTAGCGCCCGTTCTGCGCGGTGATCTCCTCGCCGTCCGCGCCCGCGCCGACGACCCGCGGCAGGCTCATCAGCTTGAGCGCGTCCTCGAGCGTCACGCTGTCGACGCTCATCGAGGCGAACAGCGACCCGGTGCGCGGCTTCGCGTTCTTGGGCGCGCCCTCCTCGAGCACCTCGGTCACGTACGGCCCGAAGCGGCCCTGCTTCGCCACGACCGTCCGGTGGGTCTCGGGGTCGGCGCCGAGCTCGCGCTCCTCGCCCATCGGCTTGCTGAGCAGCTCCTGGGCCAGCTCGTACGTGAGCTCGTCCGGCGGCAGCTCGTCGTCGACGTTGGCGCGGCGCCCGTCGGCGTCCTCGACGTACGTGCCGTAGCGGCCCACCCGCACGACGACCGTCGAGCCCAGGTCGCCGACCGGGAACGTCGAGAGCCGGCGGGCGTCGATGTCGCCGAGCTCGGAGACCAGGCGCTGCAGGCCCTCGTGACCGGCCAGGTCCTCCTCGCTCAGCACGGGTGCGTCGGGTGCCGGCTCGCCGCTGCCGTCCAGGACGCGCTTGCCGCCCGCCCCGAAGTAGAAGTCGGTCAGGACCTCGACGCGGGCCGCGTTGCCCTTGGCGATCTCGTCGAGGGTGTCCTCCATCTGCGCGGTGAACTTGTAGTCCACGAGCGCGGGGAAGTGCTCCTCGAGCAGCCGCGTCACGGCGAAGGCGAGCCAGGTCGGCACGAGCGCCGAGCCCTTCTTGAACACGTAGTCCCGGCTCGTGATGGTCCGGATGATCGACGCGTACGTCGAGGGCCGGCCGATGTCGAGCTCCTCGAGCTTGGCCACCAGCGACGGCTCGGTGTAGCGGGCCGGGGGCCGGGTCTCGTGGCCGGCCGGGGTCAGCGACTCCGGGCGCAGCGTCTGGTCCTCGCGCAGCTGCGGCAGCCGCGCCTGCGCGTCGTCGCCGCTGCCGTCGGGCTCGTCGGACGACTCGACGTAGGCCTTGAGGAAGCCGTGGAACGTCAGCGTGCGGCCCGAGGCCACGAACGTGCAGGGCTCGGCCGCGCCGCCGTCGAGGCCGGTCGCCGGCGTCGCCTCGATGCGCACCGTGGTCGAGAAGCCCTCGGCGTCCTTCATCTGCGAAGCGATGGTCCGCATCCAGATCAGCTCGTAGAGCCGGAACTGGTCGCCCCGCAGGCCCGTCTGGGCGGGCGTCCGGAACGTGTCGCCCGCGGGCCGGACGGCCTCGTGGGCCTCCTGGGTGTTCTTGCCCTTGTTGGCGTAGATCCGCGGCGACGACGGCAGGTAGCTCGCGCCGAAGAGCTGGGTGACCTGGGCCCGCGCCGCGTTGATCGCGGTGTCGGACAGCACGGAGGAGTCCGTACGCATGTAGGTGATGTAGCCGCCCTCGTAGAGGTCCTGCGCGACCGACATCGTGCGCTGCGCGGTGTAGCCGAGCTTGCGCCCGGCCTCCTGCTGCAGCGTCGTGGTGCGGAACGGCGCGTACGGCTTGCGCGTGTACGGCTTGGAGTCGACGCCGGCGACCCGGAACGGCGCGGTCTCCAGCGACGCGGCGAGCGAGCGGGTCTGCGTCTCGTCGAGGTGCACCAGCACCTCGTTGGGGCGGCTGACGAGCTGGCCGCGGCTGTCGAAGTCGCGCCCCTGCGCGACACGACGCTCCCCCACCCGGGTCAGCCGGGCCGGGAACAGCGGCGGCTCGGCGCCCTCACCCGCGTCGAGGACGGCGTCGAGGTCCCAGTACGAGCCGGTGCGGAAGGCGATCCGCTCGCGCTCCCGCTCGACGACGAGGCGGGTGGCGACCGACTGCACGCGCCCGGCCGACAGCCGGGGCATGACCTTCTTCCACAGCACCGGGGAGACCTCGTAGCCGTAGAGCCGGTCGAGGATGCGGCGCGTCTCCTGGGCGTCGACGAGGTCGGTGTCGAGGTCGCGGAGGTTGGCCACCGCGTCGGCGATCGCCTTGGGCGTGATCTCGCGGAACACCATCCGCCGCGCCGGGACCTTCGGCTTCAGCTCCTGCAGCAGGTGCCAGGCGATCGCCTCGCCCTCGCGGTCGTCGTCGGTGGCGAGCAGGAGCTCGTCGGCCTGGGCGAGCGCGTCCTTGAGGGAGCGCATCGTGGCCTTCTTGTCCTGCGCGACCACGTAGAGGGGCTCGAAGTCGTGGTCGACGTCGACGCCGGTGCGGGCCCACTTCTCACCCTTGTACTTGGCGGGCACCTCGGCGGCACCGGTCGGGAGGTCGCGGACGTGACCGCGGCTCGACTCCACGATGTAGCCGTCGCCGAGATAGCTCGCGATGCTCGCGACCTTGGTCGGGGACTCGACGATGACGAGCCGTCGACCGGATCCGCCAGCCTTCGGCCGACCTGTTGCAGCCTTCGCCACGTGTTCCTCCATCTGGTGCCCGCCCGCTCGGGGCGCGAGCCGGGCACACTCTACGACCCGCCCTACCCTCCGAGCCGCCAACGATGCAGCGCGCTCCACCATTCCGGGATCAACGGTCGGCGGTGAGCAGCCCGTCCACGGCGAGGTCCCGGACCCGGTCGACGAGCGCGGCGGCCAGCGGCGCGGCGTCCACCCGGAGCAGCCCGGCCACGGTCTCCACCAGCGTCCGCAGGGGGAGGTCTCCGTCGCAGGCCCCGAGCACGCCGGCGGCGGCGGTGTCGAGCGCGACGGCGCGACGCAGCCCGCGCTGCTGGCGCAGGACGATCGAGGAGGGGTCGTCGGCCCCCGGTGCCCCGAACGTCTCCTCGACCACGTCGGGAGCCAGCGTCCAGGCGGTGTCGAGGACCTCGTCGGCGGTGCGCCCGCGGAGCGCGTCGACGACGTCCAGCTCGCGGGCGAAGGCCGGGGCGACCGGCTGCTCGACGCCGTACGGCCAGGACTCGAGCGTGCGGTGCGCGGGGCCCGTGCCGGAGCCGGCGCCGCCCGGCCCGCGGACCAGCAACCAGCCCATCCCGACGCCCTCGATGCCGAGCCGGTCGAAGTAGGCGCACCAGGCGGCGTACCGCTCGAGGTAGTCGGGCGCCCCGGTCAGCCCGGCGTCGGCGAGCCAGAGCTCGACGTAGGCGTACGGGTCGAGCACCTCGCGCTCGACGGCGTGCAGGTCGAAGCCCGCGGGCACCCAGGCGGCGACGCGGTCGGTCCAGTCCTCGCCGCGGACGTGGGCCCAGTTGGCGAGGACCTGCAGCACGCCGCCGTCGGTGAGGTGCTCGACGCCCTGGCGCACGACCGCCTCGACCAGGCCGTCCGACGTCCGGGTGCCCTCGCGGTAGGTGAGGCGCTCGCCGGTCGGCGGGGAGAGCACGTACGGCGGGTTGGTGACGACGAGGTCGAAACGTTCCCCGGCGACGGGGGCGTAGAGGTCGCCCTGGCGCAGGTCGACCTCGACGCCGTTGAGGTCGGCGGTGAGCCGGGCCAGGAGAAGGGCGCGCGGGTTGAGGTCGGTGGCCACGACCTCGCGGGCGTGCCGCGCGAGGTGGAGGCTCTGCACGCCGCAGCCGGTGCCGAGGTCCAGGGCCCGGGCGACCGGACGGCGGACGGTCATCTGGGCGAGCGTCGAGGACGCCGACGAGACGCCCAGCACGAAGTCGGGCCGCATCGGCGTGATGCGGGTGTCGAGGCCCGGCGTCAGGTCGGAGGCGATCCAGCCCGACGCACCGTCGTCGGAGGCGTACGGCCGCAGGTCGACGAGGGCGAGGACCGTGTCGTCGTCGGCCTGGAGGATCCCGGCGTCGGCGAGGGTCGGGACGAGGCCGGGCAGCGCCCGGTCGAGGTCGCGGCGCGGCACGCGGTCCTGCAGCAGCCACAGCCGGGTGAGCGTGGCGAGCGGGTCGTCCCGACCGGTGAGGGCCAGGCGGGCCGGGACGGTCGCGTTCCGGGCGAGCGCGGCGTGGGCGGGTTCGCCGATCGCCGCCACGACGGCGTCGACCTCGTACGCGTGCTCGGCGAACGCCGCCGTCAGGTCGGCGCAGGCGGCCGGGGTGAGCAGCCGCCCGGGCGCGCCGTCACCGGTCGTCGGAGCGGTCATCGGCGCAGCTCGACGGCGGCGCCGAGCATCAGGGGTGCGAGCAGCGCCGCGTACGGGGCCGCGTCGGTGGGGTCGTCGGCCGGGGCCACGTAGCTCCCCGGCGCCCACCCGGCGCGGACCGCGGTGTCGGCGAGGTCGGCGGCCCAGAGCTGGTCGAAGACCCTCGGGGGCTCGGCCGCGTCCTGCGTGGACGACCGGACGAGGAACGGGCTCCCGGGCGCCAGCTCGGCGCACGCCGCCGGCTGGAACGAGCCCGGCCGCATCAGGACCGCGAGGTCGAAGGACCCCAGGGTCGCGTCGACCGTGCCGGGGGCGGGGTGCCGCACCACCTCGTAGGTCGGGGTCATCCCGACCTCCTCGAGGACCGGGTCGAGCGCCGCGCGACGCTCGCCGTCCACGACGACGACCGTCGGCGGTGCGGTGGCCGGGTCGTTCCCGAGCCGGCGGACGTCGGCCGGCTCGGCGTCGACCAGCGGCACCGCGACCGCGCCCAGGCGGGCGCAGGCGAGCAGGCCGAAGAGGAGCTCCGGTCCGAGCGGCAGGGCGAGCAGGACGTACCGGCCCGGCGTCACCCCCAGCTCGCGGAACGCTCCCCCGAGCTGGCCGACCTGCTCGAGGAGGTCGGCGTACGAGTAGGAGGTGCGTGACCCCTGCTCGGCGAAGGGGTCCAGCAGCGCTGCCTCGTCGGCCAGTCCACGCACGACGTGGCGGTCGAGCGCGTTGTAGGCGAGGTTGAGCGTCCCGGTCGACGTGGAGGACGGCCGGGTGAACCAGTCCAGCGCGCCGGGATCGCGGGCGGGGCGGGCCACGGGGTCAGCTGGGGTTGCGCTCGACCGGGGTCGAGACCTCGGTCTGCGCCGGGCCCTGGGTGCGGCCACCCGAGCCCAACGACGGCGTGCTGGACGAGCCGCCGTCGTCGTGCAGCACCGACCCGCGACGCGCGCTGATCACGAGCATGACGACGATGATCGCGACGGCGGCGAGGGCGATGACGAAGCGCAGCCCGTTCGGGTCGCTGCTGAGCGGCGACATGGCCACGACGGCCGGCGCGATCAGCAGGGCGACCAGGTTCATGACCTTGATCAGCGGGTTGATGGCCGGGCCGGCGGTGTCCTTGAACGGGTCGCCGACGGTGTCACCGATGATCGTCGCCTCGTGGGCGGCCGAGCCCTTGCCGCCGTGGTGGCCGTCCTCGACGAGCTTCTTCGCGTTGTCCCACGCGCCACCGGAGTTGGCCAGGAACACCGCCATCAGCGTGCCGCAGGCGATGGCGCCGGCGAGGTAGCCGGCCAGCGCCGGGGCGCCGAGGCCGAAGCCGACCGCGATCGGGGCGCAGATGGCCAGCAGGCCCGGCGTCGCCAGCTCGCGCTGCGAGTCGCGGGTGACGATGTCGACGACCTTGCCGTACTCCGGCTTGCCCGTCCCGTCCATGATCCCGGGGATCTCGCGGAACTGGCGACGCACCTCGTAGACCACGGCACCGGCCGCGCGGCTAACCGCGTTGATGGCGAGCCCGGAGAAGAGGAAAACGACGGCCGCGCCGATGATCAGGCCGACCAGGGTCTGCGGGGAGAAGACGACCGACTCGTCGACGAAGGTCTGGTAGCGCTCGACCAGCACGCTGCGGATCGAGTCGGTGTACGAGCCGAACAGCGCGGTGGCGGCCAGCACGGCGGTCGCGATCGCGATGCCCTTGGTGATGGCCTTGGTGGTGTTGCCGACCGCGTCGAGCTCGGTCAGGACCTGGACGCCCTCGCCGTGCACGTCGCCGGACATCTCGGCGATGCCCTGGGCGTTGTCGGAGACGGGGCCGAACGTGTCCATGGCGACGATGACGCCGACCGTGGTCAGCAGGCCGCAGCCGGCGAGCGCGATGGCGAAGAGACCGACGATCCCGGACCCGCCCAGCAGGAAGGCGCCGTAGACCGCGGCGGCGATGACGAGCG
The DNA here is from genome assembly GCF_014193425.1 of Microlunatus antarcticus. Taxonomy (NCBI): domain Bacteria; kingdom Bacillati; phylum Actinomycetota; class Actinomycetes; order Propionibacteriales; family Propionibacteriaceae; genus Microlunatus; species Microlunatus antarcticus. Next base: position 183,676 of record NZ_JACHZG010000001.1, on the reverse strand, counting down.
CGGTGTAGACGGCGGACTCCAGGCCGAGCGAGATGCCCGACAGGATGACCGTCGCCGCGCCGGTGAGCGAGGTCTCGCCGACGGTCTTGACCGGCTTGTCCTCGGTCCCGGTGTAGTAGCCGGTGAGCTTGAGGATCGCGGCGGCGAGGACGATGCCGATGATCACGGCGCCGATGGCGACGACCCGCGGGTCGTCGATCGGCGCAGTCGTGCCGGCGCCCAGGTCGGCGAAGTCGCTCGGCAGGTAGGCGAAGCTCGCGATGGCGCAGAGCACGGCGGAGATCCCGGCCGAGAGGTAGAAGGACCGGTTGATCGTGCGGAGCGCGTTCTCCCCGGCCCGGGGGCGCGTGAGGAAGATGCCGATCAGCGCGGTGACCACACCGATCGCCGGGACGATGAGCGGGAAGACGAGGCCGGCCTCGCCGAAGGCGGCCTTGCCGAGGATGAGCGAGGCGACCAGCGTGACCGCGTACGACTCGAAGAGGTCGGCGGCCATGCCGGCGCAGTCACCGACGTTGTCGCCCACGTTGTCGGCGATGGTGGCGGCGTTGCGGGGGTCGTCCTCGGGGATGTTCTGCTCGACCTTGCCGACGAGGTCGGCGCCGACGTCGGCGGCCTTGGTGAAGATGCCACCGCCCACGCGCATGAACATGGCGAGCATCGCGGCGCCGAAGCCGAAGCCCTCGAGGATCGTCGGGGCGTCGCCCCGGAAGACGAAGACGACGAAGGCGGCACCCAGCAGACCGAGACCGACGGTCGCCATGCCGACGTGGGCGCCGGTGCGGAAGGCGATCTTGATCGCCGGCGTGCGGCCCGCGATGCCCGCCCGGGCGGCCGCGGCGACGCGGAGGTTGGCGCGCGTGGCCAGCCACATGCCGAGGTAGCCGATCAGGCCCGAGAACACCGCACCCGCGAGGAAGGCGATCGAGCGGGCGATCCGCAGCCCCCAGTGCGCACCCTCGGAGTCGGTGTGGGCGGGCAGGGCGAGCAGCAGGAAGAACGCGATGACCGCGAAGACCCCGAGCGTGCGGAACTGCCGGCTCAGGAACGCGGTCGCGCCCTCCTGCACGGCGCGGGCGATGTCCTGCATCGCCGGGGTGCCGTCGGCGGCGGAGAGCACCTCGGCCCGGAACCTCCAGGCCATGAACAGCGCGATCAGCGCGATGACACCCACGATGGCGACGAGGGTGAGGTTGCCTGCGGACAACGTCGTGACGTTCATCGGGGGTCCTCCTGGGTGCTTCGGGGGACGCGTACGAAGGTCACGGCGGCGCGTCTCCGGCCAGCCAGGCGCACACGTCCTCGTGCTCAGACCGGCGCAGTCTAACCACATGCGTCACTGGTTCGGTCGTGCGCCGTACGCGCGCCCGCGGCGTCCACCGGGTCAGGCCACCGGGCCGGCGTGCGCCCGGCCGCTCAGCGCCCGCGGGAGGCCCGGGACGCGCAGCCCGACCTCGACATCGACGGTCACGCTCACGACGTAGTCGACGTCGTCACCCACCCGGTCGCACCGGACCAGCCGGGCGTCGTTCACCCGGGCGAGCCGGGCGGCGGCCGGGCAGGGCGGACGCCCCTCCGCGTACGCCGCCGCCCCGCTGAGCGCGGCCAGGTCGGCCGCACCGTGGGCCCGGTGGCCCGCCACCAGGTAGGCCGCCGCCACCACCGCCATCATGGCCACGACCCCGACGACCCCCATCACCCCGACGACCAGCAGCGACCCGCTGCCCCGCTCGTCGCGGCGTCCGCTCGGACGGCCGGTCACCAGTCACCCCCGGGCTCCTTGGCCACACGCGCCTGTGCGGCCAGCGGCACCGAGGGCAGGCCCTCCACGATCGGCCGGGCCCGGACCCGGACCGTCACGGTCACGACCCCCGCGCGGGTGCTCGTGGTCACGCTCGCGCCGGCCGGTGCGGCCGCCTTGGCCATCCGCACCCCCTGGGCGTCGCCGCGGGCCGCCTGGCGGGCCACGGCCGCCGCGGTGTCGACGCACCGCAGCTCGACGACCACGAGGAAGATCCCCCACAGCATCATCCCGAGCAGCGCGAGGGCCGCGAGGGTGGCGACGGCCAGCTCGGCCGTCACCATCCCCCGCTCCCCCGGGCGCCGCACCGTCCGTCCGGACGTCCCGCTCCTGTCCACCGTGCGACGCCCCGGCCTCAGTGAGCGAACTTCAGGAACGTGCTCAGCACCTTGAGCACGATCCCGAGCAGCGCGGCCTTGACCGCCCCGGACGTCACCACCGCGAGCAGCACCCCGGCGATGGCGACCGCCGCGACGATGCCCACCGCCCACTCGGCGCTGACCATGCCGCGCTCGGTGCGCGGGCTCCGCACGGGCACCGACGGGGCCCACACGACCGCGCGCCCCTTCTCGTCCGTCGCCGCCACCGCGTCCTGCACCTGCTCCATCTCCGACCTCCTCAGGTCATCCCGCCCCACCGGGACGGGGCGTCCGCCCGGACGCACCGGGAGTCTCAGGACGGAACGCCGGACGGGCCGGTCGGGTCGGGGCCTGTGGACGGACCCCGCCCCGGGCCGTCGGGCCTGTGGACGGGCGGCCCGCTCACAGCGCGAGCGCACGACCCAGCGCGGAGGCGACGGTCGGGACGACCCCGAGCAGGAGGAAGGCCGGGATGAAGCAGGTCATCAGCGGCAGCACGCTGCGGACGCCGACGCTGCGGGCGACGACCTGGAGCGCCGCCTCGCGGCGAGCGCGCGCCTGCACAGCGTGGTGGCGCAGGGTCGTCACGAGCAGCGTGCCGGACTCGACGGAGCGCGCGAGGTCGGCGGCCGCCGGCCCCAGCTGGGCGTGGTCGGCCAGCTGGAGCCAGGCGTCCACGTCCGCCACCCCGAGGTCGGTCGACGCCCGGACCCGGCCGAGGTCCTCCCCCACCGGCCCCTCGAACGCGTCGGCCACCACGGCGCACGCCCCGCGGACCGGGAGGCCCGCGGCCAGGCACGACGCCATCAGCTCGAGCGCCTGCGGGGTCTGCAGCACGAGCACCTGCCGTCGCCGTCGGACGGCGACCGGCTCCACCCGGCCGAGCAGGACCACGACCGCCAGCGCCGCCAGCGGCCCGAGGGGCCAGGCCCACCCGGCACCCAGGCCGGACCTCACCGCGAGCAGCACCGCCACCGCGCCGAGGACCACCCCGAGCCAGACCCGCCGCACCACCGGCACGGCGTCCTCGCGCCCACGGATCCAGCCCGCCGGCCGCGACGACCGGTTCTGCGCTGCGGGCTCGAGGTCCCCCGGGCGGCGCGAGGGCGGCAGCAGCGCGAACGTCGTCAGCCCGGCGAGGACGGAGGCCGCCCACACCCAGGACGAGACCGCCGCCGGGTCAGGGGGCGCCACCTCAGCCCCCGGCGGCGGCGGCGCGGGCGAGCCGCTCGATCCAGAGGACTCCGCCAGCCGCCAGCAGCAGTCCCACCAGCAGGCAGGCCCAACCCACCGGTGCCGCCACCAGCCACTCCAGCGGCCGACCGCCCAGCAGGTAACCGAGGGCGATGCCGACGAGCGGCAGGACCGCCATGACCTTGCCGGTCGAGCGCGGAGCCGCGAGCTCGGCCGACACGACCGAGCGCAGGGACTCGTCCGACGCCAGCCCCGAGGCGACCTCCTCGAGGGCCGGCGCCATGGGCGCGCCGGTCGAGGACGAGACCTGCCAGGCCCGGGCCAGGTCCAGCAGGCCACCGTGGCCGGGGCGTCCGGCGTGGGCCCGCAGCGCGTCGGGGACGTCGCCACCGATCCGCTGCACGGCCGCCGCCTCGGCGAGCACGGGGCAGTCCGCGGCGACGAGGACCAGCGCGTCGGCCGGCACCTGCCCGACCCGGACGTAGGACGCGAGGACACCGCAGGCCCGCGCGACCTCGGTCTGGGCCCGGCGGGCGGCCCGGTCGCGGGCGTGGAGCACGACGATGCGGACGACGGTCCCACCGGCGATCGTCACCGCCGTGCCGAGCACGGCCCCACGGACCCCGCCGACGGCGGCCGACGCGACCACGACGGCCGAGCCCGACGCCAGCGCGAGCACGGCCGCGCCCCGCCGACGCCGCAGCGGCCCGGTCGACGCGGTCGTCGTGGTCGGCGACCGTCCCAGCCGCGCCCGGGAACGTGCGGCCGCCGACCGGGGCACGGCGAGCGCGGCGGTGAGGGCGGCCAGCACCACGGTCAGGACGGCGGCCAGGCCAGCGCTCATCGGGCGAGCATCCGTTCCAGCCGCGGACCACCGGGGCCGACCCGGGTCGTCCCGTCCGCGTCGAACGCCACGGCCTGCTCCGTCCGGGTCAGGCCCGTCGCCGCGTCGCGCGCAAACACCGAGATCTCGCTGACGCGCCGGCGCCCGTGGGCGTCCCGGGTGATGTGGACCGAGGCGTGCAGCGCCGAGGCGATCTGCGCGTGGACCGCGAGCCGGGACAGGCCCGCCAGGGCGGCCAGCGCCTCGAGACGGGCCGGGACGTCGGCGGAGGAGTTGGCGTGGACGGTCCCGCAGCCGCCCTCGTGCCCCGTGTTCATGGCCGTGAGGAGGTCGGCGATCTCGGGACCGCGCACCTCCCCGACCACGAGCCGGTCGGGCCGCATCCGCAGGGACTGCCGTACGAGGTCGGTCAGGGTGACGGCGCCGGCGAGCTCGGAGTTGGCCGGGCGCCCCTCCATCCGGACCACGTGCGGGTGCGCAGGCGCCAGCTCGCGGGAGTCCTCGACCACCACGATCCGCTCCGTCGGCGGGACGAGGGCCAGCAGCGCGGCCAGGAGCGTGGTCTTGCCGCTGCCGGTGCCCCCGCTGACGAGGAAGGCCAGTCTCGACCCGACGATCCGGGCGAGCAGCTCGGCCGCACCCGGGGTGAGGGATCCGGAGGCCACGCAGTCGGCGAGGGAGAACGTCCGGCTGGCCGGGACCCGGAGGCTGATGCACGTGCCCGGGTCGGCGACGGTCCCGAGGACCGCGTGGACGCGGCTGCCGTCGGCCAGGCGGGCGTCGACAAAGGGGACGGCGTCGTCCAGGCGGCGACCGACCGAGGCCGCCAGCCGCTGGGCGAGCCGGCGCACCTCCGACTCCGAGGAGAAGCGGACCGGCGTACGTTCCAGCCCGCGCCCCCGGTCCACGAAGACCTGGTCCGCGCCGTTGACCACCACGTCGGTCACGCCCGGCTCGGCGAGCAGCGCCTCGAGCGGGCCCGCTCCGACGCTGTGCCGGTGCAGGAGGTCCAGGGTGTCGATCAGCGCGGAGTCGCTCATCACCCGGCCCTCGGCCCGCATCGCCTCCGCGACGTCCGCCGGGGTGTGCGCCCGGCCGAGCCGGGCCAGCCGCGTCCGGATCGGCTCGAGCTCCTCGAGCGCGCTCACGCCGCCACCTCGGTCTCGGCGCGCAGGAGCCGGCCGCAGAGCCGGGCGAGCGACGACCGGGATGACCGGCCCGGCGGGTCCCCCCGCTCCGCCGCGCTGCGCACGGCCTGGTCCTCCTCGAGCACCCCGGCCAACGGCAGGTCGAGCGCGTCGGCGACCAGGCCCGGCGCGAGCGTGCGCCCCGGACCCGTCCGGACGACCACCTCGAGCTCGCGGCAGCGCGGGCCGAGCGACCGGGCGGCGTGGTCGGCGGCCGCGACACCCCGGACGTCGGCCCGGGTCAGCAGCAGGACGCGGTCGGCCCGCCGCAGGACCTCCTCGTGGGCGGCGTCGAGATGACGGGGCAGGTCGACGACGGTCACGTCGTTGCCGCGCGCGGCGGAGTCGAGCACCGCCGCCAGCTGCTCGGGCCGCAGGGCCGTGCCCGGACGGCCGGGTCGGTCCACCGCGAGCACGTCGACCCCGTCGCAGTGCGGGAGCTGGCCGGCGAGGTCGCCGAGGTGGCCGCGGGCTGCCTCCAGACGGTTCCAGCGCCAGCCCGGCAGGTGCTCGGCCCCGAGGAGGACGTCGATGCCGCCGCCACCCAGGTCGGTGTCGAGCAGCAGCGTGCGCAGGTCCTCGCGGGCGGCGGCGAACGCCAGAGCGGCCGCGAGGGTCGACGTCCCGACCCCGCCGGACCCGCCGGCGAGCGCCAGGACCAGACCCCGTCCGGCCTCGGCGGCCAGGGCGGACAGGGCTGCGGCCAGGTCGGCGGCGCCGTCCGGGAGCAGGGCGGCGGCCGCACGCAGCCGCGTGGACCAGGCGTAGGTCTCGACCCGGTCGTCGTCGCGACCCACGACGTAGACCTCCGGGCGCGTGGGGAGCGCGAGCGCGCTCACCGTGCTCGCCCGGTCCCACCCGACGAGGACGGCCGAGGAGGTGCGCCACGCGCGACGCACCTCGTCGTCCTCCGCCGCCAGGTCGGGCGCGAGCCCCACCGCGGCGACGACGGAGAGCAGATGGCGCGCGAGGAGAGCGTCGGCCGTCAGGACCAGGACGCGGGGACCCGGCTCGGGCGCCGGGTGCGGCGGTGGAGGACTCGGTCGTGGCACGTCCACACCTTGGGGACGGACCGGCGCCGCGTGCCGGGTCGAGCGCCGCCTGTGGACAGATCCGGACGTCGCGCCCCGCCCCTGTGGACAGCGGCACGATTCCGGGACGCGTCGCCAGAGTGGTGGTGAGGGAACGCCGCCAAACGAAAGAAGTCCTGTGAGCCACTTCACAAGAGCGAGGATCGGGTGCACACTCGGAGACAGGAGATCGCGGGTCGCGAGGCCCGCACCATCTCGGTCCGACGCCGGGTACCCACGCGGCGATCACCCATTGACACAGGGAGTTGCGTCCTCGGCTCGACCGGGGCCAACGTTGCACACGCACGCCTGGTCACCCGGCGCCGGACCACCTCCTCCGGAGGGCGCCGCCCGCTGCGGCAGGCGCGCCGACGCCGGCCCGTCCCGGTCCACGGCTACCGTTTGCGCCATGCCCCCCGCCCCCTCCTCCGGCAGCCGCCCGGGCCCCCGGGGAAGCGGTGCGCTGACCCCCGCCGCCGTCGACTGGCTGCTGGGCGAGGAGCCCGTCCGCGTCCTCGACCTCGGCTCGGGGAGAGGCGCCTTCGCCTCGACGCTCGCCGACGCCGGCCACGAGGTCTTCTGCCTCGACCAGGACCCCGCACGGGTCGCGACCCTCCCGGGGCGGCTCGGGACCCGGCTGCACGTCGCCGGGCAGGTCGAGTCGATGCCCTACCTCTCGTGCCACTTCGACGTGGTCAGCGCATCGCAGACGCTGCACCGCTTCGCCCCCGGCCTCGCCGTCACCGAGATCGCCCGCGTGCTGAGGCCGGGCGGCCACCTCGCCGTCGTCTACCAGACCCGCGACGACACCGTTCCCTGGGTGCGGCGCCTGATGGGCATCCTGCAGCGCGTGGACCCTTCCGCGATGCAGGGGGCCTACGGCGACGCATCGGTCGCGGAGGTGGGCGAGAGCCCCTACTTCCACTCCCTCGAGCGCCGCGACTTCCGGGCGTGGGTGCCGACGACCCGCGAGGGGCTGGTCACGATGGCCAGCCGGCGTTCGGCCGTCGCCGCGCTGCCGGCGGCCGAGCGCGAGGACCTGCTGGCGGAGGTCGGGGCCCTGTACGACTCGTCGGCCCGCGCACCCGAGCCGCTGCTGCTGCCGTTCCGCACGAGCTGCTGGCGCGCTCAGGTCGACCACACCGAGCTGTCGATCGACGACGACCCGGCTCTGACCATCGCCGTCTGAGGTTCTCGCGCACCGCCTCCGGAGCCCGTACGTCGCGCAGGTCAGCGGGGGCGTCGCGGAGGGCGACGCGCCCGAGGCCGGGTCAGCACCCCGGCACTGGGCGTCGTCACCCTCCGCACCAGGGTCGGCGCCCCGGTATGTCTCATTAGTACCCCGCCCGCACCATCTGACACAAGGAACACGCGGTCCAGCCCCGCCGATCTGCATCGCCCGGTCCGCACCACCGGTCCGCACCGCCGGTCGGTTCCGGCCGGCCGGCTCGGGTAAGAAGAACTCTGCACGCGAGCCCGCCCCGGGCCTGGCGTGCACCAGCCGGACCAGCACGACCGAGAACGATGCCCAGCACCTGACGGAGGCCAAGAACCGTGACCCTGCTCGACCAGCCCGGCACCGCCCGCGCGAGCGACGACCCTGACGGCTCGCGCACCATCACCATCGTCGACCCGCAGGACGGCAGCCCGGTCGGCACGGTGCACAGCGCCGACGAGGCGGACGTCGCCGGCGCCGTCGAGGCCGCCGTCCGGGCCTCCGAGGCCTGGGCCGCGACCCCGCCGGCCGCGCGGGGTGCGCTCCTGCACGCCATGGCCGACGGGCTCGCCGCCCGGGCCGACGAGGTGGCCGCGCTGAACACCCGGGAGACCGGCAAGCCGGCCGGTGACGCCCGGGGCGGGGTGGACGCGGCCGTCGGGACGCTGCGCCAGTACGCCGAGCTCGGGCCGCTGCACCGCACCCACAGCCTGCGCGGGGCGGACGTCGCCGTCGACTACACCCGGCCCGAGCCGCGGGGCGTCGTCGCCGCCATCACCCCCTGGAACGATCCCGTCGCCGTCGCCGCCGGCCTGATCGGGGCCGCGCTCGTCACGGGCAACACGGTCGTCCACAAGCCCAGCGAGCGCTGCCCGCACGTCGGGGCGCTGCTCGGCGAGATCTGGTCGGCCCCGCTGCCCGACGGCGTCCTGACGACTGTGACCGGGGACGGGCGTACGGGTGCCGCCCTGGTGCGCTCCGCCGCGGTCCACGCGATCGCCCACGTCGGCTCGACGGCCACCGGGCAGGCCATCGCCGCCGAGGCGCTGCACACGGGCGCCCACCTCGTCCTGGAGAACGGCGGGAACGACGCCCTCCTCGTGGACGCCGACGTGGACCCGGTCTGGGCCGCGGGCCAGGCCGCCCTCGGCGCGTACGCGAACAGCGGCCAGATCTGCACCTCCGTCGAGCGCGTCTACGTCCACGCGGACGTCGCCGAGGAGTTCGTCGCGGCGCTGGTGGCCGAGGCCGAGAGGTGGAACGCGGACGGCATGGCCCCGCTCGTCGACACCCGCATGCGGGCCGAGGTCCACCGTCAGGTCTCGGCGGCCGTGGCCGGCGGCGCGCGTGTGCTCACGGGCGGCAAGATCCCCGCGGGCTCTGGCGCGCACTACCCGGCGACGGTCGTCGTCGACGTCGCGTCGACCGACGACCTGATGCGGGAGGAGACCTTCGGCCCGGTGGCCCCGGTCCAGGTCGTCGCGAGCTTCGAGGACGGGCTGAACCGCGCGGTCGCGTCCCGCTACGGGCTCGCAGCCACCGTGCTGACGGGTTCGCTGGAGCACACGACGGAGGCGATCCGGCGGCTGCCGGTCGGCACGGTCAAGGTGAACGCCGTCTTCGGGGGCGCCCCGGGCGGGGCCGCCGAGCCGCGCGGGGCCAGCGGGCGCGGCTTCGGCTACGGTCCCGAGCTGCTCGACGAGATGACCACGCGCAAGGTCGTCCACATCGGGCGCCCGGTGCTCCGCGCCCGGGGCTGACCCCGCCTCAGACCACCCGCACCTCGAGCAGGTCGTGCTCGACCAGGGTGGGCACCGAGAGGGTCTTGTAGCCGACGTCGTCGAAGAGCACGGTGACCTCGTCGCCCTCGACGCTCATCACCACGCCGTCACCGAAGGCGGCGTGGTGCACCGGCTGCTCGGCGACGAAGGGCGAGGGCTCGGCCGTGGCCGTCTCCTCGTCCTCGTCCGCCGCGGCGCCGGAGCGGCAGTTGTCGCAGCGCTCGCAGCGCGGTGAGCCGTCCTCGCCGAGGTAGGCCAGCAGGAACTGGAGCCGGCAGCGCCGCGTCTCGGCGTAGCCGCGCACCATGTCGACCCGGGACCGTTGCAGGGCGCGGTAGCCCTCGGCCCGGCCGCGGACGTCCTCGACGCCGACGGTGTCGCCCTCGTCCCCGGCCTCGACCACGAGGTTGGCAATCCGGGTCAGCCTGCGGGCGCTGACCCCGGCCGCCTCCGCCTGCTCGGCCGGCGCGGCGTCGGGCAGCGTCGCGAGCGCACCGAGCACGCGGGTCACCTGCGCCGCGGAGGGCACCGCGACGGTCTGGAACTTGAGCAGGGCGAGGTCCTCGGGGCGGTAGAAGAGCACGCCCTGCGACGGTGCCCCGTCGCGCCCCGCCCGACCGACCTGCTGGTAGTACTCGTCGGGCGACTCCGGGATGTTGGCGTGCACCACCCACCGCACGTCCGCCTTGTCGATGCCCATCCCGAAGGCCGACGTGGCGACGACGACGTCCACCTCGGACGTCATGAAGTCGGCCTGCGCCTGCTCGCGCGTCTTCTTCGCCAGCCCCGCGTGGTACGCCGTCGTCGTCCGGCCCGCGTCGGCGAGCAGCCCCGCGTAACGCTCGGCGGCCCGGCGGGTGGCGACGTAGACGATCCCGCTGCCCGCGGCCCCGGCCGTGTGGGCGACGACCTTCTGCTCCTGGTCACGCTCGTCGAGGCAGCGCCGGACGGCCAGGTCGATGTTCTCCCGGGCGGCGCCGCCGACGACCACCGTCGGGTCCTGCAGGTGCAGCCGCTCCTGGATGTCGCTGCGGACCGGTGGGGACGCCGTCGCGGTCATGGCGATGATCCGTGCGTCGAGGCCGTCGAGCAGCTCGCCGAGGCGCAGGTAGTCCGGGCGGAAGTCGTGGCCCCACGACGACACGCAGTGCGCCTCGTCGACGGCGACGAGGCTCGGCCGCAGGGCCCCGACCGCGGCGTGGACGGCGTCGTTCGCCAGCTGCTCGGGCGCCAGGAACAGGAACTCGACCTCGCCGCGCGCCGCGGCCTCGAGCGCCTCCTCGCGCTGCCGGGGCGTCTCCGCCGACGAGACCCGGCGGGCCCGCGTCCGGCCGCCGTACGCGGCCAGGTGGTCGGTCTGGTCCTGCTGCAGCGCGAGCAGCGGCGAGACCACGAGCGTCGGCCCGTCCATCAGCACCGCGGCCAGCTGGTAGGCCAGCGACTTCCCGGCCCCGGTCGGCTGGACGAGGAGCACGTCGTGCCCGGCCAGCAGCGCCTCCACCGCCGGGCGCTGCCCGGCCCGGAGCCGCTCGTGCCCGAACACCGCGCTGGCGGCCTCGTCGATCCTGTCCGGCACCCGGTCTCCCCCGTCGTTCTCCGCACCGCCCGCACCCACGGGCACCGCTTACCCGCGGCAGGCCCCTCGGACGCCGCCCCCGGGGTCCCATCCTGGTCGCCACGGCGCCCGGTAGCGTCGGAGCCATGAAGCTTCCCGCCCTGTCCCAGGTGCTCGCGAACGATCCCGGCCCCTTCGCGACGGCGTACGCCGACGTCAGCCGCGTGGCCGCGGCCGGCGACGACGAGGTCACGCTGACCGCCCGTGCCGCCCACGACGAGCTCGTCGCCGCCGGCTGCCCGACCGACGTCGCCGAGGCTCTCCAGGAGGCGCTCGGCGCCAGCACCCACGAGGGTGGCGAGGTGGCCCGCGTGGTCGTCGCCAGCGCGAGCGGCGTGGTCTTCTCCGCCCTCGTCCGCGGCCGCCGCCCGCAGCCGACGACGTCGTGGGGCGCCCTGCCCGACCTCGGGCCGTGGCTCGCCGACGCCACGCTGGTCGTCCCGTTCGTGCTCGCCCGCGTCGACCACGCCGGCGGCGACGTGTCCACGTACAGCGACGGCGCGAGCGGCCCGCTGCGCGAGGAGCAGGAGGCGGGCGGCGACAGCAACTTCCTCCACAAGACCGGCGACGACAGCCGCGAGGGCTCCGTCGAGGAGGAGTGGAAGCGCAGCGCCGACGACGTCGCGGCCGAGATCACCCGTCAGGTCACCGCCGGCCCGTCGCTCGTGCTCCTCGGGGGCGAGCCGGACGCCGTGAGCGAGGTCCGGGCCAAGCTCAAGCACCTCGAGGCCGAGGTCGTCGAGCTGCAGGGCGGGCGCCGCAACGAGGACGGCGGTGACGCGGCCTTCGACGAGGAGATCGCCGAGGCCCTGCGCGGGCAGGTCGTCGCCGCGAACCTCGACGTCCTCGCCCAGCTGAAGCAGCGCCTCGGCGAGCGCGCCGCGGGCTCCAGCAGCCGGGGTGCCTCCGGCGTCGGCGAGGTGCTCGACGCCCTGGTCGTCGGCCAGGTCGACACCCTGCTGCTCGACCCGGTCGCCGCCGCGGAGACCTCGGTGACCCTGGCCGAGCACCCCGGGCTCAGCATCGGGATCATCGACCCCGGTCAGCCGCTGCCCGCCGACCAGGTCCTGGTCGCCCTGGCGGCGCTGACCGACGCCGACGTCCGGATCGAGCGCGTGGGCACCCTGGGCGGGGAGCCCGTCGCGGCGCTGCTGCGCTGGGACAACACCGCCGACGCGTCGACGACCTCGAGCGACGACCTGCACTGACGCACCCGTACGACAGCGCTGCCCGCCCCGGACGTCGTCGGGGGCGGGCAGCGTCGTCTCTACGCCCGGGGAACGACCCCGGCTCAGGCCTCGGGCGCGAGGCTCCGGATCCGGGTGACGACGTCCGTCGTGGAGTGCGCCGGGACGAAGTCGAGGATCCGGACCTCGCCGCCGTACGCGCGGACCACGGGGGTCTCGGCCATCATCTCGGGCGTGTAGTCGCCGCCCTTGGCGTAGACGTCGGGCTGCAGCAGCTCCAGCAGCGGGATGGGGGTGTCGGTCTCGAACACGGTCACGTAGTCGACGCAGCTGAGCGCGGCGAGCACGCTCGCCCGGTCCGCGGCGGTGTTGATCGGCCGCTGGGGGCCCTTGAGCCGGCGGACCGAGTCGTCGCTGTTGACCGCGACGACCAGCAGGTCGCCCAGCCGGGCGGCCTGGGCCAGCGAGGTCGTGTGCCCGCGGTGCAGAACGTCGAAGCAGCCGTTGGTCAGCACGACCCGACGGCCGGCCGCCCGCTCCGCCTGCACCCGCAGCGCCAGCTCCGCGTGGGGCATGACCCGCTCCGACGTCCGCCCGAGGTGGTCGGCCAGGTCGTCGGCGGTGCAGACCGAGGTGCCCGAGCGGTGCACCACCACGTCGGCCGCCGCCTGCGCCAGCTCCAGCGCCACGGGCAGCTCGACGCCGGCGGCGCGGGCCAGGGTGAGCGCGGCGACGAACGTGTCGCCCGCCCCGCTCGCCTGCTTGTCCAGCACCGGGCGCGCCGTCGTGCGGTGCAGGACCCCGGTGGCGTCGAGCAGCACGGCGCCTTCCGCGTCGAGCGTGACGACGACCTGCGTCGCACCGGTGCGCTCGAGGATCTCGGCGGCGGCGGCGTGCACCGACTCGACGCGCGCCGACGTCGGCGGCGTCCGGCCGAGCAGCCGGAACGTCTCCCCCGCGTTCGGGGTGACGAGGTCGGGGGCGACCTGGGCCCAGGGCGCGGGGTCGTGCGCGTCCACGACCAGCAGCGCCGGCCGGTCGCGCAGCAGCGCCTCCACCAGGGCGGGCGAGGGGCCGGAGCCGTAGTCGCAGACCACGACGGCGTCGCTGCGCCGCAGGACCGCCGCGGCGGCGACGGCCGCACGGTCGCGGAGCTCCTCCGGCGGCGCGACGTCGGTGCCCTCGTCGATGCGCAGCAGGATCTGCTCGCCGCCGACGATCCGGACCTTCGTGGTCGTGCGGACCTCGGGGGCGAGGACCAGGCCGGAGACGTCGACCCCGGCGGCCTCGAGGAGGCTGTGCAGCATGCGGCCGGCCTCGTCGTCGCCCGCGACGCCGACCAGACCGACCTGCGCCCCGAGGGCGGCCAGGTTCATCGCCGTGTTGGCTGCCCCGCCCGGCACGTGACGGCGCTCGAAGACCTCGACCACGGGCGCCGGCGCCTCACGGGACATGCGCTCCGTACGCCCGCGCCACCAGCCGTCGAGGATCGGGTCGCCGACCACCGTGACCCGGGGGGCGCGGTCGCGCAGCGCCAGCGGCAGCTCCGGCCCGAGCAGCCGCCCGCGCCCGCCGTCTTCCCACCCTGCGGCCTGCATCACGTCTCCTCGTCCTGCGCGGGACCCCTGCCCGCACGAGCCGCCATCGTGGCCGAACCCGGGCCCGGGGCCCGGGGAGCCCGACCCGTCAGCGGGCGTCGACCACGCCGGTCAGCAGCAGGACGGCGACGACGGCCGCGAGGACCAGCCGGTAGGCCACGAAGACCGTGATGGGGAACTTGGCCACGATCCGCAGCAGCCACGCGATGGCCGCGAGCGCGACGACCAGGCTGACGACGGTGCCGACGATCGTCGGGCCCCAGCCGACCGAGGAGGCGATGTCGTCGGCGCTGCCGACCGCCTCGAAGACGCCCGCCGCGGTCAGCGCCGGGATGGCCAGGAAGAACGCGAGGCGGGTGGCCGACACGCGGTCGAGCCCCCGGAACAAGCCGGCGCTGATTGTCGCCCCCGAGCGCGAGACGCCGGGGATCAGCGCGATGCACTGGAACAACCCGACGACCAGGCTGTCCTTGAGCGTCAGGCTCTCCTCGCCGCGGTCCTGCCGGCCGTAGCGCTCGGCGAGGATCATGACGAAGCTCCAGACCACGAGCCCGGCCACGACGAACCAGAGGCTGCGCAGCGGCCCGGTGATGAGGTCACGGGCCGCGAAGCCGACGATCCCGATCGGGATCGACCCGGCGATGACGAGCCAGGCCATCTTGTAGTCGCGCTCGGCGCGCGCCGCCTTGTTCGCCAGCCCCCGGAACCAGGCGGTCGCGAGCCGGATGATGTCGCCACGGAAGTAGACGATCGAGCCGAGGATCGCGCCGACCTGGATGACCGCGGTGAAGGCGGTCACGCCCCGGTCGTCGACGCTGAGGCCGAGCAGCTTCTCCACGATCGTGAGGTGCCCGGTGCTCGACACCGGCAGGAACTCGGTGATGCCCTCGACGACGCCGAGAAGGATCGCCTGCCAGAAGTTCATGGGCCGGAAGCCTAGGGGTGATCGGCCTCCAGGACCGATTCCTCCTCCTCAGCGAACGTCCCCCGGGCTCGTGGTAGCCCGGGGTCACAGCTCCGCGCCCCGCCTCCGCAGCACGCGTCGGACGAGCACCCAGGCCACGACCAGCACGACGACGACCCCCACGGCGATCTCGCTCGCGTGGTTCACCCGGGTCAGCACGGACGCGTACGCCGCCCCGGCCCCGTAGCCCAGCGAGGCGATCGCGACGGCCCAGGTCACGCCGCCGAGGACGTTGAACACGAGGAAGTCACGCTTCGCCATTCCGCTGGCCCCGGCCACGCCGGGCACGAGGGCCCGCAGCAGCGCGGTCCAGCGACCGAGCAGCACGGCCCAGCGACCGCGGCGGGCGACGAAGCCCGTCACCTGCTCCGCGCGGCCGCGGAGCCGGACGGGCAGCCGGCCGACCAGGCCCGGACCCCAGCGCCGGCCCAGCCGGTAGCCGATCTGGTCGCCCACGACCGCCCCCACGGCCGCAGCGGCGATGACCGCGGCGAGCGGGAGCCGGCCCCCGTGCGCGACGACGCCGGCCACGAAGACGGCCGTCTCCCCGGGCACGACCAGCCCGACCAGGGCGGAGGCCTCCACGGCCGGGAGCACGAGCGCGGCCACCAGCACGAGCGCCGGCGGCAGGGCCAGCAGCCAGGCGACGAGCTGCGTCAACGACCGACCTCTCCCTCGCGCTGGGCCGCTCGACCGAGCAGGCTCTCTATCCTGACGCCTGTGCAGCCCCCGTCGTTCCCGTCCGGCACCCTCGTCGGCGAGCTGGGGCCGCGCTTCGACGACGTCCGGCGGATCGCGGTGCTGCGCGGCGGGGGCATCGGCGACCTCATGTTCGTGCTGCCCGCCGTCGAGTCGCTCGCCGCGGCGTACCCCGGGGCCGAGATCGTCCTGCTCGGCATGCCGTCCCACGCGGCGCTGCTGGCCGACCGGCCCGCCCCCTTCAGCGCGGTCGAGGTCCTGCCCGTCCACCCGGGCGTGCGCGAGGGCGCAGGCGTCGACCCGGCGGCGACCGACGCGTACGTCGCCCGGGTCCGCGGGCTCGACCTCGACCTCGCCGTCCAGGCCCACGGGGGCGGCGGCAACTCCAACCCGTTCCTGCTGCGGCTGGGGGCCCGCCACACCGTGGGGACCGCCGCCCCCGGCGCGCCGCAGCTGGAGCGCGACCTCCCCTACCGCTACTTCCAGCACGAGACGCAGCGCTGGCTCGAGGTCGCGGCGCTCGCGGGCGCCCCGGCGGTCCAGCTGGAGGCGCGGCTCCGCGGCCGGGCCAACCGCCGTCCCCGTCCAGGGGCCGCGCCGCGGCTCGTCGTGCACCCCGGCGCCACCGACCCCCGGCGCCGCTGGCCGGCGCGACGCTTCGCCGAGGTCGCGGCCGCCGTGGCCCAGCGGGGCGTCGAGGTCGTCGTGGTCGGGGACGCGAGCGACCGTGACGCCGCGGCCGCGATCGTCGCGTACGCGGAGAGCCCGCTCGTCACCTCCGTCGCCGACACGATCGGCCTGCCCGCGCTGGTCGACCTCCTCGAGGACAGCGACGTGGTGCTGGCGAACGACTCCGGCCCGCGCCACGTGGCCATGGCCGTCGGCACGGCGACGGTCGGGGTGTTCTGGGGCCCGAACATGATCAACGCCGCGCCGGTCGCCCGCCGCCGGCACCGGGTGCTGCCCGGCTGGGTCCTGCACTGCCCACGCTGCGGCGCCCCCCTCGCGCAGGGCGACGACCGCCGCTGCGACCACCAGGAGTCGTGGGTGGCCGACGTCGGGGTCGAGCCGGTGCTCGCCGACGTGCTCGACCTCCTCGACACCCCACGGGACCTGTCGTGAGCGTCCCCGCCGTGGTCGCCCGAGCGCAGGACGACCGCCCCGTCGCCCTCGTGCTGCGCGCGCTGGGCCTGGGTGACCTGCTGGTCTCCGTGCCCGCCCTGCGGGCGCTGCGCCGGGCCCGGCCGGAGCACCGTGTCGTCCTCGCCGCGCCCGCGTGGCTGGGCCCGGTCGTCGACCTCGTCGACGCCGTCGACACCCTGCTCCCGGTGGCCGGGCTCGACGAGCCGCTGCCCGAGGTGGGCGGGGGTCCGCCCGACCTCGCGGTGAACCTCCACGGCCGCGGACCGCAGAGCCACGCCCGCCTCGACGCGCTCGCGCCGCGGCACCGGGTCGGGCACGCGGCGCCGGGCTGGGACGGGCCGGCATGGGTCGAGGAGGTCGGCGAACGCCTCCGGTGGCTCGATCTCCTGCGCCACCACGGGCTCGCCCGCGACGCCGACGACCCCGACGACCCGGCGGCGCTCGGCCTGCGACGTCCCTCCGTCCCGAGCCCGGCACCCGGTGCGGTCGTCGTCCACGTCGGGGCGGCGTACGGGTCCCGCTCCTGGCCCGCCGAACGCTTCGCCGCCGTGGCCCGCACGCTGACGGCGGCCGGGCACCGGGTCGTGCTCACCGGCTCCGCGGCCGAGCAGGAACGGGCGGGAGCGATCGCCGTGGCCGCCGGGCTGCCGCAGGGCGCGGACCTGGCCGGGCGTACGGGTCTGGCCGAGCTGGCCGCCCTGGTGGCCGACGCCGCGCTGGTCGTCACGGTCGACACCGGGGCGGCGCACCTGGCCACCGCGTACGGGACGCCGTCCGTCGTGCTGTTCGGCCCCGCCCCGGTCGCCCGCTGGGGCCCGCCGCCCGGCGGGCCGCACGTCGTCCTCACCGACGAGCGCGTGCGCCGCGGCGACGTCTTCGCCCCCGAGCCCGACCCGGCCCTGCTCGCCGTGACGGTCGACGACGTGCTCGGGGCCGCCGAGCGTCTGCTCCGGGCGTGACCCCGCAGACGTGGAACCCTCCGGTCACGACCCCGTAACGTCGGGGCGGTTTGGTTCAGGCCCCGGGTGGTACTAGGTACTCAGATCAGACGTCGGGCGAAGGAGATGGTGTGCGGATCGCTCTGGTGTCCGAGCACGCGAGCCCCCTCGCCGCGATCGGCGCGGTCGACGCCGGCGGGCAGAACGTCCACGTCGCCGAGCTCGCGAGCGGGCTGACGCGGCTCGGCCACGACGTCGTCGTCTACACGCGCCGGGACGCCGTCGAGCTCCCGTCGTCGGTCCGGACCGACGACGGCTACGACGTCGTCCACCTCGACGCGGGCCCGGCCGAGCGGCTGGCCAAGGACGACCTCTGGCCCCTCATGCCGAGGTTCGCGGACGCGCTCCGCCGCCACCTGCAGAGCCGCCCGGCGGACGTCGTGCACGCCCACTTCTGGATGTCCGGCTGGGCGGCGACGCGCGCGACGCGCGGTCTGGGCATCCCCACGTTCGTCACGTTCCACGCGCTGGGCTCGGTCAAGCAACGCCACCAGGGTGACGCGGACACCAGCCCGGCCGAGCGCGTCGACGTCGAGCTCGCCGTCGCCACGCGCGCCGCCGGCGTCGTGGCCACCTGCCGCGACGAGGTCGCCGAGCTCGCCGCGATGGGGGTCGACCTCGAGCGCGTCGACGTCGTCCCCTGCGGCGTCGACGTCCGCCACTTCACCCCCGACGCGGCCCCGCTGGACGACCCGCCCCGCCGCCAGCCGTACCGGATCGTCAGCGTCGGGCGGCTCGTCCCGCGCAAGGGGTACGCCACCGTCGTCGAGTCGCTCGTCGACCTGCCCGGGGTCGAGCTCGTCGTCGCCGGCGGTCACGTGGACGACGGGCACGTCGAGGCCGAGCAGCTCCGCCTCCAGGCGCTCGCCGCCGGGCTGGGGGTCGCCGACCGCGTCCACCTCATCGGCCAGGTCGGGCACTTCCTCATGCCCGCCCTGCTCAGCACCGGCGACGTCGTCGTCTGCACGCCCTGGTACGAGCCGTTCGGTCTCGTCCCCCTCGAGGCCATGGCCTGCGGCGTCCCGGTCGTCGCCTCGGCCGTCGGCGGGATGCTCGACTCCGTCGCCGACGGCGAGACCGGCGCCCTGGTGCCCCCGCAGGACCCGGCCGCGCTGGCCACCGCCCTGCGCGGGCTGCTCGCCGACCCGGCCCGGCGCCGGGCGTACGGGCGGGCCGGCGTCCGTCGGGCCCGGTCGCTTTACTCGTGGGACGCGGTCGCCACGGCGACGGCCGAGGTCTACGAGGAGGCGCTGGTCGCCGGGGTCGCGCCGAAGCACCGGGCGAGCCTGCTGCCCGCCCTGGGCCCGGCGTGAGCCCGGGCGTCGACGAGCGGCCCCGAGGTGTGCGAGCGGTCCTGTTCGACCGTGACGGCACGCTCGTGCACGACGTCCCCTACAACGCCGACCCCGACCTGGTCGCCCCGGTCGACGGGGCGCGGGAGGTGCTCGACGACCTGCGTCGCCGGGGCCTCGGCCTCGGCGTGGTCAGCAACCAGTCCGGCATCGCCCGCGGGCTGATCACCCCCGCCCAGCTCGCGGCGGTCAACGGCCGGGTCGACGCGCTGCTCGGACCGTTCGGGACGTGGCAGGTCTGCCCCCACGGCGCGGCCGACGGGTGCGCCTGCCGCAAGCCGGCGCCCGGGATGGTGCTCGCCGCCGCTGCGGCCCTCGGGGTCGAGCCGGCGGACTGCGTGGTGATCGGCGACATCGGCGCCGACGTCGGTGCCGCTCTCGCCGCCGGGGCCCGCGCCGTCCTCGTCCCGACGCCGGTCACCCGGGCCGAGGAGGTCGCGCACGCTCGCGAGCACGCCCTGGTGGCGCACGACCTCCGCGAGGCCGTCGCGCTGGCGCTCGCCCTCGGCGAACAGGTCGCCCCGTGAGCGCCCCGACCGGCGGCCACGTCCTCGTCGCCCGGCTCGACAGCGTGGGCGACGTCCTGCTCTCGGGTCCTGCCGTCCGGGCCGTGGCCGCGTCGTCGGCGCGGGTCACGCTGCTCGTCGGCCGGGGACGTTCCGCGGTCGCGCGGCTGCTGCCCGGGGTCGACGACGTGCTCGAGCTCGACGCGCCCTGGATCGTCGCCGACCCCGGGCCCGTGGACCCCGCCGCGATCGGCGCGTTCGTGGAGACCGTCCGTAGGGCCGGCGTCGACGCGGCGCTGATCCTCACCTCGTTCCACCAGTCGCCGCTGCCCCTGGCCCTGCTCCTGCGCCTCGCCGGGGTCGGCTGGGTCGGCGCGATCAGCGACGACTACCCCGGATCCCTGCTCGACCTGCGCCACCGGATGCCCGAGGTCCCGGCCGACGTGCCCGAGAGCGAGCGGGCGCTGTCGCTCGCCCGCGCCGCCGGCTTCGGTCTCGACGGGCCGGCCACGCTCGCCGTCCGCCGGCCGCTCCCCGACGTCTCCGCCCTCGTCGGACCGGACCCGTACGTCGTCTACCACCCGGGCGCCGACGCCCCGGCCCGCCGGCCCGGGGCCGAGCACAGCCGGGCGCTGGTCGCCGCGCTCGTCGAGGCCGGGCACCGCGTGGTCGTGACCGGGTCCCCCGGCGAGTCCACGCTCACCGGCCTCGTGGCGGGCGGGCTCGCCCTCGACCTCACCGGCGCCGTCGACCTCGCCGGCCTCGCCGCGGTCCTCGCGGGTGCCGAGGTCGTCGTGGCGCCCAACACCGGTCCGGCCCACCTGGCCGCGGCCGTGGGCACCCCGGTCGTCTCCCTCTTCGCCCCGGTCGTCCCGCCGGAGCGCTGGGCCCCGTACGGCGTCCCGGTCGTCCTGCTCGGCGACCAGGACGCGGCCTGCCGCCTGACCCGGGCGCGGCACTGCCCCGTGCCCGGACACCCCTGCCTGGACGGCGTCAGCCCCGCTGACGTCGTCGCCGCCGTGGCGGAGCTCCGCCGCGTCCCGCCCGTCGACGACCGTGACCCGGTCCCGGCCCGTCCCCGAGAGGTCGACCATGTCGCTTGACACCACGGTCAGCCCCCCGTCCGCCCGTGCCACCGAGCCCGTTCCGCCCGTACGCGCCAGCGACCGCCTCGCTCTCGTCACCGACCACCTCGCAGCGCTCGCCGAGGCGGCGGGCCGGGCCGGGGCGTACGCCGCCACGGTCAGCGCCTGGGGGGCCGAGCTGGCCCGGCGCTACGACGCCGGGGCGCACCTGATCGCCTGCGGCAACGGCGGCAGCGCCGCCGAGGCGCAGCACCTGACCGGCGAGCTGGTGGGACGGTTCCGCCACGACCGCCGGCCCCTGCCCGCCGTCGCGCTGTCCGCCGACTCCGCGGCGCACACGGCCATCGCGAACGACTACGGCTTCGACGAGGTGTTCGCCCGCCAGGTCACCGCCTGGGGGCGCCCCGGGGACGTGCTCGTCGCCTTCTCCACCAGCGGCACCAGCCCGAACGTGCTCGCCGCGGCCCGGGCCGGCCGCCGGGCCGGCGTGAGCGTGTGGGCGCTCACCGGGCCCGGCCCCAACCCGCTCACCGCGCTCGCCGACGAGGCGGTCGCCGTCGAGGCACCCACGACCGCGACGGTCCAGGAGATCCACCTGAGCCTCGTGCACGCGCTCTGCATCGCCCTCGACGACGCGCTCGGCGTCCAGCCCCCGGTCGTCGCGTGAGCACCACCCGCGCGGTCGGCCCGCTCGTCGTCGTCGGCGACTCCCTGCTCGACGTCGACCTCGAGGGCAGCTCGGAGCGCCTCGCCCCCGACGCCCCGGTGCCGGTGGTCGACGTCGCCCGCGAGTGGCAGCGTCCCGGCGGTGCCGGCCTCGCCGCGCTGCTCGCCGCCCGGTCGGGCCACGAGGTCGTGCTCGTCACGGCGATCGGGGCCGACGACTCCGCCGACCGCCTCCGCAGCCTCCTCGGCGGGCTCGTCGAGGTGGTCGCGCTGCCGCTGTCCGGCGGCACGAGCCGCAAGACCCGCGTGCTGGCCAACGGCGTCCCGGTGACCCGGCTCGACGTCGGCCGCGGTCGGGCGCTCGACGCCCCGGTCCCGCAGGCGGCGTACGACGCCCTCGACCGCGCCGGAGCCGTCCTGGTCGCCGACTACGGCCGCGGGGTCACGGCGCTCGACGGGATCCGCGAGCGGCTGACCGCCCGGGCCCGCCAGGTCCCCGTGGTCTGGGACCCGCACCCCCGCGGGACCGCTCCGGTCGCGGGCTGCGCCCTGGTCACCCCGAACGCCAGCGAGGCCAGAGCGCTGGGGGCCGTGGACGGCACCGCCGACCAGGGCCGCGTGCTCGGCCGGCTCTGGCGGGCCGAGGCCGTCGCCGTCACGCTCGGCGCGCGCGGGGCCCTGCTGGTCGAGGGCGACCTCGACACGCACGTCCCGCTCGACGAGCCCGAGACCTCTTCGACAGGCTCAGGACAGCGCGTCGACGCGGCCGGCCGCGCCCCGCACGCCGGTCGGCTCGACACCTGCGGGGCCGGTGACGCCTTCGCCGTCGCCGCCGCCGTCGCCCTGCTCGAGGGCGCGACCCCGGGCACCGCGGTCCGCCGTGCGGTCGCGAGCGCCACCGCGTTCGTGCTGGCCGGCGCCGCGACCGCCGTCTCGACCGAGGTCCCGTACGCGACGTCCTCCGACCGGCCCGAGCCGGCCGACGCCTTCGCGCTGGTGGCGCAGGTCCGCGCCGCCGGCGGGACCGTGGTCGCGACCGGCGGGTGCTTCGACCTGCTGCACCGGGGCCACGTGAGCCTGCTGACCGCCGCCCGTTCCCTGGGCGACGCGCTCGTCGTCTGCATCAACTCCGACGCCTCCGTCCGCCGGGCCAAGGGGCCGGACCGGCCGCTGGTCACGGCCGAGGACCGCGCCCGGGTCCTGTCCGCCCTGGCCTGCGTCGACGGGGTCGTCGTCTTCGACGAGGCCACGCCCGCCGAGCTCCTCGCCGAGCTCCGGCCCGACGTCTGGGTCAAGGGCAGCGACTACGCCGGCCAGGACATCCCGGAGGCCCGGGTCGTCGAGGAGGGGGGCGGGCGCGTCGTCCTGCTGCCCGTCGTCGACGGCTACTCCACCACCCGCCTCGTCGACCGGTCCCGTGCGACCGCGTCGGCGGCACCCGTTCCTGCACGTCCGAACCACACCGAGGAGATCTCATGACGTCGACCCTGACGCCCCCCGCCACCGACACCGCCGCGTCGTCGCGCGAGCGCACGACGCTCGGCACCGTGCTGATCACCGGCGGGTCGTCCGGCCTCGGCGCGGCCACGGTCGCCGCCGTCCTGGCCGCCGGGGGCACCCCGCTCGTGCTCGACCTCGCGCCGCCCGCCGGAGACGTCGCGTACGCGCAGGTGGACCTGTCCGACCCGCGTGCGGCCGAGGCGGCCGTCCGCGACATCGTGGAGGCCCACGGCGGGCGGCTGGACGGCGTCCTGACCGCGGCGGGCATCGACTTCCCCGCACCGCTCGACGGGATCGACGGTCCCACGTGGGAGCGGATCGTCATGGTGAACCTGTTCGGCACCGCCGCCGTCGCGCGCGCCGCGCTGCCCTACCTCAAGGCCAGCCACGGCCGCATCGTCACGGTCGCCTCGACGCTCGGCATCAAGGCCGTCGGCGACGCGACCGCGTACTGCGCGTCCAAGTTCGGCGTGGTCGGCTTCACCCGGTCGCTGGCCGCCGAGACCGCCGGCCAGGTCGGCGTCACGCTGCTGATCCCCGGCGGCATGCACACGCACTTCTTCGACGAGCGGGACGCGCAGTACAAGCCCGGTGCCGACGCGGTGCTCAACCGGCCGGAGGACACGGCCGCCGCGGTCGTCTTCGCCCTGTCCCAGCCCGCCGGCTGCGAGGTGCGCGAGCTCGTCGTCGCGAGCTCGGTCGAGACCTCCTGGCCGTGATCTAGAGGGTCAGGCGACGCCGGCCGCGCGGGCGGCGTCGACCGCCGCCCGGCTGCCGCGGAGCCACGGCTCGCCGTGGCCGGGCAGCACGGCGGCGACGTCGAGCTCGGCGACGGCCGTGAGGGAGTCCAGGGCGAGCCGGGCGTCGTTCGTCGCCGCCCGGGCGACCACCCGCGGGCCCCGCCGCCCGGTGTACGGGTCCAGGGTGACGAGCGCGTCGCCGGTCAGCACCGCGCCGTGGTTGGGCAGGTGCACCACCAGCTCCCCGTCCGTGTGGCCGGGCGCCGGGACCAGCTCGGGGCGGCCCGGCAGGTCGAGGGACGTCCGGCCTCCGACGAGGTGGTCGGCCGTCACGCCGGGCACGCGCAGCGCGCCGGCCCGCACCATCGAGCCCAGCACCGGCCAGGACCGCGGGTGCACCGGCGGGTAGGTCAGGCGCGGCCGGGCCGGGCGGTAGCGGTACGGGTGGCGCACCAGGAAGGCGTCCCCCGCGCCGGCCCAGACCTCCACGCCGTGGTCGCGCTGCAGGCGCCCGGCGAAGCCGACATGGTCGAAGTGCCCGTGGGTCAGCACCAGGCCCCGGACGTCGGACACGCGGCGACCGACGTCGGCCAGGCACTGCCGCACCGCCGACCACGTCCGGGGGTACGCCGCGTCGACGAGGGTGACGCCGTCCTCGCCCTCGACGACGTAGCAGTTGGTGTGGCCGTGGGTGACCAGGTGGACCCCCGGCACGACGTCGCGGACGGTCTGGACGTGATCGGCGGCGGGCACCCCTGCTCCCTACCCGGCGACGGCCTCGGCAAGCACCCGGTCCCAGTCGCCCAGGAACCGGGCCAGCCCGTGCCGCGCGAGCGCCGCCTCCCGGGCCACCAGCCCGGCGGCCCGGGCCTCGTCCGGGTCGGTCAGCAGCCGGCGTGCCGCGGCGACCAGCACGTCCGGGTCGGCCGAGATCGCCCCGGCGGCCGGGGGCACCGTCCGGGCGGCGACCGTGGTGTCGAGGACGACGACGGGCAGCCCGAGCAGCATGGCCTCGATCAGCGACAGACCCAGCGAGGTCCAGCGGTTGAGGTGCAGGTACGCGCGCCGCGCGACCAGGGCGTCGCGCAGCTGCGGGGGCTTGAGGTTGCCCGCGAAGGCCACGCCGGGCTGGTCGTCGAGCGCGGCCGGGAGCAGGTCGCCGTCGATCCCGAAGGCGTCGATCCCCAGCGGGGCGAAGCGCGGCAGCAGGTCGGTGCCGGTCACCCGCCAGCGGCGGACGGGCTCGTTGACCACGAACGCGAGGTGGTCGACGTCGCCGACGTAGCGCAGGCCGGGGTCCGGCAGCCCGTGCTCGACGACCGTCGTCGGCGTCCGTCCGCAGTCCCAGAGCAGGGCGTTGAGGTGGGTGACGTGGACGACCCGGATCGGACCGTCGGCGAGCGGGTGCCGCGTGTTCGGCACCGACTCCTTGGGCGTGTTGTGCTCGAGGAACACGGCCGGCACGTCCGTCCCGGCCCGCAGGCCGGTCCGATCCGCGATCGTCGCCGCGTCCTCGGGCCGCTGCAGGAGCACGACGTCCGGCGGGTCGTCGCGGAGCTCGGCCGAGTCGACCTCGCGCGCCCGGGCCGGGGCCAGGGCGCCGAGGCGGGACAGCCCGCCCCGGCCGTCCACCGCCGGCAGGAACGCGTAGTCGTGCGCCCCGGCGAGCAGCGCGTCGGTGTAGCCGCCGTGCACGTCGAACAGCAGGATCCTCACGACGCGGGAGCGTACGGCGCCGCCCGCGGCCCACCCGGTGCGGTCAGGCGGCGTGGGACGCGACGGTGGGCTCGTCCAGGGACCCGATCATCCCGCGCAGCCGCATGAGCAGCCGGGCGAGCATGCGGGAGACCTGCATCTGGTTGGTGCCCAGCGCGACCGCGATGTCGGCCTGGGACCGCTCCTCGAAGAAGCGCATCTGCAGCAGCCGCCGCTCGACGTCGGTCAGCTCCTTCCACACCGAGGACACGAGCACGTGCGCCTCGGCCCGGTCGGAGTCCGGCTCGTCGCTCTCGTGGTCGTGGGTCAGGGCGTCGAGGGAGCTGCACGTGTACGCCTGCGTGGCGCGACGTGCCCGCCGGACGTCGTCGAGCGGCACCCGCAGCACCTCGGCCAGCTGGCGCTCGGTCGGCTCGCCGCCCACCGCCTGCGCGACCTCCGGCCAGCGCCGCCACATCTCGGCGGACAGCTCCTGGGTGGGGCGCGAGGGCCGGATGGACCAGCCGTGGTCCCGGAAGTGGCGCTTGACCAGCCCGGTGACCGTGGGGAAGGCGAAAGCGGCGAACGAGCCCTGGTCGGGGTCGAAGCGGGCACAGGCCTCGACCAGGCCGGACCGGGCGATCTGACGCAGGTCCTCGGAGTCCTCGCCGCGGTCCCGGAACCGGCGGGCGACCGAGTCGGCCAGCCAGAGGTGGGAGACCACGACCTCCTCGAAGAGCGCCTGGCGGCCGGCCTCGTCCGCCACCCGGGCGGCACGCAGCCGCGCCAGGGTCAGCTCGGCCAGCTCCAGACGCTGGGCGGGATCCGACCCACGGGTCGGGGCACGTCCGGTGGAGACGGTGGGGAGAGGGGGTGCGAGAAGTGACATGGCGCGCTCTTCCGTCCGTGTGTGTACGAACGTGGCGCGCTGCTGGCCACAGCAGGAAGTGAACCACAGACTCGGGCGGTCGGGTACCCCCCTAGGGGCGACCGCCCCGGCCGGCTCGCGGCCTACGTGGAGCGGCCCGGCAGCGGCGGCACCACCCGGGTCCGGACGATGTGCCCGGCGAGCTGCAGCAGCCCCACCTGCGTGCTCTGCGACAGCCGACGCAGGTAGTCGTACGCCTCGTCCGCGCCCAGGTCGAACCGCTCCATCACGATCCCCTGGGCCTGCCCCAGGCCGACCCGGGACACGAGCGCGCGCTCACGGTCGTCGAGCATCCTCGCCTCGGCGCTCGCCCCGGCGAGCTGGCTCGCCAGTGCCGTCGCGAGCTGCTGCCGGCCCGGGTCCCAGACGTCCGGGCGGTCGGCGTAGAGCGTGAGCGACGCGACGACGTCCTCGTGGCGCTCGAGCAGGACCGACATCGTCGAGCGCACCCCGAGGCCGTCCACGACGCGGGGGGCCCAGGTGCGCCAGCGCGGGTCGGTGCGGAGGTCCTGGCTGACGACCGTCGTCCGGCCTCGCACGCTGTCCAGGCCCGGCCCCTCGCTCAGCTCGTGCTGCCAGGCGTCCCCCCGCACCACGACGTCGTCGGTGGCGGCGACGCTCTCCACGAAGGCCGGCGTCAGGAGCGTGACCCCCGCGTGGTCGCAGCCCGGGACGAGCCTCGCGAGCAGCTCGACACCCCGCTGCAGCCGCCCCCCTGCGGTCGAGGGCTCGTGCACGAGCGCGGTGAAGACGCCGAACGAGCGCTGGGCGTGGTCGAGATGAGGTGGGGCCATGAGGGCCAGCTCCTGCTTGGGCGCCGGCGTCGCCGGGCCACGGTCCCGGCCGCTTCCTGACCTGAGGGTCGAAATTCTTGCACGGTGCGACCGTCTGCGCGGGGAGTCCGACGCAGTCGTCGTCGCGTCAGTCCGCCTCGACCAGGTCGAGGTGCCCGGTCTCAACGAGCTGACGGGCGACGTCACGCAGGGGCCGGTTGGTCGACTGGCTGACCCGGGCCAGCACCCGGAAGGCGCCGTCGCCGTCGATGCGGTAGCGCTCCATGAGCATGCCCTTGGCCTGCCCGATCAGGTCGCGGCTCGCGACGGCGCGATCCAGGTGGTCCAGCTTCTGCGCATCGGCGAAGGCGACCGCCGCATGGACGGCGAAGAGCAGCCCGACCTCTTCGGACTCGTCGTCGAAGGCCCCCGCCGCCCGGTTGTAGAGGTTCAGCGCGCCCAGGGTGTCGCCCTGCACGTACAGCTGGAACGAGAGCATGCTGCCGGCGCCGGCCTGGTAGGCCTCTCGCGCGAACTTGGGCCAGCGCCGCTCGTGGCGCATGTCCGGCACCCGGACGGTCTGGTGCTCGTACGCGGCGTCCAGGCACGGCCCCTCGGCCGTCGCCGTCTGGATGGCGTCGACCTTCCCCGGCAGGTCGCCCGTCCGGTGGGGCGAGGAGATCTGGCGCCGCGCGACCACCAGGCTGATGGAGGCGTCCTCGGCGCCTGGGATGAGCCGGACCGCGGCCGCGACGACCTCGTCGAGCATGGCGGCGGTGTCGTCCTCGGCCTCCAGCGTCCGAGCCAGCCGGCCCAGCTGCCCGGCCAGGTCGCGCACGGCCTCGACCTCGGAGCTCGGAGGTCGGGGGTCTCGCGCAGGGGCTCCTGGACTACCGGTCATCGGGGACACCTCTCGCTGCGGACGCCACCGTCCGGCGGCGCCGCTGGTGCGACCCTACCGAGCGGACCGGCGGACCCTTGCCGCATCCGTGCGTGTCCGGACGGAGAACGGGGTAGACCACGAGTGCTGGTCGTCGAGGTGCTCGACGACCGCACAGGTTCGGCGAGTTCAACAGCGCAGCCCGCCGGGCCCTCCCACCCCCGGCGACGCACGCCGGACGCCCCGTGGCGTGAGGGACTGCGCGCTAGCCTGTGCCCGGCTGGGAAGTTGCCGGGGCGCTCGCGTCCCCACTCTCCCAGCACCTCCGAAGGTGGCTCGATGCCCTGGCTCCGCCGGTGCGAAGCAGCGTGGTCGTGGACCTGACCGCCGACCTCCTCCAGTCCGTCAGCCACCGCATGCGCGGAAGCACCGGGCTCACCCCGGCCGTCCTCGCGCAGGCCGCCGTCGACCTGCTGCCGGTGGACGCCGCCGGGCTGTCGACCCTGCTCGAGATCCTGCGGCTGCCGCTGGGCGGGAGCAGTGCGACTGCGTCCACCGCCGAGGAGCTGCAGACCTCCATCGGCGAGGGTCCGTGCCTGGCCGCGGCCGTGGCCAAGGCCGCCTGCGTGGCCGACCTCGCCGAGCTGACCCACCGCTGGCCCGTCTACGGCGAGGAGCTGGTGAAGCGCACGCCCTTCCGCTCGGTCGCCTCCATCCCCCTGAGCACGCCGGACGGCGAGGTCTTCGCCGCGCTCGACCTCTACGCCGAGGACGAGTACCTCAGCCGCCGCCTGGACGTCGCCGCGATCACCGACCACGTGGCGGGTCCGGTCTCGGCCCTCCTCAGCATCTGCATGGCCGACGTCCACGACGTCGACCTCGACGACGCCATGCCCGACTGGTATCGGGTCGCCACCAGCCGACGCCACCACGTCTGGGTGGCCACCGGGATGCTCGTCGGCCGGCGCCGTCAGGCCACCCGCGACGCGCTGGCGCTGCTCCGGGCCCACGCCTACTCCCTCGACGTGACCCTGGACGAGCTCGCGGACGACCTCGTCGCGGGCCGGACCACCCTCGACGAGCTCGAGCAGTGACCGTCCCCGACCCGCAGCCGGGTCACCACCTGCCGATCGAGCGGCTGCAGAACCTGCTGCTCGACGTGGCGGACATCAAGCTCTTCCTGAAGGAGCTGGCCGAGCTCTCGACCACGGTGCTCAAGGCCCCGGTGTCCAGCGGGATCATGCTCCGCTACGACGACACCCTGCTGACGTTCGGCTTCAGCGACGCCCGGGCCGAGACCCTCGACGAGACGCAGTACCGGGTCGGGTCGGGGCCGTGCCTGGAGAGCCTGAGCCGGGGCCAGGTCGTCTCCGTCGTCGACGCTCGGACCGAGCAGCGGTGGCCGGACTACGTCGGGCTCGCGGCCGAGACCGGGCTCCGGTGCTCGCTGAGCCTCCCGCTGACCATCCGGAGCGACACCTTCGGCGCCCTCAACCTCTACGGCTTCTCCGAGCCCGGCCTCTTCGGCCCGACCGAGCAGCGCGACCTCGAGCTGTTCGCGACCCAGGCGGCCGGCACCCTGCGCGTCGCGACCCGGCAGGTCAAGGACGCCAACCTCCTGGCCCAGATGGAGGAGTCGCTCCGCTCGCGCACGGTCATCGACCAGGCGCTCGGCATCATCATGGGCCAGCAGCGCTGCACCGCGACGGTCGCCTTCGAGCTGCTCCGCCGCGAGTCCCAGAACGGCCACCGCCGCCTCCGCGACGTCGCTGCGGACCTGGTGCAGCGGACCAGCGGTCAGTCCCCCGAAGAGGGACGACCCTTCGACCCCTCCTGATCTCGGGCAGAGTTCTCCGCGTGCCGCACTCCTCCACGTCCTCCCCGGTCGCGATCCAGGCCGGGGTACGGGCCACGTACGCGGCCTTCATCGCCACCGGCTTCGCCTTCGCGAGCTGGGCGTCGGAGATCCCGCAGGTCCGTGACCGGCTCGAGCTGTCGTCGGCCCAGCTGGGCCTGGTCCTGCTGGCGATCGCCGCCGGGTCGGTGATCTCGCTGCCCCTGGCCGGACCGGTCGTCGCCCGGATCGGCTCGCGGCGCACCGTGCAGCTGATGGCGCTCGTCGACGCCGTCGCGCTGGTCGTCGTCGGCCTGGGCTACCTGGGCGGGGTCGTGCCGGTCGTGGTGGGGCTGTTCCTCTTCGGTTTCGGCCAGGGCGCCTGGGACGTCGCCATGAACGTCCAGGGCGCCGTCGTCGAGCGTCGCCTCGGGCGGGCGATCATGCCGCGCTTCCACGCGGGCTTCAGCATCGGCACGGTCGGCGGCGCGCTCAGCGGCGCGGCGCTCGTGGGCCTGGGCGTCGGCGTGACGGTGCACCTGGTCGTCGTCGGCGTCCTCGTCGCCGCGGTGGTCCCGTTCGTCGTCCGCGGCTTCGTCGCCGACGCCGACGAGCCGGTGCCCGGGGACGGACCGGCCCCCGAGCGGCGCAGCGCGCTGGCCGCCTGGCGGGAGCCGCGCACGCTGCTGGTGGGGCTGTTCGTGCTCGCCTTCGCCTTCGCCGAGGGCACCGGCAACGACTGGACGAGCGTCGCGCTGATCGACGGCTACGGCACGTCGCGCGTCGTGGGCATCCTGGGCTTCGCCACGTTCCTCGCCGCGATGACCGCCGGCCGCTGGTTCGGCCCCGAGCTGCTCGACCGCTACGGCCGCGTCGCCGTCTGCCGGGTCATGGCCGCCGCGAGCGGGCTGGGCCTGCTGCTCTTCGTCTTCGGCGGGCACCCGGCGCTCGCCTTCGCCGGGGCCGTCCTGTGGGGGGCGGGCCTGTCGCTCGGCTTCCCCGTGGGCATGAGCGCGGGGGCCGACGACCCCGCGCACGCCGCGTCGCGGGTCAGCGTCATCGCCTCGATCGGCTACCTCGCGTTCCTGGGCGGGCCGCCGCTGATCGGGTTCCTCGGCGAGCACATCGGCGTCCTGCACGCGCTGACCGCCGTCGCCGTGCTGCTGGCCCTGGCGGTCGCCATCGCCGGGACCGTACGCCCGCTGCCGAGCGACGACCGGCGCTGACCCGGCGTCACCGCAGGTCGTTTCGACTTTCCTGCACACTTCATCGGTGAGGTTCCTTTACAACGCGTTCAACGGGCGCTACGCGGACAGCCCCCGCGCCCTCCACCAGGGCCTGCTCGCGCGGGGCGTCGAGGCCGAGCACGTGTGGCTGCAGGACGAACGCTTCGTCGGCGGCTTCCCGGCCGGCGTCACGACCGTGCCGATCGGCACCCCGGCCGCCGTGGCCGCGCTCGAGTCGGCCGACGTGCTCGTCAGCAACACCCACATGCAGCTCGACCGCTGGCGCAAGCCGGCGGGCGCCTTCTACCTCCAGACCTGGCACGGCACCCCGCTCAAGCGGATCCACCGCGCGGCGGCCAGCATCCCGGCCGAGGAGATGATGCGTGAGCTCGACGACGACATCGCGAGCTGGGACGCGCTGGTCAGCCAGAGCCCCGCCGCGACCGTCCTGCTGCGCGACGCGTTCGGCTACGGCGGACCCGTCCTGGAGACCGGCTACCCGCGCAACGACGTGCTGAGCGCACCGGACGCCGCCGAGCGCCGGGCCGCGCTGCGCGACGAGCTGGGCATCGGCCCTGACATCACCGCCGTCCTCTACGCCCCGACCTACCGCGACGACACCGTGGACGCCGCGGACTCGCCCGACGGGCTCGACCTCGAGCTCCTGCTCGAACGCCTCGGCCCCGGCTACACGGTGCTCCTGCGCCAGCACTACTACCTCTACCGCCGCCCGGTGCGGACGGGCGTGGCCGGCCTCGTCGACGTGTCGGACAACCCCGACATCGCCGACCTCTACCTCGCCGCCGACGCGATGGTCACCGACTACTCCTCGGCGATGTTCGACTTCGCCGTGACGGGCAAGCCGCTGCTGCTCTACCCGTACGACCTCGCGCACTACCGCGACGAGCTCCGCGGCTTCACCTTCGACCTCGCGACCGAGGGTCCGAGCGCCCTCGTGCTCGACCCCGGGTCGCTGGCCCAGGCGCTGCTCGCCCTGCCCGCGACGTCGGCCGCCGACGCCGCGCGCTACGCCGCGTTCCGCGAGCGCTGGTGCGCCCTCGACGACGGCGGGGCCACCGACCGCGTGCTCGACCAGGTGCTCGCGCGGCTCCGGCCGGGCGCCGACGCTCAGCCGGCGGGACGGTTCCGGTAGCGCCCGACCAGCTCGGGCGCGGCCTGCTGCATCCGGACGGGGGCGAGCCCGCGGGCCAGCAGCTCGAGGTCGTCGACGACCATGTCGCCGATCTCGAGGAACGCGGCCGGGATGCCGCCCGCGCGGTGGGCCGACAGGAGCAGGCCCTCCATCGACCGGAAGGGTGAGTCCGCCGGCACCGGCTCGGTCGGCCACACGTCGGACGCGGCGAGGAAGCGGCCCGCGGCGACGCGCTCGCCCAGGGCCTCGTAGTCGGTCACCGCGGCGCGGCTGACCAGCACCAGGCGGGCACCCTCGGGCAGCAGGTCGAGCTCGCGGGGGCCGAGCAGGTGCTGGCTGTCGTCGGTGACCGTGGCCAGGACGACGACGAACGTGCTGCGGCGGAGCACCTCGTCGAGCGACGCGGGCTCGACGTCCGCGTCGCGCAGGACGGCGTCCGGGAGCCACGGGTCGTACGCCCGGACCCTCGCGCCGAACGCGGCCAGCAGCGGGCGCAGCGCGCGTCCGATGTTCCCGTAGCCGACCAGGCCCACGTCGGCGTGCCGCAGCAGCACCGCGTCGGCGTTGCCCTCGCCGAGGTAGCGCTCACGCCCGGCGCGGAACGCGCGGTCCTCCCGGCTGATCCCCCGCGCCAGGTCCAGGGCGAGCCCGAGCGCGTGCTCGGCCACGGCCTGCGCGTACGCGGGCCCGCAGCCGAGCACCCGGATGCTCCGGGTGAAGCAGGTCGGGTAGTCGACGTTGGGGTAGAAGTTCCCCTCGACGTTGAGCACGGCCCGCAGGTGCGGCGCGCGCTCGAGCCGCTCGGTCGGCAGTTCGGGCTGGCCCACGATCGCCCAGGCGTCACCCAGCGCGGCGTCGAGCTCGCCCTCGGCCGGCTCGACCACCTCGAAGGCTTCGTGCAGCCGGGCCAGCGTCTCGGGGCGGAAGATCCGCTCGACGGGCTGCGGCTGCGGGACGAGGACGACGGTCGGCTTCACGGGGACATCATCCGATGACTCCGCGAGCGGTAGGTTGCCGCGTCCCTGATGCCAGGATCGTCGCGGCAACCTACCGCTCGTGCGGGAGCTCTCGGCTCAGGCGTCGGTCGCATCCCGCGCGTCGGCCCAGAGGTCGACGCCGGACTCGACGGCCAGGTCGTCGATCTGCTTCAGCTCGTCGTCGGAGAACGTGAGGTTCTTCGTCGCCGCGACGTTGTCCTCGAGCTGGGCGACGCTGCTCGCGCCGATCAGCGTGCTGGTGACGCGGGCGTCGCGGAGCACCCACGCCAGCGCCATCTGCGCCAGGGTCTGACCGCGGCCCTCGGCGAGGTCGTTGAGCTTCTTGACCCGCTCGATGACCTCGGGCGTGATGGTCTCCTGCTCCAGCGACTTGCCCTGCGCCGCGCGGGAGTCGGCCGGGATGCCGTTGAGGTAGCGGTTGGTCAGCAGCCCCTGGGCGAGCGCGGTGAAGGCGATGCAGCCGACGCCGGCCTGCTCGAGGGCGTCGAGCAGCCCGCCTTCGATCCACCGGTTGAACATCGAGTACGACGGCTGGTGGATCAGCATCGGCGTGCCGAGCTCGCGCAGGATCTTCGCCGCCGCGAGCGTGTGCTCCGGGGAGTAGGACGACACCCCGACGTAGAGCGCCTTGCCCGCGCGGACGGCCGCGTCGAGCGCGCCCATCGTCTCCTCGAGCGGGGTGTCGGCGTCCGGGCGGTGGTGGTAGAAGACGTCGACGTAGTCGAGGTTCAGCCGCTTCAGCGACTGGTCCAGGCTCGCCGTCAGGTACTTCCGCGAGCCGTGGTCGCCGAACGGGCCCGGCCACATGTCCCAGCCGGCCTTGGACGAGATGACGAGCTCGTCGCGGTAGGGCTTGAAGTCCTCGGTGAGGATCCGCCCGGCGTTGGTCTCGGCGGAGCCGTACGGCGGGCCGTAGTTGTTGGCGAGGTCGAAGTGGTTCACCCCGAGGTCGAACGCCCGGCGCATGATCGCGCGCTGGGTCTCGATCGGCTTGTCGTCGCCGAAGTTGTGCCAGAAGCCGAGCGAGACGGCGGGCAGGTGGAGACCGCTCACCCCGCAGCGGCGGTAGGGCTGGACGTCGTAGCGGTTCTCGTCGGCGAGGTAGGGAGGGGTCACGACTGAACGTTAGAGCCCTAGCATGAGCGACGTGAGAGCGGCCCCGAGCGCGGCACGGCCGCGGTGACCGTCACCGTCGTCCCGACGCTGAAGATGGTGGCCGCGGCGGCGGGCGTCTCCAAGTCGACCGTCTCCCGCGTCATCAACGACTCGCCGAGCGTCACGCCCGAGGCCGTGGCCGCGGTGTCGGCCGCGATCGAGCGGCTCGGCTACACCCCCAACCGCGCCGCCCGCTCGCTGGTCAGCCGGCGCACCCAGACCCTCGCGCTCGTCATCCCCGAGAAGACGGCCACGTTCTTCACCGACCCCTACTTCGCCTCGGTCATCCAGGGCGCGGCGATGCGCGTGTCCCAGACCGACTTCACCCTCGCCCTGCTGATCTCCGCGGGCTCGGAGGACAAGACCCGGCGCTACCTGCGGACCGGGAGCGTCGACGGGGCCCTGGTCCTGTCGCACCACAGCGACGACCGCTCGTACGCGCACCTGGACGACGCCCTGCCCCTGGTCTTCGGCGGCCGCCCGATGAGCGCGGAGGGGTCGCTCCCCTGCTACGTCGACGTCGACAACGTCGAGGCGGCCGCGACGGTGACCCGCCGGCTCGTGGCCGCAGGGCGGGCGCGGATCGCCACCATCACCGGGCCCGCCGACATGGGGGTCGGCGTCGACCGCCTCACCGGCTGGCGCCGGGCCCTCGCCGAGGCCGGCCAGGCGGACGACCTGGTGGAGCACGGCGACTTCAGCCCGGCGAGCGGGGGCGAGGCCGCGCGCCGGCTGCTCGCCCGCGGCGTGCCCTTCGACGGCCTGTTCGTCGCCAGCGCGCAGATGGCCGCCGGCGCCCTGGCCGTCCTGCGCGAGCACGGTCTGGTCGTGCCCCGCGACCTCGGCGTGGTCACGGTGGACGACAACTACTACGCGCAGAGCTCGGTGCCGCCGCTCACGACCGTCCGCCAGCCCACGCTCGAGGTCGGGCGGACGATGGTGGACGTGCTCATCGGCCTCGTCGAGGGCCGGCCCGTCGAGCGCGTGACCATCCTCGAGACCGAGGTCGTGCCGCGCGGCTCGGAGTGAGCCCGTACGGCCGGACCGTCCGGTCCCGGCGGGCTGTATAGGGTGCGAGACGCACCCGACCCACCTGCTGAGGAGCACACCGTGAGCGACGACGCCCGGACCGACCGCTTCCCGCCGCCGCCGGGGCTGGCGGAGCACGCCAACGTCACCGAGGCGACGTTCACCGAGGCCGCCGCGGACGACGTCGCCTTCTGGGCGGAGCAGGCCGACCGGCTCTCCTGGGGCACCCCTCCGACCGAGACGCTCGACTGGAGCAACGCGCCCTTCGCGCAGTGGTACGCCGACGGCACGCTCAACGCCGCGTACAACTGCCTCGACCGCCACGTCGAGGCCGGCCACGGCGACCGGGTCGCGTTCCACTTCGAGGGCGAGCCCGGCGACACCCGCACGATCACGTACGCCGAGCTCACGGCCCAGGTCTGCCAGGCCGCGAACGCGCTGACCGAGCTGGGCGTCAAGGCCGGCGACCGGGTCGCGATCTACCTCCCGATGGTCCCGGAGGCCGCGGTCGCGATGCTGGCCTGCGCCCGCCTCGGCGCCCCGCACACGGTCGTGTTCGGCGGCTTCTCCTCCGACGCGCTGGCCACCCGGATCCTCGACTGCGGCGTCGAGCACGTCATCACCGCCGACGGCGGCTGGCGCAAGGGGAAGTCGTCGGCGCTCAAGCCCGCCGTGGACGAGGCCCTGGAACGCTGCCCGGAGGTCAAGAACGTCCTCGTCGTGCGCCGGACCGGCCAGGAGACCGCGATGGTCGAGGGCCGCGACGTGTGGTGGCACGACCTCGTCGAGTCCCAGCCCACCGAGCACGCGTACGAGACGTTCCCGGCCGAGCACCCGCTCTACATCATGTACACCTCGGGCAGCACCGGTAAGCCGAAGGGCATCCTCCACACGACCGGCGGCTACCTCGTCGGCGTCGCGTACACGCATTGGGCGACGTTCGACCTCAAGGCCGACACCGACGTGTTCTGGACCGCGGCCGACATCGGCTGGGTGACCGGGCACTCGTACCTCGTCTACGGCCCGCTGGCCAACGGCGCGACGAGCGTCATGTACGAGGGGACGCCCGACAGCCCGCACCAGGGCCGGTGGTGGGAGATCGTCGACAAGTACGGCGTCACGATCCTCTACTGCGCCCCGACCGCGATCCGCACGTTCATGAAGTGGGGCGAGGACATCCCCGCGCGCTACGACCTGTCGACGCTGCGGATCCTCGGCTCGGTCGGTGAGCCGATCAACCCGGAGGCGTACGTCTGGTACCGCCGTCACATCGGCCACGACCGCACGCCGGTGGTCGACACCTGGTGGCAGACCGAGACCGGGATGCACATGATCTCGCCCATGCCGGGCGTGGCCGAGGGCAAGCCCGGCTCGGCGATGCGCGCCGTGCCCGGGGTCAGCGTCAAGGTCGTCAACGACGAGGGGCAGCCGATCGCGGACGACGCCGCCGGCTACCTCGTCATCGACAAGCCGTGGCCGGCGATGCTGCGCGGCATCTGGGGCGACGAGCAGCGCTACACCGACACCTACTGGTCGCGCTTCCCCGGCGTCTACTTCGCCGGCGACGGCGCCAAGCTCGACGCCGACGGCGACATCTGGCTCCTGGGCCGGGTCGACGACGTGATGAACGTGTCCGGGCACCGGATGTCGACCGCGGAGATCGAGTCGGCCCTGGTCTCGCACCCCAAGGTCGCCGAGGCGGCCGTGGTCGGGGCGACCGACGACACGACCGGCCAGGCGATCGTCGCCTTCGTCATCCTGCGCAGCGAGGCCGGCGACGGCGGTCCGGACGTGGTCGCCGAGCTGCGGACGCACGTGGCGAAGGAGATCGGCCCGATCGCCCGGCCGCGCCAGATCATGGTCGTCCAGGAGCTCCCGAAGACCCGCTCGGGCAAGATCATGCGCCGCCTGCTCCGCGACGTCGCCGAGAACCGCGAGCTGGGCGACGTGACGACCCTGACCGACTCCACGGTCATGGACCTGATCAAGGGCAACCTGGCCACGACCTCGTCGGAGGACTGACGCCGTCTCGCCCGGCGTCAGCCCGGCAGCTGGGCGATGCGGACGTGGTTGCCGAACGGGTCTCGGAACCCGAAGTCCTTCCCGTAGCCGCGCTCGGTCGGCTCCTCCGGCAGGTCGACGCCCTTGGCCTTGAGGTCGTCCCAGGTCTGCTGGACGTCGTCGGTGTTGAAGAACAGCGTGCCCGCGCTCGCACCCTTGGTGACGAGGTCGCGCACCTGGTCGGCGGTCCCCCCGTCCATCGCGGGCGGGCCGGGCCGCTCGAGCAGGACCTCGCGCGTCTCGCCGGGGACCCGGACGGTCAGCCAGCGCATGAAGCCGAGGTCGAGGTCGCTGCCGACCTCGAGCCCGAGCGTGCCGACGTAGAAGTCGAGCGCCTGGTCCTGGTCGAGGACGTAGAGGGACGTGATGGTCAACGAGGTGAGCATGCGTCGGACGCTAGTGCCG
This sequence comes from Microlunatus antarcticus, assembly GCF_014193425.1. Taxonomy (NCBI): domain Bacteria; kingdom Bacillati; phylum Actinomycetota; class Actinomycetes; order Propionibacteriales; family Propionibacteriaceae; genus Microlunatus; species Microlunatus antarcticus. The sequence goes on along the minus strand of NZ_JACHZG010000001.1, from coordinate 146,034 downwards.
TACGGCCGTCCCCCGCTTCTCCGAAACTGCTCGGTCGCAGCCAGGCCATGGCGAAGCAGGACGGCACCGGCGGCAGCGGGCCCCGGGCGCGGTATGCGGTGGGCGTCTCCCCGACCACCCGGGTGAACGTCCGCGTGAACGTGCCCAGGCTCGCGAACCCGACGGACCAGCAGACGTCGGTGACGTTCGCCGGCGTCGAGCGCAGCAGGAACATGGCCCGCTCCACCCGACGCCGCTGGAGGTAGCGGTGCGGCGTCTCGTCGAACGTCGCCGCGAAGGTCCGGATGAAGTGGCTCGGCGAGCAGCAGGCCAGCCGGGCCAGGGCCGCGATGTCGAGCTCCCCCTCGTAGCCCGCGTCCATCGCGTCCCGGGCGCGGAGCATCGCCCGGTTGCGTTCCTCGCCGGCTCGGGTCACCGGGCCATTCTCGTTCGCGACCGACCGCGGCGCAGGGCAGGCTGCACCCGTGAGCTCTCCCGCCCGGGTCGTCCGGCACCTCGCGGTCGCGCAGGCCTTCGCCGTCGCCGGCTCGAGCGTCGACCTGACCCTGACCGGCATCGTCGGGACGCAGGTCGCGCCGCGCCCGGAGCTGGCCACGCTGCCGTTCAGCCTGCTGTTCGTCGCCGCCGGCCTGACCACCTTCTTCGCGTCCCGGGCGATCGGCCGCTTCGGCCACCGGGCGACCTTCGTGGTGTCGGGCCTCGTGGCCACGGCCGGCGGCACCGTGTCGGCGCTGGCCATCGCCCACGGGTCGTTCGGCCTGTTCTGCGTCGGGACCGCGCTCGTCGGCGCCTCTAACGCGACCGTCGGCTACTACCGCTACCTCGCCGCCGACACCAACCCGGACGCCCGGGCCCGTGCGGTCAGCACCGTCCTGGCCGGCGGCCTGGTCGCCGCCCTGGTGGGGCCGTTCGCCGCGACCGGCGTGCGCGACCTGACGCCCACCCCGTACGTCGCGTCCTACCTCCTGGTCGCCGCGCTCGGCCTTGGCTCCGCGGTCTGGAACAGCCGCCTCCGGCTCCCGCCGCCGGCACCCCGGCCCGAGGCCGGCTCCCCGGACGCCGCGGCACCCCGTCCGTACGGGGTCCTGTGGCGCCAGCCCGTCCTGCTGCTGGGGACCACGGCCGCCGTGGTCGCCGCGCTGACCATGCTGGCGCTGATGACCGCCGGGCCGATCCTCGGGCTGGCGGCGGGCCGGACGCCCGGGCAGGCGGCACTCGCGATCCAGCTGCACCTGGTCGGGATGTTCGCCCCGGGCTTCCTGGTGCCGCGCGTCATCGGGCGCCTCGGCGAACGTCGCGTCGCCGCGCTCGGCTGCGCCGTGATCCTGCTGGCCGGCCTCGCCGCCGCGGGAGGGGCCTCGCTCCCGCTCTACCTGACGGCGATGTTCGCGGTGGGCGTCGGGTGGAACCTCGCCTACTCCGGCGGCAGCGCCATGATCGCCTCGTCCTACCGCCCGGCGGAACGCGGCCGCGTCCAGCCGGTCGCGGAGGTGCTGGGCATCGCCGCGCAGGTCGGCGGCTCGTTCGCGGCTGCCGGCTTCACCACCGAGAGCAGCTGGCGGGCCCTCGGCTGGGCCACCGCCGTCGCCGCCGTCCTCGTCGGCACCCTCCTCCTCGCCGCCCGTACGCGGGTCGAGGCACCAGCCGCGGTGGAGGGCCGGGCGGGCTAGGCCGGCTGCGCGGGATGGGCGGCCAGGACGCGGTCGAGCAGCAGCCGCAGCTGCTCCCGCTCCTCGGCGTCGAGGGCGACCAGCAGCTCGTCCTGCACCCGGGCCGCCCGGCGCTCGAGGTCACGCAGGTGGTCACCCCCGGCGGCGGTCGCCGTCAGGACCAGCCGCCGGCCGTCGTGCGGGTCCGCGGCGCGCTCGAGCAGCCCCTCGCGCTCCAGCCGGGTCACGATGCGGTTGACGTTCGCCCGGTCGAGGCCGAGGCTCCGGCCGATCTCGGCCTGGCTCAGCGCACCCAGCTCGTCCAGCGCGGCCAGCACGGCGAAGTCCGACCGCGCCTCCAGGGCCATGTGCGCGGCGGTGAGCCGGGCGCCGAGCGTGGCGACCCGCCCGGCCTGCCAGCTGGCCAGCGCCCGGAGCCGCGCCGGCGCCGTCTGCTCCTCCGCCATGTCCGTCCCCTTCGCTCTCGTCGTCGCACGTCCTCGAGCACGTCGGTGTCGACGACCCAGAGACAACCCTGACGACCCGCGCGGCCGTCCTGGCCGGCCCCCTGCCCCCGGCCCTGCTGGCCGCCGCGTCCCGACGACGCCGGACCGCTGCCCGACGCAGCCCGGTCTAGCCACTAGGCTCCGGAGCGAACGAGGGAGGCACATCATGGCGGAGCAAGCCGTCGGCGACATCATCAAGGCCATCACGGGCGACGTGAAGGAGCTGGTGCGCGACGAGGTCCAGCTGGCCAAGGCCGAGCTCGTCCCCGCCGCCAAGGCGGGCGGGATCGGTGCGGGCCTGCTCGCGGGCGCCGCGTTCTTCGGCGTCTCGGCCGTCTTCATCCTCTACTTCTGCGTCGTCTACGTGCTGGTGCGGCTCGGGCTGCCCGAGTGGGCCTCGTTCCTCATCGTCGGCGCAGCGCTGCTCGTGCTGGCCGGTATCCTCGGGGCGATCGGCTACAGCATGATCAAGAAGGTCAAGGCCCCGCAGCGCGCGATCAAGCAGGCCAAGGAGACCGTCGACGCCGTGAAGGCGTCGGCGCAGCAGACGCTGGCCGGGATCAAGGGCTCCGACGTCAAGAAGGCGCTCGACCGCTAGGGCTGCACCGGCGCCGTCAGGCGCCGAGCGTCCCGGGCGCCGGCACGTACGGCGCGAAGAAGTCGTTCGGCGGCGCACCGTCCTCGGTCAGCACGAGGGCCGGGACCGAGACGCCGTCGATCTGCTCCCGCAGGATGTCCGCGTGGCCGGCGTGGCGCGCGAGCTCCTCGATCTGGTGGAGCAGCTGGTAGCGACGCCTCACCGGGCGCTCGTCGTCGATCCCGTCCCACGGTGCCGGCGGCGTCAGCGTCCGTGCATCGGGGTCGGTCCCGGCGATCGCGGCGAGGTAGCCCGGTCTCGCCGCCTCGAACTGCTCGAGCACGCCCGCCGCGGTCTCGTCGTCGGCGAGCACGAAGCTCGCCTCGTGGGCCGCGAGGTCGAGCTCCGCGGCGAGGTCGGGACCCCGCGTCAGCGTCACCACGGCCTGCCTCATCACCCGCGTCACGTGCTTGACCAGCCCGGCCGGCGAGAGGGCGCTATGGCAGGGTGTCGAGCGCGCCTGCTCCTCGGTCAGGCCGAGCAGGCTCGCGTGGATCGCGGCGAGCTGCTGATCGGCGTAGCGGACGGACGTCGTGACCTCGTCGTCCTCGGTGGGTGCGTACACGGTCTCCTCCGATGCTGGGCTGAGATCCAGCATCGGTGCACCCTCTGACAGAGCTGCGGCGGGTCCGCACCGCGACCGAGCGCCCTAGCCGAGCAGGAAGACCCGCGACTCCCAGGGCGCCAGGTCCGCGCCCCGGCGGTCGCCGTGCGTGGCCAGCAGCAGGCGGGCCGAGGCCACGTCGGGCAGGGACCCGTCCGGGACCGTGGCCGGCGTGGAGGAGAAGTTCGCGACCAGCAGCACGCGCTGGTCGTCGAGCGTGCGGGTGAGCGCCCAGATCTGCGGGTCGTCGCCGAGCAGCAGGTCGAAGCGACCCTCGGCCACCGCCGCCAGGTCGTGGCGCAGCGCGATCAGCTGACGCGTGTGGTGGAACACCGACGCCGGGTCCATCCGCTCGGCGCGCGCGTTGACCGTGACGTAGTTCGGGTTCACCGACAGCCACGGGATGCCCTCGGTGAAGCCGGCCTGGTGCGTGTCGTCCCACTGCATCGGCGTCCGCGCGTTGTCGCGGCTGTGCGTGGCCAGCCCGGCCAGCACGGTGTCGGGGTCCTGCCCCAGCCCCACGGCCTCGGCGTGGTAGTTCAGCGCCTCGACGTCGCGGTAGTCCGCGATGCTCGCGAACCGCGTGTTCGTCATCCCGAGCTCCTCGCCCTGGTAGACGTACGGCGTACCGCGGTGCAGGTGCAGGACGCTCGCCAGCGTCTTGGCCGAGGCGACCCGGTGCTCGGGCGAGTCGTCGCCGAAGCGCGACACCGCCCGCGGCTGGTCGTGGTTGTCCCAGTAGAGCGAGTTCCAGCCGACGTCGGCGAGCCCGACCTGCCACGCCTCGAGGTTGCGCTTGAGCGCGACCAGGTCGAGCGGCACGTGGGAGAACTTGGAGCCCTCCGGGTCGCGGTCGAGGTTGACGTGCTCGAACGTGAACACCATGTTCAGCCCGTGGTTCGCGCGGTCGGTGATCGTGCGGGCCAGCTCGACCGTCGAGCCGGGCATCTCGCCCACGGTCAGCAGGTGGTGCTCGTCGAGCCCCACCTGCTCGTTCATCTCCGCGAGGAACTCGGCCAGCCGGTGGCCGTTGCCGACCGCCTCGAACCCGTCGCCGTACGGCTGCCCCGCCCGGAGCGGCACGTCGACGAGCTCCGTGGGCTTGGAGATGAGGTTGATGACGTCCATGCGGAAGCCGTCCACCCCGCGGGCGACCCACCAGCGCATCATCGCGTAGACGGCCTCGCGGACCTCCCGGTTCCCCCAGTTGAGGTCGGGCTGCTTGCGGGTGAACAGGTGCAGGTAGTACGCGCCCGCCTCCTCGTCCCAGTGCCAGGCGGGGCCGGAGAAGGCGGAGGCCCAGTTCGTCGGCTCGGCGCCGGGCGTCCCGGGCTCGTGCCCGTCGCGGGCGGGGCGCCACCAGTACCAGTCGCGCTTGGCCGAGCCCGGCTGGCGCGACTCGACGAACCACGGGTGCTCGTCCGAGGTGTGGTTGACCACGAGGTCCATGAGGATCTTGATCCCGCGCCGGTGGGCCTGGGCGAGCAGCTCGTCCATGTCGGCCAGCGTCCCGAACAGCGGGTCGATGTCCTGGTAGTTGGCGATGTCGTAGCCGTTGTCGTCCATCGGCGAGGTGTAGACCGGCGACAGCCAGATGACGTCGACGCCCAGCTCGGCCAGGTGGTCCAGGTGGGCGATGATCCCGGGGATGTCACCGGTGCCGTCACCGTTGCTGTCGGCGAACGAGCGCGGGTAGATCTGGTAGACGACGGCGTTGCGCCACCAGCCCTCGACTCGCTCGGAGGGGACCACCGCACCGGGGGGCGTGGTCTCGGGGCTGGTCGTCGTCGATGCCGTCACGACGACCAGCCTGCCATGACCGGTCAGAGCTCCAGGGCTGCGGGCGGGGCCTCGATGCCGAGGTGCTCGGCGAGCTCGCGCACCTCGGCGGCGACGTTCGCGCGGGCGGCCGGGGTCAGCAGCTTGCCCTTGCCGGTGCGGTAGATCTCGCCCTCGACCCAGGGCTCGAGGACCTCGAAGCGGGCCGAGAAGAAGTCGTCGTCCGCCACGTCGGCGTACTCCTCGCGGACGTCGGCCACGTACGCGGCGTACTCCTCCGGCGAACCGGCCAGGACGGCGAGGTCGGCGTCGCACAGCAGCTCGCCCTCGGGGTCGCGGCTGCCGGGCACGTGGTCGGCGGTCATCCGGACGAGGCGGGCGACCTGCGTGAGGTCCTCCTGCTCCAGCCCCGCACGGCTCAGCTCGCGCAGCGCCAGCCGGGCCGAGCCCTCCTCGTTCGTCAGCTCGCGGAACGGGATGTCGTAGATCGCGTCGTGGAACCACGCCGCCAGCCGGACGATGAAGAGGTCCTGGTCGCTGGCCAGCGCGTCGACCTGGCGCAGCACGGCCAGCAGGTGGCGGACGTCGTGGTAGCGACGCCAGGGCTCGCGGTAGCGCTCGACGAGGTCCGCGCCCATCGCCTCCTGGTGCGGCAGCACGGCGTGCCAGCGCTCGGCCAGCTCGGCGGCGTCCGCGTCGGACAGGGGGCGGGGCGTACGGGTCTCAGTGGGCATCGGGTCCTCCGGTGTCTCGGGCGAGCGTGCTCGGACGACGGTCGCGCAAGTAACGGTCGGGGATCCCGACCTCGCGCGTGTCGTCCCAGGGCGTGGTCCAGCCGGCCAGGTCCAGCACGGCGGCGAGCAGGTGGGCGGTGAGGCCCCAGACGAGGTGACCGGCGACGGTGAACGCCGGGCCGCGGAAGCCCGTCGGGTGCCGGGCGGTCACGCGGTTGGCCGGGTCGACGAGGTCGGCGACCGGCACCCGCAGCACCGCGGCGACCTCGCCCGGGTCGGCCGGGGTGTCCGCCAGCGGGACGCGCCACCAGGCCACGACCGCGGTGACGTCGAAGCCGCTCACGACGACGTGCGCGGCGGGAAGCGCGCCGAGGACCTCGACACCGTCGCGCAGCACGCCGCACTCCTCGTACGCCTCCCGCAGCGCGGTGTCGACGAGGTCGACGTCGCCCGGGTCGGCGGCGCCGCCGGGGAAGGCGATCTGGCCGGGGTGCGAGCGCAGCGTCAACGCCCGCTCGACGAGCAGCACCTCCGGTCCGGACGGACCCTCGCCGAAGAGCGCGAGGACGGCCGACTTCCGGGCGCCCTGGGCGGGCCGCAGGACGTCGACCCACGGTTCCGCGTGCTCGGCCAGCGCGGCAGCGAGCGGCCCGACCCAGCTCGGACGGACGACCGGCTCCGCGCTCACGGCGCGACGCCCAGGTACTGCCGGCTCGCGTCGGCGAGCTCCTGCGACGAGGTGAACCCGCCCGCGTGTCGCCCGGCCACGGTCCCGTCGGGACGGACGAAGAACGTCACCGGCAGGCCTCCGACCTGGGCGCGGCGGAGGACCTGGTCGGCGTCGTAGAGCTGGGGGTAGGTCCAGCCGGCGTCGGCGGCGAAGGTCACCGCCGCGTCGGGGGCCGGGTCGTTGAAGCTGACGCCGATCAGCCGGACCGCTGAGCCCGCCCGGCCGGCCTCGGCCAGGAACGGGGCCTCCGTCCGGCACGGCCCGCACCAGGACGCCCAGACGTTGACGATCAGCGGGCCGCGCAGGGACGCCAGCCGCACGTCGCGCCCACCGTCCAGGCACTCAACGCTGGCGTCCGGCAGCCCGCCCTTCGCCGGGCTGGCGTCGGTGGTCGGGCAGTCGGCGATCCCGGCCGCCTTCTTGGCCGCCGCGAGGTCCGGGTTCGGCGCCGAGGTCGGGTCCGCGGGTGCGGCCGTCGACGGGGCCGTGGCGGGCTGCGTGGAGCGCACCACGCTCGGCGTCTCCGTGCAGCCGGCCAGCGCCAGGACCAGACCGACGACGGCCGCCGTACGCCGCAGGCCCCTCATCCGCGCGGCTCGCGGACGAGCTTCGCCGCCTTCGTCGGGTCGGTCTCACCCTCGCCGTACGACGGGCAGAGCTTCGCGACCGGGCAGGCGCCGCAGGCCGGGTTGCGCGCGTGGCAGCGACGGCGGCCGTGCCAGATGACGTGGTGGCACAGCATCACCCAGTCCTTCTTGGGAAAGAGCGCGCCGACCTCGGCCTCGACCTTGACCGGGTCCTCCTCGGTCGTCCAGCCGAACCGGCGCGAGAGCCGGCCGAAGTGCGTGTCGACCGTGATCCCGGGGATCCCGAAGGCGTTGCCGAGCACGACGTTCGCCGTCTTGCGGCCCACCCCCGGCAGCGTCACGAGCTCGGCCAGGGTGGCGGGGACCTCCCCGTCGAAGCGCTCGAGGAGCTGCACCCCGAGCTTGAGCAGGGTGTCGGTCTTGGCCCGGAAGAACCCGGTGGGGGTGATCAGCGTCTCGAGCTCGACCCGGTCGGCCCCCGCGTACGCCGCCGCGTCGGGGTAGCGGGCGAAGAGGACCGGGGTGATCGTGTTGACCCGCTTGTCCGTGCTCTGCGCGGAGAGGATCGTCGCGACGAGCAGCTCGAGCGGCGTCGTGAAGTCGAGCTCGACGTGGGCCTCGGGATAGGTGTGTCCCAGCGTCCGGTCGATCGACCGGGCCCGACGGACCAGGGCGGTCCGCGTGTCGCTCGGGCTCACGCCGCCACCCTACGTCTGCGGCTCATCTGGCGACCTCTCCTTGTCTGGGACCACATCGCCGTTACGGTGAGGGTGCCTGCGGACCACGCCGGTGCCGTCCCCGCTCGCCGTCGAGCCGACGACGGTAGGTTGGCCGAGCAGTGTGACGCGAACTACAGGAGGGCGCCGGTGGATCCCGAGGTGTTGACCAAGGCCCCGCTCTTCGCCGAGCTCGACGCCGAGAGCGCATCGGCGCTCGAGCAGGCGATGGGGACGCTGCGGCTGTCCAAGGGCGAGATCCTCTTCCGGGAGGGCGAGACCGAGGACCGGCTGTACGTCGTGGTCGCCGGCAAGATCAAGCTCGGCCGGAGCGGTTCCGCCGGTCGGGAGAACCTGCTGGCCGTCCTCGGCCCGGGCCAGATGTTCGGCGAGCTGTCGGTCTTCGACCCCGGCCCCCGCTCGAGCACGGCGACCGCGGTCACCGCGGTCGAGGTGCGCACGCTCGAGCACGACGAGCTGATGCGCTGGATCGAGGGGCACCCCGAGGTCGCGCGGAGCCTGCTCGCGCAGCTCGCGGGCCGGCTGCGCCGGGCCAACGACGTCGTCGCCGACCTGGTCTTCTCCGACGTCCCGGGACGGGTGGCCAAGCAGCTGCTCGAGCTCGCCCGCCGCTTCGGCGACCGCAAGGACGACGGCGTGCACGTCCACCACGACCTCACCCAGGAGGAGCTCGCCCAGCTGGTGGGCGCCTCCCGCGAGACGGTCAACAAGGCCCTCGCCGACTTCGCCGCCCGCGGCTGGATCCGGCTCGAGCCCCGTTCCGTGACCCTGCTCGACGTCGAGCGCGTGGAACGCCGGGCGCGCTAGCTGCTGTCCCGCGACGGCTGGCGCCAGGCGGACGGCCGGTTCAGACCGAACCGGCGCAGCAGCGGACGCGTGCGCTCGGCCAGGTCGGACGCGTACGACTTCAGGACGTACGACCCGCCGCGGTAGAGCTCGGAGTACGGCTCGACGAGCTCGGGGTGCTGCTCCCCCAGCCAGCGCAGGAACCACTCGCGCGCCCCGGGCCGCAGGTGCAGCGCCATGACCGACGCCGAGGTGGCACCGGCCTCCGCCACCGCGGTGATCACGCGTTCGAGGTCGTCGTCGCGGTCGGTCAGCAGCGGCAGGACCGGCGCGATCAGGACCTGGCACGGCAGGCCCGCCGCGCGGATCGACCGGACCAGCTCCAGGCGGGCCCGCGGCGAGGGGGTGCCGGGCTCCAGCGTCTCCTGCACGGTCTCGTCGAGCAGGGCCAGCGAGACGCCCATCATCACGGGCGCACGGCTCGCGGCCTCGGCGAGCAGCGAAAGGTCGCGGCGAAGCGTGGTGCCCTTGGTCAGGATCGAGAACGGCGTCGCCGACCCGGCGAGGGCCTCGATGATCCCGGGCATCAGCCGGTAGCGGCCCTCGGCCCGCTGGTAGGGGTCGGTGTTCGTGCCGAGCGCGACCGCCTCGCGACCCCAGGACGGGCGGGCGACCTCGCGGGCCAGCACCTCGGCGACGTTGACCTTGACCACGATCTCGGCGTCGAAGTCCGCCCCGGTGTCCAGGTCGAGGTAGGAGTGCGTCTGCCGGGCGAAGCAGTAGACGCACCCGTGGGTGCAGCCGCGGTAGGGGTTGATCGTCCAGCGGAACGGCACGTCCGAGGTGGCGGGCACGTGGTTGAGCGCGGACCGCGCCATCACCTCGTGGAACGTGACCCCCGCGAACTCCGGCGTCCGCACCGTCCGGACGAGCCCGGGCATCTCCTCCAGCCCCGGCAGCGCGGCGGCGTCGGACACCACGTTCCCGACCGATTGACCCGCCCACCGCATGCTCCATGAGAACACACGTTCTAATCGAGCACCAGCCGCGAGACCTGGACTGCCCAGGCCCCGCCCGGAGCCACCACTGGTCACTTGCGCGGGTCCCGAAGCTGCGGAACCTGCCAGGAGCGACCAGTGGTCAGAAACCCGGCACCCCGCACCCCGGTCGGAGCCGGCCCTGACCACTGGTCAGGGCCGGCTGCGCGTCAGGAGGAGCCGAGCTTGACGTCGACCGTCTGCGCGGCGCCGCCGTCGCGGACGTACGTGACGGTGACCGTGGTGCCCGGGGCGAAGTAGCGGGTCGAGGCGATGAGGCCGTCGGCGGTGGTGGTGTGGAAGTCGTCGACCTTGGTCACGACGTCCCCGGCCCGCAGACCGGCGGCTGCCGCGGCGCCGTCGGGCACGACGGTCTGCAGCGCGACGCCGGTGGCGGTCGACAGGTCGGAGTCCGCGCTGCCGCCGACCGTGACGCCGAAGGCCGCGTTGACCGACTTGCCGTTGGCGATCAGCTCGCCGGCGACGCGGACGGCGACGTCGGACGGGATGGCGAAGCCGATGCCGATGTTGCCGGACTGGCTGCCGCTGCCGCCGCTGGAGCCGGTGCTGGCGATCGAGGAGTTGATGCCGACGACCGAGCCGTTGAGGTCGACGAGAGGGCCGCCCGAGTTGCCGGGGTTGATGGCCGCATCGGTCTGGACGGCGAGGTAGACCGCGTCGTTGTCGTTCCCGGAGCGCACCGGACGGGCCGTGTTGGACACGATGCCGCTGGTGATCGACTCCGACAGACCCAGCGGCGCACCGGCCGCGACGACGGCCTGGCCCACCTGCAGGGCGTCCGACTTCGCGAACGTCGCCGGCTTGAGGTCCGCCACGCCGTCGACCTTGATCACGGCGAGGTCGTTGCTGGCCGAGGTGCCGACGACCGTGGCCGGCGCCGTCGTCCCGTCCGGCAGCGTCACCGTCATGCTCGTCTGCCCGGAACCCGCGGCGGCCGAGACCACGTGGTTGTTCGTGAGGATGTGGCCGTCGGTGTCGAGCACGACGCCGCTGCCGATGTCGCCGCTGTTGCCGGCCTGCACGGTGATGGTCACCACCGAGGGGTCGATCTTGCCCGCGGCCGCGCTGATCGTGCCGTCGAGCACCGGGCTGCTGGCCGCGGGGACGGTGGTCACGCTGATCGGCGAGCCGGCCGAGGTCGCCGCTCCGCCGAGGTAGGCGTACGAGCCGATCCCGGCGCCGGCACCGATCACCGCGGCGAGCGTGGCGGCCGCGAGGATCCCGCCGCGCCGACGTCGCGGGCGCTCGACCAGCGCGGTCGTCCCCGGCTGACCCGGGGTCGACGTGCCCGGAGCCGGCGTGCCGTAGGGCTGTCCGGCGTACGACTGGCTCCCGTAGGACGGCGCGCCGTACGAGGGGCTCCCGTAGGACGGACCGCTCGGCTGCCCGTACGCCGACCCCGTGGGCGGCGGGTAGCTCCCGCCGGAGCCGTAGGAGTACGGCCCCTGGTAGGCCGAGGGAGGGGTCGAGGGGGTGCCCGGGTCGCGCTGCTCGTCCGACGTCATGCGTCTACGGTGCAGGCCGAGCCTGTGCGGTTGCTGTGCGTGCGCTCAGTGCTGCCGATGAGCGTCGAGGTGGTCGAGCTGGGCGCGGACCGACTGGAGCGCCGCGCCCTCGATCGGCGTGCCGACCGAGTCGGGGTAGACCGCGGCCAGCACCTCCTCCGGCGTCCGGGCGCCCGCGGCGAGCGCTGCACGCACCTGCGCCAGTCGCTCCCGCCGGTGGGTGCGGTAGCCCGTCAGGACGCCCTCGGGGTCGGCCACGACCGGGCCGTGGCCGGGCAGGATCCGGGTGACCCCGCGGTCGTCGACGACGCCGAGGAGGCGGTCGAGCGAGTCGAGGTATGCGCCCAGGTCGCCGTCGGGGTGCGTGATGACGGTGCTGCCGAAGCCCAGGACGGTGTCCCCGGTCAGGAGGTCGACCCGGGGCACCCCGTCCTCGGCGTACGTCGCGAGCAGGCTCACCGAGTCGCTCGTGTGCCCGGGCGTCGCCAGCACCTCGAGCCGGACGCCGGCGGCCTCGATCACCGTGCCGTCGTCGAGCCCGTCGTCACCGACCCGCCAGGCGGGGTCCACGGCCCGGACGCCGCAGCCCGCCCGGGCGGCGAACGTAGCCGCCCCCGCACTGTGGTCGAGGTGGCGGTGGGTGAGGAGCACGGTGACCACCCGGCCCCCCGCGGCCTCGAGCACCCGGGTCAGGTGACCGTCGTCCTCGGGACCCGGGTCGACGACCACGACCGGGCCGAGCGCCGGGTCGCCGAGGACCCAGCTGTTCGTGCCCTGGAGCGTCATCGGGCCGGGGTTGGGCGCCAGGACCGACGCCACCACGCCCGGCACCGCCGACCCCGCCCGCACTGCCGACACCGCCTCAGACGGGGACGACGGTGGGGCGGCTGCGGACCTCGGCCACGACCTCGACCTCGACGGGCGAGTCGAGCGGGAGCACGACCACGCCCACGGCGCTGCGCGCGTGGGCGCTGCCGAAGACCTGGCCGAACAGCTCGCTCGCCCCGTTGGCCACGGCCGGCTGGCCGGTGAAGTCCGGCGTGCTCGCCACGAACACGACGACCTTGACGATCCGGACGACCGCGTCGAGCCCGCCCGCCTGCTCGGCCACGGCGGCCAGGGCGTTCAGCCCGGCGACCTGTGCGAGGTGGGCGGCGCCGTCGGCGTCGATCTCGGACCGGATGCCGTCACCGACCTTGCCGGTGGCCAGCAGCTTGCCGTCGACGAACGGCAGCTGTCCGCTCGTCCAGACCGTGTCGCCGAGCCGGACCGCCGGGACGTACGCGGCGACCGGCGCCGCCACGGCCGGCAGCTCCAGCCCGAGCGCGGCCAGGCGGGCCGTCGGCGTCTGGCCGTCCGTCGATGACTGCGGGGCTGTCACGATCAGGCCGTCGGCAGCGGGCGCTTGAGGTAGGCCACGAGGTTCTCCGGGTTGAGGCCCGGCACCACCTGGACCAGCTCCCACCCGTCCGAGCCCCAGTTGTCGAGGATCTGCTTGGTCGCGTGCACCAGCAGCGGAACGGTCACGTACTCCCACTTCGTCATGGGCGGAGCCTAGCGAGAGGTCCCCTCCGCCGCGCCCGCCGTGGCCGGCGCTGACACGCACAGGCAGAACGGGTGGCCCGCCGGGTCCAGGTAGACCCAGTAGTCCTGCTCCGTGCCCGGCCCGCGGACACGGTGGGCGCCGACCGACTCGGCGAACGCGCCGGCCGACTCCAGGTCGTCCACCGCGAGGTCGAGGTGGACCTGCTGCGGGACGGCCGGGTCGGGCCACGTCGGGGCCACGAAGTCGGGGGCCAGCTGGAACGCGAGCCGTGCCCCCGCACCGGGTCCCGTCCCGCCGTCCGCGCGGATGGTCACCCAGTCGTCGCTCGCGTCGCCGCTCTCGACCTGCCAGCCGAGCAGGTCGCAGTAGAAGCGGGCCAGACCGGCCGGGTCAGGCGTGTCGAGGGCGACGAGGTCGAAGCGCACGGGACTCTCACTCATGACGCCAGCGTCCTCCTGCGGTCTGACACTTCCGCGACGGGCCCCGACGCCCTGCTGACTACCATCGGGGCCATGACCCCCACGCCGTACGAGCCTGCCGTGAGCGCCGCGTGAGGATCGGGATCCTGGGCGGGACCGGCCCCCAGGGCCGCGGCCTGGGACGCCGGTTCGCGATGGCCGGGCACGAGGTGCTGCTCGGCAGCCGGGACGCCTCCCGGGCCCAGCAGGTCGCCGAGGAGCTGGCCGACGCCGGGAACGTCTCCGGCGTGGCCAACGCGGAGGCCGCGCAGGCCGAGCTCGTCGTCGTCGCCGTCCCGTACGAGGGGCACGCCGACCTGCTGACCTCCCTCGCCGACGCCCTGGCGGGCAAGGTCGTCGTGGACTGCGTCAACCCGCTCGGCTTCGACGCCCACGGCCCGTACCCGCTCGACGTCCCCGACGGTTCGGCCGCCCAGGAGGCGCAGCGGATCCTGCCGGGCTCGACCGTGGTCGGCGCGTTCCACAACGTCAGCGCCCGCCTGCTCGACGACCCGTCCGTGACGCACATCCCCGGCGACGTCCTCGTGCTCGGCGAGGACCGCGACGCGATCGCGCTCGTGATCGACCTCGTGACCGCGCTCCCGGGCTCCCGCGGCCTGTACGGCGGGCGGCTGCGGCTGGCCCGCACGGTCGAGAGCCTCACCGCCAACCTCATCGCGGTGAACCGCCGCTACAAGACCCACTCCGGCATCTCGATCAGCGGCCTGCCCGACGTCCCCGCCGCGAGCGCGCCGTGAGCGCTCCTCGCCACACCCTCCACATCGTCAGCGGCAAGGGCGGCACGGGGAAGACGACGGTCGCCGCCGGGCTGGCCTGCGCGCTGGCGACCCGCGGTCGGCGCGTGCTGCTCTGCGAGGTCGAGAAGCGTCAGGGGCTGAGCGAGCTCTTCGGCGTCCCGCCGCTGGAGGGCGACGAGGAACGGCGCCTGACCCGTACGCCGGCCGGCGGCAGCGTCTTCGGCCTGTCGATCGACGCCGAGGACGCCCTGCGGGAGTACCTCGAGACCTTCTACCACCTGGGCCTCGCCGGCCGGGCGCTCGACCGCTTCGGCGTGATCGACTTCGTGACGTCCATCGCGCCGGGGCTCCGCGACGTGCTGCTCACCGGCAAGGTCTACGAGGCCGTGCGCCGCGGCGTGAAGCGGCTCCCGACCGCGTACGACTCCGTCGTCCTCGACGCGCCGCCCACCGGACGCATCGGGCAGTTCCTCAACATCCACGACGAGGTCTCGGGCATCGCCAAGGTCGGCCCGATCCGGTCCCAGGCCGACTCGGTCGCGGCGCTGCTGCGGTCGCGCTCGACGATCGTGCACCTGGTGACCCTGCTCGAGGACATGCCCGTCACCGAGACCGAGGAGGCCGTCGGCGCGCTCCGCGCGAGCGGCACCGGCGTCGGCACGGTCATCGAGAACATGGTCAACCCGTCGCCCTTCGAGCCCGCGGTGCTCGCCGACGTGGCCGCCGGGTCCGTCGCCCTGGACGTGCCGGGGTGGGAGCAGCAGCAGAACGCGGCGCTGGCCGCGGAGTTCGCCGTCGAGGCCTCGCGCACCCTCGAGCAGCAGGTCCGGCACGAACGCCTCCAGCAGCTCGGGCTCCCGCTCGTCCAGGTCGACTTCGACCCGCTGGGGATCGACGCCGAGTCGCTCTTCGCGATCGCGGAGCAGCTCACCGACCAGCTCGCCCTGGAGGTCGCGTGACTCCCCCGCCCGCCCGTACGGGGCACGCCGTGCACACGGCGCCCTTCCTCGACGTCGACACCCTGATCGGCGACCGCCAGATCGAGATCGTCATCTGCTGCGGCTCCGGAGGGGTCGGCAAGACCACGACCTCCGCCGCGCTCGCGGTCCGGGCGGCCGAGGCCGGCCGTCGGGTCGTCGTGCTGACCATCGACCCGGCCCGCCGCCTCGCGCAGTCCCTCGGACTCGGCGAGCTCGACAACACCCCGCGACCGGTGGTCGGCATCGACACCACCGCCGGCGGCAGCCTCGACGCGATGATGCTCGACATGAAGCGGACCTTCGACGAGGTCGTGGTCACGCACTCCACGCCGGAGAAGGCGCAGCAGATCCTGGCGAACCCCTTCTACAAGGCCCTGTCCTCGTCCTTCTCGGGCACGCAGGAGTACATGGCCATGGAGCGGCTCGGCCAGCTGCACGCCCAGGCCAGCACCGACGCCGCGGCCGGTCGGCCCGCCTGGGACCTGATCGTCGTCGACACCCCGCCCGCCCGCTCGGCGCTCGACTTCCTCGACGCGCCCGAGCACCTGAGCTCGCTGCTCGACGGCCGGTTCATCCGGCTGCTGCTCGCGCCGGCCAAGGGCCCGCTCCGCCTCATGGGGGTCGGCTTCAACCTGGTCTCGAACGCCATGAACAAGGTGCTGGGCAGCAGCCTCATCACCGACGTGCAGACCTTCGTCCGGGCCTGCGAAGCGATCTTCGGCGGGTTCCGCCAGCGCGCGGAGGAGACGTTCGCGCGGCTCAGCTCACGCCACACGGTCTTCCTCGTCGTCGCCACCGCCCAGCGCGACGCGCTGCGCGAGGCCTCCTACTTCGTCGACCGCCTCACCGAGGAGCGCATGCCCCTCGCCGGCCTCGTCGTCAACCGCGTCCACGGCAGCACCCTCGACGTCTCGGCGGAACGTTCCGCCTCCCTCGCCGAGGACCTCGACGGCACGCACGAGCTGGAGGCCGAGGCGCTGCGCCGCCACGCCGACCTCATGCGCGTGGCCGACGCCGAGTCGACCCTGCTCGACCGCTTCGCCTCCTCCCGCCCGGAGGTCCCGCAGACCCAGGTCCCGGTCCTGCCGAGCGACGTCACCGCCCTCGCCGACCTCCGCGAGGTCGGCAGGCTGATGGCCGAGAAGGACTGACGCGCTCAGAGCCGAGCGCCGGTGCCGAGCGCGATCCCTCACCAGCTGCTGGTCGATCGACAAGCGCAAAGACGCAGCAACGGGGAAGACCGGCGCACGGGATGAAGCCGCCCGGCGACAGGACGCCCTGGATCGACCACGGCCCCGCGCGGGCGCGACCTCGAAGGACGGTCCGAGGAGGACGCCGCCGAGCCTGGATGGGTCTGGCGGGAGCCCGGGCGTGAAGGCACCGCACCAGGACGTCGTACGCGACGACGCCCGGGCGGATGGTTGTGAGGCGGCGTTCTCCTCGGACCGTCCGGCAGCAGAGCCTGCACCCGGACGGGACCAAAGACGAAGAGCTAAGCGGCCTTCTCGACCTGACGACCGCCACCCATGAGCAGGTCCGCCCAGGAGGTGACGTCGGGACGCTGGCGCAGCAGCTGGCGGCGCTCGCGCTCGGTCATGCCACCCCACACACCCCACTCGATGCGGTTGTCGAGCGCCTCCGAGAGGCACTGCATGCGCACGGGGCACCCCATGCACAGCTGACGGACGCGCTTCTGCTCGGAGGCCTCCGGGAACAGGGCGTCTTCCATGCCCCGGCACTTGGCGTCCATGGTCCAGTCGGCGTGCGTGATGGCAGACATGCTGGTTCTCCCCTTGTGGTTGTGGCTGTCGACCCGGGCTATCCCCGGCCCATGCGGGTCGACTGCTGAATCGTACGAACGTCGTGCCTGTTACGCCACTCTTTCTAAGAAACTGATGAGATCGTGACGATATCTTGATTTCGTTGCCCACGATCCTCTGGATTGCCTCTCGTACAAAATTTCTCCACGAGACCTCCCGCCGCCCCGGGAGCGGGTGTGCAACGATCCGGAGTTGCTCTGCGCGGGGTTGCGCCGGGGCCACCCGGCTCACGTACCCTCACGAGGTGCCCAGTCCAAAACGTGTCGGGAGCGTGGCGTACTCGCTGACGATGTTCGCCATCGTCAGCGTGCTCGCCGGCGTCCTCGTGGCCGGCCTCTTCGTCCCCTACGCCGGCCTCGCCGGGATGGGGAGCAAGGCCGCGGCCGACGAGCTGAACAGCCTGCCGACCGAGCTCGCGACGCCCACGCCGCCCACCCGCTCGACGGTCTACATGGCTGACGGCAAGGTGCTGGCCCACTTCTTCGCCGAGAACCGCATCGCCGTCCCCCTGGACAAGATCGCGCCGGTCATGCGCCAGGCGCAGCTGGCGATCGAGGACCACCGCTACTACGAGCACGGTGCGCTCGACGTCAAGGGCACGCTGCGCGCCCTCGTCCGCAACTCCACGAGCACGGACGGTACGCAGGGTGGGTCGTCGATCACCCAGCAGTACGTGAAGATGGTGCAGATCGAGGCCTGCCAGACCAAGGGCTCCTCGGCCGCCGTGACGAAGAAGTGCGTCGACGACTCACGGGCGCCCACGATGGAGCGCAAGGTCCGCGAGCTGCGCTACGCCATCGCGCTGGAGAAGCGGCTCACCAAGGACCAGATCCTCTCGAACTACCTCAACATCGCCTACTACGGCGACGGGACGTACGGCGTCGAGGCCGCCGCGCGCCACTTCTACAACACCTCGGCGGCCAAGCTCACCCTGCCGCAGGCGGCCATGCTCGCCGGGCTGGTGCAGAACCCCGACGCGAACAACCCGATGAACAACAAGCCCGCCGCGCTGGACCGCCGCGACGTGGTGATCAACCGCATGGCCGAGCTCGGGCTGATCACGCCGGCGCAGGTCAAGTCGGCCAAGGCGCAGGGCTTCAGCACCAAGGCCGTGAAGCCGATCATCAAGGGGTGCCAGGGCACCCGCTTCCCGTTCCTGTGCGACTACGTCAAGCGCAGCCTCGAGCTCGAGCCGAGCCTGGGTGACAACATCACCGAGCGCGACAACACGCTCAACCGGGGCGGGCTGAAGATCTACACCGCGATCGACCCGAAGACCCAGAGCATGGCGCAGAAGAAGGTCAGCGCCTTCGTCGGGTCGAAGGACCCGCTGATCTCGACCATGAACATGATCCAGCCGGGCACCGGCCTGATCCTGGCCTCGGCGCAGAGCCGACCGGTGATGGGCTCGAAGAAGGGCCAGACCTACTGGAACCTCTCCGCGCCGACCGAGATGGGTGGCATCCAGGGCTACCAGGCCGGCTCGACCTTCAAGGCCTTCACCCTCGCCGCCGCGCTGGAGAAGGGCATCCCGATCAGCAAGAAGTTCAACGCGAAGTCGCCCTACAACTTCAGCGGCAAGTCGTTCGACACCTGCGACGGCCGCAAGAAGGTCTACGGGACCTGGAAGGTCAAGAACTCGGTCGGGCACAGCAAGAAGATCGGCATGACCGAGGCGGCCGAGTGGTCGGTGAACACCTACTTCGTGCAGCTCGAGCTGGCGACCGGCATGTGCGGGGTCACCAAGATGGCGCAGAAGACCGGCGTGGACGTCGGGCACCAGATCGGGGCGCCCTCGGTCAACATCGTGAAGAAGTACCAGGACAAGCCGTCGTTCACCCTCGGCACCGTCGAGGTCAGCCCGCTGTCGATGGCCGAGGCGTACGCGACCTTCGCCTCGGGCGGCATCCACTGCAACCCGATCATCGTCTCCAAGATCGTCGACCGTAAGGGCAAGCAGCTGGCGACCCCCAGCGGCGACTGCAAGCGGGTCATGGACAAGGACGTCGCCGACGGGGTCAGCAAGGTCCTCAAGGCCGTGATCAACAAGGGCACCGGCACCCGGGCCCTCGTCCGCGACGGGCGTGACCAGGCCGGCAAGACCGGGACGATCGACAGCGCCGAGGCCGTCTGGTTCGCGGGCTACACCCCCGAGGTCGCCGGCGTCGCGATGATCTCGATCGACAACCAGAAGAAGCCCTTCATGAAGGGCAAGTCGGGCTTCCGCAAGAACGGCGTCACGGGCTACCGCGTGCCGTCGACCGGGAAGTACCTCGAGGGCTCGGGCTCGGGCGACTCCGGCCAGTACATCTGGAAGCCCGTCATGCAGGAGTACTTCAAGCAGGTCCCGCGCACCAAGTTCGACGACCCGCCCAAGCGCATCGAGACCGGCAAGAAGGTCACGGTCCCCTACACCGGCAACCTGAGCCTGTCGTCGGCGACCAAGAAGCTGCAGAAGGAGGGCTTCAACGTCGAGACCGAGTACCGCTACAGCAACCGGCCGAAGTACTCCTTCATCGGCTGGTCGGCGGGGGCGGGCAGCCGGGTGTCGGAGTTCAGCACGATCTACAAGCTGGTGAGCAAGGGCAAGGACCCGGCGATCGAGAAGGCCAAGAAGGCGGCCAAGAAGAAGGCCGAGGAGAAGAAGAAGAAGGACGAGAAGGACAAGAAGGACGGCGGCTAGCCCGCCCGAGCAGACGAACGAGGCCGGTCCCCGGAAGGGGGCCGGCCTCGTTGCTGACGGGGTGGAGCGTGGGCGGTGCGTCAGCCGGCGAGCTGGCGCCGTACCTCGGCGGCGACGGCGCCCCCGTCGGCCCGGCCCTTGGTCCGGGGCGTCACCAGGCCCATGACCTTGCCCATGCCCTTCGGGCCGAGCTCGGCGGCGCCGGCCTCCGTGATGGCGTCGCGGACGACCGCGCTGATCTCCTCGGGCGTCAGGGCCTGCGGGAGGTAGTCGGCGAGGACGTCGGACTCGGCCTGCTCCTTGGCGGCGAGCTCCGGGCGTCCGGCGGAGGTGAAGGCCTCCTGCGACTCGCGCCGCTTCTTCGCCTCCCGGACGACCACGTCGAGCACCTGCTCCTCGCTCAGCTCGCGCGCCTCCTTGCCGGCCACCTCGGCCTCGCTGATGGCGGCGATCACCATCCGGATGGTGCCGGAACGCACCTTGTCCCGGCTGCGCATGGCGGCGGTGAGGTCGGTGCGGAGACGCTCCTTGAGCGGGGTCGACGTGTCGGACATGCCGCCCAGTCTGGCAGCCCGGTGCGAGAGCCCGTACGGGTTTGGCGTCGCGGAGCAGGCGGGCGGAGGCCGTCGCGCCTGTACCGTGAACCCGTGCCCACCGCTTCCGTCGTGGCGCGCCGCGGGCTCCAGGGCCTCGGCGTCGCCGGCCTCCTCGGGGCGGGGACGCTCGCCTACGCCGGGCTGTACGAGGTCGAGTCCTACCGGCTGCGCCGCGTCTCGGTCCCGGTGCTGCCGGCCGGCGCCCGCGACATCCGCGTGCTGCACCTGTCGGACATCCACATGACGCCGAGCCGGACGAAGCGGCAGCGCTGGCTCACCGAGCTGTCCGGCCTCGAGCCCGACCTCGTCGTGGACACCGGGGACAACCTCGCGCACCCGGACGCCGTGCCCTTCGTGGTCCGCAGCCTCGGCCGCCTGCTGGACCGTCCGGGCGTCTACGTCTGGGGGTCGAACGACTACTTCGCGCCGTCGTTCAAGAACCCGTTCCGCTACCTCACGCAGCGCGGCAAGACGCCCAACCAGCACCCCGAGCGCGAGCTGCCGTGGGTCGACCTCGGCGAGGCCTTCACCCGGCGCGGCTGGGACGACCTCACCCACACCACGACCACGATCGAGATCGAGGGCGTCCGGCTCGGGTTCCGGGGCACCGACGACGCGCACCTGCGCCGCGACCACTACGCCGAGGTCGCCGGGCCCGTCGACTGGAGCGAGGTCGACGTGGCCATCGGGGTGACCCACGCGCCGTACTTGCGGGTGATCGACGCGATGACGGCCGACGGGATGGACCTCGTCCTCGCCGGGCACACCCACGGCGGCCAGGTCGCCGTGCCCGGCTACGGCGCGCTGGTCACGAACTGCGACCTCGACACCCGCCGGGTCAAGGGCCTGTCGCAGAACACGGCAGGCGGCCGAACGTCCTGGATGCACGTCTCGGCGGGCCTGGGGACCTCCCCGTACGCGGCGGTGCGCTTCGCCTGCCCGCCCGAGGCGACGCTCCTGACGCTCACGCCCAAAACCTGAGCGGGCGGCGGGTCCACAGACCTTGATGGGCTAGACTCTGGGAGGTCCGCAAGGGTTGGATCACGGGGTGTGGCGCAGCTTGGTAGCGCGCTTCGTTCGGGACGAAGAGGTCGCAGGTTCAAATCCTGTCACCCCGACCGTGTGTGTTGGTTGGAGAAGTTAGCTGGCTGTACGATTCATTCGTTTGAGGAGAGCTTGCCCCGAAGGGCAGGCTCTCCTTTTTCCTCTACACAGACCGGCAGTGCCATGAATCTACTCGAGCTGGCATTCACTCGCGTCTAGCTTTAGCATTCAGACGGAGAAGCTCAGTTGGATAATCAACTTGGGCTATCGGCAGCTGGGGCGGCACCGCCACACGCAGATTGAAATTAGCGCGAAGGGTCTATTGTGAGCGACGAGAACGCTGAGGAGACAGACGCCGAACTCACCCTTCCGGCTGGCATAACTGCCGCTCAGGTCAATCAGGCGATCCTCCGCTCCGGGTATCCGCTTCAGACCGTGGTCACTCATAAGGTGAGCGCGATCGACGGGCTTGTTTCGAAATCAGAGTGGGGCTTTCGCGACCGGTTCTCTGGTGAAATGCGTGCGATAGATTTACAATGCTTTGTCGATCTCTCCGATGGCGACCCCAATAGGTACAGGGTCCGTCCGGGAGTAGCCGCACTGATCGAGTGCAAGCGCTCCGAGTTGCCCTATGTGTTCTTCTCGGAAGCGACAGTGCCTTTCGGCAACTTCCCGGTCGTGGCAGGGTTGCGGAGCGACGACTTGGAGTTTAAGACAGACGATGATCGATCAACCTGGGCGCTGCCGATCTTACAATCCTTCGACCTCACGTGGCATGACTTTGTGCGTTCGGCGGCCTCTTGCACGACCTTAAGCAAATGTGAGCGGAGTAAGGGGAAGGATCTCGTTTTGTCGGGATCAGACGCCTACCAGTCGCTCGTCATGCCTTTACGCAGCGCAGTCGAACACTACTGCTCATCAATTAAGCCGACCAACCAGCCTTACTACTTCGACGCACACTTAGTGCTCGGAATCGCCGTTCTGGATGCACCAATGCTTGCTGCCACCATCGGGAGCGACGGTCAGCTCGCATTGAGCAACGTTCAGTGGCAAAGACTTTGGCGAAACGAGCCCGTGAGTGGGACTGAGTTTGCTCGCGAGCACGGAGAGACATCCGCCATCGACATCGTCCACGTAGACTTTTTGGACGAGTATCTGCAGAGCCATCTACTACCGTTTGGTCGCGCGTTCGCAGAACTCGCGCAGACGCATGCCGAGGAACTTGCCAGTGGGCGGGCGTTTGCACGAGGTATGGGCGAAAACTCTTTCACTGGTATCGCAGAGCGTATGGAACCTCGATCGGCACCGCTCCCGCCGCCCCCAGTTAGGGTTACGCACAGCGCCCCGCGAGCCTCGATCAATCTAGCCGTAGATCTAGTGAAACTCGTCAGGTCGAATCTGCGTACTCGATGTGCCCGCAGAAAGTTGTGACTTGACGCCCGACTTGCTGCCAAATGCTTCCGCAGAGTCGAGCGAGCACAGATTAGGGCTGCGCCGGCAGCAGGTGCATCTAGCAGTCGTCATCGCGACTATGGTCTCATTTGCAAAGACCTGGATTGTAGTGGTAACTCTTTGGGCGGTGGCGCCACACTTTTAATCACAGCTTCAAGAGGCTCTGCTCAGCCTTCGCTATCTCACGGGACGAGTTGGTTCGATTACCACCGCACAGTCCCGACCGTGTGGCGCCTCCCGAGGGCACCAGTCGCCGCGAGGCTCAGAGTTCGCGTTGCAGCAGCCGCCCCATCCGGGTGACGCCCTCCACCAGACGCTCGTCCGGGACGCCGGAGAAGCTCATCCGGGCGTGGTTCGGCTCCTGTCTCACCGGGAAGAACGTCGCCCCCGGCACGTACGCCACCTTGGCCTCCGGCAGCAGCACGCGCTTGAGGAAGTCGGCGGCGTCGAAGCGCTGTCCTGAGCCTGTCGAAGGGCCGTCCGGGAACGTCAGCCACACGAACAGCCCGCCCTCCGGCCGCGTCCGCAGCACCGCGTCCGGGAACGTCGCGTCCATCGTCGCGAGCATCAGGTCGCGCTTGTGGCGGTAGACCGGCAGCGCCCTGGCCAGGTGCGCCTCGAGGTCGTACGCCTCCAGGTACGCGGCGGTGGCGGCCATGTTGAGGGTGCTGTTCTGGGTGTCGGCGGCCAGCTTGAGCAGACCGAGGCGCTCGACGACGTCGGGGCTCCCGGTCGCCCAGCCGAGGCGCAGGCCCGGCGCCAGGATCTTGGAGAAGCTGCCGAGGTGCAGCACGCGCCCCTCGGTGTCCAGGCTGAGCAGCGTCGGCAGCGACGCGCCCTCGTAGCGGTGGGAGCGGTAGGGCGTGTCCTCGACGACCAGCAGGTCGTGCTCGTTGGCGAGCTCGAGGAGGCGGTGGCGACGTTCCAGGGCGAGGGTGGCACCGGTCGGATTCTGGAAGTCGGGGACCGTGTAGAGCAGGCGCGCGCCGGGGTGCTGCTCCAGGACCCGCGCCAGGTCGTCCGTGTCCATGCCGTCGGCGTCGGTGCGCACGGGGGCGTACGTCGGCTCGGTCGGCGCGAAGGCGATCAGCGCGCCCAGGAACGTCGGGTTCTCGGTGACGATGACGTCACCGGGGTCGACGACGAGCTTGGCTGCGAGGTCGAGCCCCTGCTGCCCGCCCTGGATGATCAGGACGTCGTCCGCCGTCCGCGGAGCCCCGTCGCGGGTCAGCCGCTCGGCGACCTGCTGGCGGAGCACCGGCAGCCCGTTGGAGGTCGTGTACTGCAGCGCCTCGGCGTGCTCGCGCACCAGGAGGTGGGCGTACACGGAGGCGAGCTCCTCGACCGGGAAGAGCGAGGCGTCGGGGTAGCCGCCGCCGAACGAGGTGACGCTGGGGTCGGCCCCGAGCCGGAGCAGCTCGCGGATCGCCGAGGGGCGGACGCCGCTCATGCGGCGGGCGAGGTGGAAGGGCGGGACGCTCACGAGAAGCTCAGCCGGCTGTCGCGGCCGTCGCGCAGCGCGGCCAGGTGCTCGTCGAGGTTGAGGTGGTCGAAGAGCGACTCCCCGCCCTCGATCGCGGCGCGCAGCGCCTCCTCCCGCGTCTGGATCGCCTCGGCCCCGTCGAGAGCGGCGGCGATCTCGGCCGGGGACCCGACCACCACGCCGTCGTCGTCGGCCAGGACGAGGTCGCCCGGGCGCACCTCGACGCCCCCGAGGGTCAGGGTGACGTCGCCCGACGGGACCGCTCGGGCCGGGCACGCCCGCGGACTGACCCCGGTGGCGAAGAACGGCAGGGCCAGCTGCCGCAGCGTCCGGCTGTCCCGGCAGAGCCCGTGGACGACGATCCCGGCGAGCCCGCGGCGCAGCGCCTCGGTGGCGAACAGCTCGCCCGCGATCGCGCGCTCGGGGTCGCCGGCCACGACGAGGACGTCCCCCGGCCCGGCTGAGGCCAGGCCCACCAGGACGGGCACCAGGTCACTCTGGGCGTCGACGGTGACCGCACGACCGGCTAGGCGCGATCCAGGGCGGACGGGGCGGATCTCCGCCGGCAGCACGCGTAGACCCGGGCCTGCGTCCGCGAGCGAGGTCGTGTCGACGCGCGCCAGGCGTGCCAGCAGGTCGGTGGTGGACGGGTCCTCGTCGGGCACGGTTCTCCTCGGGTTGTTCCTCGGCTCAGCAGCGTAGAGCGCGGGTCTCGTCGAACGTGTGTTCGAAACTGTCAGTGGGCCTCCGTAGGTTGAAGCCGTGGAGTTCGAGGGCGGTGAGAGCGGTGCGGCGGTGCCCGTCGACGACGCTCTCGACGACTTCGTCGGGGCGCTCGACCGGCTGATCGGGGTCGTGGAGGCCGGCGGGTTGGACGGCTTCGACGGCGTGGGGCTGGTCGGGTTCCTGCAACGCTTCGAGCAGACGCGGAACCGGATGTCCCTGGTCGACCACCGTGCGGTCCGGGTCGCGGAGACGGTCCGGCTGTCAGAGACGGTCGGGCAGCCGAATCTGGCCGCCACCCTCGCCTGGGTGCTGCGCCTCTCTCGCGGTGAGGCGTCCCAGCGGGTTCGGGCCACCGAGGCCGTGGGTGAGCGGGTCGCGATGACCGGCGAGGAGCTCGGGCCGTTGCGGCCAGCCCTCGCTGCGGCGCAGCGGGCCGGGGACGTGAGCCCCGAGCAG
The DNA here is from genome assembly GCF_014193425.1 of Microlunatus antarcticus. Lineage (NCBI taxonomy): Bacteria > Bacillati > Actinomycetota > Actinomycetes > Propionibacteriales > Propionibacteriaceae > Microlunatus > Microlunatus antarcticus. Next base: position 120,720 of record NZ_JACHZG010000001.1, on the reverse strand, counting down.
GTCGATGTGTGCGTCCGCGCGCTGGAGGGTGTGGACCGGCGCGGCTTCGACCCGGCCGATCTCGATCTCGGCGACCGGCTCCTCGCCGAGTACGCCGTGACGTTCGGGCCGAAGGAGCTGCGGGTGATCGCTCAGCAGGTCGTCGACCGGATCGACCCCGACGGCACCGTCCCGGCCGAGCAGCTCAACTCTGAACGGCGCCACCTCGCGTTCCGCAAGCTCACCGACGGCATGTACGCCGTCGAGGGCCGCCTGACCGGTGAGCTCGGCGCCAAGCTCCACGCCGTCCTCGGCCCGTTGGCCAAGCCACGGTTGGAGACGGTGGTGCTGGAGGACGGCCGCACCGTGGACGGGCCCGACCCGCGCCATCACGGCCAGCGCACCCACGACGCGCTGGTTGATGTGTGCGACCGGCTCCTGCGCTCCGGGACGCTGCCCGACTCCGGCGGCACCCCCGCGACCGTGATCGTCATCATCCCGGAGGACGACCTACAGGCCCGCGCCCGGTGGGGTGTGACCAGCGAAGGCACGATGCTCTCGACCGAGACGATCGTGAGGCTCGCCGACCAGGCCGACGTCTACCCCGCCGTCCTGACCAGGACGGGCGTCGTCCTCCAGCTCGGCCGCACCCGACGCCTCGCGAGCAACGGGCAGACCGTCGCCCTGATCGCCCGCGACGGCGGCTGCTCGTTCCCGGGCTGCGACCGACCACCCGAGTGGTGCGAACGCCACCACGTCACCGAATGGAGCCAAGGGGGCAGGACGGATCTGCACAACCTGACCCTGTTGTGCGCGTGGCACCACCACAACTTCGCCGCCCGCGGCTGGACCTGCGTCATGGTCGACGACCTGCCCGCCTGGATCCCACCCACGTGGGTCGACCGTGAACAGCGGCCCGTGCTCAACGCCCGCATCCTCGCCCGACAACGCGGACTCGGACTCAGGTGCTGAGGATGAGGTGGCATGGACGGCGTCGCCGGCCTGCCCGCGTGATGCCACGATGAACCCCACCTTGCCTCCGGACTGCCGAAGGGGACCCCATGCACCGGCGCCCGACCCGCACCTCGACCGCTGCCCTGCTCTCGACCGCCGCCCTGCTTCTGGCGACGGGTGCGTGCGCGCCCCAGGACGACGCCCCCGCGGCCTCCGCGGCCGCGACGCCGGCCAGCTGCACCCCGGACCAGCTGGGCACCGTCAAGCCCGGCACCTTCACCGTGGGCACGGACAAGCCGGCGTACGGGCCGTGGTTCGCCGACGACGAGCCCTCGAACGGCAAGGGCTTCGAGTCGGCGGTCGCGTACGCCGTCGCCGGCAAGCTGGGCTACGACCGGGCCACGGTCACGTGGACGGTCGTCCCGTTCACCAGCGCGTACGCGCCCGGGGACAAGGCCTTCGACGTCGACATCAACCAGGTGTCGATCACCGACGCCCGCCGTAGCGCCGTCGACTTCTCCTCGCCGTACTACTCCGTGACCCAGACCGTCGTCACGACCAAGGGCTCCCCGATCGACGGCGTCACCACCGTCGCCGGGCTCCAGGGGGCCAAGCTCGCCGCGCAGGTGGGGACGACGTCGTACACCGCCATCCAGGACCAGATCAGGCCGACGAAGACCGCGGCGGTGTACGACACCAACGACCTCGCGATCCAGGCGCTCAAGAACGGCCAAGTCGATGGAGTCGTCGTCGACCTGCCCACCGGTTTCTACGCCGTGGCGGCCCAGCTCGACGACGGCGTCATCGTCGGCCAGCTGCCCCAGGGAGCGGGCGCGGCCGACCAGTTCGGGATGGTGCTGGCCCAGGGCAGCGCCCTCACGTCGTGCGTGTCGCAGGCCGTGGACGCCCTGCGGGCCGACGGGACGCTGGCGGGGCTGGAGAAGACGTGGCTGGCGGGCACCGACGGCGCGCCGCAGCTCTCCTGACCGGGGTCCGGACGTCGTGACGCTGCCGTCGGTGTGGCAGCCGTCGCCGCTGCAGCAGCAGCGCGAGGACTACCGGCGCCGACGGGCACGGCGCTCCTCCCTGGTCGCGCTGGGAAGCACGCTCCTCGTCGGGCTGGTGCTGGTCCTCGGCGTCGGCGCGACCCCCGGCTGGCCCCGCGTGCGGGAGACGTTCTTCGACCCGGCGCGCGGCTGGGCCGCCCTGCCCGCCGTCGCCACCGGACTGTGGCTGAACGTCCGCGTGATGCTCGTCTGCGGCGTCCTGATCGCCGTGCTCGGGCTGCTCGTCGCCGTGCTGCGGACGCTGCGCGGCCCGGTCTTCCTGCCCGTCCGGCTGCTCGCGACCGCGTACACCGACCTGTTCCGGGGGCTGCCGCTGCTCCTGGTGATCTTCCTGCTCGGGTTCGGCGTGCCCGCCCTCCGCCTGCAGGGGGTGCCGAACGACGCCGTGATCTGGGGTGGCGCGGCACTCGTCCTCACCTACACGGCGTACGTGGCCGAGGTCTTCCGCGCCGGCATCGAGTCGGTCCACCCGTCGCAGTGGGCGGCCTCCCGCTCGCTCGGCCTGTCCTACCCGCAGACGCTCCGCTTCGTCGTCCTGCCCCAGGCGATCCGCCGCGTCGTGCCCGCGCTGCTGAACGACCTGGTGAGCCTGCAGAAGGACTCCGGGCTGATCGCCGTGCTCGGGGTCATCGACGCGATCCGCGCGGCGCAGATCGAGACCGCGACGGACTTCAACTTCACCCCGTACGTCGTCGCCGGGCTCCTGTTCGTGGTGCTGACGATCCCGCTGGCCCGGCTGACCGACTGGGTCGCCCGTCGGCAGGGCTGGCTGGGCGCGACCGGGGCCGCCCGATGAGCTCCCCGGCCATCCCGGCGCAGCCCCTGCTGTCGGCCCAGGGGCTGCGCAAGGCCTTCGGTCCCCAGGTCGTGCTCGACGGCCTCGACCTCGAGGTCGGCGCGGGCGAGTGCGTCGTGCTGATCGGCGGGTCGGGCTCGGGCAAGTCCACGCTGCTGCGGTGCCTCAACCTGCTCGAGACGGTCGACGACGGGCAGATCCTGCTCGAGGGCACCGACATCAGCGACCCCCGTGCCGACGTCGACGCGGTGCGGTCGCGGATCGGCATCGTCTTCCAGGCGTTCAACCTGTTCCCGCACCTCACGGTCCTCGACAACGTCACGCTGGCCCCCGTCCGCGTGCACCGGGTGCCGCGGGCCGAGGCCCGGGCCCGGGGGCTCGAGATGCTCGTGCGGGTCGGCCTGGCGGACAAGGCCGCGATGCTCCCCGACCAGCTCTCCGGCGGCCAGCAGCAGCGGGTGGCCATCGCCCGCGCGCTCGTGCTCCGGCCGGCGCTGATGCTCCTCGACGAGGTCACGTCGTCGCTCGACCCCGAGCTCGTCGGCGAGGTCCTGGGCCTGCTGCGCGAGCTGCGGTCGGACGGCATGACCATGGTCATCGCGACCCACGAGATGTCCTTCGCCCGCCAGGTCGCCGACACCGTCTGCTTCCTCTCCGGCGGCCGCGTGCTCGAGTCCGGCCCGCCGGAGCAGGTCTTCACGGCTCCCAGGACCGAGCGGCTCCGCGACTTCCTGGCGGCGCTGACCCCGTACGCCCCGTCAGCGGACGAACCGAGGGGTCAGGAACCCGACGGCCGGTAGCGGGCCGGGCGGTCCACCCGTCCGTCGCCCGGGGTGGCCGCGGTGGTGAGGCACTGCTTCAGCTGTTGCACGCCCGCGCTCGGCTGGGACACCGCACCGGCCGGCAGGGGCACCGCCGCCTCGACGCCGACGAGGAGGCCCTTCGCGTACGCCTCCTCGGTCGCGATGCTCATCGCCTTCGTGGTGCTGCCGCCGCTCTTGGCGCCCGCCTCGTTGTAGACCCACGGGACCTTCGCCAGCAGCTGGACGATCGCCAGGTTGCCCGGTTCGAGGGGCGCCCGGCCGGTGTAGGTGTTCTCCCGGACGCCGACCGTCCGGCCCTGGGCCTTCGTGCGCTCGCGGGCGATGGCCTCCGCCGCCTTCTCGCTCGCCTGCGCGACCTCGGCGTCGGAGAAGACCGTGCGCTTGCTCCCCGTCCCGCGGTACATCGCGTGGTAGTCGCCGTCGTGCCTGATCCCCCGCTGCGAGTACGTCGCCTGGAAGGCCGGGCCCTGCGAGTGGTCGTCGTGCACGCTGACGGCCAGCGCGGCCTTCGCGTCGTTCGCGATCTTCGCCCGGGCGACGAGCCCGACGCTGTCGAGCGCCTTCGTCTTGGTCAGCGCGACCCGGTAGCCGTCGGCCCGGAGGCCCTTGCCCACGCAGACGCTGATGTCGAACATCTCGTAGATCTCGGGGTAGTTCGGGTAGTCGATGTCGCGCAGGCCGGACGCGGCGTCCGTGCTGCTGATCGACTTCCCGCTGTGCCCGGGGTCGAGGACGACCAGCGGCGCGACGGCGGTTGTCGACGGGGTCGCGCTCGGCGTCGGCACCGCGGTCGCGAGCGGCGTCGCCGCAGGGGTGGGGACGGCCAGCACGCTCGGGCTCGGGGACGGGCTGGGGCTCGCCGTCTGCGGCTCGGGCGAGAAGACCGTCTGGGGCGGGGTCGGCAGCAGGGGTCGGGCGACCGGCTCGGCGGACCCGCACCCGGCCAGGACGAGCGTCACGGCAAGCGCCAGCAGAGCCCCGGCTCCGCCTCGCGCCGCCACGAGGCCTGCCTCAGCGACCGGTCCCGGCGTACACGACCGCCTGCTCGGTGGCGTCGAGGCCGAACGCGGTGTGCGCGGCGGCGACCGCCCGGGCGACGTCGTCCTGGCCGACCACGACCGAGATGCGGATCTCCGAGGTGGAGATCATGCCGATGTTGACGCCCGCGGCGGCGAGCGCCGAGAAGAACTTGGCCGTGACGCCCGGGTGCGACCGCATGCCGACGCCCACGACCGACACCTTGCCGATCTGGTCGTCGTAGAGCAGGTCGGTGAAGCCGATCGACTCCTTCAGCGCGTTCAGCACCGCGACCGCCGTGGCGCCGTCGGACTTCGGCAGGGTGAAGGAGATGTCGGTGCGGGAGGTCTGCACCGCCGACACGTTCTGCACGATCATGTCGATGTTGATGTCGGTCGCGGCGACGGCCTCGAAGATCCGGGCGGCCTCACCGATCTGGTCGGGGACCCCGACGATCGTGATCTTGGCTTCCTTGGTCTCGTGCGCGACGCCGGAGATGATCGCCTGCTCCACCATGCCTCCTTGATGCTGCTCGGACGGGTCGACGGGCACGCGGTCGCGGACCCAGGTGCCGGGGAGGTGCGAGAACGACGAGCGCACGTGCACGGGCACCCGCTCGCGCCGCGCGTACTCGACGCAGCGCAGGTGCAGGATCTTGGCCCCGCACGCCGCCATCTCGAGCATCTCCTCGTACGAGATCTCGGGGATCCGCTGGGCGCTCGGCACGATGCGCGGGTCGGCGGTGTAGATCCCGTCGACGTCGGTGTAGATCTCGCAGTAGTCCGCCCCCAGCGAGGCGGCGAGCGCGACGGCGGTGGTGTCCGAGGCGCCGCGCCCGAGGGTCGTCACGTCCTTGGTGTCCTGCGCGACGCCCTGGAAGCCGGCCACGATGACGATGTGGTCCTCGTCGAGGGCCTTGGTGATCCGGCCCGGGGTGATGTCGATGATCCGGGCGTTGCCGTGCGTGCCGGTGGTGATGATGCCCGCCTGCGACCCGGTGAGCGAGCGCGCGTGCATCCCCTGGTCGGCGATCGCCATGGCCAGCAGCGCGGCGCTCATACGCTCGCCCGCGGTGAGCAGCATGTCCAGCTCGCGGGGCGGCGGCTGCGGGGACACCCGGAGCGCGAGGTCCATCAGCTCGTCGGTGGTGTCGCCCATGGCCGAGATGACGACGACGACGTCGTGGCCCTGCTGCTTGGTCGCGACGACGCGCTTGGCGACCCGCTTGATCGCCTCGGCGTCGGCGACCGACGAGCCGCCGTACTTCTGCACGACCCTCAACGCAGACCCTTCCGACGTGACCGGGATGGCGGCCGCACCCCTCGGGCGCCGACCGCGCGCAACTTTACGTGCGCGCGCCTGCGACCGTGGCGATCGTCCAGGTGAGGGCCGGAGGCCCGACCTGCCCGGGTGCGATAGTGGGATCGTGACCGAGCAGGGGCAGCCCCGCCCGCAACGGATCGGCGACGCCGAGCGCGACAGCGCCGCTGAGCTGCTGCGCGAGCACATGGCCCAGGGCCGCCTCTCGCCCGAGGAGTTCGACGAACGCATCGGCGCTGCGCTGCAGGCCAAGGTGGCGAGCGACCTCGACCCGCTGTTCACCGACCTCCCGGGACCACGCCCCGGGCAGACCGTGGCCACCACGCCGTCGTACGAGACCCCGCCCTGGCAGCGCCCCGCCACGCCGGCTCCGACCGACCTGCCCACACCCGCCGTGCTGCCGCCCCGGACGGGCGGCGCGGAGGCGTTGCGCGGGCTCACCGGAGCGCTCTGGATCGTGATCCCGCTGGCCATCACGTTCATCCCCCAGCTCGGCTGGCCGAGCTTCTGGTGGCTGATCTTCATCCCGACGATGATCTCGATGGTGCTGGGCAAGAGCGAGTCCGACCGGGACCGCGAGCGCAAGCGGATCGCGCACGAGCAGGAACGTCTGGACAAGCGCCGCCGCGCACTCGGCGACTGAGCCCGCCGCCCCGTCGCCGTCGCGGAGGGCCCGCCGGGACCCGCCCTACAGTGGCCTGCGTGAGCACAGACCGGGTGATCCGCTGGGGCATCGTCGGACCGGGTCGCATCGCCGACTCCGTGGTGCCCGACTTCGCGCACGTCGAGGGGGCCGAGCTCGTTGCCGTCGCGAGCCGTTCGGAGGAACGCGCCCAGGCGTTCGCGTCGAAGCACGGCATCGCCCGGGCGTACGGCGGGTACGGCGGCATCCTCGGCGACGACGAGGTCGACGTCCTCTACGTCGCCACCCCGCACCCGCAGCACGAGGCCGTGGCACTGGCCGCGGCGGCCGCCGGCAAGGCGGTCCTGGTGGAGAAGGCGTTCACCGCCACGGTCGCCGGTGCCGAGCGCGTGATCGACACCGTCCGCCGCGAGAAGGTCTTCGCCATGGAGGCGATGTGGACCCGCTTCCAGCCCGCCGTGGTCAAGATCCGCGAGCTCGTGGCCGACGGGGCGATCGGCGAGGTCCGCCAGGTGCAGGCCGACCTCGGCGTCGACCGCCCGTACGACCCGAAGGACCGCCTCTTCGACCCCGACCAGGGCGGCGGCGCGATGCTCGACCTCGGCGTCTACGTCGTCTCGATCGCCCAGCACTTCCTCGGCGACCCGACGAGCGTGTCCGTGACCGGGTCGCTCGCCCCCACCGGCGTGGAGGCGGAGGCCGGCCTGCTGCTCGGCTACGACGACGGCCGGGCCGCCTCGCTGCTGATCTCCCTGCGGCACCAGACTCCCGGCACGGCCCGGCTGCACGGCACGCGCGGCTGGATCGACATCCCACCGCGGTTCCACCACCCGAAGTCGTTCGTGCTCAACCGCTCCGGTCACGAGCCCGAGCGCTTCGACCTGCCGCCGCTCGGCGTCGGCTACAGCCACGAGCTCATCGAGGTGACGGAGGCGCTGCGCGCGGGCCGGTTGGAGAGCACGGTCATGCCGCTGGCCGACACGCTCGCCGTCCAGCGCGTCCTCAACGACGCCTGCGAGCAGCTCGGCGTGATCCACCACGAGGACGAGCGGGTCGCCGTATGAGCACGCGTGAGCTGAGCGCCGCCACGCCGGTGCCGACGGCCGTCCTGCCCGGGATCGTCACGGGGGCGGGTTCCGCTCTCGCCGCCATGCTCGTCTACCAGGTGCTCCGGCTGGGCTTCTGGGCCGCGTCCGGGCTGACGATCCAGCCGGGCGCGACTGCGCCGGCCGGTCTCGGCGGCGGGGAGCACTTCGTCGGCAGCGAGCTGCTGCCGTCCCTGATCAGCCTCGGTCCGACCCTGCTCGCCGGCGCGGTGCTCGGTGGCGCGACCGGGCTCGTCATCACGCAGACCTGGGACCGCCAGGGGCCCCTGCGGGCCGCGCTGACCGGGGCCCTGGTGACCTTCGTGGTCGCGTTCGTCGTGAACGTCACCGTCCTGGTCCGCCACCGGGAGACGGCGCTGACCTATCGCCGCTGGACGCACCTCATCGGCTACCCGTCGGTGGTGTTCGTGCTGGTCTTCGCCGGGGTGGGCGCCTCGCTCTACCTCACGCGGGCCCGGCTGGCCGCAGCGCCGACGAGCTTCGACCTGCGCGACCGCTGACCCCGGAGCCGGGTGGGCTCAGCTGGCCTCGACGAAGCGACGACCCTCGAACGCCCGCCCCAGCGTGACCTCGTCGGCGTACTCGAGGTCGCCCCCGACCGGCAGCCCGCTGGCCAGCCGGCTGACGCGCACGCCCATGGGCAGCAGCAGCCGGGAGAGGTAGGTCGCGGTGGCCTCGCCCTCGAGGTTGGGGTCGGTCGCGAGGATGACCTCCATGACCGTCCCGTCGGCGAGGCGGAGGCAGAGCTCCCGGATCTTGAGGTCGGCCGGGCCGATGCCGTCGATGGGGCTGATCGCGCCACCGAGCACGTGGTAGCGACCACGGAACTCGCGCGTCCGCTCCACCGCGACGACGTCCTTGGACTCCTCGACCACGCAGATGGTGGTCTGGTCGCGCCGCGGGTCGCGGCAGATGCGACAGCGTGTCTCCTCGGAGACGTTGAAGCAGACGTCGCAGAACTTGACCGTCTCCTTGACCAGCTTGAGCGTCGCGGCCAGGCGCAGCACGTCGTCGGAGTCGGCCGCGAGGATGTGGAACGCCAGCCGCTGAGCGCTCTTCGGCCCGATGCCGGGCAGCCGGCCGAGCTCGTCGATGAGGTCCTGGACCGGACCCTCGTACATCCGCGGACCTAGAAGGGCAGCCCGCCGCCGAGCCCGCCGGCCAGGGGGCCGAGCTTGGCGGCGGCGAGGGCCTGCGCGCGAGTGTTGGCGTCGCGCACAGCCGCGAGCACCAGGTCGGCCAGCGTCTCGGTGTCGTCCGGGTCGACGGCCTCGGGCTTGATGACCAGGCCGACGAGCTCGCCGGCGCCGGTGACGGTCGCCGTCACCACGTCGCCGCCCGCGGTGCCCTCGACGGTCGCGTCGGCCAGCTCCTGCTGCGCCGCCATGAGCTGCGCCTGCATCGCCTGGGCCTGCGCGAGCAGGCCGGACATGTCGCCACCGTCGGGGATCATGCCGTCAGCCTAGTGCGGGCGCGGTGCGCACGACCGCGGCGACGGGCCCGGTCACGCGTCGTCCTCGACGATGATCTGCGCGCCGAGCTGCCGGGCGAGCAGCGCGTGGTGCGACTCGGCCCCGTCGTCGAGGTCGGCGTCGTCCCGGTCCACCGCGTCGTCGGGGTCCACGGCGTCCTGCGGGCGGGTGTTCTGCACGCTCGCGACGGCCCGTTCCCGGGCGGACGGGGTCGGCGGGGCAGCTCCGACCGGGGCCTGACCCAGGGGTGCGTCGCTGGGCACCTGGGCCGGCGCCGCGGGCGGTGCGGCCGGAGCCGGACGGCCGGGCGCCTCGCGGGTCGCTGTCCCGCCGGCCCCGGCGTCGACCATCGTCTCGATGCGGAAGTCGGTGCCCAGCACGACGACGAGCGCCTCGCGCAGCACGTCCTCGCTGCCGCCCCGCCCGAAGCTGTCCCGCGCCCCGGTGTTGGCCATGGTCAGCAGCAGGACGCCGTCGCGGACCTCGGCGACCTGCGCGTTCTGGCTCAGCAGGATCCAGGTGAAGCGCCGCTTGCTCTTGACCTCCTCCAGCACCTCCGGCCAGAGGCGGCGGACGTCCGTCGCGGTGAGCCGGGAGCCCGAGACCGACGCAGACGGCTCGTCCCGGCTGCCGCCCGCCATCGTGTCGTCGGTGTCACCGCCGGACGGTCCGCGCGCGTCCGGCTGCGCCGCCTCGACCGGCGGCGGGAGGTGCTCCGGTGCGTCGGGCTCCGGCGGCTCGTCGTCGTCCGGCGGACGGAGGGCCGCGAGCTCGGGGCGTACGGGCTTGGGCGTCGTCGGCCGGGCCGGACCACGGCGTACGGGAGCGGTTGCGGTGGGCTGGGCGGGCTGAGCCGGCTCGGCGGCCGCAGGGCTCTCGACGGGAGCCGTCGGTGCCGCGGGCACCGCCTCGACCGGCTCTCGCACAGCGGCCGGGCGCGCCTCCGTCCGGGCCTCGGGACGTGACGTCGGAGCGGGAGCACCCTCGGCCGGCACCCCGCTGACCATGTCCAGGCGTCGCTCGATCCGGTCGAGCCGGGCGTGCAGGCCGCGCTCGTCGACGTCCGCGCCCGGCAGCAGCACCCGGGCGCACATGAGTTCGAGGTGCAGCCGGGGGGCGGTGGTGCCCCGCATGTCCGTGAGGCCGGTCGCGATCACCTCGGCCGCGCGGGCCAGCTCCCCCGGCCCCAGCGAGGCGGCCTGGGAGGACAGCCGGTCGGCCTGGTCGGGCGCGACGTCGACGAGGCCCGACGTCAGGGCGTCCGGCACCGCGGCGACGATGACGAGGTCACGCAGGCGGCGGAGCAGGTCCTCGGCGAACCGGCGCGGGTCCTGCCCGACCTCGATGACCTTGTCCACGCACGCGAACACCCCGCCCGCGTCGCCGACGGCGAAGGCGTCGACGAACTCGTCCAGCAGCGAGTCGGGCGTGTAGCCGAGCAGCGCGGTCGCCTGGCGGTAGGAGACGCCCTCCTCGTCCGCCCCGCCGAGCAGCTGGTCGAGGACCGAGAGCGCGTCGCGGACGGAGCCGGCACCCGCCCGGACGACGAGCGGCAGGACGACGGGCTCGACGGTGATGCCCTCGGCCGCGCAGAGCTTGGCCAGGTAGTCGGTGAGGATCCGCGGCGGCACGAGCCGGAACGGGTAGTGGTGCGTCCGCGAGCGGATCGTGCCGATGACCTTCTCGGGCTCGGTCGTGGCGAAGATGAACTTGACGTGCGGCGGCGGCTCCTCGACCAGCTTGAGCAGGGCGTTGAAGCCCGCCGTGGTCACCATGTGCGCCTCGTCGACGATGTAGATCTTGTAGCGGCTGGCGACCGGGGCGAAGAACGCGCGCTCCCGCAGGTCGCGCGCGTCGTCGACGCCGCCGTGGCTGGCCGCGTCGATCTCGATGACGTCGATGCTGCCCGACCCGCCGGTGGCGAGGTCGCGGCAGGAGCGGCAGTGGCCGCACGGCTCGGCGATCGGGCCGTACTCGCAGTTGAGCGCCCGGGCCAGGATCCGCGCGGAGGTCGTCTTGCCGCAGCCGCGGGGGCCCGAGAAGAGGTACGCGTGGTTGACCCGGTTGTTGGCCAGCGCCCGCTGCAGGGGCTGCGTGACGTGGTCCTGGCCGATGACCTCGGCGAACGTGTCCGGCCGGTAGCGGCGGTAGAGCGCGAGCGGCGCCGCTCCCCCGGGCCGGCCCGCCGCGGGCTCGCCGAAGAGCGACTCGTCCTGCTGGTGGTCGACGCGGGTCTGCCCGTCCGGCGCGGGCTCGTCGCCCTCCACCCAGGGGTCCTGCTCGGCCTCCGGGTCGATGACCCGCGACCCCGTGAGCAGCACCTCGTCCACGGTCAAGACCTTATGCCCGCCCACTGACACTCCCCGCCGGTCGGCGGGGCAACGGGTCTGCTCACCCGGCTCCGGGGCGCGGGCCTGGAACACTGGGGCCGGTGAGCGCACAGATCCGGGCCGTCCTCTTCGACTGCGACGGGGTCCTGCAGCGTCCCGCGAACGACTGGGCCGCGGAGGTCGGACGACTGACCGGGCTCGAGGGCGACCGGCTGGCCGCGTTCCTGGACGACCTGAGCGACGCCGAGCAGCCGGTCCTGGACGGCTCCAGGCCGTTCGCCGGGCCGCTGGCCGACGTCGTCACGTCCTGGGGCCTGCCGGTCCGGGCCGAGGACCTGCTGGACGTCTGGCAGCACCTCGCGGTGGACGAGGGGATGCTCGACGCCGTCCGGGACCTGCGGGCCCGCGGCACGCGGTGCGCGATCGCCACCAACCAGCACCGCGAACGCGCGGTCTACATGCGGCGCGAGCTCGGCTACGAGCGCCTCTTCGACCCGATGGTCATCTCCGGCGAGATCGGCGTCGCCAAGCCGGACCCGGCCTACTTCCACCACGCGGTGCAGCGCCTCGCCCTGCCGGCCGCGCAGGTGCTGTTCGTGGACGACGTCCAGGCCAACGTGGACTCCGCGCTCACGGTCGGCCTCGCCGCGCACCTCTTCGCGAAGGACGGCGGCCGCCCCGAGCTCGAGCGCATCCTCGCCCTGCACGACCTCGCGGAGCCCCTCGCGGCCTGACCCGGAGACGAAAGAGCCCCCCGCGCACCCGGCAGAGCTCACTGACCCTTGCTGCCGCTAAGCCCTGGGGGAGTTGGGTGAGGTGCCGCCACGCGGGGGACCGGGCTCAACTGTACGCGACCTCTCCCGGACCCCGTCCGACGCGGTAGCGCTACGGACGGGTTCGGCGGGCGGCTCCGCGGCAGGTAAGGTTCCGGGCGGAGGATTCGCCTAGAGGCCTATGGCGCTCGCTTGGAAAGCGGGTTGGGTTCACGCCCTCACGAGTTCGAATCTCGTATCCTCCGCCACCGGCCGGGCCGACGCCCGGCCTGCCCCCGCTCGACGAGCAAGTTCTTGCGCAACACGTTGCTAGAGTCCGCTCGTGGCCCCGCGCACCCGAGGCTCGGCGACCATGGCCGACATCGCCCGTCTGAGCGGCGTCTCGGTCACCACCGTCTCCCACGTCATGAACCGGACCCGTCCGGTGCGCCAGGAGACCGAGGCGGCCGTGCTGTCGGCGGCCGGGCAGCTCGGGTACCAGCCGGCCGGGGCGGCGAGCGGCCCGACGGGCCGGGTCCTGGGCGTGGCCTCGTCGGCCTTCTCCAACCCCTCCTTCAGCGAGCTGCTGCACGGCATCGAGCAGGTCGCCACGCGCAACGGCTACTCCCTGCTGCTGTCGGACACCCACGACGACGCCGGCACCGAGCTGCGGGCGATGACCGAGCTGATCGACAACCGGGTGCAGGCGGTGCTGCTCGCCCCGTCCCCCGCCCCGGCGACGGCGCTCTCGTACGCACGGACGCGGGACGTCCCGGTCGTCCTGCTGGACCGGATGGTCGACGCCGACGTCGACCAGGTCGGCTCGGACAACATCGACTCCGTGGGTCAGCTCGTCGACCACCTGGCCGAGCTGGGTCACACCCGGATCGCCATGATCAGCGGGATGCCGGGGCTGAGCACCACCGAGGAACGCATCGAGGGCTTCCGCCGGTCGGCCCGGCGCCACGGGATCGAGGTCACCGACGGCACGATCGTGTCCGGCCGCGGGACCGACGACCGGTCGCAGGAGGCGATGACCTCCCTGATGACCTCCGCGCACCCGCCCACCGCCGTCGTGACCGGGAACAACCGGGCCACGATCGGCGCCATGCGCGCCGCCCGGCAGCTGGGCATCGAGGTGCCGCGCGACGTCGCGCTGGTGGCGTACGACGACTTCGACTGGGCGGACCTGTTCCACCCCCGCCTCACCGTCATCGCCCAGCCGACGACGCAGATCGGCGAGAGCGCCGTCGACCTGGCCGTGTCCCGCATCCTCGACCCGGACCGGGCGCCGCGGCGGCTCACGCTGGCGACGACGTTCGTGCACCGGGAGTCGTGCGGGTGCCACCCGCACGACCCCCGGTAGGGACGATCAGTAGACGGTGTAGCCGCCGTCGATCACCAGCACCGAGCCCGTGATGAAGGCAGCGGCGTCGCTGGCCAGGAACACGACGCTGCCCGCGATCTCGCTCGGGACGGCGTAGCGCTGCTGCGGGGCGTCCTCGATCCACTGCCGACGGAACTGCGGCTCGTCGACCGGGGCCATCTCGGTCTTCACGTAGCCCGGGGAGACGGCGTTGACGCGGATCCCGTCGGGCGCCCACTCCGCCGCGAGCGACTTCGTGAGCTGGTGCACCGCGGCCTTGGAGGCGTTGTACGCCGCCTGGTTCTGCGGCCGGTTGACGATCATGGCCGAGATCGACCCGATGTTGACGATCGAGCCGCCGCCCCGGGTGCGCATGTGGGTCCCGACCGCGCGGCTGCACTTGAACAGCGCCCGCACGTTGAGGTTGAAGACGTCGTCCCACTCGTCGTCCGGGACGTCCCACGCGTCGCGGTGGTAGCAGATGCCCGCGTTGTTCACGAGGACGTCGATGCTGCCCAGCCGCTCGACCGTCTCCTCGACCATCCGCTCCACGTCGGCGTCGACGGTGATGTCGGCCACCAGCGACTCGACCTGCAGGCCGTCGGCGCGCATCTTGGCGATCGCGACCTCGTTCTGCTCCGCGTTGCGGCTGGCGATCATCACGCGGGCGCCGGCCTCGGCCAGCCCGCGCGCGAACGCCTCGCCCAGCCCGCGGTTGCCGCCGGTCACCAGGGCGGTGCGCCCGGCGAGCGAGAACCCGTCCAGCACCCCGCTCATCGGACGGCCACGATCGACTTGAGGCTGCCCGGCTGGAGGTCGGCGTTCAGCGCGTTCTCCACGTCGTCCAGCCCGAAGCGGCCGGTCACGAGCGGGTCGAGCTCCACCTGTCCGGTCGCCACCAGGTGCGCGCCGAGCGGCCACGTGTCGGTGTAGCGGAAGATGCCGGTCACGTTGAGCTCGTTGTTCATGATCGTCGGGATCGGCAGCGCCACGGTGTCGGCGCCGGTGCCGACGATGACGACGGTCCCGGCGCCCCGGACGGACTCCAGGCCGGCGACGATCGCGGCCGGCACGCCGCACGCGTCGATGAAGCAGTCGACCTTGAGGTCGGTGGTGTCCTCCCGGGTCGGGTCGACCGTGGAGGTCGCGCCGAAGCGGCTCGCCATCGCCCGTCGGTCGGCCACGGGGTCGGAGACGATGATCTCGGCGGCGCCGAAGGCCCGGGCGGCCTGCGCGGTGATCACGCCGATCGGTCCGCCGCCGGCGATGAGCACGCGCGAGCCCGGGACGATCCGGCCCTTGCGCGCCGCGGCGATCCCGACGGACAGCGGCTCGAGCAGCGCGGCCGCCTCGTCGCTGATGGAGTCGGGCACGGGGTGCGCGAAGTCCTCCTCGATGGCCACGTACTCGGCGAAGGCGCCGTCGATGGGCGGGGTCGCGTAGAACTCCATGAACGGGCAGAGGTTGTAGCGGCCGGCCTTGCACTGGCTGCAGCGGCGGCACGGCTTCTGCGGCTCGACGGCGACGCGCTGCCCGACGCGGGAGGCGTCCACCCCGGCGCCGACGGCGACGATCGTGCCGGAGAGCTCGTGGCCCAGCACGAGCGGCGCGTCGACCACGAACGGGCCGATGCGGCCGTCGCGGTAGTAGTGCACGTCGGAGCCGCAGACGCCGACCTTGGAGACCTGCACGAGCACCTGGTCACCCTCCGGCACGGGCACGGGCCGCTCCTCCATGCCGAGGGCCTTCTGCCCGAGCAGCACGCTGACCCTCATGCTCGTTGGGGTGGTGTCGACAGATGTCATCGCAAGTCCTTCTGTGTGAGCAGCCCTGCCCAGGGACGAGACCGCAGGTCCGGCCCCGATGCTCACACGCGCGCAATGCTTTGCGCAAGCCTTGCGCTCGGGCCCGCCCAGTCGGGACCCCTCGATCAGCCGACGGCGCGCCCGTGCTCGACGTGCTCCACGAAGTCGGCCAGGTCGGTCCACAGCGCCAGTCGCAGGGCCAACGACATCCCGTTGTTCGCCCCGGACGGGCCCGGCAGCACGAAGGCCGGGGTCCCGGCCACCGACCAGGTCAGCTCGCCGTAGTCCCGCGGCAGCCGCTCCCCCGCACCCCGGGCGTACCAGGTCGCGGCGGTCTTGCTCACGAAGGCGACGACGGTCGGCGCGACGGCGCGGATCGCCAGGTCGAACGGCCTTTGGTGGATCAGGGTCTCGGGTTCCCGGCCCGCGCGCTCGACGCGTTCGATCACGAGGTCGGTCAGGCCCACCCCGAGATCCGGCAGTCGCCCGGCATGGCCGGGGTCGAGCCGTTCGTCGACCAGCCCGCTCCCCTGCAGGAGCTCGTAGAAGCGGTTGCCGGGGCCGGCGTAGTACTGCGCCGGGCGGTGGCCGCGCCCGAGCGTGCCGGTGATGACGACACGAAGCCCCGGCCGCAGCAGGCTGCGGTCGGGGCGTACGTCGTGGTCCTCGAGCACTCAGCCGAAGCGCATGTTGCCCGCGGCGGGGCAGTCGAACGGGTCGCGGGCCTTGAGGCCGACGCGGTCGAGGTGCGCCAGGACCGAGTGGTAGGCCCGGATCAGGTTGGTCTCGGTGTAGGGCACGTCGAGGGTGCGGCAGTGCTCACGCACCATGGCGCGGGCAGCGCGCAGGTGCGGGCGGGGCATGCTCGGGAACAGGTGGTGCTCGACCTGGTAGTTGAGGCCGCCCATCAGCGCGCTCATCCAGATGCCGCCGGTGATGTTGCGCGAGGTGCGGACCTGCTTGCTCAGGAAGTCCAGCTTGGCGTCCGCCGGGACGATCGGCATGCCCATGTGGTTGGGCGCGAAGGTCCCGCCCATGTAGAAGCCGAACACCGCCAGCTGCACGCCGATGAACGCGGCCGCCATGCCCAGCGGGAGGAACCAGAACAGCACGCCCGCGTACAGGCCGAAGCGCACGCCGAGCATCGCCAGCTCGAGCTTGCGACCCTTGACCGGCCCGCGCTGGAGCAGCGACTGGACCGACTTGAAGTGCAGGTTGACGCCCTCGAGGAGCAGCAGCGGGAAGAACAGGTACGACTGGCGCGCGGTGATCCAGCGGGACAGGCCACGCTGCGCCGCGGCGTCGGCCTCGTGGAACGAGACGGTGTCGCGCGCGATGTCCGGGTCCTTGCCGACCTGGTTCGGGTTGCCGTGGTGGCGGGTGTGCTTGGTCATCCACCAGCTGTAGCTGAGGCCGGCGAAGCCGACGGCCAGGATGCGGCCGCTGCGGTCGTTCGCCTTGCCGGAGACGAAGATCTGGCGGTGCGAGGCCTCGTGGCCCAGGAACGCGAACTGCGTGAGCACCAGCCCGAGCGCCCCGGCCATGAGCAGCTGGAGCCAGGACTCGCCGAGCAGCACGACCCCGGTGGCGATGCCGCCCAGGGCCAGCAGGAGGAGCCCGAAGACCAGGGCGTAGAACCCCCGCGTACGACCGAGGAGCCCGGCGGTCCGGACCTGGGAGGTCAGCGCGGTGAAGCTGCGGGTCAGCGGCTGCGAGGCGAGGCGGGCGGTGGCGGCCGAGGGTACGGCGGACGGGACGGACGAAGGCACGAGTGCTCGCTCCTGGGTTCGACTTGCTGAGGCTTCCCAGCCGGGATGCAAGCAGGATCAGAGAAGTCGAACGACGACCGGTGCTCACCAGATAGGCCAAGGGTACCCAGCGCAACGGCGTCCACGTCACGCTCGACCCTGAGCCGCCCCTGTAGTTTGCCGATCGTGCTCGACCTTCTCACCGGCCTCAGCGGGACGGGTCTGGTCGTCGGGCTCGAGATCGCCCTCGTCCTCGTCGCGCTGCTCATCGCGCCTCGCAACCGGGAGCCGAGCTCCGCGCTGGCCTGGGTGCTGCTGATGGCGCTCCTCCCGCTGCTCGGCATCGTGCTGTTCCTGCTCATCGGCAGCCCGAAGCTCACGCAGAAGCGGCGCGAGAAGCAGCAGAACATGGACGAGCTGATCAGCGAGGCCTCCCGGGAGGTCGACCCGGTGCAGGCCGGCGAGGACGCCCCGCCGTGGTTCGGCTCGGTCTCCCGGCTGGTGGAGTCGGTCGGCCGCATGCCCCTGCTGCAGGACAACGACGCCCGCATGGTCATGGGCTTCACCGACCAGCTGCAGGCCCTCGTCGAGGCCGTCGACGGCGCCGAGCGCTACGTGCACGTCGAGTTCTACATCACCATCCGCGACGCGTCGACGGCCCCGTTCTTCGACGCCCTGCGTCGGGCGGTCGAGCGCGACGTCACCGTGCGGCTGCTGCTGGACCACATGGGCACCCGGCCCTACCCCGGCTACCGCAAGACCCTGAAGGCGCTGACCGAGATGGGCGTCTTCTGGCACCTGATGCTGCCGGTGCAGCCGCTCAAGGGCCGCTGGCAGCGCCCGGACCTGCGCAACCACCGCAAGCTGATGGTCGTCGACGGCGTCGTCGGCTTCGTCGGGTCGCTCAACATGATCGACCCCAGCTACGACAAGCGCGGCAACAAGCGGCGGGGGCTGCAGTGGGTCGACGAGCTGTGCGAGGTGCACGGCCCCGTGGTCCACGAGATCGACGCGCTCTTCGTGACCGACTGGTACTGCGAGACCGACCAGCTCCTCAGCAGCTCGCGCGAGCAGACCTCGGACGACCAGCGCGGCGGGGACCTGCTGGCGCAGATCGCGCCCAGCGGGCCGGCGTACGAGTCGGAGAACAACCTCGCCCTGTTCAACAGCCTGCTCTACCACGCGCAGTCGCGGATCAGCATCACGAGCCCGTACTTCGTGCCGGACCCGTCACTGCTCGGCGCCATCACCACGGCCGCCCGGCGGGGGGTGGCGGTCGAGCTGTTCGTCGGGGAGATCGGCGACCAGTTCGTGGTCTTCCACGCCCAGCACTCGTACTACGCCGAGCTGCTGGCTGCGGGCGTCAGGATCTACCTCTACCCGGGTCCGAACATCCTGCACTCCAAGCACATCTCGGTCGACGACCAGGTCGCGGTGGTCGGTTCGTCGAACATGGACATCCGCTCGTTCCAGCTCGACCTCGAGGTGATGCTCATGGTCTGCGGGCGCCCGTTCGTGGACCAGGTCAAGGCGGTCGAGGACCGCTACCGCAGCCTGTCGCGCGAGCTCTCCGCGCAGGACTGGGCCCGGCGCGGCTTCTGGCGGAGCGTCATCGACAACCTCATGCGGCTGACCTCCGCGGTTCAGTAGCCCTTCGGCTCCAGTCGCCGGCGAGGCCGGGAACTACCGCCGCATCTGGCTGTGGTCCGGGCTGAACCCGTGCCGTACGCCCCAGAGCACGGCCTGGGTGCGGCTGCCCACCCCGATCTTGCGGTAGATCGTGCGGACGTAGGACTTGATGGTGTTCGGGCTGAGGAACGTGATGGCGGCGACGTCGGCGTTGCTCTTGCCCTGCGTGATGAGCGCGAGGATCTCGGACTCGCGGTCGCTCAGCCCCTCGCCCCGACCGGGCCAGTCGAGCCCCGTCGCGCTGCGGGCCCGGCCCGGCGGGTCGCTGATCACCACCTCGCCCCCGTGGATCCGCTCCAGGCTCGACACGAGGTCGCGCGCCGGCAGCGCCTTGGACAGATAGCCGTGGAGCCCCAGCTTCTGCACCTGCTCGACCAGCTGGGCCTGGAAGTTCCAGGTGTAGACGACGGTGCGTCCGGCGAGCGGGTTGTCGAGGAACTGTTGCAGGTCGGCGGCATCGGTCTCGGGCTGCGCGAAGGCGTCGTAGAGAACGATGTCCACCGGTCGGTCGACGGTCTGGGTGGTCGAGAGCTCGGCCACCTGGACGCGTTCCGGGTACTGCTCGAGCATGCGGGCCACCCCCAGGACGACCACGTCGTAGTCGTCGACGACGGCAATGGTGATGGGGTTGGGCATGAGGTCCATTTACCCCCCTAGGGGTGTAACAAACCTCCTTTAGTGATTGGTTTACTCGAGATCGTGATGACTCATCAGGACTTCGATCATCAGGACGGGGTCGTCCACGGCTCCGCTGCCGGGGCACGCCGTGCTGCCTGAGGGCACCGAGGTCCAGCCGGGCCCCGAGTCGTTCTTCGTCGACCAGGGCGACACCACCGACAGCCCCCACGCTCTCGGCGAGCCGCCGACGCCGCCCGACCACGGCCTGCCGTCGACCCAGAAGCCGTCGGTCGTCCAGGCACCGGTCCACGAGCCGTCCACCCGCGACCCCAACACCCCGCCGCGCGGGCGCGAGCGCGACGCCGACCGGGAGCGCACCCAGGACCTGATGAGCCACCTGGAGGACTCGACCCCGGAGGAGCGTCGCGCCATCCGCGACGAGGTCGTGACGCTGCACCTGTGGCTCGCGACGAGCGCGGCCCGCCGCTACGGTCCCCGCAGCGAGTACGACGACCTGGTCCAGGTGGCCCGCGGTGGCCTGGTCGAGGCCTTCGACCGCTACGACCCGGCGCAGACCACGTACGGCTACTTCGCCTGGGTCACCATGTCGGGGCTGCTGCGCCGCTACCTGCGCGACCACGGGTGGTCCGTCCGTCCGCCGCGCTCGGTGCAGGAGGCCGCCAACGTCCTCCGCGGCGCCGTGCCCGACCTGGCGCAGGAGATCGGCCGCGTACCGACCAGCGCGGACCTCGCCCACTACCTGGGCTGGACGACCCAGGCCGTCGAGGAGGCCCGGACCGCCGAGCTCGGCCTGCACTCGACGAGCCTCGACTCCCTCGTCGGCGACGCCTGGGTCCCGGAGCACCCGCCGGAGTGGAACCTCGTCGAGACCCGCGTGCTGCTGCACCAGGCTCTGCAGAGCCTGACCGACGCCGAGCGCGACCTGCTGCGCATGCGGTTCGTCGAGGAGATGACGCAGTCCCAGATCGCCGGCGTCGTCGGCGTGACGCAGATGCAGGTCTCGCGGCTGCTCTCGCGCCTGATGACCAAGCTCCGCGGCCTGATCGGTGAGCTGGACGAGGACTCCGGCCAGCTCACCGCCCAGGCCTCCTAGGGCCGACCCTAGGCGGCCAGCACCTCGCCGAAGAAGTTCTTCATGGCCTGCCAGCTGCGGGCCTCGGCGACCGGGTTGAACTGGGCGCCGAAGTCGGGCGCGTCCGTGCCGGGCTCGGTGAAGGCGTGCATCGAACCGGAGTAGGTCACGACCTGCCAGTCGAGGTCGGGGGCCGTGCGGAGGTCGGACTCGAAGGCGTCGACGGCCTCGGGCGGGACGACCGGGTCGATGGCGCCGGTGAGGACGAGGACCTTGGCCTTGATGTCGGCCGCCTCCCCCTCCGGGCCGGGCTGCAGCGCGCCGTGGAAGCTCACGACGGCGCGCAGTCCGGCGCCGGTCCGGGCCAGCTGCAGGGCGCCGGAGCCGCCGAAGCAGTAGCCCATCGCCGCGGTGCGGTCGGCGTCGACCCCGGGCTGGGCGAGCAGCTGCTCGTAGCCGCCCGTGAGCCGCGCCCGGAACAGGCGCTGGTCGCCGTAGAAGCCGCCCGCCACGCCCGCGGCCTCCTCGGGGGTCGGCCGCACGTCGGCGCCGAAGACGTCGGCCGCGAACGCGACGTAGCCGAGCCGGGCCAGCATGTCGGCGCGGAAGCGGACCGCGTCGGTGACGCCGAGCCAGTTGTGGACCACGAGCACGCCGGGGTGCACGCCGTCGTCGTCGGGCCGGGCGACGTAGCCGGAGCACGCGGTGCCCTCGACGTCGTACGCGACCTCGGCGGAGGTGATGCCGGCCGCGGGCAGCGGCTCGCGTTCGAGGATGGCGGTCTGCTCGGGCGTGTAGGCCATGGGTGCTCCTGAGGTTCTGAGGGCTCGTCGGCCCCGGCAGAACTCGCGGGGGCCGCCGTCCATCTCAGCACTAGGATCGGCAGCCGTCGTGCGCGCTCTGCGTCCACGACGGTCCACGGGGCTACGGCCACCACGAGCGGGAGGAACGACGTGAGCGACGTCAGCACGGCCGACGAGCCCACGACCGAGCAGACGGTGCCCGAGTCGACGTCCTTCGACACCGCCCAGCGCCGGTCGCGGCAGATCGAGGCCGACCTCGCCTCCGACGCCGGTCGCTACCGGATGCTCACCGGCGACCGGCCGACCGGTCGGCTGCACATCGGCCACTACTTCGGGTCGCTGGCCAACCGCGTCCGGCTGCAGGACCTGGGCGTGGACTCCTGGATCGTCATCGCCGACTACCAGGTCATCACCGACCGGGACGGGGTCGGCCCGATCCACGAGCGGGTCCTGTCGCTCCTGGTCGACTACCTCGCGGTGGGCCTCGACCCGGCCCGGAGCACGATCTTCACCCACTCCGCCGTCCCCGCGCTCAACCAGCTGCTGCTGCCCTTCCTGTCGCTCGTGACCGACTCCGAGCTGCGGCGCAACCCGACGGTCAAGTCCGAGCTCGCCGCCAGCCAGCGGCCCATGTCGGGGCTGATGCTGACCTACCCGGTGCACCAGGCCGCCGACATCCTCTTCTGCAAGGCCAACGTCGTCCCGGTGGGTCGCGACCAGCTGCCGCACCTGGAGCAGACCCGTGTGGTGGCCCGCCGCTTCGACGAGTCGTACGGCCGGGTCGACCCCACCCGGCCCGTCTTCCCCCAGCCCGACGCGCTGCTGTCCGAAGCCCCGAACATCCTCGGCACCGACGGGGCGAAGATGAGCAAGTCCCGCGGCAACACCATCGAGATCGGCATGAGCGCGGACGCGACGGCCAAGATCATCAAGAAGGCCGTCACCGACTCCGACCGCCACATCACGTACGACCCCCAGGCGCGTCCCGAGGTGTCCAACCTCCTGCTGCTCGCCTCCCTGTGCACGGGCCGCTCCCCGCAGGACTGGGCCGACGAGATCGGCGACGGCGGCTCGGGTCGGCTCAAGGCCGTGGTCACCGAGGCCGTGAACGCCACGTTCGCCCCGATCCGGGCCCGGCGGGCCGAACTCGAGGCCGACCCCGGCCACCTCGTCGAGGTGCTGGCCGCGGGCAACGCCCGTGCGAACGAGGTCGCCGACGCCACGCTCGACGAGGTCCGCACGGCCATGGGCATGGTCTACGACCTCCCCTGACGGCTCCGCCGGGGCGGCGGGGTGGCACCATCGAGGGTCACGGGACGTTCACGTCCCGTGAGATCGGCCACTCGACGAAGAGGTGCCCTGTGCGTGTTGAGATCCGTAGCGGAGGCGACGGTGTCGCCTGCTGGAACGCGGCCGCCGTCCGTGCGTACGCGGCCGGCATCACCGAGCGCGAGGAACGGCTGGCCGCCGCCAACCCCGATCTCGTGATCACCACCGGCCAGGTCAAGTGCTACGGCTGCGAGGTCATGGACCACGGCTACGGCACCCGGTGCACCGCCGTCCTGACCCACGCGCTCTACAGCGTCGAGGGCGAGATCGCGCCGCGCGCGCAGGACGCCGCCGGCTCCCTGCTCGAGGTGCCCGGCTTCGTCAGCAAGATCGAGACGCCGGCCGAGCTGGACGAGCCCGCCCCGGCCGTGACCCGAGCCCAGGACAACGGCACCACCCCGGCGCCCGCCCGCGGCGGGCTGCGCCGGCTGATCGGCCGCTGACCCTCGACCCCGCGGCCCTGCTCGCCGAGCGGACCGCCGCCGCGCGCGCCCAGGAGCAGGCGCTCAGGGCCGCCATCGAGGCCACCCAGGACGCGCGCAGCCTGACGTTCACCGACGACGAGCACGACCCGGAGGGGTCGACGGCGTCGCTCGACCAGGCCCGCGACACCGCGCTCCTCGTCCAGGTCACCCGGACCCTGGCCGAGCTGGAGGCGGCGCAGGCACGCCTCGCCGCGGGGACGTACGGGCTCTGCGAGCGCTGCGGCCGCCCCATCGCCGAGGAACGGCTGGCCGCCCGGCCCGAGGCCCGGTTCTGCATCACCTGCGCCGCTCGCCCCGGTCGTCCCTGAGCCAAGGTCTGCGACGCAGACCGGTTGACGGCAGCGTTCACCAGGCGCAGAGTGGTCTGCATGACAAACCAGTTGAACGAGCTCGACGACGTTCGCCGTACGGCTGCGGTCGCCGCCGACTACACCCAGCTCCAGGGACTGATCAACGCCAGCACCGGCGTGGGGTTCGCCCTCTGGGCCCTCGGCCAGCCCGGGTCGGGCGGGGTGGTGATCGGGATCGGCGCCGCGGTCGGGGTGGCCTACTACCGGCGTCGCTACGGACGGGCGGTGGGGCGGGCGTCGCTGCTGGCCACGCTGGCGTTCGTCCTCGCCGCGTTCGTCCTCTGCCTGGTCGGCTACGTCCTCGACCGGCTCGCCGTGTCCCCGGTGCTCCTGCTCCCCCTGCTGGCCGCCGTGAGCCTCGCCGCCGGCTACCGCCTCGGCTACCGCCACGTCGGCGTCACCCGGGCCCACTGGGCCGCGGTCGCCCTGCTCGTCCTCGGCTCGCTGACGCCGCTCGTCGGGCTCGACGTGCTCGGGCCGCGCACCGGCGTGCTGCTCCTCGGCGCGGCGATGGTCGTCATCGGACTCGCCGACCACGTCCGCCTGGTCGCCGCCATGAAGCCGGTCCCCCGTGACTGAGCCCGGGAGCGCGGCGGAGCGGCCCGACCTGGACGTCGACCGGCTCGTCCACGAACCGGCCCGCCTCGGCATCCTCACGGTGCTGTCCTCGGTCCGGACGGCCGAGTTCCTCTTCCTGCAGAGCGCGCTCGGGCTGAGCAAGGGCAACCTGTCCAGCCACCTGAGCCGGCTGGAGGCGGGCGGGCTCGTCGAGATCACCAAGAGGTTCGTGGGCAAGAAACCGGTGACGACGGCCGCGCTCACCCCGGTCGGGACCGCTGCGGTGGCACGCTACTGGCGTCAGCTCGACCAGCTGCGCGGGCTCGGCCGTCCGGGCGGGTGATCCGTACGGGCGCTGGGTTGGGAAGGTAGTGCCGTGAGCCCTACCAAGCCCGCCAGCGCGCCCGACGACCTGTACCCCGGCCTGCAGCCCGAGCGGGTGCAGACCCTCAACGACGCCGACGTGGCGGAGGACGGCGCGTACGTCCTCTACTGGATGCAGCAGGCCCAGCGGGCCGAGCTCAACCACGCGCTGGAGTACGCGGTCCACCGCGCCAACGAGCTGGGCCGGCCGCTGCTCGTCGCGTTCGGGCTGATGGACGACTACCCCGAGGCGAACCGCCGGCACTACCACTTCATGCTCCAGGGCCTGGCCGACGTCGAGGCCGCGCTGGCCAAGCGGGACATCACCTTCGTCGTCCTGCGCGGCCACCCCGACGACGTCGCGCTGCGGCTGGCGAAGGAGGCGAGCCTGGTCGTCTGCGACCGGGGCTACCTGCGCAACCAGCGCGAGTGGCGCGACCGGGTGGCCGACGAGGCGCCCTGCTCGGTGGTCCAGGTCGAGAGCGACGTGGTCGTCCCCGTCGAGCTGGTCTCCGACCACCAGGAGCACGCGGCCCGCACGATCCGACCCAAGATCACCAAGCACCTCGAGCGGTTCCTGGTCGAGCTGCCGAAGGCGAGGCTGAAGGACACGTCCAGCCCGTCCAAGATCAAGGGCGAGGACCTCTCCGACCCCGACGCCCTGCTGGACTCGCTCTCCCTCGACGACGAGGTCCCCGTCGTGCCGCTCTTCACCGGCGGCACCACCGCGGGCAAGAAGGTGCTGCGCGCCTTCCTCGCCGACCACTTCGACGTGTACGCCGAGCACCGCAACCAGCCGCAGACCTCCGACGTGTCGCACATGAGCAAGTACCTGCACTTCGGGCAGCTGTCGGTCGTCTGGATCGCCCTCGAGGCCTCGAAGAAGCCGGCGAGCGAGAACCGGGACGACTTCCTGGAGGAGCTGATCGTCCGGCGCGAGCTGCCCATGAACTTCGTCTACTTCCAGCCCCGCTACGACCAGTACTCCTCGCTGCCGGACTTCGCGAAGAAGACGCTGTCGGAGCACGAGGACGACGTCCGGGAGCACCGCTACTCCCGCGCCGAGCTCGAGGACGCCGAGACGCACGACGACTACTGGAACGCGGCCATGCGCGAGATGCGGGCCACCGGCTACATGCACAACTACATGCGCATGTACTGGGGCAAGAAGATCCTGGAGTGGTCGGACACCCCGGAGCACGCGTACGCGACCGCGCTCTACCTCAACAACAAGTACTTCATCGACGGGCGCGACGCGAACTCCTTCGCCAACGTCGCCTGGGTCTTCGGCCAGCACGACCGCGGCTGGACCGAGCGGGACGTGTTCGGCAAGGTCCGCTACATGAACGCCGCCGGGCTCGAGCGCAAGGCCAAGCCCAAGGAGTACGTCGCCAAGGTCGACCAGCTCGAGCGTGACGTCGCGGGGAAGAACGACGAGGGCTGAGCCCTAGCGGATCACCACCAGGTCGGCGGGCCAGTCGGCCCGGCCGGTCAGGGTGAGCAGCAGGTCCTGGCCGCGGCCCTGCTCGAGCACGACCTGCGTCGCCAGCGCGGCCGCCTCGCGCAGGGCGGCGGGCGGCACGTCGGCGTCGAGACCCAGGGCGGCGGCGACGTCAGCGGTGTGGACGACCAGCTCGAACGTGCGCGTCGGCAGGTAGGTCCCCACGCGCATCCCGCCGTTGACCGTCTCGACCAGGGCCTCCGGGTCGGCCTCGCGCACCCGCGCCAGCGCTCGGGCAGCGGCTTCAGCGACCCGCGCGGCCGGCTCGGACCCGAGGTCGACCCCGGCCTGCTGGCCGCGTCCCGCGACGAGCCCGGGGTCCACCGACCCGCTGCCGACCAGGTACGCGGCGGGCGACGTCAGGTCCTCCGTCGTGGCGGGACGGTCGAGGTAGGTCGTCACCGTGACGAGGGC
Organism: Microlunatus antarcticus; assembly: GCF_014193425.1. Taxonomy (NCBI): domain Bacteria; kingdom Bacillati; phylum Actinomycetota; class Actinomycetes; order Propionibacteriales; family Propionibacteriaceae; genus Microlunatus; species Microlunatus antarcticus. The sequence goes on along the minus strand of NZ_JACHZG010000001.1, from coordinate 94,338 downwards.
CCGGGTGGTGTGGCCGACGAGCGAGCGCAGGTCCCAGACCCCCAGCCCCGGTCGGTCCCAGTCGCCGCGGACCTGGGCGACCAGGTCGACGAACGCTCCCGCGGCCTCCTCGAAGGCGAGCAGGGTCGGGGCGTACGGGCCGGTCCAGGCGGTCATGCCGCCACCACCTTCGGTTCGTGACGGACGGGAAAGCTGACCGAGGACGCGATGAAGCAGGCCTCGTGCGCGGGGCCGTGCAGGGCCTCCGCCTCGTGGAGCATCGAGGCGTCGGCGACGGTGACCTCGGGGTGGAGCACCGCCTCGGTGAAGCGGCCGCCCATGCCCTCCTGCCGCATCGTGGCCGTGGCGCGGTCGGCGTACGCGGTCACGACGACCCCCGCCCGGGCGCAGAAGCTCAGGTACGACAGCAGGTGGCACTCCGACAGGGCGGCGAGCAGGAGCAGCTCGGGGTTCCACCGCGTCGGGTCGCCGCGGAACGGCTTGTCCGCCGACCCGACGAGGACCGGGCGCCCGAGGGCGACGACCTCGTGCTCGCGCGCGTACGTCCGGTAGTCGGCCGTCCCGGCGGCGTCGGCCCAGGTCAGGCGGGTCTCGTAGTGGTGGTCTGCCACGACCGAGAGGCTACGGGCGCGCGCATCGCCTCGGCGCAGGTGCCCAGCGCGCACGGGTTCCTACACTGGGTCGGTGGCCACCACGACCGCACCGGAGGTCTCGGTGCACGCACCCGAACGGCCCGTCTCCGGACGCCTCGTGCTGGTCGGGGCGACCGCCGTGTCCGTCGTCGTCGCCCTCGTCCTGCTCGGTCTGAACGGGTCGCTGACCGCACCGAGCCGTGGCCTCCTCGACCCGGGCGCGCTCGTCCGTTTCGGCCTGCCCGCCGCCCGCGCCGTGCAGGACGTCGCCGCCTCCGTGATGATCGGCCTGCTCGTGCTGGCGGCCTGGGCCGTCGCGCCGGACCCGGGCAAGTCGGTCGACAGCCTGGCCGGCCCGCGCCGGACGATGGTCCGCGGCGCGACCGCCAGCGGGCTGGTCTGGGCGGGGGCCGCCCTGGTCGTGCTCGTCCTCACCGCCGCCGACGTCTCGGGCTACTCCCCGGCCACCTCGGGCTTCAGCCTTGTCTTCTTCTCCTTCACCTCCCAGCTCGAGCTCGGGCGGGCGCTCCTGGTCAGCCTGCTGCTCGTCCTGCTGGCCACCGTGGTGAGCGCGCTCGCCACCCGCGTCGTGGCCGTCGCCTGGGCCGGCGCGATCGGCCTGCTCGCGATCCTGCCGCTCTCGCTCGCGGGCCACGCGGCGGGCTCGGCCAACCACATGAACGCCGTCGACAGCCTCGTCCTCCACCTGCTGGGCGCGGTGCTCTGGGTCGGCGGCCTCGCCGCGCTCGTGCTCATGGGCGGTCGACTGGGCGCCCAGCGCGACGCCGTCGTCCGCCGCTACTCCACCCTCGCCGGCGTGTGCTTCGTCGTCGTGGCCTTCTCCGGCGTCATCAACGCGGCGCTCCGGCTCGGCTCGTTCTCCGGGCTCGCGACGTCGTACGGGCTCCTGGTCGTCGGCAAGGTCGTCGCGCTGGGCCTGCTGGGCGTCGCCGGGTTCCTGCACCGCCGCCGCGTCATCCCGCGCCTGGCCACCGACCGCACCGCCTTCACCCGGCTCGCCGCCGTCGAGCTGCTGGTGATGGGCGCGACCGTCGGCCTGGCCGTGGCGCTGTCCCGCTCGGCCCCGCCGGTGCCCGAGGCGGCGGACGACGAGGACCGCATCGCCTCGCTGCTCGGCTACCCCGAGCCGCCGCCGTTCACGGTCGGGCGCTACCTGACGGCCTTCTCCCCCGACCTCCTCTGGCTGGTCGTCGCGGCCGCCATGCTGGGCCTGTACGGCATCGGCGTCGCCCGGATGGTCCGTCGGGGCGACCGCTGGCCGCTGCAGCGCACGGCGTTCTGGACCATCGGCACGCTCGCGCTCGTCTTCGTCACCAGCGGAGGGCCCGGGGTCTACGGCCGGCTCGGCTTCAGCCTCCACATGGTGCAGCACATGGCCCTCATGGTGGCGGTCCCGTTCCTGCTGGTCTTCGGGGCGCCGGTGACCCTGGCCCTCCGCGCAATGCACGCCCGCAAGGACCGCAGCCTCGGCCCGCGCGAGACGCTGCTGCGCCTCGTGCACGCCCCGGTGCTCGCCTTCGTCGCCAACCCGGTCGTCGCCGCGGCCCTGTTCACCGGCGGCCTCACCGTCTTCTACTACACGCCGCTGTTCGCACTGGCGCTGTCGACGCACACCGGGCACGTGCTCATGACCGCCCACTTCCTGCTGACGGGCTACCTGTTCGTGTGGGCCCTCGTCGGCGTGGACCCCGGTCCGGCACGTCCGCCGTACCCCTTCCGCCTGGTGATCCTGCTCGTCACGCTGGCGTTCCACGCGTTCTTCGGCATCGCGCTGATGTCGGGGGCCACGCTGCTCGCGCCGCGGTGGTGGGCCGCGCTGGGGCGGACGGACACCGTCGCGCTCATCGCCGACCAGCAGCGCGGCGGCGCGATCGCGTGGGGCGCGGGCGACCTCCCGTCGCTGATGCTCGGCGTGGCCCTGCTCGTCGGCTGGATCCGCAGCGACCGCAGCGAGACCAAGCGCCTCGACCGGCAGGCCGACCGCGACGACGACGCCGAGCTCAAGGCCTACAACGCCAACCTGGCCCGCCTGACCCCGCAGCGTCCTCCCGAGCCATGACGCGGCGACCGTGATCCGGGCGCTCGTGATCAGGGCCCTGCGCGTGGCGTTGCTCGGTGGCGGCTCGCTGCTGCTGGCCACCGCGGCCCACCTCTCGGGCGGGGGCACCCTGCCGGGACCCGGCGTCCTGGCCGTGGCCGCGTTCCTGCTCGGGCTCGTCGCGGTGCTGCTGACGCGCCGCCGCGTACGCCTGCCGGTCCTGCTCGCCGCCCTCGTCCCGCAGCAGGCGCTGCTGCACGTCCTCTTCGACACGGCCGCCTCGGCGGCCGGCGGGTGCTCGCCGGTCCAGGCCGCGCACCACGCCATGACGATGCTGACCTGCATGCCGGGCCACGGCATGGGGCCGATGGGCTACGCCTGGCCGATGTTCCTGGGCCACCTCGTGGCCACCCTCGGCACCGCGTGGCTGCTGGTCCAGGGCGAGGCCTGGTGCTGGCGTCTCGTCGCCCGCGTCGCGCGCGCCGCGTACGTGGCCCCGGCCGCCCGCTCGAGCCGTCGCCGTCCGCGCCCGGCCACGACCGCCGTGCTCCGCGCGCTGCTCCTGCGGCCGCACCGCCCGCGCCTGTCGCGCGGGCCGCCCCTCTCCTTCGCCTAGCGACGCCACGGCCTCGCGCCGTCCTGCCCGCGCACCCCGCGGGACCACCTGTCTGCTTCGTCGAAGGACCACACCGTGCCCCGATCCACCTCTTCTCCGCCCACCCCCTCCCGACACCGCCGCGTGCGCGCCGCCGCCGCGACCCTCGGCGTCGGCCTCGCGCTCGCCCTCGTCGCCTCGCCCGCGTACGCGCACGACGAGCTGAGGTCGAGCAACCCGGCCGACGGGGCGACCGTGTCCACGCCGCCCGCCCAGGTCGTCCTCACCTTCGAGGAGGCACCCGTGTCGCTCGGCGCCCAGGTCGTCGTCACCGGGCCCGACGGCACCGTCTCGTCCGGGACCCCGCGCCTGGAGGGCGACGACGTGATCCAGGACGTGCAACCCTCGGCCCCCGCCGGTCGTTACACGATCGAGTGGCGCGTGACGTCCGACGACGGCCACCCCGTCTCGGGGACCCTCGCCTTCACCGCGCAGGCCGGCGCGGCCGGCTCCAGCCCGTCCGCGCAGGCCGCCACGCCGGCGGCGACCCCCGCCCCCGCCGAGGCGCCGCGCCGCGAGCCGCTCATCCCGTCGTGGGGCTGGATCGCGGCGGGCATCATCGCGATCATCGCGGCGATCCGCCTCAACCGGCGCTCCGCCGCCCTGAACAAGCAGCAGGAGGACTGACATGGCCAAGCGCCCCGACCCCGCAGCCGACGACCGGCGCCGTCAGGCCCGCGCCGCCCAGCAGGCGGCCCTGGCCCGCGCCAAGCGCCGCCGTACGCTCACCCAGCTCGCCATCGTGGGGGGCGTCGCCGTCGTCGTGATCGCCATCGTCGCGACCGCCGTCGTCCTCGGCACCCGCGGCCGGAGCACGACCGTCGCGGGCGGCAGCCCGGTCGCCACCGGCACCACCGATCTCGGCGGGACCTCGGTCCCGTTCGCCATCGGTGGCGACGGCGGCACCGCGAACGGCGTCCGCGTCGGCAGCACCGACGCCAAGGTCTCGATGGACCTCTGGGTCGACTACTCCTGCCCGCACTGCCAGGAGTTCGAGGCCACGAACAACGCCACGATCTCCAGCCTCGTGGCGTCCGGCAAGCTCGCCGTGACCTACCACAACATCCAGATCGTGACCGACTACGGCACCGAGGCCGGCAGCGCGTCCGCCTGCATGGCCGTCCACGACCCGAGCGCGTGGCCGGCGTACAACGCGGCGCTCTACGTCAACCACTCGCAGAGCACGGACGGTTGGGGTGCGAGCGACTTCGCCCGGTTCGCCGCCGCGAACGGGGGCGGGGACGCGACCCAGAGGTGCACGACGGACGGCACCTACCGCGACTGGATCACGGCGAACACCGCGGCCTCGGTGAAGGCCGACGTCTCGGGCACCCCGACCATGTTCATCGACGGGGCGAAGACCGACACGCTGTCCGGCCAGGCCCTGGTGGACCGCGTCGACTCGCTCGCCAGTGCCTGAGCCTTCCGCCACGCTGAGCGACGAGCTCGCCGACGACCCCGCCGACCTCGACACCCCGGGGTCGGCGGGGCGGGGCGTCGGCCTGCTCATGGTCGTGGCCGGCGTGCTGGGGCTGGTGGCGGCGATGATCCTGACCATCGACCGCTTCCGGCTGCTCGAGGACCCCTCGACCCAGCTCGCCTGCAACCTCAGCCCGTTCATCGCCTGCGGCCCGGTCATGAAGTCGGCCGCCGGGGCGCTCTTCGGCTTCCCCAACCCGCTGCTCGGCATCATCGGCTTCTCCGTCGTGCTGACGACGGGCGTCGTCCGGTCGGCCGGCGTCGCGCTCCCCCGCTGGTACCACCGGGGCCTCCAGGTCGGCGTGCTGCTCGCGGCGGTCTTCATCACCTGGCTGCAGACGCAGAGCCTGTACGTCATCGGCGCGCTCTGCCTCTGGTGCATGCTCGTCTGGTCGGTGACCATCCCGCTCGTCGTGGTCGTCACGCTCGAGAACGCGGCGACCGGCCGGCTCGGTACCGGGCTCCAGCGCCTCGGCACCCGGCTGCGACCGTTCGCGGTCACGATCACGGGCGTCTGGTACCTCGTCGTGATCGCCGCCATCGGCCTGCGCTTCTACCGCGAGTTCGCCCTGTACTGGTTCGGCGTCGCGCTCTGACCGAGCCCTGACGCAGCGATGAGGATCCGACACCGACTTCGGTGTCGGATCCTCGTCGTTGACGGACCAGGACCGCGAAAAACCCGTTGCCGCGCCCGTACGCGGCGTCCTAGTGTCCGCAGTGGCGTCGAGGAACGACGCCGCCCCAGCCCGAGGAGGTGACCCCGGATGCCGATCATGAAGCAGCGCGTCGCACGCGCCGATCACGCGTCCTGGTCGTTCCTCGGCTCCCGCCGAGACTGACGGCCGGAACGCCTGCGGCCTGAGCCGCGGCCACCTGCGACCCCTCGAGGTCGCCCCTCACCTCCTGACCCGCCCAGCCCTGCCTGGTCACGGGTCGTCCCCGCGCGCCTCGGCGCGCCACCGCGCAAGGACCACCGACATGACCCAGCACGTCCCGCTCGGGAGCCTCGGCAGCCCCGGGCTGTCCCTCCCCTACGACCAGCTCGGCTCCCGGAGCCGACCGGACCTGCCCTGGCCGGAAGAACCACCGGACCGTCACGCACCACGGCCCCGCCGCGGCCTCCTGCGCCGGGTCGCCCGGCTGCAGGCGGTCACCGGGACCCGCTGACCCGGCACACCTTCCTCCCGGCGGCACCCCCTGCTCGTGTCGGCACACCCTGCAGGGTGTGCCGACCGGGCCAGGGTGTGCCGGCCCGTACAAGGTGTGCCGACCTGAGCACACGAGCCCACGGGCACGCGCCTCAGCGCTTGCGCGCCGCCCCGAAGAGACCGCGGACGATCTCCCGCCCCGCGGAACGGGCGAACTGACGGAACACGGTCGAGCCCGCGATCTGCTCGACCATGCCCTTCTGCTGCCGGCTCGAGGCGCGCGGCTGGCTGGCCCGCGGCTGCTGCCGCTCGGCGGCGGCCTGGTCCTTCGTCGCCTGGCGCGCAGCCTCCTCCCGCTGCTTCGCCTGCTCGGCCCGCTCCTGCTCCTGCTGCGCGGCCGCCGCCCCGGCCTCGAGCTTGCGGGAGAGCATCTCTTGCGCCGAGTCGCGGTCAATGGCCTGCCCGTACTTCCCCATCAGGGCCGACTGCGCGACGCCCGGCCGCAGCACGTCCTCAGGCGTCGGCGCCATCAGCGACTGCGGCGCGATCATCCGCGTCCAGGCCACCGGCGTCGGCGCGCCGTCGGGGTCCATCACCGTGACGACGGCCTCGCCGATGCCCAGCTGCTGCAGGACCTCGGCCAGGTCGTACGCCGACTTCGGGAACGTGGCCACCGTCTGCTTGAGCGCCTTCGCGTCGTTCGGCGTGTGCGCCCGCAGCTGGTGCTGCACGCGGGAGCCGAGCTGGGCCAGCACGTCGTCGGGGACGTCCTTCGGCGTCTGCGTGACGAAGAAGATGCCGACGCCCTTCGAGCGGATCAGCCGGACGGTCTGGGCGATCGCGGTGAGGAACGCCTTGGACGCGTCGGCGAAGAGCAGGTGGGCCTCGTCGAAGAAGAAGACGAGCTTGGGCTTCTCGACGTCACCGACCTCGGGCAGGTCGTGGAACAGGTCGGCCAGCAGCCACATCAGGAAGGTGGAGAAGATCGCCGGCCGGTCCTGCAGGTTGGGCAGCTCGAGCAGGGACACGACGCCGCGCCCGTCGGCGGTGACGCGCAGCAGGTCGGCGGTGTCGAACTCGGGCTCGCCGAAGAACGCGTCGGCGCCCTGGTCGGAGAACGTGATGAGCGAGCGGAGGATGACGCCCACCGTCGCGGCGCTGAGCCCGCCGATGCTCTTGAGCTCGCCCTTGCCCTCGTCGCTCGTCAGGTGGGTGAGGACGGCGCGCAGGTCCTTCAGGTCGAGCAGCGGGAGGCCGGCGGTGTCGGCGTAGTGGAAGACGAGCCCGAGCGAGGACTCCTGGACGTCGTTCAGCCCCAGGACCTTGGACAGCAGCGTCGGGCCGAACGAGCTCATGGTGGCGCGCAGCGGCACGCCGATGCCCTGGCCGCCGAGGGAGAAGAACTCGGTGGGGCACGCCTGCGGGTGCCAGTCCTGCCCGAGCTTGGCGGTGCGCGCCAGCAGCTTGTCGCTCGGCTGCCCGGGCGAGGCGATGCCGGACAGGTCGCCCTTGATGTCGGCGGCGAAGACCGGCACGCCGGCGGCGGAGATCTGCTCGGCCATGAGCTGCAGCGTCTTGGTCTTGCCCGTGCCGGTGGCGCCCGCGACGAGGCCGTGCCGGTTGAGCATGCTCAGGGGGATGCGGACCTGCGCGTCGGGCTTCGCGGTGCCGTCCTCCATGAGGACGCCCAGCTGGATCGACGGCTCGTCGAACGTGTAGCCCTGGGCGATGACCCGGCCGGCGTCGGAGAGCGGGGCGGCCGGCGGAGCGGGCGGGGCCGCCGCCGGAGCGGGGATCGGATCGGCGGCAGGTGCGGAGGCGGCGGGCGGCACGTAGCCGGGACCAGAGGTCATGGTCGAATCGTAACGATGGCCTCCGGGGAGTCCGAAGGATCGTTGACTAGGCTGACCGGGTGATTTTCAAGCGCGTCGGGGACGTACGGCCCTACCCCGACCACAGCTACGTCCAGAAGCAGTGGGCGGCCATCGCGCCGCACCAGGTGCGGCTGGACCAGCTGGTCACCACCAAGCGCACGCTCGACCTCGAGGCGCTCCTCGAGGAGGACTCCACCTTCTACGGCGACCTCTTCGCCCACGTCGTGGCCTGGCGCGGCGAGTACTACCTCGAGGACGGCCTGCACCGCGCGCTGCGCGCCGCGCTGCAGCAGCGCCAGACGATGCACGCCCGCGTGCTGGAGCTCCGATGACGTCGGAGCGGCCCCGTACGGGTCGCCCGGCCCGCGACGCGGGTTAGGCTTCCCGCGCATGCAGGGGGGTCATCGGCCGCCCCGACACGGTGCACCGGGGCATCGTCGTCGAGACACGGCAAGGAGCGGGCTGCGTTGATCGGACGGATCTTCCGGGTCGTCCGGACGCCCATCACGCTGATCGTCCTGCTCGCGGCGCTCGTCTGGGCCGCGCACTGGGGCTACACCAACGTGATCGCGCCCGTGCCCCCGCCGCCGCCGACGCCGTGCGTCGAGCAGTCCCTGCCCAAGCGCCAGCTGGCCACGTCGCAGGTCTACGTCAAGGTCTTCAACGGCGGGAACAGCCGCGGCCTCGCGGCCAACGTCGGCCGGGCGCTGCGCACCTCGGGCTTCAAGGTCACCGCCGCCACGAACACGATCGAGAAGATCGACCAGACGGTCATCGTCGGCGCCGGCGAGCGCGACCCCGAGGTCCTGCTGGCCAAGAGCTTCTTCAAGAACGCGACCGTCCGCGCCGACGGCCGGCCCGACCACTCGGTCGACATCCTGGTCGGCAACAAGTACGCCGGCTACAACAAGGGCGCCAAGAAGACGATCGCCGTCGAGTCGGACACGCTCTGCCTCCCGTCCGTCGAGACGGCCTCGGCCTCGCCGACCCCCGCCTGACCACCCGCCCGGACACGCCGGCGAAGGGGTCGACCCGTCAGGTCGACGGCTGCCGGCGCCAGCGGGCGAGGCGGCCGGCCCGGGCCAGCTCGTGCAGGCGGTCCTCCGCCAGCTGACGCGTGCTGGTCGGCGACACGATGAGCAGCTCGTCGCCGATCTTGATGCGCTCCCCGGCCGCCGGGTTGAAGGGCTTGGCGGCGCGGATGATCAACGACACCACCGTGTTCGGCGGCAGGCGCAGCTCGCCCACCTCGATGCCCGCCAGGCGGGAGCCGGCGGGGACGCGGACCTGCAGCAGGTCCGCGGCGATCTGGTCGAGCGGCGCCGCCTCGACCTCGACGTCGCGGGCGACCGCGTCGTCGACGAGCCCGAGCCGGCGAGCGAGGAAGGGCAGCGTCGGTGCCTGGAGGCAGGTGAAGACGACGACGAAGACCAGGACCACGTCGAAGAAGAACAGCCCGTTCTCGATCCCGTCGGCCAGCGGGACCGTGGCGAGCACGATGGGGACCGCCCCGCGCAGCCCCGCCCAGGACAGGAACGCCTGCTCCCGCAGGCGGATCTTGAACCACCGCAGGCAGATCCACACCGACAGCGGCCTGGCGACGAAGGTGAGGAACAGCCCGGCCGCCCCGCCGACCAGCGCGGCCTGGAGCGTGACCCGGCTGGGCGTGGCCAGCAGCCCGAGCATGACGAAGAGCCCGATCTGCGCGATCCAGCCGATCCCCTCGACGAACGACCGCGTCGCCGCCCGGTGCGGCAGCTGGGCGTTCCCGAGCAGCACCGCGCAGACGTAGACCGCGGCGAACCCGCTGGCGTGCGCGGCGGAGGTCACCCCGTACGCGAGCACGGCCCAGCCCAGCGTCGTCAAGGGGTAGAGGCCGGAGGACGGCAGCGCCACACGGCGCAGGAACTGCACGCCGATCCAGCCCATGACCGCCCCGATGACCAGGCCGCCGACGAGCTCGAGGACGGCCAGCACGGCGATCGTCGCCGGCCCGCCCTCGGCCGCGTGCCCGGCGGCGAGGCCGCTGGCCAGGGTCACGAGCAGCACCGTCGGTGCGTCGTTGAGGCCGGACTCCGCCTCGAGCATCCCGCGCAGCCGGTGGGGGACCGGGACGTGGCGCAGGACCGAGAACACGGCGGCCGCGTCGGTCGGCGACACCACCGCCCCCAGCAGCACCGCCACCCACAGGTCGAGGCCGAGGACGTAGTAGCCGAACGCGGTCATCAGGGCCACGCTGACGACGATCCCGAGCGTGGCGAGCACGAGGGCCGGACCGATCACCGGCCTGATCTCGGACCACTTCGTGGTCAGCCCGCCCTCGGCCAGGATCAGCACCAGGGCCGCGAAGCCGATCGCGTGCGCCAGGTCCGCGTCGTCGAACGCGATGCCCCCGACGCCGTCCGTGCCGAGCAGCATGCCCAGACCGAGGAACAGCAGCAGCGAGGGGAGCCCGAAGCCGGAGCCCAGCCGGGCCGCCAGGATGGCGATGATCAGCACGACGGCACCCACCAGGAGGATGACGTCGAGATCGATCATGGGCCCCATCCTCCCGGACCCGGGCTACGGGCAGGAAACGAACGAGACCGGGTGGGCACCCGCGGGCCCCGCGGGACGTGTCCGACACGGCACCGGGACCCGCCGGAGCAATGCCGCCCCGGGCGCCTCCGCGGCTCTACCGTGCGGTCATGTCCGTGCTGCGTACGGTGCCGCGGCCGTACCCCTCGCTCGCCTTCCGCCGGTTGCGTGCCCTGACGATCCTGCTGGTGCTCGTGGCGCTGGTGAACCTCGTCGTGCACGCGCTCGACCGCCCCACGACCGCCCCCGTCTCCTCGCCCCCGGCGGCCGCTGCGCCCGCCGCCGAGGTCCCGCCGCCACCCCCCGCCATCGTGGTCGCGAACGCCGTGGACGACTGGCACGCGCAGGAGTCCGGGCACCTGGCCGTCGTCGTCGCCGACCTGCAGACCGGACGCACGACGTCGTACGGGGACGTCGACCACGCGTTCGCCACGGCGAGCGTGGTGAAGGTCGACATCCTCGCCACGCTGCTGCTGCAGGAGCAGGGCAAGCTCAGCAGCGCGCAGAAGGAAGTAGCCGGGCGGATGATCCGGCAGAGCAGCAACGGCGCCGCCAGCACGCTGTGGAAGCAGATCGACCGGGAGAAGGGCCTGGCGGCGGCGAACGCGACGTTCGGGCTGACCGGCACGAAGGGCGGCACCAAGGGGCGCTGGGGGGCGACGACCACGACGGCCGCCGACCAGCTGCGGCTGCTCCAGGTCGTCTTCACCGAGGACTCGCCCCTGACCCCCGACGCCCGGGCGTACCTGCAGTCGCTGATGGGCGGTGTGGCGAGCGACCAGGACTGGGGCGTCACGGCCGCCGACTCGCGCGGCGACACCCACGCGTACGTGAAGAACGGCTGGCTCCCCCGCACCGGCGGCTGGGTCGTCACCAGCGTCGGCCGGGTCGAGCACGAGGGTCACCCCTTGCTCGTCGCGGCCCTCTCCGACGGCGGGGCGACGCAGAAGAAGGGCGTCTCGGTCGTCGAGCTCGTGTCGAAGAACGCGGCGAAGGACGTCACGGGCGCCTGACGCGACCCGGACCGGAGACGCCGCAGCGCCGGCCACCCGAGGGGGACCGGCGCTGCTCGTCGAACCTGCCGACGCTGGCGGTGGCGGAGAGATTTGAACTCTCGGAAGTTTTCACTTCACGCGCTTTCGAGGCGCGCTCTTTAGGCCGCTCAGACACGCCACCGCGGAAGAGAGTACCGGGCGCGTCCGGCCGGCGCTAATCCTGGACCGAGCCGCGGTGCCCGGCGAAGAAGTCGAGGAGCACAGCCGCGCACTCGCCCTCGAGCACGCCGCCGCGCACGTCGACCCGGTGGTTGAGCCGCGGGTCGCGCAGGACGTCGAAGAGCGAGGCGACGGCCCCGGCCTTGGGGTCGTACGCGCCGAAGACGAGACGCTCCACCCGGGCCAGGACCAGGGCGCCGGCGCACATCGTGCACGGCTCCAGCGTGACCACCAGCGTGTGGCCGTCGAGGCGCCAGGTGCCCGCCTCGGCCGCGGCCCGGCGCAGGGCAAGTACCTCGGCGTGCGCGGTGGGGTCGCCGGTCGCCTCCCGCTCGTTGCCGGCGAAAGCGACGACGGCGCCCACCGGGTCGAGGACCACGGCCCCGACCGGGACGTCACCAGCCCCGCGGACGCGGTCCGCCTCGGCCAGGGCGAGCCGCATGGCGGCGTCCCAGCGACCCACGGTCAGTCCTGGAACGCGGCCTCGGTGGCCTGCGAGAAGTCCGGGTTGATGTTGATCCGGTCGGCGATCGCGCCGAGCATCTGGTCGCTGCTCAGGTCGAGGTTGTCGACGATCGTGCCGAGCTCGAACTCGCTCAGGCCCAGGTCGGCCAGCATGTCGAGGTCGCCGACCAGCTCGCCGTCCTCGTCGTCCTCGGGCTCGTCGACGTCCTCGCCGAGGAAGTCGAGCACGTCGTGCGCGATCGGCCAGTCACCGGCCGCCGCCGAGTCCGACAGCAGGGCCTGGACGTGCTGCCCGCGGACACGGACGACCACGAACACCTCTTCGACCAGGCTGACGAAGCCGAGCGCGCCGTTGTCGCCGGGCAGGCGGCGCAGCTGCTCGATGAGGGCGTCGAGGTCGTTCGCGAGCTGCAGGTCGAGCGCCTGGACGTGGACCTGCCCGTCCTCGCGGTAGGCGGCCAGGACGTAGTCGATCTCGTCCTCGGTCGCGTCCTCGAGGTCGTCGTCGGCGTCGGAGTCGTCGGGGTCGTCCTCGTGCACGGGCGCGACGACCACCTCCGGCTTGTCCGCCTCGTCGAACGACACGTACTCCTCGCCGTCGAACTGTGGCATGACCCGCCCTCCCCGACATCTCGGACCGGGTGCCGGTCCGGTGCCACATGGTGTCAGACGGAACCCAATCGCGTCTGTCCACTAGCGTGGCGACCGTGGAGATCACGGTCATCGACCATCCGCTCGTCGCGCACAAGCTCACCGTGCTCCGCGACGTCGAGACCGACTCGCCGACGTTCCGGCGGCTGACCGAGGAGCTCGTCACCCTGCTGGCGTACGAGGCCACGCGCGAGGTGCGCGTCAACCCGGTCTCCGTCACCACCCCGGTCGCGCCGGCGCAGGGCGTCCGCCTCGCCGCGCCGAAGCCGCTGGTCGTCCCGATCCTGCGCGCCGGGCTGGGGATGCTGGAGGGGATGGTCCGGCTGGTCCCGACCGCCGAGGTCGGCTTCGTCGGCATGGTCCGGAACGAGGAGACCCTCGAGCCGTCGACGTACGCCGAGCGGCTCCCCGACGACCTGCACGGACGCCAGTGCTACGTCCTCGACCCCATGCTGGCGACCGGCGGCACGCTGGCCGCGGCAGTGAGGTTCCTGGTGAACCGCGGCGCCGACCACATCACCTGCATCTGCCTGCTGGCCGCACCCGAGGGCATCGAACGCCTCACCTCGCTGCTCGACGACCTCAAGGTCCCCTGCACGCTCGTCCTGGCCGGCGTCGACGACCGGCTGAACGAGAAGGGCTACATCGTCCCCGGCCTCGGCGACGCCGGCGACCGCCTGTACGGGGTGGTCTAGGCGTGTAGCACGGTTCTTGCCCGGCGCTGAACCGCAGCCATCAGCGGAGGTCGACTGCCTCCTCGCCGTCAGGGGCTGTGCCTTCGCTCATTGACGCGAACTCAGGATTGAGTTTCAGTTCGTCGTCGAAGTCACCGTTGAGGTTCTTGATCAGCGTGTCAGTCAAGCGGTTACCCATCGGCCTGAAGGTGGCGTACGTCAACCCGCCGGAGATGACTCCTCCAACGACGGGTACGGCCTTTGTGATGGTCTTCTCGACCGTCTTCTTCGTGATCTTCAACCCGACGGCAGCGCCGACCTTCTTGACCAGGGGGTACCACGCTGTCTTCATCAGCGCCTGCGCGGCGACCTTCTTGCCTACGTTTGCGCCGACAGTCTTCGAGGTGCTCGAGAGCAACGCCCCCGCACCTGCGGCTCCAAACATCGCTCCGAGATAAGCGATCACCCGCATCTGTGCCGCCTCAGGAAACTCGCCGCTGCCGCCGTCGAACAGATCGTCCTCACCGAACAGGTACGCGAGCTTCTGCGCGAGGTTGATGGCGAAGCCGAAGTACTGCGCCACGTCTGCACCTCCAGCAGCGATCATCACGGCCGGGTTGCCGGGCAGGCCAGATGCGAAAGACACCAAGGATGTCTTTGCAGCGCTGTTCTTGGTGATCGAGCTCGCCTTGTGACGCAGCGACTCAAGGGTGTACACCGTCTGCGGCCCACTCCGGAGGATCACGTCCAGGTGCTCTGAGCCTGCAAACTGCTGACGGAGGAAGTCCTCGCGGTCAACCCGGACCACCGGCAGCTTCGCTACTGCACCCACCGTCTGGAGCGTGGTCGACAAGAGCTTGTCCTGAGACGTTTCCGGCATGGGGCGAAACAATAGCTGGACACAAGACTCTCTGGTTTGAGTTCGTCAGAAGATGACGTCGTGCACGCGCTGGAGCTGTACCCAGCGCGTCTTCACCACTGATGAATCGCGGTTCAGGTCGCTGGGCCGTACACCCACAGCGACGGGCAAGCGGTCCGCCTCCACCAGCGGCCCGAGGTCGAGCCCGGTGAGCGTGGCGATGTCGACGACTGGCACCTGGTAGGTCAGGTAGGCCCCGAGCGGCGGCGCGGACGCCCTCGCCTCTCCGGTCAGGTCGATCCGATCGAGCTGCTCGGACTGATCGAGGACGTAGCCCGTCGCCGCCAGCGCGGGCGAGACCTCGTCACCGTCGTTCCAGGCGGCGATCTTCCAGAACCGGCGCGGGATCCGGGTCCCGCGGTAGAGCGGGTCGTCGTCGCCGAAGACCGGCGCGGTCAGCACCGTCAGCCGTTGCGCGTACGTCCGCGCGTGCTCGAGCACGTAGTCCTCGAGGCCCGCCCAGAGCAGCTCGCCCTGGTTGAACAGCGCGGCCTGCGGGGCCGCGTTGACGTAGGAGAACGTGTCGAGGTTCGCCTGCTCGGCGACCGCCCGCTCGCCCCACACCGGATCGCGCCGGCGCACCAGGTGGCCGCGGTCGAGGTCGTTGCGGGCGTACACCTCGGGCCCGGTCTGCGCCTCGGCGGGGACACGGGGGTCGAGCTGCCAGTCATCGCCGCGGTCGATCTCGAGCAACCGGGCGCCGTCGAGGTTGACCGCGGTCGCGATCGCCAGCCGCCGCTCGGGAGCCAGCACCACCGTGAAGTGGGTGAACGGGAGCATGACGATCGTGACGTCGGCCGGTACGCCGGGCATCGGGACGGGCGTGGCGAGGAACCACGGGTCGTACGCGTCAGGCACCGCAGGAGGCTGGGTCATCTCGTCCCTCAGTAGTAGTAGGGGAACGGCGACCAGTCGGGCGCGCGCTTCTCGAGGAACGCGTCCCGGCCTTCGACGGCCTCGTCGGTCATGTACGCGAGCCGCGTCGCCTCGCCGGCGAACAGCTGCTGCCCGACCAGGCCGTCGTCGATCGCGTTGAACGCGTACTTGAGCATCCGCTGCGCCGTCGGGCTCTTGCGGCAGACCTTCTCGGCCCACTCCAGCCCGACGCGCTCGAGGTCGGCGTGCGGGACGACCGCGTTGACCATGCCCATCCGGTGGGCGGCCTCGGCGTCGTACGTGTCGCCGAGGAAGAAGATCTCGCGGGCGAACTTCTGCCCGACCTGACGGGCGAGGTACGCCGAGCCGAAGCCCCCGTCGAACGACCCGACGTCGGCGTCCGTCTGCTTGAACCGCGCGTGCTCCGCGCTGGCCAGCGTCAGGTCGCAGACGACGTGCAGGCTGTGCCCACCCCCGGCCGCCCAGCCGCCCACCAGGGCGATGACGACCTTGGGCATGAACCGCACCAGCCGCTGGACCTCGAGGATGTGCAGCCGGCCCTGCTTGGCCGGGTCGACGGACGCGGGCGCCTCGTCGTCGGCGTACGTGTAGCCGGAACGTCCCCGGATCCGCTGGTCCCCGCCGCTGCAGAACGCCCAGCCGCCGTCCTTGGGCGACGGCCCGTTCCCGGTGAGCAGGACGCAGCCGACGTCGGAGGACGTGCGCGCGTGGTCGAGCACCGCCACCAGCTCGTCGACGGTGTGCGGGCGGAACGCGTTGCGCACCTCGGGCCGGTCGAACGCGACCCGCACCACCGGGGACCGCCGCGAGCGGTGGTAGGTGACGTCGGTCAGCGCGAAGCCGGCGACCGGCTCCCACAGCTCCGGGTCGAAGGGCTGGTCCATCCGGTCACCGTAGTGCGCGCTGCTCCGCCGCCACCTCGCCGATCGCCTGGTCGAGCATGTCCAGCCCCAGCGCGATCTCGGCCTCCGTGCTGGTCAGCGTCGGTGCGATGCGGAAGATGCCGCCCACCCCGGGCAGCTGCACGATGTTCATGTGCAGCCCGAGCTCGAGGCAGCGCCGGGTGACCGCCGCCCCCAGCACGTCGGTGTCGGTGGACTCGGACTCGAGCTCGACGCCCTGCAGCAGCCCGCGCCCCCGGACGTCGCCCACGACCGCGTGCCGCTCCTGGATCTCCAGGAGCCCGGCCCGCAGCTGCCGGCCGAGGACCCCCGCCCGGACGTCGAGACGCTCGCGCTCGAGCACGTCGAGCACGGTGCAGCCGACGGCCGCGACCAGCGGGTCGGACACGTGCGTGGTGAAGAACAGGAAGCCGCGCTCGTACGCGGTCTGCTCGATCTCCGCCGAGGTGATCACGGCGGCCAGCGGCAGGCCGGCGCCGAGGGTCTTCGAGAGGGTCAGGATGTCGGGGACCACGCCGTCGCGCTCGAACGCGTACCACTGGCCCGTCCGGCAGAGGCCGGTCTGCGCCTCGTCGAGGATCAGGAGCATCCCCCGCTCCTCGCACTTCGTCTTGAGCGCGGCGAGGTAGCCGAGCGGCAGCTCGATGACGCCGCCCGAGCTGAGGATCGGCTCGACGATGCAGGCGGCCAGCGCGCCGGTGGACTGGGCGTCGACGAGGTCGAACGCCGAGTCGAGCTGGCGGCGCCAGTCGAGGCGCCCGTCGGCGTCGACGACGTCCGGGCGGTGCTCGAACGGCACGGGGATGGCGAAGTTTCCGGGAGCGGCAGGCCCGTAGCCGCGTCGTCCGGCGCTGTACGTCGCGCCGACCGCGGCCTGCGTCATCCCGTGCCAGGAGCGCGCGAACGAGACGATCTCGTGCCCACCCGTCACGAGCTTGGCCAGGCGGATGGCGGCCTCGTTGGACTCCGCGCCCGTGGAGAGCAGCAGGACCTTCTCCAGCGGCGCCGGCAGCGAGTCGGCCAGCCGCCGTGAGAGGTCGACGACCGGCCGCGAGAGCATCCCGCTGTAGAGGTGGTCGAGCCGTCCGACCTGGCGCCGCACGGTGGCCACGATCTCCGGGTGCGCGTGCCCGAGGATCGCGCTCATCTGCCCGGACGTGAAGTCCAGGATCTTCCGGCCGCTCTCGGTGAAGACGAAGCTGCCCTCGGCGCGGTCGACGATCTCCGGTACGAACGGGCTGCCGTAGCGCAGGACGTGCGCGTCGGCGTCGGCCCAGAAGGCTCGCGCGTCGGTGGGGCGGCTCGGGGCCTCCGGCGGGGTCAGCAGATCGGTCACGCGACGAACGGTAGGCATCACGAGGTGTACGCGTCGAGGTCGACTTCCCCACCACGCTGTGCGGGTTCTTCGAACAGTACGCTGCCGCCGTGGCCCTGAACCTGTGGCGGCTCCGGCTGCTCGACGTGTTCGAGCGGGTCGGAACCGTGCGCGGGGTCGCGGCCGAGCTGCTGCTCAGTCCGTCGACGGTCTCCCAGCAGCTCGCCCTCCTCGAGGCCGAGACCGGGGCGCAGGTCTTCGAGCGCGCGGGACGCTCTCTGCGCCTGACCCCGACCGGCCGGCTGCTCGTCGAGCGGGCCCGCGAGGTGCGCGACCGGCTGGACTCCATCGAGGCCGAGCTCCTGGACGTCACCCGGGGCGTGACGGGTCGCCTGACGTTGGGCGGGTTCGCCAGCTCGGTCGAGCCGGTCCTCATCGAGACGGTCCGCCGGCTGCAGCGCACCCACCCGGGGCTCGTCGTCGAGATCCGGGAGATCGAGCCCCACGAGAGCACGACGGCGCTGCACCAGGGCGTCTGCGACGTCCTCGTCACCGTCGACGAGCACGACGGCTCGCTCCTCACCCCCACCGTCGCCGTCGTCCCGCTCGCGAGCGACCCGCTGCTGGTCGTCGTCCCCGAGCACCACCGCGTCGCCAACCTTGACGTCGTCCCCCTCGCGGAGCTGGCCGCGGACCGGTGGGCGCTCGACCTGGAGGGGACCTACCTCGGTGAGCTGGTCCCGCGGCAGTGCCGCCTCGAGGGCTTCGAGCCCATGGTCGCCGGCCGCTTCTCCAGCTACGGCGTCCTCCTGGCCCACGTGGCCGCCGGGCTCTCGGTCGCCGTCCTCCCGGAGCTCGCGACGACCTCGCGCCCGGGGATCGCGCTGCGGCCCACCGTGGGGCTGGCCGACCGCAGGATCGTCGCCGTCGTACGCCGGGCGAACACGCGCCGCCCCGCCGTCGTGACCATGATCGAGACGCTCCGACAGGTTGCTGCGCACCCGGCCGGCACGCGGCCCCAGCAGGGGTCATGATGCTGTCGTGACGACGATCACCCGCGACCCCTGGGCAGACGCAGGGGCAGTCGCGACCCAGACGGTGCTGGACGACGAGCTCGCGGCCGTTCGCCGCAGGGTGGGGCTGCGCCACGCCCTCGTCACCGCCCTCGAGCTCGGGGCCGTGGTCGCGGCCTCGGCCCTGGTGAACCACCTCGTCGATCCTCGGTCCGACCCGCTGTGGACGGTGCCGCGCCAGACGATGCACGCGGCCTCCGGCCTCGAGGGAGTGGGGTTCGTGCTCGTCTTCGTCGGCCTCGCACGAAGGGGAGGCGCGGGCCGACGCTTCATCGACGCCACCAACTTCCTCCCCAGGTCCGAGCGCAGGTGGCTCCGGACCCAGATCACCGAGCAGCGACCCGTCCCGGAGGAACGGCGGGTGGTGGTCGCCGACACCGCGCGCCGCATGGTGGCGGAGGGCAGGTTCACGCCCGGCTACCTCGGCTGGTTACTGATCTCGGTCGGCACGATCATCGATGGCCCGGCCCCCGCCTCGCTCGTCCTGTTCTCGGCGCTCGCCCTCGTCGTGTCGGTCCACGGCGTACGCGAGCTGGTCTGCGGGCGCCGGGCCCGGCGCTGGCTCCGCCAGCACGGCTGACGGTCGTGGGCACGACCACCCGCGATCCTTGGGCCGACGCCCACCGGATCGCGGCCAAGGATGAGCTGGACCCCGAGCTCGCCGCCGTCCGGCGCCGGCTGCGGGTCCGCCGTGCCCTGGGACTCGCGCTCGGCCTCGCCGTGCTGCTGGGGGTCGTCTGGACGGTCGACTTCATCCTCGATCCGGACGGAGACGAGGTGTGGGACCTCCGGCTCCGGACGCTCTACGCCACCTTCGGCCTCATGGGTCTCGGTCTCGTCCTCATGATCATCGGCGCCGTCCGGACGTCTGGTGCCGCCCGGCCGTTCGTCGCCTCGGACGCCTTCCTGTCCCGGGGCGACCGCACCTGGCTCCGCCGGCAGGTCACCGAAGGCCGGTCCGTGCTCGAGGATCGTCGTGCGGTCGTCACGGACGCCGCCCAGGCGATGGTGGTGGAGGGCCGCTACGTCCCGACCTACCTCGGGCTCACGGTGCTGTACCTCGGCATGATCCTGGGCGGGATGAGGTGGGGCTCCCTCATCATGTTCTCCGCAGTCGTCGCCTGGATGCTGGTTCGTGCGGTGCGCGCGGTGGTCAGGTCCCGCCGTGCCCGCCGCTGGCTCGCGCTCAACGCCTGAGCACACCCGCGCACCCTGCACCCATCCGCACAGGCCGCGGCCTGTGCGGATGAGTCGGAGGTACGCGGTTGTACCGAATCTGCGCGGCTGTGCCCACCGTGCGCGGCTGGCACCGCAGCGTCGGGTCTAGAGCTCGACGACCTTGCTCTCGCCCACGTTCGGGCGGCCGCCGGTGACGGCGGCCTTGGCGTACTTGGCCAGGGTCACGATCATCGGGGCCTTGGAGGTCCAGTACTCGGCCGTGACGCCCTGCACCCGCAGCAGCGCGACGGCCGGGTCGTCCCGACCACCCTCGAACCACGCCTCGGCGCCGGTGCTCCACAGCTCGTCGATCTTGGCCTGGTCCTGGCTCACGCTGCCGCGGCCGCTGATCGAAAGCCAGCCGTGGCCGGCCTGGATCGCGACGTTGACCTGGTCGTTCGCGCGGACCTGGGCGGTCTTGGGCGAGGGGTCCTCGGTGAAGAACCACAGGTCGCCGTCGAACTCGCGCTGCTGCACGGCGAGCGGGCGGCTCACCAGCGACCCGTCCTCGGCCACGGTCGTGACCAAGGCGATGGACGCCTTCTCGACCAGCGCGGCGATCGTGCGCTCGTCCTCGGCGGTGGCCTGCTCCTCGTTGCTCATGCTCCGAACCTACCCAGCCGGGCGACAGGCTCGACCAGTTCCTCCGTTCCCCCAGCACGCTCTGAGCGCGACTGCTACGTTCCCTGAACGCGGGCTGAACGAGCCCCGTCCACCTGTGTCGGCCGGGGGCGGCGACTCGAGAAAGCACGCCATGTCGCACCCCGCACTGCCTGACCTGCCCGCAGCGCCGCCGCCCCTCGGACGCCGAACAGGACGACGCGTCGTCGCCCTCGTCACCGCCGCCCTGCTGATGGTGCTCGGCCTGCTGACCACCGCCGCGCCGAGCGCATCCGCCGCCGCGCCCCCGGGCCCGGTCACGGCCTGG
Organism: Microlunatus antarcticus; assembly: GCF_014193425.1. Classification (NCBI taxonomy): domain Bacteria; kingdom Bacillati; phylum Actinomycetota; class Actinomycetes; order Propionibacteriales; family Propionibacteriaceae; genus Microlunatus; species Microlunatus antarcticus. The sequence continues at coordinate 73,658 of NZ_JACHZG010000001.1, read as the reverse complement.
GGCGACGGCTGCTGCGGCATCCTCGACGTCCCGGCCTCGCTCGCCACCACCGGCGCCACGGCGGTCGACGCGGGCACGTACCACGGTCTGGCACTGACGCCGGACGGGACGGTCACTGCCTGGGGCTACAACACCGAAGGTCAGGTCGACGTCCCGGACTCCCTCGCCGACAAGACGGTCACCGCGATCTCCGCCGGCGACTATTACAGCCTCGCCCTGACCTCTGACGGGAAGATCACCGCCTGGGGCTTCGATGGCTCCGACCAGACCGACATCCCGGACTCCCTCGCCGACAAGACGGTCACCGCGATCTCCGCCGGCGACTACCACAGCCTCGCCCTCACCTCCGACGGGAAGATCACCGCCTGGGGCTACAACGGCGAAGGCGAGTCCGATGTACCGGACTCCCTCGCCGACAAGACGGTCACCGCGATCGCCGCCGGCGGCTACCACAGCCTCGCCCTCACCTCCGATGGGAAGATCACCGCCTGGGGCTACAACGGCGACGGCGAGTCCGATGTACCGGCCTCGCTCGCCGACGAGACCGTCATCGCGATCGCCGCCGGCGGCTACCACAACCTCGCTCTCACCTCCGACGGGAGAATCACCGCCTGGGGCTACGACGACTACGGTCAGACCGACATCCCGGCCTCGCTCGCCGACAAGACGGTCACCGCGATCTCCGCCGGCGAGTATCACAGCCTCGCCCTGAGCTCCGACGGAAAGGTCACCGCCTGGGGCTACAACTACGACGGCCAGACCAACGTCCCGGCCTCGCTCAACGACGGCACGGTCACCGCGATCTCCGCCGGCTACCTGCTGAGCACCGCCATCACCACGGGTCCCGCACCCTTCGTGACCTCGTCCCCGGCGTCGGCCAGCGTCCGGCTCGGGGCGACGGCCACCTTCACCGCCGCGGCCACCGGCACCCCCGCGCCGACCGTCCAGTGGCAGCGCGCCGACGGCACCGGTGACTTCGTCGACATCCCCGACGCGACCAACATGACGTACGCGTCGAGCACGAAGGCTGCGGACCAGGGCGCCCGGTTCCGCGCCGTGTTCACGAACGAGACCGGCACGGCGACCAGCAACGTCGCCACCCTGACCGTGACGAACGCGCCGGTGACGGCCGACCTGACCGTGACCACGGCGTACGAGACCGAGGTCCCGATCACGCTGCCCGGCTCCGACGCCGACGGCGACGACCTGACCTACAAGACGACCAGTCCCGAGCACGGCACCCTGAAGCAGACCGGAACCAGCTCGCAGCTGACCTACACACCCGACGACGGCTACTCCGGCACCGACACGTTCACCTACACCGCCAACGACGGTACGAGCGACTCCAAGTCCGCCACGGTCACGATCAACGTGACGGCGAAGCCGAACGGCGTCCCGACCGTCAACGACCTCCAGGTCACCGCGTCGTACGAGAAGACCGTCGAAGTCCCCCTGTCCGGCTCCGACCCCGACAACGACGACCTGACCTACGCGACGACCGATCCCGAGCACGGCACCCTGAAGCAGACCGGCACCGGTCCGGAGCTGACCTACACACCCGACGACGGCTTCTCCGGCGACGACTCGTTCACCTACACCGCCAACGACGGCACCGTCGACTCCGCGCCCGCAACCGTCATCATCACCGTGGCCAAGAAGCCCAACAGCGCCCCGGTCGTCAACGACCTCGACGTCACCGCCGGGTACCAGAAGACTGTCGCTGTCACCCTGTCCGGCTCCGACGCCGACGACGATCCCCTGACCTTCACGGTGGGCGACCCGGAGCACGGCACGCTGGAGCAGACCGGCACCGGCCCGGAGTTGATCTACACGCCCGAGGACGGCTACTCCGGCCCCGACGAGTTCGTCTACACGGCCAACGACGGCACCGAGGAGTCGGAGGCCGCCACGGTCTCCATCGTCGTGACGGAGAAGCCGAATGCGGCCCCCGTGGTGACGAACGTCGCCGTGACGGCCAGGTTCGAGTCAGCGACCCCGGTCACCCTCTCCGGGACCGACCCCGACGGCGACACCCTCACCTACACCGTGGGCGACCCGGCGCACGGGACGCTGTCCGGCACGGCACCCGAGCTGACCTACACACCGGACCCCGGCTACAGCGGCGCGGACTCGTTCACCTACACGGCCAGCGACGGAGCGCTCGAGTCCCAGCCGGCCTCGGTGAGCATCACCGTGGGGGTGGACCCGAACCGGGCCCCGGTGGTCGAGGACGTCCCCGTGACGACGGCGTTCGAGACGTCCCTCCCGGTCTCCCTGGCCGGGACCGACCCCGATGGCGACCCTCTCACCTACACGACCGGAACCCCGGCCCACGGGACCCTGACCGGGACGGGCACCCAGCGCACCTACACCCCGGCCGCTGGCTACTCCGGCCCCGACTCGTTCACCTACACCGCCAACGACGGCAAGCTCGACTCGACGCCGGGGACGGTCCGCATCACCGTCGGCCACCGCCTGAACACGGCTCCGACGGTCACGAACCTCACCGTGACCGCCGGGTTCGAGTCGCCCACCCCGATCGTCCTGCGCGGGACGGACGCCGACGCCGACACGCTCACCTACACGACGACTCAGCCGAGCCACGGGACGCTGACCGGGATCGGTCTGGCCCGGACGTACGTCCCCGCCGACGGCTACACCGGGCCCGACTCGTTCACCTACACCGCCAACGACGGCACGCTCGACTCCGCCCCGGCGACCGTGAGCATCACCGTCGGTGCGCAGTCCTGCACACCGGCCGAGCCCAAGCGGGAGCTCGACGTCAACGTCGACCAGCGCGACGGAGACGGCTCGGTCCCGAGCCCGAAGTTCAGCACCAAGAAGAGCGGTGAGCTCCTGCTCGCGTTCGTCTCGGTGAACGGCTCGACCAAGGGCGGCCAGTCGGTCACCAAGGTCACCGGCGGCGGTCTCACCTGGAGCCTGGTGCAGCGCGACAGCACCGGCGCCGGCAGCAGCGAGATCTGGCAGGCGTACGCGGCCCAGAAGCTCAGCAACGTGAGGGTCACCGCGAGCCTGGCGCAGAAGGGCCACACCGTCACCATGACCGTGGCCGGGTTCAGCGGGGCCCGGTCCACGGTGGGCGCCAGCGCGCACCAGGCCGGCCTCGGCTCCGCACCCCAGGTCACCCTGACCCCGCAAGCGTCGGGCTCCGTGGTCTGGGGCGTGGGCCGGGTCATCGGGTCCCGCTACGACCCGAAGCCGGTCTCCGGGCAGAAGGTCGTCCACGACGAGACCTTCAAGTCCCCGAGCACCGGCTACTGGGTGCAGCGCACCACCGGAACCACCCGCGCGGGGACCCCGGTCACGGTCGCGGACAAGGCGACCGCCAAGGCCTGGGGCTACAGCGCCGTCGAGATCCGCGGCGTCTGCGGTTGACCGTCGGCGAGGCCGGACCGTTGGTCGGGGCTGAGCGTCCGCTCAGCCCCGGCCGGCGTACGGCATGTTCGTGGCCAGCACGGTGAGGTCGGCGACGTTGCTGCCGGGCGGCAGGTCCGCCATCAGCAGGACCGCCCGCGCGACGTCCTCGACCGGCATGGTCGGTTCCGGGCGTACGGAACCGTCCGCCTGCTCAGCCCCGCCGGCGGCTCCGGAACCCATCGCGGTCGCCGCGTTGCCGACGTCGATCTGACCGCAGGAGATCCCGTACGGGCGCCCGTCCAGCTGGACCTGCCTGGTCAGCCCGGAGACGGCGTGCTTGGTCGCGGTGTAGGCGATCGAGCGGGGGCGCGGGACGTGGGCCGAGAGGGAGCCGTTGTTGATGATCCGGCCGCCCTGCGGGTCCTGGGCGCGCATCACCCGGAACGCTTCGCGCAGGCAGAGGAACATGCCCGTCAGGTTCACGTCGACGACGCCCTGCCACTCGGCCAGCGAGACCTCGTCGATCGCCGTGGCAGGCATGCCCCGGCCGGCGTTGTTCACGAGCAGGTCCACGCGTCCGTGCCGCTCGACGGCCCCGTCGAACAGCCCGCGTACGGCGCCCTCGTCCGTCACGTCCGTGGGAGCGACGTCGAAGCCGCCCTCGCCCGTGACGCTCGTGGCCGCGACCTCGAGCAGCGGCGCCTCACGACGCCCGGCGAGCACCACCCGCCAGCCCGCATGACCCAGCGCCTCGGCGACGGCGCGACCGATGCCGCTGCCGGCCCCGGTGACGACCGCGACGCGGGTCAGTGGATCGCCCCGTGCTGCGCGGGCTCGGCGCCCTCGGCCCGCTTGGCCTGGTGCATGAACGCTGCCAGGACGATCGTGGAGATCGAGATGAGGGCACCCACGCCGAAGGCGAGCTGGATGCCGCTCAGCGAGGCGTCCACCTCGCTGACGCCGGTCGCCTGCAGCGTGGCCGAACGGCCCGCGTAGACCGCGATCAGCAGCGCCGTGCCGGCGGCGCCGGCGACCTGCTGGAGCGTGCTGAGGATGGCGCTGCCGTGCGAGTAGAGGTGCGGCGGCAGCGGGTTGAGCCCGGTGGTGAAGCCGGGCGTGAAGAGGAACGCCAGCCCGATCGACAGCAGCACGTGGATCGCGATGAGCATCCAGATCGGGGTCTCGAGGTCGATGGTGCTGAGGCGCCACATCGACACCACGAGCAGGACCGAGCCGATGAGCGTGAGGCCGCGGGGGCCGTAGCGGTCGAACAGCTTGCCGACCTGCGGGCCGAGCAGGCCCATGACGAGCCCGCCGGGCAGCAGCATCAGACCGGTCTCCAGCGCACCGATCCCGCGGACCTGCTGCAGGTAGATCGGCAGCAGGATGACCATGCCGAACAGGGCGAGCATGGCCGCGCACAGCAGCGCCACGCTGATGGTGAACGGGGCGAAGCGGAAGGCCCGCAGGTCCAGCAGCGGGTTGTCCGAGCGGTAGAGCCGGGTCTGGCGCCACGCGAACGCGGCCAGCGCCAGGGCGCCGACGCCGATGAACGCGATCGGCGGGATGCCGAACGGGCCCGTGGTCCCGATCTGGCTCAGGCCGTAGACGATGCCGCCGAAGGCGGGAACCGTCAGGACGACCGACAGCACGTCGAGCTTGGCCGCTCCGGGCGTGCCGACGTTCTTGAGCTTGCGGACCCCGAACGCGAGAGCGGCGAGCGCGATCGGCAGCACGAGGATGAACATGAAGCGCCACGGGAAGAAGTGCAGGACGATCCCGGAGACGGTCGGGCCGATGGCGGGGGCCACGGAGATGACGATGGTGACGTTCCCCATGACCACGCCGCGGCGCTCGACCGGGACCAGTGTGAGGATCGTGGTGATGAGCAGCGGCAGCATCATGGCCGTGCCGGAGGCCTGGACCACGCGGGCGGGCAGCAGCAGCCAGAAGGCCGGCGACACGGCCGCGATGAGCGTCCCGCTGCTGAACAGGATCATCGCGGTGATGAACACCTGCCGGGTGGTGAGCCGCTGCAGCAGGAAGCCCGTGGTCGGGATGACGATCGCCAGCGTCAGCAGGAAGACGGTCGAGAGCCACTGGCCCGTACGCGCGGTGACGTTCAGGTCCGTCATCAGGCTCGGCAGCGCGACGTTCATGATCGTCTCGTTGAGGATGACGACGAAGGTCGCGACCAGCAGGATCGCGATGACGGCCCGGTTGCCCGCGGCCTCGGTCTGGGCGTCGGCCCGGGTGGTGGACTGCGGCTGGGTGCTCGTGGCGGTCACGGAGATTCCGTTCCTCGTGCTCGTGCTGCGGGTGCCGGCGTCCTTGCCGTGGCGGGTCAGGTTCCAGACCCGCACAGGGTCGTGAACTCATCGCCCCGCGACGCTATTCCCCCGACCCGCCGTCCGCCACCGACTTCTGCGGACGGGAGGAGGCTGACGCTGCCAGACTCCCGGTGTGGCCGACCAGCTCGTCGTCGCGGCTGTGCTCGTCGACGACCTCGAACACCCGACCCGCGCTCTCGGGGCGCGCCGCTTCGCCCCTGAGTCCCTCGCCGGGCGCTGGGAGCTGCCGGGCGGCAAGGTCGAGCCGGGCGAGGAGCCCCTCGCGGCGCTGCACCGCGAGCTGGACGAGGAGCTGGGGATCACCGTCGAGGTCGGCGACGAGCTGGTCCCCCGGGGCGGCCCGGGCACGACCTGGCCGCTGACGTCCGGCCTCGCCATGCGGGTGTGGTGGTGCGTCGTCCGCACCGGCATCCCCGAGGCGGGCGCGGCGCACGACGCCCTGGCCTGGGTCGACAAGGTCTCGATCAACGACCTGGCCTGGCTCGACCCCGACCTCCCGGTCGTCGACGCGATCGCGGCGGCACTCACCTCGCCAGGGTTGACCGCCCCGCCAGACTGAGCCGATGACGCGCGCGCCGCTCGCCCTCGCCCTGCTCCTCGGGCTGCTGGCCGGCTGCAGCGCCCCGGCGGCGCAGGACTCCCCGCCGACGCAGCCCGCGGCGACCTCAGCTCCGACGTCGACCGTTGCCCCGAGCCCGACCGCGGCACCGACCCCGACGCCCACGCCCACGCCGACCAAGAAGGCGCCGGCGCGCAAAGTGAACCCGATCTCGATGCAGGCGCTGATCCAGAAGCGCTACGACGGTCGCGACCTGGAGCGCGGTCGGCTCCTGCGCGACCAGGGGAGCTACAAGCGCTACGCGGTCACGTTCCGCGGGGACGACGAGCTCATCTCCGGGATCATGAACGTGCCCGACGGCAAGGGCCCCTTCCCGGTGGTCGTGCTCAACCACGGCTACATCGACCCCGACACCTACTGGTCGGGCCAGGGCATGCCTCGCGAGCAGGACGTCCTCGCCCGGCGCGGCTACGTCGTGCTGCACGTCGACTACCGCAACCACGCCGGCTCCAGCGACGACGAGGACGGGGTCGACGGCACCGACTACGCGCTGCGGCTCCCGTACGTCGTCGACACGATCAACGCGGTGAAGGCGGTCAAGGCGTCGGGCTACGACTTCCTCGACACCGACCACGTCGGCTGGTTCGGCCGCTCGATGGGCGGCGGTGTCACGCTGCGCGCGCTGGCGGCGCAGCCGGGCCTGGTCGACGCGGCCGCCGTCTGGGCCTCGGTGAGCTCGCTGGAGGCGGACAACTGGGAGCGCTGGTACGCCGACAACGGCGAGCGGCAGGACACCAACAAGAAGATCGAGAAGACGTACGGGCTCCCCGACGACGACCCGGCCTTCTGGCGCGCCGCGTCGGCCCGGCCGTTCTTCGACCGGATCACCGAGCCGGTGCTGGTCCAGCACGGCGGCTCGGACCGCACCTGCCCGGTCCGCTGGGCGCGCTCGACGGTCGACGCGCTGGAGGACGCCGACGTCGACGTGACCTCGAACGTCTACCCCGGCGCGGACCACACCTTCGAGGGCGCCACGTTCAGCCGCGCGATGGACCGGACGGTCGACTTCTTCGACGACCACCTGCGCTGAGCGGGACCTACCCCTCCAGGACCGCCCAGTCGTGGGGCCCGACGGACTCCCCCGTCGGCGACGCGTACGGCTGGTCGCCCAGGTTGAGCGCGAGCGTCAGGGCGCCCTCGCCGTCACGGGCGCGGGCGTGGACGAGCAGGTGCTCGTTGGTCACCTGCTCGGTCGAGGTGACGGCGTCGACGAGCCAGGCGTGCTGACGGCGCAGCGAGAAGACCCGGCGGTAGACCTCCTCGAGGTCGGGGTGCGGGTCGGAGAACAGCCCGCGCTCGGCCGGGAGCTCGGGCCGTACGGCGTCGTCACTGTCGGGGCGGTCCTCCTTGACCGCCTCGAGCCCGAACTCGTCGCCGTAGTAGACGCACGGGACGCCGGGCAGGAAGCCGAGCAGCGCGACGGCGTGCGGCCAGTGGCGGTGGTCGTGGATCTGGCTGGCCACCCGGGTCGTGTCGTGGTTGCCGACGAAGGTCATCGGCACGAAGCGCTCGACGAACTCGGCGTGCCGGCCGAGGGTCCACTCGAGCTCGTGGAGGTTCACGGTGTCGAGCGAGGACCAGACGGCCTTCCACAGCTCGTACTGCGTGACCGAGTCGATGCCGGACTCCTCGACGTACGCCACGTAGTCGCCGTGGATCATCTCGCCCACGAACCAGGCGTCCGGGAACTCGGCGCGCACCGTCGGCAGCACCGCGGCCCAGAACGCCGCCGGCACGGCGTACGCGGCGTCGAGGCGCCAGCCGTCGATCCCGCGGCGCAGCCAGTGCAGCATCACGTCGCGGACGAAGTCCTGCACGACCGGTGCGGCGTGGTTCAGGGTGACGAGGGTGTCGTGACCCTCGAAGTAGTCGGCGGTGATGACGCCGTCGGTGTCGTAGAGCCGCTGCACCCACTCCGCCCCGGGCGACCCCGGACCATGCTCGAGAGCCTCCGCGACCGGCGGGAAGTCCCGGCCGGCGTGGTTGAAGACCCCGTCGAGGAGGACGCGGACGCCCCGGTCGTGGCAGGCGGCCACGAGGGCGTCGAAGTCGGCGTCGTCGCCGAGCCGCGGGTCGATCCGCAGGTAGTCGACGGTGTCGTACCCGTGGCTCGTCGCCGCGAAGACCGGGGCCAGCAGCAGCCCGTTGCAGCCGAGGGAGACCAGGTGGTCGAGCCAGCCCTCGATGTTCCGCAGCCGGTGCTCGACGCGCCCGTCGGCCAGGTCCGCCGCCTCACGCTCGGCCCCGACGAAGCCGAGCGGGTAGACGTGCCACCAGAAGACGTGGTCGACCCACCCAGCCGTCACGCTGCACCCTTTTTCACGCGTCCACCCTGCCAGACGCGCGTCCCCCGAGCTGACGGACGCCGGCGCCAACCCCCCAGCCGGTCGCCGACGTCCAGGACCTGAGGTTAACGAACCGGGCCGGTGAGCGCACCGAGGAGAAGATCACATCCGACGGGCCGCCACTAGGCTGACGAGGCACGCAGCGGCCGCAGCCGTCCGACAGCGAGGAGAACCACCATGTCGTCTTCGTCCATGGAGCCCGACGTCCCAGCCGACGAGACCAGCCAGGCCCAGACGGCCGTGGACCCGGACTCGACGATCGGCAACCTGACCGTCGAGGACGACCCCGAGGGCACCGTCGACCCGTCCGACCTCGCCGGCACCGCCAGCGAGGACGACGAGGACGTCAGCTAGCCGAGCTCCCTCGCTGGCGGAGGGTCAGTCCTTCTCCTTCGCCAGCTTCTTGAGCGCCTTGCTCTTGCCCGGGAAGACGTCCTGGTCGATGGGGTTCGAGGTGTACTGCCAGAAGGTCGCGGTCTTCCAGCCCTTCGGCAGCGCACCCGGGGTCTTGGTGCCGTAGCGGGCGACCCACAGCGGGTTCGTCTCGGCGAACTTGCTCGAGTTGCCCGTGCACTGCTTCCACCAGTCGAGGGTGGTGTAGATGACGGCGTCCTTGCCCGTCAGCTTCTTGTACTCCTTGGTGAAGGACGTGACCCACTTGACGGTGCTCTTCTTGCTCACGCCGTAGCAGGTCGAGCCGTACGGGTTGTACTCGATGTCGAGCACACCGGGCAGCGTGTGGCCGTCCGCGCTCCAGCCCCCGCCGTTCTTCACGAAGTAGCGGGCCTGCTTGTAGCCGGCCGCACCGGACGGGTTCGCGAAGTGGTAGGCGCCGCGGATCATCCCGGCCTTCGCCGCGCCCTTGTACTGGTTCTTGAAGTACGGGTTCTTGTACGAGGTGCCCTCGGTCGCCTTGATGTAGGCGAAGTCCTTGTCCTTCTTCGTCCAGGTCGACCACTTGAAGTTGCCCTGGTAGCTCGAGATGTCGACCCCGAGCACGCCCTTCGGCGTGAAGGAGCTCGTGCTCGACCGGGCCGCCGCGCCGTAGCGGAGCAGGCCGGAGCGCTGCTGCAGCGCGGCCCGCTCGGTCCCCCGCTCGCGCCAGCCCATGGTGGCGTTGCCGACCTCGAGGCCGGCCTTCTCGGCGGCGGCGGTGAGCTGGCGGCCGGACGCGGTCTTCTCCTGCGCGGCCGCGAGCGTGGCCTTCTCGCCCGACCCGGCGGACGGACCGCCGGGGGCCGCGGCCGCCGGGAGGCTGGTGGGCACGGCGAGCGCCAGCGCGGTCAGGCCGAGCGCCAGGGCTGGCAGGCCGCGGGCGATGCGGGAGTGTCGGGCGGTGCGTCGGGAGATCATGTGGTTCCTCGGAGTCGTCGGCGTCGGCTCGTGCTGCGTCCGCCGGCTTCCCCCTCGTACGAGCCGCGGACTGAGGCACCTTAAGCACGCCTGAGGGGGCCCGGGAAGAGCTCCGGGCCACTTCACTGATGAAACCCTCGTCCCTCTCGTCACACTTGAGAGTTGCCGTGAGGGATGATCGGGACGTGACGGCGCAAGCGCAGCAGACGGCGGTCGAGATGGGCGCCGAGCTCGTCGAGGAGGCCGCCCGACGCCTCGCCGGGGTGGTCGAGCGCACTCCCCTGCAGCGGAACACGCGGCTCTCCGCGGGCGGCGCCGAGGTCTGGTTCAAGCGCGAGGACCTGCAGGTCGTCCGCTCCTACAAGGTGCGCGGCGCCTACAACGTCCTGGCCCAGCTGAGCGAGGCGCAGCGGGCCCGCGGCGTCGTCTGCGCGAGCGCCGGCAACCACGGCCAAGGCCTGGCGTACGCGTGCGCCGCCCTCGGCATCCGGGGTCGCGTGTTCCTGCCGCGGAACACGCCCCGGCAGAAGCGCGAGCGGATCACCGCGATCGGCGGTGACCACGTGGAGGTCGTCGTCACGGGCGGCACCTACGACGAGGCGGCCGTCGCCGCTGCGGCGGACGCGATCCGGACCGGCGCCACCGTCGTGCCGGCCTTCGACGACCTGCGCACGATCGCCGGGCAGGGCACGGTCGCCCTCGAGCTCGTCGAGCAGCTGGTCGAGCAGACGGGCTCCCCGCCGGACGTGCTGGTCGTGCCCGTCGGCGGCGGCGGGCTGCTCGCGGGCTGCACGGCCTGGCTGCGCGAGCGCCACCCGCAGGTCCGGGTCGTGGGCGTCGAGCCGCTGGGGGCGGCCTGCGTGGCCGCCGCCCTCGCCGCGGGTCACCCGGTCGACCTCGTCGACCTCGACACGTTCGTCGACGGCGCCTCCGTCCGGCGGGCCGGCGCGCTGACCACGCCGCTCATCGCCGCGTCCGGCGCGGAGCTCGTGCAGGTGCCGGAGGGCGGGGTCTGCGTCGAGCTGCTGTCGATGTACGCCTCCGACGGCGTCGTCGCCGAGCCCGCCGGCGCCCTGGCCTCCGCGGCGCTGACGAGCGTCGTCCGGGTCGAGCCGGGCCAGCGCGTGGTGTGCGTGCTCTCGGGCGGCAACAACGACGTCAGCCGCTACGCCGAGATCGCCGAGCGCGCCGCGGTCTTCGAGGGCCGCAAGCACTACTTCCTCGTCGAGTTCGCCCAGCAGCCCGGCGCGCTGCGCCACTTCCTCGACGAGGTCCTCGGACCCGACGACGACATCACCCTGTTCGAGTACGTCAAGCGCAGCAACCGCGAGACCGGCCCGGCGCTGGTGGGGATCGAGCTGGCCCGACGCGAGGACCTGGCCCCGCTGCTGGCCCGGATGGCCGCGTCACCACCCCAGATCGAGCTGATCGGCAGCGACAGCCCGATGTTCCGGTTCCTGCTCTCGGGCTAGCGCCCGGCGCATCCGCCTCTGCCCGGCCCGGGGAACGGAGGACGTCTGCTGCAACAATCGCCGTTTCGGCGAAGGGGGAAAAGAATGTCGCTCAACCGTCGGCAGCTCTTGGCAGGGGGGCTCGGGCTCGGCGCGGCCGCCGGGCTCAGCGCCTGCTCGGGACTGACCAGCAAGGCCGGCAGCAGCGCCCCCTCGGGCGGCGCCAGCGCGGGCGGGCCGGTCGAGCTCACCTTCGTCAACTGGTCCGGCGACGAGGAGAAGGCCGCCTTCGACGCGGTCATCGCCTCGTTCCAGCAGGCCAACCCCGGGATCACGATCAAGACGGACACGGTCCCGTACGCGAGCGTCCAGACCAACCTGGACACCCGCTTCCAGGCGGGCAACCCGCCGGACCTGTTCCGCGTGTCCTACATCGACATGGGTCAGTACACGAGCCAGGACGTCCTGCTCGACCTCTCGGCCAGCCTGGACGCGAACGCGTTCGAGCCGGGCCTGTTCTCCGCGGTCGTCGCGAACGGCAAGCCGTACGGCGCCCCGCACCAGATCGACACGACCGCGATCCTCTACCGCAAGGACGCCTTCGAGGCCGCCGGGATCACGAACATCCCGACCACGCTGGAGGAGGCGTGGACCTGGGAGCAGTTCACCGACGCGTCGAACAAGCTGGCCAAGGTCACCAAGAGCGGCCAGTCCGCCTTCATCTACGACTGGCAGAGCGCTGGCGCGTACCGCTGGCTCACCTGGCTCTTCGAGGCCGGCGGCGCCCTGCTCACCCCCGACCTCAAGGCGGCGGCCATCGACTCCGACGCGGGCCGCAAGACGGTCGACTTCACGTCGGGCTTCTTCAAGAACGGCTGGGTGGCCAAGAACTCCTCGGTCAAGAGCACCACCTACCCCGACGCCGCCTTCCAGTCGGGGACGGTCGCCATGGCCTTCGCCGGCAGCTTCCTCGTGCCGACGATCAACAGCGGGGTCAAGCAGAAGTTCGAGTACGGCGCCATGCCGCAGCCGCGCGACGTCGCGGCCTCGACCGACCTCGGTGGCAACGCGGTCGTGGCACCCAAGAGCGGCAAGAACACCGAGGCCGCGACGAAGTTCCTCCAGTACCTGGTCTCGGAGGACGCGATGCGCACCTACTGCCAGGCCACGAACCAGCTGCCGACGCTCAAGAGCCTCACCGCGTCCCAGCTCGACTTCGCCATCCGGCCCGACCTGATGGCCCCGTTCGTGCTCCAGGCCAAGACGCTGACGCCCGAGCAGGTCGCCCAGGTCACGGTCCCGCAGTTCGCGAACCTCAACCTGGCGCTGCAGAACGAGCTCGAGAAGGCGTTCCTCGGCGGGCGGTCCGCCGCCGACACGACGGCCGCGCTGGCCGAAGCGGTGCAGAAGGCGGTGCAGTGAGCCAGGCGGCCGCGCTGGCCGCCGGGCAGGACGCCGTCACCCCGGCGGGCCGGTCGCCCCGCCGCCGGGGCCGGTCGCTGTGGGAGCCGTCGGCGCTGCTGTTCGTGGGCCCGTCGGTCCTGCTCGCCCTGGCCTTCCTGATCCTGCCGATGCTGGGGACGTTCTTCTACAGCACGCAGAAGGTGTCGCCCCTGACCGGCGACACCACGCCGCTGGGGCTCGAGAACTTCCGCACGATGCTCGGCGACGACACGTTCGTCCGGGCGCTGCTCAACACGGCGCTGTTCACGGTCATCACGGTGCCGCTGAGCATGGCCCTCGGGCTCGCCCTCGCGGTGCTGATGAACTCGGTGCTGCCCGGCCGCAAGATCTGGCGCACGGTGGTCTACCTGCCGCTGGTGATCTCGGGGGTGTCGGTCGGCCTGATCGGCACGTTCCTCTACAACGAGGTCATCGGCGTGGTGAACAAGCTGCTGGTCGCCCTCGGGGCGTCGAGCGGCATCCCCTGGCAGTCGAACGGGGCCTGGGCGTTCATCTCGGTCGTCCTGGTGACGCTCTGGATCCGCGTCGGCTTCAGCATGATCATCTACCTCGCCTCGCTGCAGGCGGTGCCGCCCGACCTGTACGAGGCCGCCGCCCTCGACGGCGCGAACGGCTGGCAGCGCTTCCGGAACGTGACCGTCCCGCTCGTCGGACCGGCCACGTTCTTCCTGATCATCATGAACGTGATCTACAGCTTCCAGGTCTTCGACACGATCTTCGTGCTGACCAACGGCGGCCCCGGCAACAGCACCGAGGTGCTCGGCACCTGGGCCTACAAGGTGGCCTTCGGCCCCACCCGCGACCAGGGCTACGGCGCCGCGATCGGCGTCGTGATCTTCGTGCTGACGCTCGTCTTCACGATCGTCCAGTGGCGCGCCAACCGCAGCCGGGACGAGGTGGCCTGATGGCCGTCACCGCCGACCAGGGCGCCGTACGCTCCCGCGCCACGAGCGTCTCCGCCACCCGTGGGCCCGCCACGCGCCGCACCCGTACGCGGGTGGGTCTCGCGCTCCGGGTCGTCGTCGCCGTCGTCGTGTCCGTGGTCATGGCCTTCCCGCTGTGGGTGATGATCGTGACCGCGCTGTCGGGGCAGTCCGTCTTCTCCACCGAGCTCGACCTGCTGCCCACGAACATCACGCTCGACAACTTCGCGCGGGTCTTCACCGCCTGGCCGATCGGGCAGTGGTTCTCCAACTCCGTCACCGTCACCGCGCTGACCACGATCATCTCGGTGATCGTCTCGGTGATGGCCGGCTACGGCTTCGCCAAGCTGCGCTTCCCGGCGAAGACGCCGCTCTTCCTGCTGCTGCTCTCGACGATGATGATCCCGACGCAGGCGATCCTCGTGCCGCAGTTCCGGCTCGTGAACGCGCTCGGCCTTGTCGGCACCTTCTGGGCCGTGATCATCCCGGGCGCGGCCGCCACGTTCGGCATCTTCCTCGCCCGGCAGTTCATGATCGCCATCCCCACCGAGCTGATCGAGGCGGCCAAGATCGACGGGGCGGGACCGGTCCGGATCTTCTGGAGCATCGTCCTGCCGCTGTCGAAGCCGTTGCTCGCGGTGCTGACGCTGCTGAGCCTGATGTACCAGTGGAACGACTTCCTCTGGCCGCTGATCGTGCTGCGCGACCCGAGCCTCTACACGCTGCCCATCGGGCTGCAGTTCCTGCAGGGGCAGTACCAGACCGACTACGGCGCCCTGATGGCGATGACGCTGATCACCGTCGGGCCGCTCATCGTGCTGTTCCTGGTCTTCCAGCGCTGGTTCGTCCAGGGCTTCGCGACCTCCGGCATCCGCTGACGCCGGCTAGACCCGGTAGCGCGCGCCGCTGAGGCCGCGCTGCTGGCCGACGGTCATCCAGTGCAGGAGCACGTCGAGCTCCAGGCGCGGGACGCTGCCCACCAGCAGGCCCGCGGCGAGGAGGTCGGCGGGCAGCCCCGGGTTGACCGACCAGGCCCCCACCCCGAGGCCGGCCCCCTGCACGAGCAGGTCCTCCCGGGGCCCAGCCACCCGGCGGATCGCCGCGATGGCGTCAGCCATCGAGCCCTGCTCCGCCGCCAGCCGTCGGGCCGTGCCGACGACCTCGCCGAAGAAGAGACGTTCGGGATCAGGACCGTGCCGGGACATGTCCTTATTAGAACACCTGTTCGAAGGAACGCCATCAGGTCTACCTGCTCAATCCGTGCCCCGAGATGGCGCGTGGCGGTGAGTCCCACGCTCAGATCCTGACCAACCCTCGATCTCGGGGCACGGATTGAGCAGATCTCGAGAAGACCGGGAAGACGAGTCGAGGCTCAGGCGTCGACGGGAACGGTCGCTCCGGCTCGGCTGAACTTGTGGCGGTGGCGCTCCGTCCAGTCGACGGCCCGGCGCTCGCGCTCGAGCTCGCCCTCGGCGATGAGCTGGATCTGACGCGGGCGGCCGAGCGCCGCGAGGTCGATCATCAGCTGCACGCCGGCCTGCTGCGCGGCCACGACGGCGTCGACGAGGTCCTCGTCGAGGCGGACGCCGTACGCCTCCGCGAACACGGCCATGCGGTGCCGCCGGCGTGGCTTGCGGGCCATGCCGAGCACGCCGTGCCAGTAGCTGCGGTCGCGCAGCGGGGCGAGGTAGTGCAGCGCGTAGCCGATGTCGGTCAGGCGGGTGCCGACCGAGGCGTACTCCCAGTCGATGAGCCCGACGAGCTGCTCGCCGGGCGGCCGGACGAGGTCCCAGACGAGGTTCCAGGGGCCGGGGTCGCCGTGGCAGACGAGCTCGCCGGGCCGGCTGCCGGTGCCGCGCCGCCCGTCGAACCAGACCGGCTCCGTCTCGGGCTGCCAGCCCTCCACCGCGTCGTGGTAGCGCCGCAGCAGCTGGGCCACCTCGGCGACCGCCGCGTCGCTCTGCACGACCGTGCACGCCTCGTCACCCGAGATGCCCTCGATGTAGCCGACGTCGTCGTGGTCCCCGCTCACCCCGCCCGGCCGCGGCGACTCCGCGAAGCCGGCCTCGGCGAGGTAGGCCAGCAGCTCCTGGACCGACTCCGACCAGGGGTGGCGCGGGTGCCGGACCTGGTCCCCGTGGCGGACCACGGGACGGTCGGCCCGGGACTGCAGGATCTCGTCCACGACACCCTCCGACACGGCCTCCAGCACCGCCGCAGCGTACGGCGACACTCCCGTCACCTGCGCGTCATGCGTTGACACGAGACCGGAACTCCGGTGATGTTCAATCCTCACCCCGAGAGGGGTCCTCGAAGGCGAGATGGAGATGTTGACGTGACGACGGTGCGAGCAGCGATCACCCAGACGACGTGGACGGGCGACAAGGCCTCGATGCTCGACCTCCACGAGCGCTTCGCCCGCGAGGCGGCGGCCGACGGCGTGCAGGTGATCTGCTTCCAGGAGCTCTTCTACGGCCCCTACTTCGGCATCACCGAGGACGCGAAGTACTACGACTACGCCGAGCCGGCCGACGGCCCGGTCGTGCAGCGCTTCGCCGCGCTGGCGGCCGAGCTGAAGCTCGTCATGGTCCTCCCGATCTACGAGGAGGAGCTGCCCGGCGTCTACTACAACACCGCCGTGGTGGTCGACGCCGACGGGACGATCCTCGGCAAGTACCGCAAGCACCACATCCCGAACCTCGAGAAGTTCTGGGAGAAGTTCTACTTCCGCCCCGGCAACCTCGGCTACCCCGTCTTCCAGACCGCGGTCGGGCCGATCGGGGTCTACATCTGCTACGACCGGCACTTCCCGGAGGGCTGGCGCGAGCTCGGCCTCAACGGCGCCCAGATCGTCTTCAACCCGAACGCCACCAAGCCGGGCCTGTCCAACCGGCTGTGGGAGATCGAGCAGCCGGCGGCCGCCGCGGCCAACGGCTACTTCGTCGCCGCGCCCAACCGGGTCGGCCGCGAGGACAACGAGTACGGCGACGCGGCGGTCACGTTCTACGGATCCAGCCAGTTCGTGGACCCGCAGGGCAACCTGATCGGCCCGATGGGCTCCCAGGTGTCCGAGGAGGTCGTGATCCGCGACCTGGACCTCGACATGATCCGGCGTGTCCGCAACGACTGGCAGTTCTACCGCGACCGTCGGCCGGAGTCGTACACCAGCACGGTGAAGCCGTGACGACCACGCTGATCACCGGCGGGACCGTCGTCAACGCGACCGGAGCCTCTCCCGCCGACGTGCTCGTGGACGGCGAGACGATCGTCGCCGTCCTCGCGCCGGGGTCGCAGCTGCTCGGGACCGACCTGGCGGCGTCGGTCGACCGGGTCGTCGACGCGAGCGGGAAGTACGTCATCCCCGGCGGCATCGACGCCCACACCCACATGCAGATGCCGTTCGGCGGGACGGAGGCGTCGGACACGTTCGAGACCGGCACCCGGGCCGCGGCCTGGGGCGGGACGACGAGCATCATCGACTTCGCCATCCAGCGGACCGGCGAACGGGTCGAGGACGGCCTCGCAGCCTGGCACGAGAAGGCCGCCGGTGAGTGCGCGGTCGACTACGGGTTCCACCAGATCATCGGCGGCGTCGACGAGTACTCGCTCAAGGCGATGGACTCGCTGGTCGACGAGGGCATCACCAGCTTCAAGCTCTTCATGGCCTACCCCGGCGTGTTCTTCTCCGACGACGCGCAGATCCTGCGCGCCATGCAGAAGTCCCGCGAGACCGGGCTGCTGACGATGATGCACGCCGAGAACGGCCCGGCGATCGACGTCCTCGCCGAGCAGCTCTACAACCAGGGCAAGACCACCCCGTACTTCCACGGCATCGCCCGCGCCTGGCAGCTCGAGGAGGAGGCCACGCACCGCGCGATCATGCTGGCCGACCTCACCGGTGCCCCGCTCTACGTCGTCCACGTCAGCGCCAAGCAGGCCGTCGAGCAGCTCGCCGCCGCCCGCGACCGCGGCCAGAACGTGTTCGGCGAGACCTGCCCCCAGTACCTCTACCTCTCGCTGGAGGACCAGCTCGGTGCGCGGAGCGAGGAGTGGGGCGACTTCGAGGGCGCCAAGTGGGTCTGCTCGACTCCGCTGCGCTCCCGCGCGGAAGGTCACCAGGACGCGATGTGGCGGGCGCTGCGGACGAACGACCTGCAGACCGTCTCGACCGATCACTGCCCGTTCTGCATGCGCGGCCAGAAGGACCTGGGCCAGGGCGACTTCCGCGCCATCCCGAACGGGATCGGCTCGATCGAGCACCGCGTCGACCTGCTCTACCAGGGCGTCGTGACCGGCGAGATCACTCTGTCGCGCTGGGTGGAGCTCATCGCCACGACCCCGGCCCGGATGTTCGGGCTGTACGGGCGCAAGGGCGTCGTCCAGCCCGGCGCCGACGCGGACCTCGTGATCTACGACCCGCAGGGCCACACTTCCATCGGACTCGGGAAGAGCCACCACATGAACATGGACTACTCCGCCTGGGAGGGCTACGAGGTGGACGGTCACGTCGACTGGGTCATGTCCCGCGGCTCCGTGCTGGTCGACGAGACCGGCTACGTCGGCACCAAGTCGCACGGCAAGTTCCTGAAGCGCGACCTGACGCAGTACCTCGTATGAAGTTCGGAGTCGTCCTCCAGACCAACCCGCCCGCGTGGCGCACGGTGCAGCTCGCGGAGCTGGCCGAGGCGCACGGGTTCGAGTACGTGTGGACCTTCGACAGCCACCTGCTGTGGCAGGAGCCGTACGTCATCTACAGCCAGATCCTCAGCCGGACGAACCGCATCATCGTCGGCCCCATGGTCACCAACCCGGCGACCCGCGACTGGACCGTCACGGCGTCGATCTTCGCGACGCTGAACGAGATGTTCGGCAACCGGACCGTCTGCGGCATCGGCCGCGGCGACTCGGCCGTCCGCGTGACGAACGGCAAGCCGACGACCGTGCGCGACATGCGCGAGGCGACACACGTCATCCGCGAGCTCGCGAACTGCCGTGCGGTCGACTACAACGGCTCGACGATCCGCTTCCCGTGGGCGAGCACGTCGGAGCTCGAGGTGTGGATCGCGGCGTACGGGCCCCTCGCGCTCAAGGCGGCCGGGGAGGTCGGCGACGGCTTCATCCTGCAGCTGGCCGACGTCGACATCGCGCGCTGGATGATCGAGGCGGTCCGGACGGCCGCGAGCAACGCCGGCCGGGACCCCGACGCCCTGACCTTCTGCGTCGCCGCCCCCGCGTACGTGGGCACCGACCTGCCGCACATGCGCGACCAGAGCCGCTGGTTCGGCGGGATGGTCGGCAACCACGTGGCCGACATCGTCGCGAAGTACGGGGCCGACAGCTCCGTCCCGCACGCCCTGACCGACTACATCAAGGCGCGCGAGGGCTACGACTACAACGAGCACGGGCGCGCGGGGAACACGCACACGTCGTTCGTGCCCGACGAGATCGTCGACCGCTTCTGCCTGCTCGGCACGGCCGAGGAGCACATCGCCAAGCTGCACGAGCTGAAGGCGCTCGGTGTCGACCAGTTCTCGGTCTACCTCCAGCACGACAACAAGGAGGAGACGCTGCGCGCGTACGGCGAGACGATCATCCCGGCCCTGCGCGACTCCGTGACCGCCCGCTCGTGAGCACCCGCATCCGCGCGTGGGGCCTCGGCCTGCTCGGGCTCGTCGTCCTCGGCGTGGTGTGGGAGGTCTACAAGGCCCTCGGGCCGGCGGCCGGCGTCGAGCTCGGCGGCCGCGTCGTCCTGCCCCGGACCAGCGACCGCGCGATGCCGCACCTCTGGGACATCGCCGGGCGGCTGGTCGAGCCGGCGCTCGGACGTTCCGGGGACCCGCTCTGGCAGGTCGTCGGGCACGCGTGCCTGTTCTCGCTCAAGATCGCCGCGATCGGCTGGTTCGTCGGCGTCGTGGTCGGGCTGGCGCTGGCGCTGCTCATGCAGCGCTTCCGGCTCGCCGAGTCGGCCGTCCTCCCCTGGGTCGTCCTGAGCCAGACCGTCCCGCTCATCGCCATCGCCCCGCTCGTCCGGCGCTGGGGGTCGCAGGTGCGGATCGGCAGCTTCGCCTGGGACAGCCAGGACTCCGTGGCCGTGATCGCCGCGTACCTCGCGTTCTTCCCCGTCGCGGTCGGCATGCTGCGCGGGCTCAAGGCCCCCGACGCCACGCACCTCGACCTGATGCGGACGTACGGCACCGGCTGGCGCACGACGCTGCTCCGGCTGCGGCTGCCGGCGAGCGTGCCCTACCTGCTGCCCGCCCTCCGGCTGGCCGCCGCGGCGGCGGTCATCGGGACCGTCGTGGCCGAGGTCTCGATCGGGCTGCGCGGCGGCATCGGCCGGCTCGTCCTCGAGTACGCCCAGGCCGCCGGCGGCGACCCCGCCAAGCCGTGGGCCCCGATCATCGGCGCGATCGTCGTCGGCCTCGTCGCCGCCGGGTTCGTCACGCTGCTCGGGGTCTTCCTCAAGCCCTACCGACGTTCGGAGGTGGCCGCGTGAGCTCCTCGGACACATCAGCGGTGCACGTGGAGGGCCTCGACCGGGTCTTCACCAGCAAGCAGGGCAGCGTCACGGCGCTGACCGGGGTCGACCTCGACGTCGCGCCGGGTGAGTTCGTGTCGCTGATCGGCCCGAGCGGGTGCGGCAAGAGCACGCTGCTGCGGCTGGTCGCCGACCTCGACGAACCCACGTCGGGCACCCTCGAGGTGTTCGGCAAGAGCGCGCGGCAGGCCCGCCTCGACCAGGACTACGGCATCGCCTTCCAGCAGGCGGGGCTGCTCCCCTGGCGCACCGTCGCCCGGAACATCGAGCTCCCGCTCGCGCTCCACAAGGTCGGCAAGGCCGAGCGCCAGGCCCGGGTCGAGGAGCTGATCGAGCTGATCGGCCTGACCGAGTTCGCCGGGTCCTACCCCGACCAGCTCTCCGGCGGCATGCAGCAGCGCGTCGCCATCGCTCGCGCCCTGGCCGAACGGCCCCGGCTGCTGCTCATGGACGAGCCGTTCGGCGCGCTGGACGAGATGACCCGCGAGCGCATGCAGAACGAGCTCGCCCGGATCTGCGGCGAGACCGGCGCCGCGGTCGTCTTCGTCACGCACTCGATCCCGGAGGCCGTGTTCCTGTCCGACCGGGTGGTCGTCATGTCGCCGCGGCCGGGCCGGATCGTCGACGTCGTGCCCGTACGCCTGCCCGGAACGACCCGCGACGACGCCCTGCGCGAGGACGCCGCGTTCTTCGACGCGGTCGCGAAGGTGCGCGAGGCGCTGCACGGCGAGGCACCCGTCGGGACCCGCGGGGTGGAGAACCGGTGAGCGTCCCGACCGGCGCCGCCACCGTCCCGGCCCGGGTGCTGGCCCCGGGTGGCTCCGCCCGGACCGTCGTCGCCCCGATCGCCTTCGGTGTCGTCTTCGTCGGCCTGTGGCAGGGACTCGTCTCCGGCCTGGGGATCGACCCGTACGTCGTCCCCGCCCCCTCGGCGATCCTCGCCGAGGTCGTCGACAACGCGGGGTCGGTGGCCTCCGGCGCCGCCCACACCGGCCTGAACGCGCTGCTCGGGCTGGTGATCGGCACCGTCGTCGCGATCGTCTTCGCCGTGCTGGCCAGCGTCGTCCGCGTCCTCGACCAGCTCGCCGCCCCGGTCGTCGCCGCGCTCTCGGTGATGCCGATCGTCGCCCTCGCCCCGGTGCTCTACACGCTCTACGGCGCGGCGGTGGAGACCGCGCGCGTGCTCGTCGCCGCCCTGGCCGTGCTCATCCCCGTGTACGTGAACACGCTGCGCGGACTGCGCCAGACCAAGCCGGTGCACCGCGATCTGATGCGCGCGTACGCGGCCACGTCGTTCCAGCAGCAGTGGGCCCTGACCCTGCCGACGGCCGCGCCGTACCTCTTCACCGGCCTGCGGATCGCCTCGTCGCTCGCCGTGATCTCGGCCCTGGTCGCGGAGTACTTCGGCGGCCCGATCGGCGGCCTCGGCAAGTCGATCACCTCGGCCGCGTCGTCGAGCAACTACCCGCTGGCCTGGGCGTACGTGCTCGGCGCCATCGTGCTCGGCCTCGTCTTCTACGTCGTCGCCCTGCTCGCCGAGGTCGTCGCGACCCGGCACCGCCCCACCTGATCCAGCGCACCACCCCACCCCAGACCGAGAGATGGAGAAGCCCATGGGCTCACCGAAGATCAGCCGACGGACCATGCTGGGCCAGACCGGCCTGGCCGCCGCTGCGGTCGGGCTCACGCTCGCCGGGTGCGGCAGCTCGTCCGACTCCGCCCCCGAGGCCGGCGGCAGCGCCTCGTCGGCGCCGCTCACGCCGGTCAAGCTGCAGCTGCAGTGGGTGGCGCAGGCGCAGTTCGCGGGCTACTACGCCGCGGTCGACCAGAAGTTCTACGAGGCCGAGGGTCTGGCCGTGGAGATCGTCGAGGGCGGTCCGGACATCGTCCCGCAGGACGTGCTGTCGGCCGGCGACGTCGACTACGCCATCTCGTGGGTGCCGAAGGTCCTCGGCTCGATCGAGAAGGGCGCCAAGATCACGAACGTCGCCCAGATCTTCGAGCGCAGCGGGACGACGCAGATCTCGTTCAAGGACAAGAACATCGTCGCGCCGGGCGACCTGGCCGGCAAGAACGTCGGCAGCTGGGGCTACGGCAACGAGTGGGAGCTGTTCGCCGGGATGCAGAAGGCGGGGATCTCCACCGGCGACATCAAGCTCGTGCAGCAGGCGTTCGACATGAACGGCTTCCTCGCCGGCGACATCGACGCGGCCCAGGCGATGACCTACAACGAGTACGCGCAGGTCCTCGAGTCGGAGAACCCGGCGACCGGACAGCTGTTCCAGCCGAGCGAGCTCAACGTCATCAGCTGGAACGACGTCGGCACGAACATGCTGCAAGACGCGATCTGGGCCAACTCGGAGAAGCTGAGCAGCGACGCCGCCTACCAGGACACGACGACGAAGTTCATCAAGGCCTCGATCAAGGGCTGGATCTTCGCCCGCGACAACGCCGAGGCGGCCGCGTCGATCGTCACGACGGCGGGCTCCCAGCTGGGCGTCAGCCACCAGCAGTGGCAGACCAACGAGGTGAACAAGCTGATCTGGCCGTCCACCAGCGGCGGCATCGGCTCGATCTCCGACGTGGCGTGGGAGCGCACGGTCGGCATCGCCAAGGGCACCAAGAACGAGACCGGCGCGACGATCATCACCGCCGACCCGCCGCAGACGGCCAAGAACACGGCCTACGTGACCAAGGCGCTCGAGGAGCTCAAGGCCGAGGGCGTCGACGTCGAGGGCAAGGCCTTCACGCCCCTGACGGTGACGCTGCAGAAGGGCGGCGCCTGACGGCAGCGCCGAACTTCTGTGCGGTTGACGACCTCTGAGGTCGTCAACCGCGCGGAAGTTTGTGGCCTCTGGCCAGGATGGGGCCATGGCCACCATCTGCATCACCGGCGCGACCGACGGCATCGGGCTCGCGACCGCCGAACGGCTCCTCGCCGCCGGGCACCGCGTCCTCGTCCACGCCCGCAACCCCGCGCGCGGGCAGGCCGTCGTCGACCGCCTCGAGGGTGACGCCGTGCTCGTCACCGGCGACCTCGCCTCGCTCGCCGAGGTCGAGTCCCTCGCGAACCAGATCGCCGAGCACGCCCCGATCGACGTGCTGGTCCAGAACGCCGGCGTCTGGGTACGCGGAGACGTCCCGCCGACGAGCGTCGACGGCTTCGAGACGACGTTCGCCGTCAACGTCCTCGCGCCCCACCTCCTCACCGCCCGCCTCGCCGAGCACCTCACCGGCCGGCTGATCTGGCTGGGCTCCGGGATGGCCGGCAGCGGCCACCCCGACGCCGAGGACCCGGGCGCGAAGACCGACCCGAGCCGGGCGTACTCCGACAGCAAGGCGAGCGACGTCCTGCTGGCGAGCGCCTGGGGCCGCCGGCTGCCGCAGGTCTCTTCCGTCGCGGTCGACCCGGGCTGGGTCAAGACCAAGCTCGCCTCGAACGGCGCACCCGGAACGGTCGACACCTCGGCCGAGTCTCTGACGTTCCTCAGCACGGAGGCCGATCTCGGCCAAGGCCTCTACTGGCGCGGCCGCCGGACGATCACCGTCCCCAAGCACCTGCGCGACGAGGCGTACGCCGACGCGCTCGCGGCGACCTGCGACCGATACGTGGCGGAGACCTCGGGCCGGTAGTACCTTTTCGTCGATTCGGTAGCATCACCGGTGTGAAGATCAGCGTGAGCCTGCCGATGGTCGACGTCGAGCTGTTGGACACGTACGCCCACAATCACGCGTTCGCGTCCCGATCAGCCGCCCTGCAGCACGCGATCGACCTGCTGCGGCAGGCCGAGCTCGCCGACGCGTACGAGGAGGCGTGGGACGAGTGGGACAGCAGCGGTGAAGCCGCGTTGTGGGAGACGGTCAGCGCCGACGGTCTGCCGGTGACGTGAGGCGCGGGGAGATCCGGGTGGCGGACCTCGAGCCGGTACGAGGATCCGAGGCCGACAAGCGCCGCCCGGTCGTCGTCGTCAGCAACGACGCGGCCAACCGCCGGGCCGAGAGCCTGGGTCGCGGGGTGATCACGGTCGTGCCGCTGACGTCCAACGTCACCCGGGTGCTGCCGTTCCAGGTGCTCGTCGAGGCGGGGTCCGCCGGGTTGACTCGAGCCTCGAAGGTCCAGGCCGAGCAGGTCCGGTCGATCGCCGTCGAGCGGCTGGGTGCACGCGTCGGCCGGCTGGGACCCGAGACGATGCTCGAGGTCGACCGGGCACTCCGTCTGCACCTCGCGCTCTGAACCAGAAGCAGAGCGAGGCTTAACAATCCGTAACCGGGGCGTGGTGGCTGCGGAGGGCGTGCAGGCAGCAGAATGCGGACCATGGCGACCGTCACGGATCCCGACATCACGCAGGCCCAGCTCGCGTACGGGACGAAGGTCGTCGCCGTCGAACCCGGTGGCGTCGAGGCCATCCCGGAGGGCGAGCGGCACGGGCGCCCGCTGCAGCTGCTGTGGACGTGGGCCTCGCCGAACTTCGAGTTCGCCACCATCGCCGTCGGCATCCTCAGCGTGCTCGCCTTCGGGCTGACGTTCTGGCAGGCGGTCGCCGCGATCGTCCTCGGCACCCTGCTCGGCTCGGTGTCGCTCGGCGTCCTGTCGACCTGGGGCCCGCGCGACGGGCTCGCGCAGATGGTGCTCAGCCGGACAGCCTTCGGCTACCGCGGGAACATCCTCCCGGCGGGGCTCAACGCCCTCACCGCCGGCATCGGGTGGTTCGCGGTCAACAGCATCAGCGGCGCACTCGCCCTGTCGGTCCTCACCACGCTGCCCGCGTTCGTCTGCCTGGTCGTCGTCGTCCTGGCCCAGCTGGTCATCGCCTTCTTCGGGCACAACCTGGTGCACGCGTTCGAGCGCTACGCGTTCCCGGTGCTGGCGATCATCTTCGTCGTGGCGGCCGTCATCGTGCTGTCGCAGGCGAACCCCTCGGCCCCCGTGCTGAGCGGCGGACCGCCGCCGGTCGGCGGCTTCCTCATCACCGCCGGGGCAGCGTTCGGCTACGCCGCCGGCTGGAACCCGTACTCGTCGGACTACACGCGCTACCTGCCCAAGGGCACCCGCAAGCTGCCCATCGGGCTGTTCGCCGGGCTCGGCTGCTTCGTGTCCTGCTGCCTGCTGGAGATCGCCGGCGCGGCCGTCGTCACCGCGGGGCAGACCGCGGTGAGCCCGGCCTCGTTCACCAACCTGCTGCCGAGCGTCGTCGGGAAGGCCACGCTGCTGGCGATCTGCCTGGGCGCCGTCTCGGCGAACGTGATCAACGTCTACTCGGGCGCGATGTCGTTCATGGCCCTGGGCTTCAAGGTCCCGCTCGCCCGCGCCCGGGCGATCGTCGCCGTGGTCTTCGGGCTGCTCGGCCTGCTCGTCGCCAGCTTCGGGCTGCGCAACGCCGGCCAGAGCTACGAGGCGTTCCTGCTGATCATCGCGTACTGGGTCGCGCCGTGGCTCGGCGTCGTCTTCACCGACCGCTACCTGCGCCGCGGCCAGGACGTCGGCGTCCTCGCGCAGAGCACGACGCACGTCAACCTCGCCGGGCCGATCGCCATGGCCGTCGGCCTCCTGGTCTCGATCCCCCTCTTCGCCAACCAGACGCTCTACACCGGGCCCGTCCCCCGTGCGATCCCGAGCGTCGGCGACCTGACCGCCGTCGTCGGCCTCGTGGTCGCCGCCGTCGTGTACGCGGTCCTCCACCGCACGCTCGGGCGCGGGGCCCGGGACGGGGTCGTCGCGTGAGCCGGCCGGCGGACCGCGAACTGCTGGCCGTCGCGCTCGAGGAGGCCCGGGCCGGCCTCGCCGAGGGCGGCATCCCGATCGGCGCCGCGCTCTTCGCCGCGGACGGGACGTTGCTCGGCCGCGGCCACAACCGGCGCGTCCAGGACGACGACCCCTCGGTGCACGGGGAGACCGACGCGTTCCGCCGCGCCGGGCGTCAGCGCACCTACCGCGGCACGACCATGGTCACGACGCTGTCGCCGTGCTGGTTCTGCAGCGGGCTTGTGCGACAGTTCGGCATCACCCGGCTCGTCGTCGGCGAGGCCCGGACGTTCCACGGCGGGCACGACTGGCTCGCCGAGAACGGCGTCGAGGTCGTCGTGCTCGACGACGAGACCTGCGTGGCGATGATGACCGACTTCATCGCCGCGAACCCGGCCCTCTGGAACGAGGACATCGGGGTCGACTGACCGTGACCGTCCATCTCGTCGTCGGCCTACCCGGAGCCGGGAAGACGACGAGGGCCCAGGAGCTAGAGGTCAGCGAGTCGGCTCTTCGCCTGACACCGGACGACTGGCTGATGACAATGTTCCACCTCGACAGCCCGACGCAGTGGCGCTCGCCGGAGCGGGCCAGCCAGCGCGACCGGATCGAGGGCAAGCTCGTCGAGGTCGGGATGCGAGCAGCACAGCTTGGTGTCGACGTCGTCCTCGACTTCGGCTTCTGGGCGAAGGACGAGCGATCTGCACTTCGGTGGATCGCCGAGTCGCTGGGTGTGCGGACACAGGTCGTCTACCTGTCGGTCGACCTCGACGAGCAGCGCCGACGCGTCAGTCACCGCTACGAGTCCGGCCCGAGTCACTTCCGCTTGAGCGACGCCGAGCTGGAGCAGTGGCAGGAACAGTTTCAAGCGCCGGACCAGGAGGAGCTGCAGGGCGGCGCAATCCCCTCGCCCCCGCCGCCGCACGCGAGCTGGTGGTCGTGGGCGTGCGAACGCTGGCCGTCGTTGCCGAAGGAGCGATCCGTCTGAGTTCGCCGGGGGACTAGTGGATCTGCCCCGTGGCCGCCGTCGTCCCACCGTCCACCGGCAGCAGGGCGCCGGTGATGTACGCCGCGTCCGGGCTGGCCAGGAACAGGACCGCCCGGGCGATGTCCTCCGGCTGACCGGGACGCCCGAGGGTGACGCGGTTGGCCAGGGCCTCGTCGAAGCCCGGCGTCTTCGTCATGCCCTCGGTGATGCGCGTGACGGTGAGGGCGGGCGCGACCATGTTCACCCGGACGCCGTCGGGGCCGAGGTCCAGGGCGAGGGACTGCAGCATCGTCACGCCGGCGCCCTTGGTGGCGTTGTAGGCGAACTGGCCCCAGTCCCCGCGCATCCCCGACACCGACGAGATCGCCACGACGTTGCCGCGCGATGCCTTGAGGTGCGGGACGGTCGCCCGGAGGACGTAGAAGAGCCCATCGACGTTGACGCCCTGCATCAGGTGCCACTGCTCGTCGGTGAGGTCCTCGAGGTCCGCGGTCTCGAAGACCGCCGCGTTGGGCACGACCACGTCGAGCCTCCCGAAGCGCTCGACGGCGGCGGCCACGGCGCCCTCGACGTCCGTACGCGAGGAGACGTCGGCCTGCAGCGCGAGCGTCTTGCCCGCGTCGAAGCCGGACAGCGCGTCGGTGACCGTCTCGACGTGGCGGCCGAGCCCGACGACGGACGCCCCCTGCTCGGCGAACGCCTGCGCGACGGCTCGACCGATGCCGTCCCCGGCGCCGGTCACGAGGACGACGGTGTCGTCGTACGGGTACTTCACGGAGCTGATCACCGCTCCAAACTAGTCCCGGACGTCCCCGCCACGCTGCTCGACCACGTGGGCCTCGGCGGTCGCCAGGGGCGCCGTCCGCACGCGCAGCGTCCGGGCCGCGTCGTCGTACGACCAGCCCACCGCGTCCCCGCCCGGGGCGACCTCGGTCAGCGTGACCCCGTCCACCCGCACCCGGTCGGGACGCGACAGCGCGCGCAGGTCGACGGCGTACGCACGTTCGGCGACCGCTCCCGGGAACGTCCCGCTCGCGGCCCCCACGGTGAGCCGGCTCGAGGGACGGCGCCACCACCACGGCCCGCGGTCGGACGCGTACGTGAACGTCGTGTCCGCCGACTCCCCGGTCGTGTAGCCGAGCCCGTCCCCCGCGTCCGTGTGCAGCACGGACGAGGTCACCGACCCCGCCACGCTGCTGGCGACGGCGAGCGAGACCGCGGCCGGGCTCGGCTCGACCCGCTGCGCCCCCGGGACCTGCGTGACGATGCCGCCCGCCCGCAGGAACACGGGCATCTGGTCCAGCGGAACCGTCACGGTCTGCGTCGACGGCCCCGTGTACGTGCGGCCGTCGAACCACCCGACCCACCGCCCCGGCGGGAACCAGACCTCCCGGCTCGCGCTCGCCCCCGCCGTCACGACCGGCGCGACCAGCAGGTCGTGGCCGAAGCGGTACTCGTCGGGGTGCGCGTACGCCTCGGGCGACTCCGGGTCGTCGAGGTAGAGCGGGCGGCAGATCGGCTGGCCGGTCCGCGTCGCCTCCCACCCGGCCGAGTAGGTGTACGGGCTGAGCGCCTCCCGCAGCCGCAGGAAGTCGGCCGCCGGCCCGTCGCCCGCGTCGTACTGCCAGGGCAGCCGGTCGCCGTGGTAGGAGTGCAGCCGCAGGACCGGCTGGAACGTCCCCAGCTGCACCCACCGCGCGTAGAGGTCGTCGGGCAGGTGCCGGCCGAGGAAGCTGCCGATGTCGTGGCTGACCCACGGCTGGCCGATCGCGGCCTCGTCGGGCGTCAGCCGCGCGGCGAGCGCGAGCGTCTCCCAGGTCGCGGCGGTGTCGCCGGTGAAGTGGACCGTGCTGCGGTGCTCGCCCCACGGCCCGCTCGGGTACGACCCGCGGAAGTCCTGCAACGAGGCGCCGAGCCGCGACAGCACCACGCCGCGCTGGCCGGCGTCGGTCAGCCGCCGCGCGTACTGCTCGTTGAGCCAGCTGTCCGGCGTCGCGCCGGGCACGTCGACCGTCGAGCTCGTGCAGCACCAGTCCATCCACCACTGCCGCACGCCCTCGCGCTCGTACGGGGTGTGCAGCGCGAACCAGGCCTCCGCCTGCGCCCGGTCGCCGAAGTCGAGGGCGTGGCAGTCGGGCGAGAAGCACTGCCCGGCCCGCACGAGGTCGGCCCCGCTCTCGCGCTCGACGGTGCGCAGCGCCGCGTCCCGCCCCGACAGCCCGGCGTGCACGTTGAGCACGACGGCGAGCTGCTGGGACCGCGCCCAGGCGAAGAACGCGTCCGGGTCGGGGAAGAGGTCCGCGTTCCACTCCCAGCCGTCCCAGCGGACCGGCGCCTTCCAGTCGGTGTCGACGCTCAGCCCGTCGACCGGGACGTCGTGCTGGGCGAAGGCCGGCAGGAGCTCGCGCTCGTACGTCCGGGCCGCGATGGCGTCGTAGACCGAGTACCAGACCCCGGTCATCCACTGCGGCGGCAGCGCCGCGGCACCGGTCAGCACGCGCAGGTCGGCGAGCGCCGTCGCGTAGTCGTGGCCGTAGCCGAAGAACCACCCGTCCTGAAAGGTCGGGTCGCCGGTCGGCCGGCCCGTGATCCAGCCGTCCGCGGTCCGCACCGCCGCCCAGCTGTCGTCCAGCAGCCACGAGCCCTGCCGGTTGAGCACGCCCGGGTGCAGGGCCACCGCGTCGACGTCCGGCCCGGCCTGGTCCGGGTACACGTCGAGGCCGCGGGTCCAGCCGCCGAGCTGCCCGGGCTCGTCGGTGGCCGGCGGCTGGGTCGTCACGTCGGTCGGGTAGCGCGCGCCCGGCTCGGTCACCGCGACGGCGTCGAGGTCGACGCGGCACGAGACGTCGTCGGAGCACCGGGTGGCGACCACCGAGTCGCCGGCCCCGAGGTCCACGTCGACCGTCGTCGTGCGCCAGGTGGACCACCCGCCGCTCGGCGGGGCGTCCAGCCGGCCGACGCGACGCCCGCCCACCAGCACGTCGAGCGTGCGCGTGGACGACGAGCCGTTCGCGTACGCGACCTGCAGGGCGTGGCGCCCCGCGCGTGGCACGCCGGTGATCGTCCAGGCGTCGGTCGAGCCGTGCTGGCCGAGGTCGGAGGCGTAGCCGCGACCCGACGCACCCTCGTGGGTGTGGTGCACGCTCTGCCCGCCCGAGAGCCGGCCGTCCTCGGCCTCGCAGCGGGTACCGTACGCGCACGTGCCCGGCGGGCGCCGCCAGGTCGGCCGCGCGGTGGTCGGGGTGCCGGCGACGTCGAGGTCGACCGCCAGGTTCTCCGGGGTGAACGTCCCCGAGCCCTCGCGGTAGCGCAGCGTCAGCCGGTCGGTCCTCAGCAGGAGCCAGCCGTCGACGTGGTCCACCGAGTACGCCGGCGGGGCGGCGTCCCGAGGAGCATCTCCCGTCGGCACCGTCGTCGTGGGCCGGTCGTCGAACCGCCCGCCCGCCGCGTGCTGCACCCGCAGGAGCGTGGGCGTCACGACCTCGAAGCGCGCGTCCCCGCTGACCACGACCCCGGTCGTCGGACCCGGCGACGGGGCCGCGGCGGCCGGACCGACGACGAGGACGGGCAGCAGCAGCGCCAGCGCGAGGGCGAGCCCTCCGACACGGCGCGTCCTGCCCGTCCGCGAGGTCAGCGGGCGGTCCACACGGGCGCGTTGACCGCGCCCGAGCTGCGCACGACCCGGGTCGCCCCGCTGCCGTCCGACTTCATGATGAACAGGTGCGGCTCGTCGGCACCGCGGCGGAACGCGAGCCGCGCGCCGTTCGGCGACCACGACGGGTCCTGGTCGTACGCCGAGCCGGTCGTCAGCGCCCGGGTCCCGCCGCCGCGCCCGTCGGCCCCGACCCGGACGATGCCGATGCTGCGGCGCTTGCCGTCCAGGCGCACGTACGCGACCTCGTCGGCCGTGGGTGACCAGACCGGGTTGACGTTCGTCCCGGCGAGGACGCGGACCGGCGAGCTCGACCCGTCGGTCGGGGCCGAGAAGAGCGCACCGCCGAGCTTGTAGGGCAGGTACGGGTCCCGCGCGTAGACGACCCGCGAGCCGTCGGGGCTGAAGGTGGCGTCGCCGAGCTGGCCGTGGTCGAGCTGCTTCACCAGCGTGCCGTCGGTGTTCATGATGTTGAGGACGTCCTCGCCGCCCTCGTCGAAGGGCGAGCACACGATCGCGAGGGTGCCGTTCACCCCGACCGCCGGCCGGCGGAGCTTCGGGCAGTCCGTCGAGCCGTCAGCGAAGAGCCGGGTGTCGGACTGGCCGTCCGCCGAGACCGCGCGGAGCGAGGCCCGGTCGTCGGCCTCCCGACGGATGTAGACGATGGTCCGCCGGTCGGGGGACAGCGAGGCGGCCACGTTCTTCTCCCCGACCACCAGGTCGGCCCCGGTCAGGCCGTTGGTGCTCACGGTGGAGATCGTCCGGTTGCTGCCGGCGGAGTAGCGCCACACCATCTCGTCGTCCGGCAGCGGCGCCGCGGACTGCGGCAGGGCCGGTGCGGACGGGGTCGCGCTCGGCGCGGCGCTCGAGGGCACCGCGGCCGGGGCGTCAGCGGGAGCGTCGGCGGGCGCGCCGCCACCCGCCGTGCAGGCGGCGACCGAGAGACCCACCGCCGTCACCAGCGCGCAGCGGAGCAGGAAGGGGGTGCGGGTCATCGAGAGCTCCGTGTCGGGGCGTGGTGCGTCAGCGTGGGCGGCGGTCACGCTAGCGCCTCCGGAACGTTCCCGGAGGAGAAACCGAGAGACTCTCAGTCGGACGCCGCGAACTCCTCCGTCCCCACCACCGCGAGCATCGCGAGCCGCTCGGCCGTGCCCGTTCCCGGTCGGGCCCGGAAGAGGACGAGGTGCTGCCCGGACGGGGGGCTGACGACGACGTCGCACTCGAGGTCGAGGCGTCCGACCTGCTCGTGCTGGAGGACCTTACGGGTGGCGCGCTTGGTCGCCACCTCCTGCAGCGCCCACACCGCGCGGAACTCCTCGCTCGCGGCCAGCAGCGCGTCGACCAGCGCCGTCGCCTCGGCGTCGGGGCCCCGCCGGGCGACCGCGGCGCGGAAGTCGGCCACGTACCCGCGGGTGAGCTGCTCGCGGTCGTTCTCGGCGTAGAGGCGCCGGAACCGGTCGTCGGTGAACCAGCGCCACAGGAAGCTGGGCTCGAAGCCGCCGAGGTCGGTCAGCCGGCCGAGCAGGGCGACGTTCAGCGGGTTCTGCGCGAGGACGCCCTCGAGGTCGTCGGTGATCATGGCCGGCACGGTGGGCGCGAGCGCGTCGAGGATGGTCATCAGGCCCGGGTCGGCGTAGCCGAGGGACACGTACGCCGCCGGTGGCAGCTGCCCGGCGAGCACGTACACGTGGTCCCGCTCGTCGCGGGTGAGCCGCAGCGCCCGGGCGATCGCGCCGAGCATCGCCGGGGACGGCTGCGGTCCGCGGGCCTGCTCGATGCGCTCGTAGTAGTCGGTCGACATCGCGGCGAGCAGCGCCACCTCGTCGCGGCGCAGCCCGGGCGTACGCCGGCGCGGGCCGGGCACCATGCCGACGTCCTCGGGCCGCAGCCGTTCGCGGCGGGAGCGCAGGAAGTCCCCGAGCGCATGGCGGTCCATGCCCCCAGCCTGCCCTGCCGCCGCACGCCGATCCCCGCCCTGCCGGTCCGGGGATGAGCCGGGCGTGGTGCGGCGTCCACGGCGGACGCACGATCGATCCATGGACACGACCACCACGAACAAGATCGCCGTCATCACCGGAGCGAGTCGCGGCCTGGGCCGCAGCATGGCCGAGCACCTCAGCCGCCGCGGCTGGGGCGTCATCGGGACCTACCAGAGCCGCCGCGACGCCGCCGACGCGATCGTCGCCGAGATCGAGGGCGCGGGCGGGAAGGCCGCGTTCCTGCCGTTCGACGCCGCCGACCCCTCCTCCACCACCACGTTCGCCGACGCGCTGCGGGAGCAGCTCCAGACGACCTTCGGGCGGTCGGACTTCGACGCGCTCGTGAACAACGCCGGCGTCGGCCTGAGCAAGCCCTTCGTCGACACCACCGAGGCCGAGCTCGACGCGATCCTCGACATCCACGTCAAGACGCCGTTCCTGCTTACCCAGCGGCTGCTCCCGATGCTCGTCGACGGCGGGCAGGTCCTCAACGTCTCCTCCGGCCTCGCGACCTTCGTCGGCCCCGGGATGTCGGCGTACGCGTCGGCCAAGGGCGCGATCGAGGTCCTGAGCCGCTACCAGGCCCAGGAGCTCGGCGCCCGGCGGATCCGCGTGAACGTGCTCCGCCCCGGGGCCATCGCCACCGACTTCGGCGGCGGGGCCGTGCGCGACAACGCGCAGTACAACGCGGCCGTGTCGTCGATGATCGCGCTCGGCCGACCGGGCGAGGCCGACGACATCGGCGCCGGCGTCGCCGCGATCCTGTCCGACGACCTGGCCTGGGCGAACGGCACCGTCATCGAGCTGTCCGGCGGGCAGCGCCTGTAGCCGCACTCCCCGATTGGCCCGGTGCGTCACGATGGGGCCGTGGATCCAGTCGTCGTCGTCGGTGCCGGCATCTCAGGGATCGCGGCCGCCCGCGCCCTGACCGAGGGGGGCCGGGAGGTCGTCGTGCTCGACCGGGGCCGGCGGATCGGCGGGCGGATGGCCAGCCGGAAGACCGACGGCCGCATGGTCGACACGGGGGCGTCGTACTTCACCGTCTCCGACGACACGTTCCGGGGCGTCGTCGAGGCCTGGCGCGACCAGGGCCTGGCGCGGGAGTGGACCGACACCTTCTCGGTGTCGGCCGACGGCGAGCTGTCGCCCAAGAGCGGCCCGGTCCGCTGGGCCGCTCCCGGCGGGCTGCGCAGCCTCGTCGAGCACCTGGCGACCGGCCTCGACGTGCGGGAGACGACCGTCGAGCACGTCGGCCCCGGCCCGGTCGTCGACGGGCTGGCGGCCTCGGCCGTCGTCCTCGCCATGCCCGACCCGCAGGCCGTCCGGCTGCTCGACCCGGCGTACGCGTCGGTCGTCGCGGCGCTGGACGACCCGTTCGACCCCGTGCTCGCCCTGACGGCGACCTGGGACGCACGTTCCTGGGCGGACGTCGACGGCGCGTTCGTCGCGGACGACCCGATCCTCAGCTGGGTCGCCGACGACGGTCGCCGACGCGGCGACGGCGCCCCGGTGCTCGTCGCCCACTCGACCCCGGACTTCGCGGCCGAGCACCTCGTCGCCCCCGACGAGGCCGCCGGCCCGATGACCGCGGCGCTCCGCGACGCGCTGCACATCGACGCGGAGCCGACGTCGACCCACGTGCACCGCTGGACGTTCGGGAAGCCGGCCGGGAAGCGCGAGCAGCACTACTTCCTGGACGAGAACCTCGTCGGGGTCTGCGGCGACGCCTGGTCGGACAAGCCGCGCGTCGAGTCGGCGTACCTCTCCGGCCGCGCCCTGGGCCAGGCGCTGCTCGAGCGCCTGGCCTGACTCAGCGACCCTCGCTGAGCGATCAGCTGCCCAGGACGGAACCGAGGCCGGCCCCGTACGGGGTCGGGTAGGCGAGGCCGCCGAGCCCGAAGCTCTTCGAGTCCTTCGTGGTGAAGCTCTTCCCGGAGCCCTTCAGCGTCGTGATCCCGCCGCCGTCGTTCTCCCCCGGCGCTCCGACGGTGAGGTCCAGCCGACCGTCGGCGTCGTGGTCGAGCAGAGCGACGGCACCGCCGAAGCTGTCCTCGGTCTCGACGGCGCCCGGCACGCCCTTGGTACCCTGGTCGAAGGCCTGGTTGCCGCTGGTCCGGTACCCCTTCTTGCCGCCGTGGACCACCGTCACCCGGCCGGCCTCGTTCCGGCCGCTGATGGTCTCGCCCGGCGAACCGACGACCAGGTCGGCGTAGCCGTCCCGGTCCAGGTCGCCCAGGGCGACCGCGAACCCGAACTCGTCGTTCCTCTCGTTGCTGCCCGGGACGCCCTTGGTCCCCTGGGTGAGCTCGGCGGTCTTCGCCTTCAGCGCCGAGCCCGTCCCGGTCAACGACAGCGTGTAGACCACGCCGGGCTCGTCGCCCTCGGTGCCGTTCTCCGGCTGACCCACGACGATCTCGTCCCGCGCGTCGCCCTTCACGTTCCCGACCGCCAGCGCCGTGGAACCGGTGTTGTAGCCGAAGGCCACCTGGCGGCAGGGGCCGGGGCCCGCGGCGGCGGTGGTGCACACGCTCACCGACCCGCCGTGCCCCTCCCCGTCGTCGTAGGGGAGACCCAGCGAGCCCACCACGAGGTCCGGCCTGGCGTCGCCGTCCACGTCGCCGACGGCGAGCGAGGACCCGAAGAGCAGGTCATACTTCTTTCCGCTCCGCTGCCCGTGCAGGACGGTCGACCGCTGCGGGGAGAAGGTCTTCTGCCCGCCCTCGAGGACGACGACGGAGCCGTTGGGGTAGTACTCCGGACCCTCGACCCGGTCGGCGGTGATCGCACCGACCGCGAGGTCGGCGTACCCGTCCCCGTCGAAGTCCGCCGAGACGAGTGACGTGCCGAACCGGTCGTGGTCCGGCGCGCCCGGGCGGGCGACCGTGTAGCCGCCCGACGTCGCCAACCCGGCCGCCGAGCCGCGCAGCACGATCACGCGCCCGCCCTGGCCGTCCGGCAGGCCGGGCACCCCGACGGCGAGGTCGGCGTACCCGTCGTGGTCGAAGTCGGCGCTGGCGAAGGCGGCGCCGAAGTTCTGGTTCTCGCCGGCGGCGCCAGGGACACCGGCCGAGTCCTGGGTGAGGACCGTGCCGGCCGTGGACACGCCCGCCGCGGAGGCCGGGTAGACCACGACCCCACCGGCGAACGTGTCCGACCCGACCTGCAGCTCGGGGGCGCCGACCACCAGCTCGGGGAAGCCGTCGCCGTTGAAGTCGTACGGCTTGGCCACCGCGGCGGCGGAGGCCGGCGGAGCGAGGAGCAGGAGCGGCGCGGCTAGCGCGAGACTCACCACACCGGCGAAGGGACGACGACAGGGCACAGCACTCCTCGGGGAAGACGGGCCCTCACCCTGACCCGCGCCCGTCCCCGACGCAATGGGGAGAACTCCCCCGCGCCGATCAGCCGGCGCGGGCCTCGCTCGGCCAGTGCCCCCGGGCGTACGCGTCGGGGTAGGCGGCCTCGTGCCAGTCGACGCCGAGCTCGGCGGCCGCGCGCTGCGGCCAGGCCGGCTCGCGGAGGGCGGCCCGCGCGAGCAGCACGACGTCGGCGTCGCCGGAGGTCAGGACCGTCTCGGCCTGCTGCGGCGAGGTGATGAGGCCGACCGCCCCGGACGGCAGCCCAGAACCCTCGCGGACGGACCGGGCGAACGGCACCTGGTAGCCGGGGCCGACCGGGATCTCGGCCAGCACGGCCCCGCCCGAGGACACGTCGACCAGGTCGACGCCGTGGTCCTTGAGCACCGCCGACACCGCGACGGTCTGATCGGCGTCCCAGCCGCCCTCGGTCCAGTCGGTCGCCGAGAGGCGGACGAGGACGGGCATGGTCTCGGGAACGTTCGCGCGGACGGCGTCGACGATCTCGACGAGCAGCCGCGTACGCCCCTCGAAGCTGCCGCCGTACGCGTCGGTGCGGTGGTTGGCCAGCGGGCTGAGGAACTGGTGCACGAGGTAGCCGTGCGCGCCGTGGACCTCGACGGTGTCGAAGCCCGCCTCGACCGCACGCCGGGCGGCCGCGCCGAAGGCGGACACGACGTCGGCGATGTCGTCGACGGTCATCTCGCGCGGGGCGTCGTAGCCGGGGAACGCCTCCGGCGACGCGGAGACGGTCGGCCAGCCGCCGTCCTCGGCGGGGACGCTGCCGTTCTGCGGCTCGTCGGAGAAGCCGCGGTACGTCGACGCCTTCCGGCCGGCGTGCGCCAGCTGGACGCCGATCGCGGCCCCCTGGGCGTGGACGAAGTCGACGATCCGGGCCCAGGCGTCGCGCTGGACGTCGTTCCAGAGGCCGGTGTCCTGCGGGCTGATCCGCCCGTCCGCGGTGACGGCGCTCGCCTCGGTGAGCAGCAGTCCGAAGCCGCCCTGCGCACGCGCCCCGAGGTTGACCAGGTGCCAGTCGGTCGGGACGCCGTCGCGGCGCTCCACCGAGTACTGGCACATCGGCGCCAGCCAGATGCGGTTGCGCACGGTCAGGCCGCGCAGGGTCAGGGTCTCGAAGAGCTTGCTCACGAGGGTGGCAACGAGACCGGACCCACCAGGCTTCCGACGCCGCGCGTCGGCTAGGTCACAGGAGCTCGGCGCGGAAGAACTCGAGCACCCGGTCGACCGCCACCTGCTGGCGGTGCGCGGTCAGCGTCGAGTGCTTCTTGCCCGGCAGCTCGACCCGGACGAAGGCGTCCCCGATCTCGGCGGTGAGGGTCTCGAAGCGGGTGCCCACGGTCGGGTCGTCGGCGTACTTCAGACCCAGGACCGAGCAGCCCGCCGCCGCGCGCCGCTTGACCACCGCGAGGTCCGCCGGGGAGAGGTTGAGGTCGGCGCCCCGGGCCCGGCCGATCGCGAAGGGCAGGGACGGCTGCGCGAGGACCGGGGCCACGACCACGTCGTCGACCATCATCGCCAGCGCGAAGCCGCCGGTGAAGCACATCCCCAGCGCCCCGACGCCCGGTCCGCCGAGCTCGGCGTGCAGCGTCCGGGCGAGGGACCGGAGCCACGTCGCGACCGGCGAGGTCTCGCCCACCCGGAGCTTGTTGAACTCCCGGTTCACGCAGACCTGCGCCAGCGTCCGTACGGCCGCACCCGGCCCGGACGGGCTGGGCACCGCCCCGAAGAGGTGGGGCAGGACGACGGTGAAGCCCTCCGCGACGACCTCCTCGGCGAAGGTGAGGACCTCGGCGGTGATCCCCGGGATCTCGGAGACGACCACGACGCCGGGTCCGCTCCCCCGGCGGTACGTCGGGTGGCTCACCCCGGTCGACGGGTCCGTGTGCTCGCCCTCGGTCCAGCCCTCCAGCGCGGTCATGAGGGGATAGTAGGTGCGTGAAGACACTCGTGATCGGTGGCGCAGGTGGGGTGGGGCGGCGGCTGACGACGCTGCTGACGCAGGACGGCGGCGAGGTGAGCGGCCTGCACCGCAGCGCCGCGCAGTCCGCGGCCGTGGAGGAGGCGGGCGGGACGTCCGTCCTGTTCGACCTCGTGCAGGGGACGACCGAGGAGCTGGCCTCGCTGCTCGAGGGCCACGACGCGGTCGTGTTCTCGGCCGGCGCGCACGGCACCGGGCGGGACCAGACGACGGCGATCGACGGGAAGGGTCTCGAGAAGGCCGTGGACGCGGCCCGCCAGGCCGGCGTCGCCCGCTTCGTGCTCGTCTCGGTGTTCCCCGACGCGGGCCGGGACCTGGAGACGAACGAGGGCTTCGAGCACTACATGCGGGTCAAGAAGGCCGCCGACGTCTACCTGACGTCGTCCGACCTCGACTGGGTCGTCGTCAGACCCGGGACCCTGACCGACGGCCCCGGCACCGGGAACGTGCGCGCCGGCTGGGCCGTCCCGTACGGCGACGTGCCTCGCGACGACGTCGCCGCCGTCATCGCCGCCGCGCTGCGCGAGCCGCGGCTGCACCGCGTGGTCGTGGAGCTGACGGAGGGCGAGACCCCGGTCGACGAGGCTGTCGCCGCCCTGGTCGGCTAGCTCACTCCATCATCGCCGCGCCCGGGCCGCCCGCGTGCGGGTTGCCCCCGCTGCGCAGCCCGAGGCAGAGCACGGCCGCGATGAGCGTGAGGATGCCGGTCACCAGGAACACGTTCGAGTAGGAGGCCGCGAGCACGTCGAGCTGGGTCTGACGGTAGACGGCCATCACCTCGCCCGGCGGCATGCTGCCCGCCGGGACCAGCGCTGAGCGGGCGGACATCAGACCACCCTGCTGGTTGGTCACCACCGCGGTGAGAGCAGCCAGCCCGAGGGCCGCGCTGACCCGCTGGGAGACGGTGTTGATGGCGCTGCCGCTGGTCGTCAGGAACCCCGGCAACGAGGAGAGCCCACCGGTCATGATCGGCATCATCGCCAGGCCGGTGCCGAGCGCGCGGACGCACATCCACCAGACGAGCTCGCTGCGGGTCATGTCGGGGCTGATCCCGGTCAGCAGGAACGTCCCGGCCGCGGCGATCAGCAGCCCGAAGAAGGCCAGGTACCGGGGCCCGATCTTGTCGTAGAGCCGACCGGCGATCGGCATGCACACGCCCATCACCAGCGCCTGGGGCAGGACCAGCAGACCAGCCGTCAGCGCCGGGTAACCCAGCCCCTCCTGGAGGAACAGCGGGATGTAGAACAGGGTCGCGAACAGCCCGGTCATCATCACGCTCATCGCGATCAGCGACGTCGAGTACAGGCGGTTCCGGAAGACGCGGAGGTTGAGCAGCGGGTACTCCACCTCGAGCTCGATGACGACGAACGCGGCGAGGCTCAGCGCGCCGAGGGCGATCAGGCCGAGCACTCGGTAGCCGGTCCAACCCCACGACGGGCCCTCCGAGAAGGCGAGCAGCAGGCAGACCAGCGCCGTGGCGATGGTCAGGAAGCCGGCGAAGTCGAAGCGGCGCGTCTGCGCCTGGGCGAACTTCGGCAGCCAGATCACGGCCGCGACCACACCGAGGATCCCGACCGGGATGTTGATGTAGAAGACGAGGCGCCAGCTCACGTACTCGACCAGGTAGCCGCCGAGGGCCGGGCCGATCGCCGGGGCGACGATGATGCCGAGCCCGTAGATGCCCATCGCCGCGCCGATCTTGGCGGGCGGCACGAGGCGGTAGACCATCGTGAGGCAGAGCGCCGGCAGCAGGCCTCCGGGGATCGCCTGGACCACGCGGAAGGCGATCAGGCTGTCGAGGTTCCAGGCCAGCCCGCACAGCGCGGAGCTCACCGCGAACGCAGCGAGCGACACGACGTAGACGCGGCTCATGCCGAGCCGGTCGCCCAACCAGGCGCTCGCGGGGACCACCACCCCGAGCACGAGGCTGTAGGCCGTCGAGATCCAGGCGACGTCGGCGGTGCTCCCGCCGAAGTCGGTCTGGATGGCGGAGATGGCCACGTTGACGATGCTGGTGTCGAGGACCGACATGAACATGCCGACGACGAGGACGAGCAGCGGGACGAGCCACTTGTCGCTGCGCTCGGAGGTGGCCTGGTCGACCTCGCGGGGGGCGGGGGGCGACGCCGGTCGCTGGACGGTCGGGGTGGCCCGGTCGGCCGGAAGCGCCTTCGACGCGACCGGGGCGTCCTCGAGGTCGACCGCGGAGACCCGCGGGGCGGTGTCGGTGCTCATCGGGAAGCTCCCTGCGACGGCGTGACGGTGGACCTGGACGTAGTCAGACCTCGATCACGGCTTGTGGATCTTGGCGGTGACGTTCATGCCCGGCGCCAGTGCCAGGCCCAACGTGTCGTCGATCGTGATGCGCACCGGGATCACCTGGGTGACCTTCTGGAAGTTGCCCGAGGAGTTGGACTGCGGGAAGGCCGAGAACACGCCTGCCGAGCCCGTCTGGATCTCCGACACGTGCCCGGTCAGGTCGGCGTCCGGGAACGCGTCGACGTCCAGCTTGACGGGGGCGCCGACCCGGACGTCGCCGACCGAGGTCTCGTCGACCCGGGCCGTCACGAACACGCCCTGCTTGTCGTAGGCGACGGCGAGCTGCGTGCCGGCGGTCACGTAGGTGCCGGGAACGCCGTTGTCGACGGCCACGGTTCCGTCCGCAGGCGCCCGGATCACCATCTGCGGCTGCACGTACGCGCCCTGCTCCTTGATGCGGCCGACCGACGCGTTCGCCCGGAGCGACGCACCGACCTGTCCTCTCCAGTCGACCAGCGTGCCGGAGATCGGGGCGTTGATCGAGATCTGGTTGCCGTCGACCTGCGCGTTGTCGGTGGTCGTGTAGTTCGAGGTGTCGATGAGGTAGCGGGCCAGGAACGCCAGCCCGACCAGCACGGCGAGACCCAGGATCACGAACAACCGGATCCGGCCCTTGCGGGACATGCCCTTCTTGGGCGCGTCGGGCTCCGGCTGGCCGTCGGTGGTGGTCGGCTGGCCCTCGGGCGGGGCCACGACCTCGTCAGAGGCCGCGGTGGTCGCCGTGTCAGACATAGGTGTCCCGTTCGTCCAGAGCGCCGATCGCGCTGCGCTCGTTGTCATTCAGGATAGGCGTCCTATACGGACGCGTGGGGGCGTTCACGGACGGCTCGGCACGACGACGCGGTCGCCCTCGTTCAGGCCCGAGACGACCTCGGTGCGGTCCGGGCCGACCAGGCCGGCCTCGAAGCTGACCGTGCGCTGGTCCCCGCTCGGCTCGTACACGACGACGGTGTCGGCGCCGCCCTGCTGCCGCACGGCGGCGTTCGGCACGGTCAGGACCGCGGTGCGCTCCTGGGTGAGCACCGTGGCGTTGGCGGTCTGCCCGTCGCGCTCACGCGGGTCACGGCTGTCGAGGGTCACCGTCGCGTAGTAGCTGACGACGCCCGAGATCGGCGTGGCGGACGGGGCGATGGACTCGACGGTGCCCTTGGCCACCAGGTCCGGGATCGCGTCGAGCTGGACGTCGACGGACTGACCCTTCTTGATCTGAGCCGCGTCGGACTCCTCGAACGGGAGCACGACCTGCAGCTGGTCCAGACCGGACAGCACGATGAACTGCGTGCCTCCCGGTCGGGTCGGGGAGGCAGCACCGGCGGCCGAGGCCGCACCGGCACCCGAGGCCCCGGGGATCGCCGCGCTGCTACCCGGGGCGAGCGCGCTCGTACCGGAGCTGGCCGAGAGGTACTCGCCCTTGCTGCCGTTGACCGCGGAGATCGTGCCCGCCGACGGGGCCTTGAGGGTGGTGTCGTCGAGCGTCTTCTGCGCGGCGTCGACCTGGGCCTGCGCGGCGTCGACGAGGGCCTGCTGCTGGTCGAGCGTGTGCGGCCGGGCGGCGACCGCGGAGTTGTAGACGCCCTGGGCGCTGGCGACGCCCGCGTTCGCGTTGGCCTCAGCCACGTCGAGCGCGGCGTCGTCGACCCGCTTGCGCTGCTCCGCCGTGACGATCGCCGTCTCGTCGGCGGCGATGCGCTGCTTGGCCGCGGTGACGCCGGCCTCGGCGCTGCCCACGGCACCGCACGCGGTGGTCGCGCCGGTGGCGGCCGAGGCGGCGATGGTCGCGGCCGCGTTGTTCGTGGGGTCGGCCGCGGCGGCCTCGCCGGCCTTCTCCGCGAGGTCCTTCGCGTCGTCGCAGGCGTCGTTGGCACGGTCGACCGCGTCCTCGGCGTCGTCCTTCGCGTCCTCGTCGGTGCTCTTCTGCTTCTTCGCCCGCGAGACGGCCTTCGAGTCGGCCCGCGAGGAGGCGGCGCCCTGCTGCTCGTTCTCGAGGACCACGTGGCGCGCCCGGGCCAACGACTCCGCCGCGTTCTGCACGGCGGGGTTGTCCGAGCTGCCGGCCAGGACGGCGGACTGCGCCTCCACGTTCGCCTCGGCCTGCTTCAGGGTCGCCTCGGCGGCCCGCGAGTCGATCGTGGCGAGCACGTCGCCCGCCTCGACCTTCTGGCCGACCTTGACGTCGACCGAGGTCAGCTTGCCGCCGACGGCGAAGCCGAGCTGCTCGCTGGTCTTGGCCGCCAGCGCGCCGCTGGCCGAGACGCCGGTGGACACGTCGCCCCGGGAGACGGTGTCGAAGGTCGGGGCGCCGGCCTGACTGCCGGAGCAGGACGTGAGCGCCCAGGTGAGACCCAGGACGACGGTGCCCGCGCCGATGGTGCGCAGGCGGGTGGGGAGGGAAGACAACGAGACTCCTCGAGAAGGCGAAACCCCCGGAACAATACCGAACGGTTATTCTTTTTGCCATGCCCCGCGTGAGTGATGCACATCGCGCTGCCCGACGCGAGCAGATCGCCGAGGCAGCGCTCCAGGTCCTGGCGCGAAAAGGCTCCGACACCTCGATCGCGGAGATCGTCGCGGAGTGCGGCCTCTCGGCCGGCGCGATCTACGGCAACTTCGAGAACAAGGCCGACCTCGCCCGCTACATCGCGGGCCAGCTGCTACATCGTCGCATCGGAACGCTGGACGACGCGGTGGCCGACGGGGCCGTACGGACGCCAGCCGAGGTGCTGCGCCTGTTCATGACCCTGCGTCGTCAACCACCCGACCTGTCGGTGCTGCTCCAGTTCTGGGGCGAGGCCACCGTCGACCCCGAGCTCAAGGCCGTGCTGGAGACGCGCGCGACCGAGTTCCGCGACGCGGTCGTCCGCGCGCTCCGACCGTGGGCGGCGACCCAGCCGGAGGACACGGAGCCCCTCGCCCTGCGGACCGCGGAGGTCTGCATGGCCATGGTGCAGGGCTACTTCGTCAACACCGCGCTCTTCGGGTGGATGACCGGCGCCGAGTACCTCGACGGCGCGGAGCGCGCGTTCGGCTCACCCCTGCACTGAGCCCATAACGCGTCCGTGAACGCGGTGCGACCCAGGTTGAGGGTGCCCTGGTTCGTCACGACGAACACGTGCCCGTTCGGTGACCGGAAGACGTACGTGCCCGCGTCGGGTTGTCGTCGGCGCCACCCGCCGAACGTCACCGCACGGTGGTGGCTGCGGGTCAGGGGACCGAGGTTGTCCACGCTGGTCTGGCCCGGTGGACCACCGCGGGCGAGGGGCACGTACGGGACGGTGTGGTCGAGGTCGAGGGTCCGACTGGTCGCCTGGCCGAAGGGGAAGACGTCGACCGGGTTGCGCAGGAACAGGGCGTCGCGCAGCCGGTAGGGGATCTCGTACGCGTCGACCGGCGCGGTCTCGACCGGGTCGACAACGGGTCGCACCGTGACGTGGCAGCCGGTGTCGGCGAGCCACTCCCGGGCCTGGTCGAGGGTGAGCGGGTCGCCGTGCTCGGGCCGGACCAACCCGTCCCCGGCGCGGAGTGCGCCGTCGGTCAGGTGCAGGTGCAGCACGACCCGCGAGCGTGCACGACGCAGGTCCGCCCCAGAGATGCCTCTCGCCGTCAGGTCGAACGACCGGTCGCGCTGACCAGGCTCGTGATTACCAGCCTCGGCGGGCTCCTCGGCCTCTGGCGGCTCCTGCCCGCGCGGGTCGCCGTCGTCGGCGTGCTCCAGCAGCAGCGCGAGCGCCCGCGCCGGGTCGGCGAGGATTCCCACCGCCTTCGCCCGCCGCGCGTCGACCGGGTCGAGGTCGCCGTTCAACCGGAGGACCTCGGCGACGCGTTCCACCGCGGCCATGAACCAGCGCACGTCACCCGACGCCGCCTTCGCCACGATCGTGCGTAACCCGTCCTCGCCGGCGTAGGACCACACCCCGCGCTCGACGCGTGCGGCTTCCTCACGCGCCCGCCGCGCATCGGGGTCGGCCTCCAGCACCGCCGCCGTCAGCAGACGCTGGAACCGCGGCCAGGCCAGCATCGGCAGGAAGCCGCTCAACGTCTGGTCGACCTCCGCACACGCCTCCCACGACAGCGCGTGCGTCGCCTGCGCCACCGCCCGCGCCTGCCACGCCCGCACCACCCCCGTCGTCACCAGCACCCACAACCGCGGCAACCGGTGACGCAGATCGAGCGCGTCGGCGATGAGCATTCGCGCTGCCACCGAGCCCGTCCCTCGCAAAGCTCCGAGCTCGTGCGCGCAGTGCTCCGCGACCTGCGGGCACCCGTCACCACCCCACGCCCGCGCCCGCTGGACCAGCGGGCGGTAGTCGTCCGCCCCCGCGTCGAGGTAGTGCACGTCGGCCCACGCGGCGGCGAGGACGAGCTCCTCGCACTCGGTCTCGCGCAGCAGCGCGTGGGTCGCGGCGATCCGGTCAGCGAGCTGGGAGGCGGTCGCCACCGTCACCGTCGGATCGAACATACGAACGATTCTGCCGCATCCCACCGACAGTTCGCGCACCCCGATGTTGTCCGTCGGCGGCACGGTGTCGACCAGAACCCTTC
This sequence comes from Microlunatus antarcticus, assembly GCF_014193425.1. Taxonomy (NCBI): domain Bacteria; kingdom Bacillati; phylum Actinomycetota; class Actinomycetes; order Propionibacteriales; family Propionibacteriaceae; genus Microlunatus; species Microlunatus antarcticus. Next base: position 28,664 of record NZ_JACHZG010000001.1, on the reverse strand, counting down.
CTCCGGATGAACATCGCTGGCCCATCTGGTTGACGTCCGTCAAGCCGTCCCACCGACGGCTAACGTCCGGCGGAAAGCTGATTCAGAGGGGGAACACCGATGACCGTTGTCGTCCGAGGTCGTCGGCGCGACAGGTGGGCGGTACTCGCCTGCGTGCTGAGCGTCGCCGGCACGTTCGGGATGCCTTTGCAGCACGCCCACGCCGTCTACGGAGGTGGCTGCGGAGCCGACGGCGACCTTGGAGCAGGCCGTGGCCCCGAGGTAGTCGTCGGCCTCCCGAACACGAACGCCGACGCCGGCGCGATCGACGTCTGGGCCACCGATCGCTACGCCACGTTGACGCTCGCCTCGCTCAGCGGGACGGCCTCCGCAGCCGGGGACCGCTTCGGCGCAGCCGTCACCGTGATGGACGTCAACTGCGACCGCGCGAACGACCTCGTGGTGGGTGCGCCGGGGGCCGACCACGGGCGCGGCCGCGTGTACGTGGTGCTGGACCCGTTGAGCGACCAGAAGCCGGCCACCGTCTTCGTGGTGGGCCGTGGACAAAACGAAGGCGCGCACTTCGGAGCCGCGATCGCGGCCGCGGGCCCGGTGGGGCCGGACCAGGGTCCTTTGATCTCGGACCTGTGGATCGGCGCACCCGGGACCGACCTCAGCTCGGCCTACCAGCAGGAGGGCGCGGTGAACCACTACACGTCCACCAGGGGCGGCCAAGGCACCTGGCTCGGCCTGGACCTGGTCGAGACCTTGAGGCCCGAGACGCCTGGGGTCGACTCGGTCCTCGTCGACGGCCACTACGGGGCTGCCCTGGCCACCTCTCCCGGCCGCGTCCTGATCGGGGCGCCGGACGCCGGCTGGCGTGAGGCCAGCCACGCGGGCTTCGTCAAGGAACGTCGCCGCGTCGACGGAGGTGCGACCTTCGAGCACCCGTTCCTCTGGAGCCGTGAGACTCCGGGCGTTCCCGGCAACCCGACGACCGGCGACCGGTTCGGGGCCTCGCTTGCCAGCTCGCGCGAGATCTCGCTCATCGGCGCCCCGGGGGTCGACGTGGGCAAGGCCGACGACGCCGGCTCGGTCCTGATGACGACCGACGTCGGCTCATGGTCCCTGCCGGACAGGACCTTCACCTACGGCCAAGAGGGCATCCCGGGGAAGCCCCGCTCGGGTGATCACCTCGGTCAGGCCGTCGCGCTCGGGGACAACCTCGGATGTGCCGGCCTCTTCCAGATGCAGGCGGCGTTCGGTGCTCCCGGGCGCGACGTCAAGCACAAGGGCCGTCAGCGCGACGACGCCGGAGCCGTCGTGGTCGTACCGACCACGAACCTCTACGGCGAGTGCAAGGACGCCACGATCCTCGACCAGTCGCACGAGCTCGCGGGGACACCGGAAGCCGGTGACCACGTCGGCGCAGCACTGGGTGTCCTCCGCTACACCGAGGACGTGCCGGGCAACGGTCTCGGGGACCGGGTCCTGGTCGGTGCTCCCGGAGAGGACTGGCAGGGCAAGAAGAACGCAGGGATCGTCCAGGCCGGTGCGGCGGTGCCACCTGGGATCGTCGACCCCCGGGCGATCCCAGTGAGCCACTCCTACCGCACCTCTCTCACCAACAGCCACGGTCCACGGAAGAACCTCCGGTACGGCGCAGTCCTGGCCGGCGAGCTGGGAATCTGACCTCGCCGACGGCCGGTCAGCCCTGCTTCGGCCGCGCCCGGACGTGCATGCGTTCCCCCTGCGGTCCGAGCAGGGAGAGGAGCTCGGCCTCCTCGGGCCCCGGGTTGCCGAACCAGTGCGGCGTACGGGTGTCGAACTCCACGACCTCGCCGGCCTCGAGCAGGAGGTCGTGCGGCCCGAGGAGGAGGCGGACGCGCCCAGAGAGGACGTACAGCCACTCGTAACCCTCGTGCGTCCGCTGCTCCGGCTGCCGCTCGGGCGGGTTCGGCGGCATGATCATCTTGTACGCCTGCAGCCCGCCGGGGCGCCGCGTGAGCGCCATCATCGTCATCCCGTGGCGCTGGACGGCCTTGAGCCGGACCCGCGGGTCGCCCGTCTCGGGCGCGTCGACCAGCTCGTCGAGCGCGACCTGGTGCGCGCGGGCCAGCGGGAGCAGCAGCTCGAGCGTCGGCTTGCGGCCGCCGGACTCCAGCCGCGACAGCGTGCTCACCGAGATGCCGGTCGTCTCGGAGAGCTCGGCGAGCGTCGTGCCCCGCTCGACCCGGAGCGCCCGGAGCCGTGGGCCCACCGCGTCCAGCACCGGACCGAGGTCCTCGGGCTCGTCGTGCGCCTGTCCCTCGTCGTCCATGGTCCTATTTGCCGTTCCAGCAAGGTCGTTTGTCAAGTCAGCCCGATCGAGCCACTATCGGAGCATGACCACGGAACCCGCTCAGAGCAGCCCCGACGCCCACGGCTCGACCTACGACGTCCTCGTCGTCGGGGGCGGTCCCGCCGGTCTCTCCGCCGCCGTCGCGCTCGCCCGTTCGCTGCGCTCCGTCCTCGTCGTTGACGCGGGCGCGCCCCGCAACGCGACCGCGGCCGGCGTGCACAACTACCTCGGCCGCGAGAACGTCTCCCCCGCCGACCTCCTGGCCGACGGCCGGTCGGCGCTCACCTCGTACGGGGGTCGGGTCGAGACCGGCGAGGTCGTCCGCCTCGAGCCCCTCGGCCAGGAACCGTCCCGCCCATGGTTCGGCGCGGACCTCGCCGACGGGCGCCGGGTCGAGGCCCGCCGCGTGGTCGTCGCCACCGGGCTGACCGACGAGCTGCCGGCGATCCCCGGGCTCGCGCCGCGCTGGGGACGCGACGTCCTGCACTGCCCGTACTGCCACGGCTACGAGGCGCGCGACACCGCGATCGGCATCCTCTCCAGCACCCCGATGACCGCGCACCAGGCGCTGATGTTCCGCCAGCTGAGCCCCGACGTCACCGTCCTCACGCACACCGGTCCCGCGCTCTCCGCCGAGGACCGCGAACGTCTCGAGTCCCGCGGCGTCCGCTTCGCCGACGGCGAGGTCGTCGAGGTCCTCACGACCGACGACGCGCTGTCCGGTGTACGGCTGGCCGACGGCACCGTCGTCCCGCTGCAGAACCTCGCCATCGCCGCCCCGGCCGTCGCGCACTCCGCGCTGCTGGCCGACCTCGGCGTCGAGGTCGCCGACTTCGCCATGGGCGACTTCGTCTTCGGCAGCTACGCGGTCGCGGAGCCGACCGGCGTCACCTCGGTCCCTGGCGTCTACACCGCCGGGAACGTCTCGACCATCCAGGCCCAGGTCTCCACCTCGGCGGCTGGCGGCCTCATGACCGGCGCCCTGGTCAACGCCCACCTGATCGAGGAGGAGGCGACGCAGGCGGTCGCCGAACGGCGCCGGACCGAGGCCTTCTGGGACGAGCGCTACCGCGAGGGCCGCATGCACCCGCGCGAGGCGAACCCGACCCTCGTCGAGACGACCGGCACCCTCCCGGCGGGCACCGCGCTCGACCTGGGCAGCGGGTACGGCGACGACGCGGTCTGGCTGGCCCGGCAGGGCTGGCGGGTGCTCGGGATCGACGTGTCCGGCACCGCCGTCGAGCACGCGCGGACCGCGGCGGAGCAGGCCGGGGTGGCCGGGCGGGCGACGTTCGAGCGGCACGACCTGGCGCTGACCTTCCCCACCGGCACGTTCGACCTGGTCACCACGCACTACCTGCACGCGCCCGACGGGCTCCCCCGCGACGAGGTGCTCCGTCGGGCCGCCGCAGCCGTCGCCCCCGGCGGCACCCTGCTGGTCGTCGGCCACGCCTCCCTGCCGCCGTGGTCGTGGGAGGAGCTCGACACCGACCAGCACGCGCACGACCAGGAGCACGGGCACGGGCAGCACGGGCACGGCCACGGACCGGGCGAGCTGCCGTCACCCGAGGAGGTCTGGGCCGGGCTGGCGCTCGATGACGAGTGGGAGGCCGTACGCCTCGAGGTCGCGCCGCGGGCGGTGACCGGACCGACCGGCGAGCACGGCGCCATGGACGACAGCGTCGTGGTCGCCCGCCGTCGGGCCGAGACCGAGGCTCAGACCAGCGCGGCGAGCCCGTCGAGCAGCCGGTCGACCTCGTCGGTCTCGGTGTAGGCGGCGAGCCCGACCCGGACGCCCGCGTCGTCGTCGAGCGCGAGCGCCCGGAACGGCTCGACGGCGTAGAACGACCCGGCCGGCGCGAGCACGTCGCGCGCGAGCAGGCCCTGCGCGACGTCCGCGCTGCGTCGGCCCGGGAACGTGAGGAACAGGGTCGGCGTGCGGTCGGCCGCCCGGGAGTGGACGACGACGCGGTCGCCGAGCGCGGCCAGGCCCGACTCGAGCCGGTCGCGCAGGGCGGCCTCGTGCTCGGCGATCGCCGCGTGCGTGTGCTCCAGCCGGTCACGGCGCGAGCCGACTGCCGCGCCCGGCTCCACGCCGGGCAGGTCGGCGAGGAAGTCCACCGCGGCCGTGGCCCCAGCGAGGACCTCGTACGGCAGGGTGCCGAGCTCGAAGCGTTCCGGGACCTGGTCGGTCGACGGGAGCAGCTTGTCCGGGTGGATCGTCGCGAGCAGCGCCGGGTCGCCGGCGAGCACGCCGCAGTGCGGCCCGAAGAACTTGTAGGGCGAGCACACGAGCAGGTCGGCCCCGAGCGTGGCCAGGTCGGGCAGCCGGTGGGCCGTGAGGTGCACCGCGTCGACGTAGAGCAGGGCGCCGACGGCGTGCGCGCGGTCGGCGATCGTCCGCAGCGGCGGGATGGTGCCGACCAGGTTGGACGCACCGGTCACCGCGACGAGCCGGGTGCGGTCGTCGACCGTGGTCGCCAGCGGACCGAGGTCCAGCTCGGCCGTCGCCGGGTCGACCTCCAGCCAGCGGACCTCGATGCCCCGGTGCTCGGCGGCCTGCACCCAGGGGCGCACGTTCGCGTCGTGGTCGAGCCGGCTGACCACGACGTTGTCGCCCACGACCCAGGTGCGCGCCAACGCGCGGGAGAAGTCGTACGTGAGCTGGGTCGCGCTGCGCCCGTGCACGATCCCCTCGGGGACGCCGCCGAGCAGGTCGGCGTACGCGGCGCGGAACGCCCGCACGACCGCGTCGGCGTTCCGCTGCGAGGCCGAGCCGGTCCCGCGGTTCGAGAGCGGGCCCGTGAGCGTGCGCGCGATCGCCTCGCCGACGACGGTCGGGGTCTGCGTGCCGCCCGGGCCGTCGAAGTAGGCGGTCGGTCCGTCGAGCGCGGGGAACGCGGCGCGCAGGGCACCGACGTCGAGGGTCATCGGGTGCTCCTGCTTACTGCAGGTAGCCCTCGACCTCGTCCGCCGGGCGTTCCTTGGCCTCGTCCGGGTTCTTGCCGGCGTCGCGCAGACCCTCGCGCTGACGCAGCAGGTCCCACGCCTGGTCGAGCGCCACCTCGACGCGGGCGCGCCGAGCCGGGTCCTGGTGGTTGGTGGCGTCGCGCTCCTGCGCCACCAGGTCGTGGATCTTGGCCAGGATCTCGTCGTCATTCATGGCGCCATCCTGACTCACGCGGTCGCGCGGTCGTACCGCTGGCCCTCCGGCTTCGGCGCCGAGGCCCAGAACACGATGAGGATGATGAAGCCGACGATGGGCACCAGGATGATCAGGTACCACCACCCGGACCGGTTCGTGTCGTGGAGGCGTCGAGCGGAGAGCGCCAGCAGTCCGACGAATGTCGCCAGCGAGAAGATGATCGAGGCGATCGACGACTTCATCGAATAGGCGAACGAGTCCATGAAGTACCGGCTGACGTCGGCCTCGGTCGTCAGGTCTCCGGGTAGCGGCGCTGGGCCCGCCAGTGCACGGTTGATGAGGTTGAGCACGAGCGAGACCACGACGGCGATCAGGTACCACCACCAGAACTCGCTCCGGCTCGCTCGGCCGCTGAAGGTCGCGTACTTCTTGAAGAACCGGACGGCGGACTGCTTGATCGTCGCGCCGTAGAGCGGTTGCGACAGCGGGACCTCGCCCACCTGGCCGTAGGGCTGCTGCCCGTACGGCTGCTGCGGCTGCCCGTAGGGCTGGGGCTGCTGGCCGTAGGGGTCCTGCTGGGGCTGCTGCCCGTACGGCTGCTGCGGGGGCTGCTGGCCGTACGGCTGCTGCGGCGGCTGCTGGCCGTAGGGGTCCTGCGGGGGCTGCTGGCCGTACGGATCAGACATCTGCGGAGGCACCTTCACAAGACGGGGAGGGCGGACGCGGGAAACCCTAGGGGCTGGACGGGTCCCTGGGGGGCAGGAACGCCGAGCCCGTGAGGTTCTCGCCCCGGAGCGCAACCGTGCACGGGGCTAGCGTCCGAAGCGTCACGGACAGCAAGCCCACGATCGAGGAGCGACCATGAGCGCAGAGCACGTCGAGAGCCAGAGCACCGAGCCGCAGTCCTGGACCGAGCTCGGCAAGGAGCTGTGGTCGTACCTCACGGGCCGCGGCGCGGCGATCAACTACAAGATGATCGACATGATCGTCGAGGTCCCCCGCGACACCGGTGCCGACGCCCCGCGTGCGGTGTGGCGCCTCGACGGCACCCTGCAGATCACGACCTCCGACAACCAGCACTCCTGAGCCGGAGGGCTTCCCGACCGTGAGGATCGTGGCCGACCTGACCTTCGAGGTCCTCCTCGACGAGGTCGGCCCGGTCCCCACGACCGGGACGGTGCGGGCGGACGGGTCCGACGTGACCGTCGACTTCTCGCGCACTCCGTCGCTGGCGGGCTCGGGGACCCGCCCGCTCGTCCGGCCCTTCGCCCAGGCCCTCGAGGACAACGGGCTGACCGTCCACCTCACCGGGCCGTCGGGTCCGCTGCTGCACGCCGGCCACGGCGTCCGCGCCCCGTGGTGGCAGGTGCCGGCGACCGGAAGCCGCTTCATCCGCGTCGACGTGCCGCTCGCCGTGCGCTCGCTGCGCGGGCCCCGGCTGTTCGAGGTCGCGCTCCCCCCGCTCGTCGTCCAGCCCGGGATGGCGCTCACCCGGAGCCGGCGGGAGCGCCTGCTGGTGATCGCCCGCCAGCTGGTGCGCCGGGTCACCCGCCGGCGCCGCTGACCCGGACGCCAACCTCGAACGATTCAGTCACGTTGTGCCCGCTCGGGACCTTGGTCCCTTAACGGCGTCCGCCGCCCTCGTCATGCTCGGGACGACGGAGGGCGTCCATGACTGCTTTGCACGACCACGCCACCGTGCGCACCACCCGACCGGGCGGGCTCCAGACCCTGACCCGGGTGATGCTGGTGGCGTTCATCTGCCTCACCCTGGTCGCGACCAACCAGCTCTTCGTCCTCGCGCGGCACACGGAGACACGCTTCTCCTGGACGATCCAGCCGCCGCTGTCCGCGGCCTTCCTCGGCGCGAGCTACGCGGCCGGCTGCGTGCTGTCGGTGCTGGCGCTGCGGTCCCGTTCCTGGGCCGGCGCCCGGACCGCCCTGGTCACCGTGCTGGTCTTCGCCGTGCTGACCCTGCTGGCCACGCTGCTGCACCTGGACAAGTTCCACTTCGGCGTCGCCGCGCTCGTCCCGCGGGCCGCGGCCTGGATCTGGCTCGGCGTCTACCTCGTGGTTCCGCTGGCCCTGCTCGTCGTGGTCCTCCGGCAGCGTCGCGCCGGACCGACCGACCTCACCGGCGGCTCGACGCTGCCGCGCTGGCTCGTGCTGCTGCTCCGGCTGCAGGGTCTCGTGCTGGGGATCGCCGCGGTGGGCCTGTTCCTGGCGCCCGCGGTCGTCGCCCGGTGGTGGCCGTGGACCCTGACCCCGTTGACCGCGCGGATGATCGCCGCGTGGCTGGCCGCGCTGGCGCTCGCCGCTGCGCTCGGGGCTCGGGAACGTGACGTCAGCCGCGTCGTGACGCCCGCGGTCGCGTACGTCGTCTTCGGCGTGCTGCAGCTCCTCGCCCTCGTCCTCTACGGCGAGGCGGTCCGGTGGGGATCGGTCGCGGCGGGGCTCTACGTCGCCGCGCTCGTCCTGGCGATCGGGACCGGCGCGGCCGGCCTCGCGGTCGCCCTCCGGCACCGATCGGCGGCCCGCCCGTGACGGCCGTCGCCGAGGCGGGCACCGCCTCGCCCATCAGCACCCCCGACCGGCGGCTGCGCATCTTCGTCTCCTCGACGCTCCAGGAGCTGGCCGACGAACGACGGGCCGTCCAGGGCGTCATCACCCAGCTCCGGCTGACCCCGGTCATGTTCGAGCTGGGCGCCCGGCCGCACCCGCCGCGCGACCTCTACCGCGCCTACCTCGCGCAGAGCGACGTGTTCGTCGGCGTGTACGCCGGCAGCTACGGCTGGGTGGCCCCCGACGAGGAGGTGTCGGGCCTCGAGGACGAGTACCGGCTGTCGGGCGACCTGCCCAAGCTGATCTACGTGAAGTCCGGGGTCGAGCAGCAACCGCGGCTCAAGGAGCTGCTGAACCGGATCCGTGGGGACGACGACGCCTCGTACAAGCGGTTCACCACGGCCGACGAGCTGGCCGGGCTCCTCGGCGACGACCTCGCGGTGCTGCTGACCGAACGCTTCACCGCGAGCCGCCTCGCCGCCGACCCCGTCGTGGAGCCGCTCCGTCCGGGTCGGGTCCCCGTGCCGCCCACCCCGCTGGTGGGCCGGGCGGACGAGGTGCAGGAGGTGCTCGACCTCCTCGCCGACCCCGGGGTCCGGCTGGTGTCGCTCGTCGGACCGGGCGGGATCGGGAAGACCCGGATGGCCCTCCAGGCCGGGCTCCTGGCGCCCGGCATCCACGAGGACGCCGTCTGGTTCGTCGACCTCGCGTCCGTCCACGACCGGGCGGGGGTCGTCGACGCGGTCGCCGCGGCCTTCGGGGTCCGCCGTGAGGGGACCCGGCCGCTGCTCGACGTGCTCGTCGACCGCCTGGTCGACCGCGACGTCCTGCTGATTCTCGACAATTTCGAGCAGGTCCTCGACGCAGCCCCGGACCTGGCGCGGCTGCTGGATGGCTGTGCCCGGCTCAAGGTCCTGGTGACCACCCGGACGGTCCTCGGCCTGCGCGGCGAGCACGTGGTGAGCGTCGCTCCCCTGGTCCTCACCGCCGCCGTCGAGCTCTTCGTCGCCCGGGCCCGGCAGGTGCGCCCCGGCTTCCGGCTGACCCCTGCCAACGAGGGCGCGGTCGCCGACCTCTGCCTGCTGCTCGACGGCATCCCGCTCGCCCTCGAGCTGGCGGCGGCCCAGCTGCGCGTCCGGACACCGGCCGCGCTGCTGGAGCGGTTGCGGCAGCGTCTCGACCGGTCGCTCGACCTCAGCGTGGACCTGGCCGACCTGCCCTCGCGGCAGCGGACGCTGCGCGCGACGCTCGACTGGAGCCACAGCCTCCTCGGCGAGTCGCAGCGCACCCTCCTCGCGCGGCTCTCCGTCTTCTCCGCCCGCTGGACGCTCGAGGGGGCCGAGGCGGTCGGCGTCAGCGACGAGGACGTCGACGTGGACGAGACGCTGGCGGCCCTGGTCGCCGCGAGCCTCGTCGTGCTCGACGAGTCCGACGCCGAGCAGCTGCGCTTCCGGCTGCTGTCCCCGGTCCGCAGCTTCGCCGCGGGACGTCTGCTCGAGAGCGGCGAGCGCGACGCGACGCTGGGTCGCCTCACGACCTACCTGGTCGACCTCGTCGAGACCGCCGGACCCGGGCTGCTCGGCCCGGACAACCGCGCGTGGGCCGAGCAGATCGACGCCTGCCGCGACGACCTCCTGGCGGCCACCGCGCGGGCCGTGGACGCGGACGACGCCGAGACCGTCGTCCGCATCGCAGCGCCGCTGTTCCCGTACTGGTGGAGCCGGGGGATGCTGCTCCAGCTCAGCGAGGTCGCCGAGCGCGCGGCGGCCCTGCCGTCGGCCGCCGGGCTCGCGATGCTGCCCCATGCGTCGCTGCTGTGGGCCCGCGGCATGTTCCGGATCAGCAAGGGTCAGCTCGCCGACGCGGAGCCGCTGCTCGACGCGCTCCTCGAACGCCTGCAGGGTCCCGGCGTCGAGCGCCTGCGGGCCTTTGCCCTGGCCGGTCTGGCCCTCGCCCGGGTCCGGACGACCCCCACGGAGCGCAGCGCCCTCGTCGGGACCGCGGTCGGCACGTTCCGCGACCTGGACGACGGGTGGGGGCTGACCTTCGCGCTCTCCGTGCAGGGCCAGCTGGCCCTGGCCTCCGGCGACCTCGCGGGCGCCACCCGGATCCACACCGAGGCGCTCGGCGTGGCCCGCCGGATCGGGTCCGACTACCTCGAGGTGCAGCTGCTCGACCTGCTGGGGGTCGGTGCGCTCGTCGCCGGCGACCCCGTCGCCGCACGGGTGAGCCTGGTCGCGGCAGCCCGGCTCCATCAGCGGCTGGCCGACTCGGAAGGTTCCGCGAACTGCCTCGGCGGCTTCGCGGCGGTGGCCCTGATGCAGGGACGCTCGCAGGTGGCGGCCGAGCTGATGGGCGTTGCCGCCCGCACCCGCGAGCTGGTCGGGGTGACGATATGGCCGGCCCTGCAGCCCAGCGCGGCCCAGCTGGAGCTGGCGATCACGAGCGCGCTCCCGGGCGCCGACCTCGACGCGGCCCTGGCCCGGGGTCGGGCGATGCCGATGCTGCAGGGACTCGCGTACGCGGTCGACGCCACGGCGTGACGGACCCCGAGATCGCCGAGGTCGTCGCCGGGCTCCGGCGACGGCTCGACGCCCTGCCGCCGGCCTCGGCCGCGCGGCGGACGTTCCTCGAGACGTACGGGCGCATCACCACGGCGGTCGGTGAGGCCGTCGCCGCGGGCGTCTTCGAGGACGACGCCTGGGTGCGGCGCTGGGACGTCACGTTCGCGGGGCTCTTCCTCGCCGCGAACGACGCCGACGCCGCCAGTGCTCCGGTCCCGCGGCCCTGGCGGCTGGCCTTCGCCGCCGCACCCGCGCTGCCGCCGCTGGTGCACCTGCTCGTGGAGCTGAACGCCCACGTGAACTGGGACCTCCCCCAGGCCCTGCTCGCGGTGATCGACGACGAGGACCTCGCGTCACCACCGCTGCTCGCCTCCCGGCTGCGGGACCACGACCGCATCAACGAGGTCCTGGCCGCGCAGACCGTGGACGAGGGGCGCCGCCTCGGCGGCCGGTTCCTGGGGCGGCTGCTGCTGCCGCTGAACACCTGGCTCACCCACCGCTTCCTCCCCCGCTCCCGCGAGCAGGCGTGGCACAACGTGCTCGCCCTCGCGGCCGCGCGCCAGGAGGGGTCCGACGCGTACGCGGCCCGGCTGCACGACCTCGACGCGCTCGCCTCCGCCCGGGTCACGGAGCTGCTGGAGCCGCGGTGGGCGCTGCTGCGGGTCAGCGTCCGGGGGTTCGGCGTCAGCCTGCCGTGAGCCGGGGGTCGACGTGGACCTTCGGCCCGGGCCCCGCACCGACCGGTCGACGACCGGCCAGGACCTCCCCGACCTGGTCGAGCCCGACCGTGGCGGCGACGAGGGGTCGCGGGTCGACGAGACCGCTCGCGTACGCGGCGACGGTGCGGTCGAGCCCGGGCGAGGCGGACAGGACCCCGACGACGGTGACGTCCTTGAGGACCGCCGTCCGGGTGTCGACCAGGCTCGGACGGCCCGCGATCCCGATGCAGACGACCCGCCCCGCGGGCTCCACCAGGTCGAGGGCCCGGGCGGGGAGGTCGGCGGCGTTCGACGCGTCGACGACCGCGTCGAAGGCCACGTCGGGCAGGGACTCCTCGGTCCAGGCCTGCTCGAACCCCAGCGAACGGGCGAAGCCCAGTGCCGGCCCCTCGAGCCCCAGCAGGTGCACCTCGGCCCCGCCCGCGCGCAGGAACATCGCCGTGAGCAGGCCGATGGTCCCGGGTCCGAGGACCAGCGCGCGGTCACCCGCCCCGACCTGAGCGGCCTCGGCCGCGCGCAGCGCGTTCCCACCGGGCTCCACGAGGGCCCCGAGGAGCACGTCGACGGAGTCCGGGAGCGCGTGCAGCGACGACGTCGGCACGGCCAGCCGCTTGGCGAGCGCACCCGGCATGCCGCCGCGCACCCCGACCTCCCGGCGGTCCTCGCAGACGTGCTGGTGGCCCCGCACGCAGCGCCGGCAGGTCCCGTCGCCGATCATCGTGTCGCCCATGACGCGGCGCCCGACCCAGCCGGCGTCGACGTCCGGGCCCACGGTGGACACGGTCCCGGCCCACTCGTGACCCAGGCGCAGGGGGAAGGCCGCGTGGCCGGAGTGCAGGTACGACATCTCGCCGGTGAAGAACTCGACGTCGGTGCCGCAGAGGCCCACCCGCTCGACGTCGACCACGACCTCGCCGGTCCCGGCGACCGGGAGCGGGACCTCCTGGACGCCGCCCTCGCCGGGGGCCGTCAGGACGTACGCCCGCATACTGTCCAGCACGTCCCACAAGTTAGACCGTCGTCCCCGTCGTCAGGAGTTGGTCCTCGTGGAACTCCGGAGCGACCAGTGGTACGCCGGGCAGGACCGCAACGCGTACATCCACCGGGCCTGGATGCGGCGCGGGGTCCCCGACGACGCGTTCACGGGGCGGCCCCAGATCGCCATCGCGAACACCGCGTCGGACCTCACACCGTGCAACGCGCACCTGACCGAGGTGGCACAGTCCGTCAAGAACGGCGTGTACGAGGCGGGCGGCATCCCGCTCGAGCTGCCGGTGGTGTCGCTCGGCGAGACCAACGTGCGACCGACGGCGATGCTCTGGCGCAACATGGCGGCGATGGCGACCGAGGAGATGCTCCGGGCCAACGCGATCGACGGCGTCGTGCTCCTCGGGGGGTGCGACAAGACCATCCCGTCGCTGCTGATGGCCGCGTCGTCGGTGGACCTGCCAGCCGTCGTGGTGCCGGGCGGTCCGATGCTGACCGGGACGTTCCAGGGCGTGCCGCTGGGCTGCGGCACGGACATGTGGCGGCTGTCCGAAGAGGTCCGGGCGGGGACGCTGTCGCAGGCCGACTTCGTCCGCTCGGAGTCGGCCACCATCCGCAGCCGCGGCCACTGCAACACCATGGGCACCGCCTCGACCATGGCCCTGGTGGCCGAGGCGCTCGGCACCGTCCTCCCCGGGACCGCCGGCACCCCGGCCCCGGACAGCCGGCTGCTGCAGGCCGCCCACGCCACCGGACGGCTGGCCGTGGAGATGGTCGCGGCCGACCGGCGCCCCAGCACGTTCCTGACCACCGGGTCCTTCGCGAACGCGATCGTGGCGCTGGCCGCGGTCGGCGGTTCCACCAACGCCGTGGTCCACCTGCTCGCGATCGCCGGTCGCCTCGGGATCGACCTGACGCTGGACGACTTCGACCGGATCGGGTCGCGGGTGCCGGTGCTGGTCGACCTGCAGCCGGCCGGGCGGTTCCTGATGGAGGACTTCCACCGGGCCGGCGGCCTGCTCGCCGTTCTCCGCGAGGTGCGCGACCTGCTCGACCCGACCGCCCTGACCGTGACCGGCCGGCCCCTGGTCGAGTCCCTGACCGACGCCCCGGTCTGGGACGCCGAGGTGATCCGGCCCCGCTCGGCGCCGCTGGTGGCCGAGGGCGGCATCGCCGTCCTGCGCGGCAACCTCGCCCCCGACGGCGCGCTGATCAAGCCCGCGGCCGCGTCACCCCACCTGCTGCGGCACCGGGGGCGGGCCGTCGTCTTCGACAGCATCGAGGACTTCCAGGCCCGCATCGACGACCCGGACCTCGACGTCGACGCGGACTCGGTGATGGTCCTGCGCGGCTGCGGGCCCCGGGGCTACCCCGGGATGCCCGAGGTGGCCAACCTCCCGCTGCCGAAGAAGCTCCTCGCGTTGGGGGTCCGCGACATGGTCCGGGTCTGCGACGGGCGGATGAGCGGCACCGCGTACGGGACGGTGGTCCTGCACGTGGCTCCCGAGGCCGCCGCGGGCGGGCCGCTGGCTCTGGTCCGGACCGGCGACGTGATCAGCCTCGACGTCGGGGCCCGGAGGCTCGACCTGGAGGTTCCGGAGGACGAGCTGGCCGCGCGGGTCCCGGACCCGGCGACGGTCGCCGCCTTCGCGGATCCGCGTCGCGGCTGGGAACGGCTCTACGTCGACCACGTCCAGCAGGCCGACACCGGCGCTGACCTGGACTTCCTCGTCGGCTCCAGCGGATCGGGCGTGATCCGCGAGTCCCACTGAACGGCTCTGACGAGCGGTCAAGCTGGCGCACCCGGAGAGACTCGAACTCCCAACCTTCTGATCCGTAGATCGATCTGAGATCGTTGAGATCTGGCGAAATACCTAGTCAGAATGGGTTTCGTTTCCGGGTGGACTACCTCAGATACGGTGAAATCCAGCTGCGTTGCTGTCAGCGTTGCTGTCAAAACTGCCCTGCAGGCCGTTGCTGTCGGGGGAGCCGTCACTGATGGCGACCGCCCATCTGGCCTAGGCGAGTCGAGTCCGAGCGGCCCGTCAACACCAGGTGCGCTGAGTGCATAGAGCGGCCGTTCTGCGGAGCACGCACGAGGCGGCCATCGGACAGGGCAGCGGGCAGGTGAGACCGTCAGTAGGACATGAAGGGCCGGATCGGCTCGTCTGTCCATAGCTGAATTTCGACGTAGCGGTCGAGAAGCCGCTGCTGGTAGCCCTCGTAGCTCTGCCCGCTCGCGGAGGGCAGAGATGAGGCGAACGTGAGGTCAAGCTGGTCAAGTCGGTAGAGCTTGCGCTTCCAGGGTTCGGCTGGCTGAGGTACGCCTAGGTCAACTCCGAGGCCGAGGGCGGTGATGCTGTCGGTCCAGGTGAAGCTGGTCGCTTCCGGAGGTAGGTCGCCCAGCAGGATCTTCACCTCGCGGGGTGGGTCGTACAAGCCAGCGAACCAGGGGCTACTGCCGAGTACGAAGTAGTGCGGGTAGCGACGGACCGGCTTCCCGCCGGCTTGGACAAAGAGGTCGCGAGCTCTGACTTCGGTGGCTCGGCGGAGCGGCAGGTATCGAGGCCCGAAGCGTCTGCGTGAGCCGTCGGCAAGGGTGGCAAGGACTGCGTCAAGGTCGCCGTCGTCGACCTCGCTCAAGTTCCGGAACGGCTGTCGGTCCCCTCGGTAGTAGTGGGTCACGTAGGCCTCGCTCATGGGCACCTACCTCAGCACATCGGCTGCCCGCTCGAGGGGACTGGCTGTCCACCGGCCAAACCTCGTACGGGACGCACCGCATGCCGACCTTGCCGCGAAGAACGTTGAAGCAGGTCGGGAACTGGCGTGGTCACAACGCGTAGCGTCGGCGTGGTGGTGCAGCCGCGCAAGGTTCAGGTCGACGGCCTACTCAATGGTCGTGACCTGGGCGGCTTGCCGCGCAGCCGGGGAGGAGACACCCCGCGCGGTGTTTTCTTTCGCTCTGAGTCGGTCGACCGCGTCTCCACGAGGGGCTGGAACAGCCTTCATGCGCTGGGCGTGCGGACAGTGGTCGACCTGCGACAAGACGCTGAACGTCGCCTCGACGCCAGCCGCCGGCCAGCGTGGCTCGAGACGGTGCAGGTGGACCACGACGGCCTGGAGAACACAACCTTCTGGGCCGACCATTGGAGCAACGGCCGATCGGGCACCGCTCTCTACTACCTGCCCCACCTGCACGCGATGCCCGAGCGCACCGTCGCGGTCCTGCACGCTCTGGCCGCTGCGCCGCCTGGCGGGGTGCTGTTTCACTGCGCCGCCGGCCGGGACCGCACCGGCCTAATCGCCGCGATCCTGCTCAAGGTGGCCGATGTCGAGCTAGAGCCCATCGTCTCCGATTACCTCATCACCACCACGATGGACGTCCGGGCCACGGAGGAGGTCACAGCGGGGGCGGTGTGCTCGTCGTTCGGCACCACCACTGAGCAGGCCTTCCGCGCCGCTGTAGCTGGCCTCGACGTGCAGCCGTTGCTGACGGCCCTATCCCCTGAAGTTCGGACCGCCATACTCACCTGGCGCGGCACCCTTGCCCCCGAGAAGGGTCAGCGAAAGCCTGGTGCAGAAGCGCCGTAAGGCGCCTGTGCGGCGAAGTCGGCTCTCGCTGCTTCCCTCGCTACCGGTCGAGGTCTGCAGTGGCTCTGGTGATGAGT
The DNA here is from genome assembly GCF_014193425.1 of Microlunatus antarcticus. Classification (NCBI taxonomy): domain Bacteria; kingdom Bacillati; phylum Actinomycetota; class Actinomycetes; order Propionibacteriales; family Propionibacteriaceae; genus Microlunatus; species Microlunatus antarcticus. Next base: position 12,699 of record NZ_JACHZG010000001.1, on the reverse strand, counting down.
TGGCTGGCCGTCGAGACGCGGTCAGAGCCAGTCCGGTCCGTCCTCATCGGTGTGTTCGTAGGAACCCCGTTGACCGGAGATTTTTTGCGGGCGGGTCTTGCGAGAATCACGCCCAGCGCGGCAACGGGCTACCCGGCTGGGGCCTGTTCGTTCTCGTTGGAGGGACGGCTTACGAACGGGGCCGGGGTTGGTCGTGAGGCGAGCGGTCCAGGCCTCGCACTCCGCGATAGAGCACGACGGTGAGGGTGACCACGACGGCTCCGAGGATGCAGAAGAACCAGGTGGGGATCCACGGCAGGCCGAGCTTGTAGAGGACGAAGGCGATCACGGTTGCGACCGGCACGCTGACCGCCCAGAGGCTGGCGCTCCTAGTTGGACGTTCCTGCTTCTTGCCGACTTCAGTCACGCGAGAAGCGTCGCACCTGACTTCCTGCGGCGCGGGCCTCGATGCAAGTTCCGCACGAGAGTCGGCTTGCGTGCTCCGCACGACGATCGGCTGCGCTACTGGAGTCTGAGTCCCCGCTACAGCTGAGTTAGCAAGAAGATGGGGCCGTGACGATCGAGGCGGGTCAAGCGGTTCTGCACCGCTGTCTCCGGGCTTGGGACCTTGAACTGCTGGGGGGCTCCTGGACGACCCCCAGCAGCTGCCTAGCTCGCGTCCGTCGTCGCGTCGACGACACGCTCGCGATCGTGAAGGTGCCGCTCGTCGAGGAGGAGCGAGTCGGATCTGGCGTGCTCGCCTGGTGGTCGGGTGACGGCGCTGCACTCGTCCACGCCATCGACGACGACGGCGCCGTCCTGATCGAGCTCGCCGAAGACTCCGACACCACGCTCGCCGACCTCGCCCGCCACGCATCACCGCCCGCCTGGGCCTCGGACCAGCACGCGACGCGGACGCTCGTGAGCGCGGCGCGTCGCCTTCACCAGCACCCGCAGGCCGACCCACCCGCCGGCGTCGTCCCACTGAGGCGCTGGTTCCGCGATCTGTTCAGCCGAGCCGAGGAGGTCGGCGGCTTCTTCGCCCGCGCAGCCGCCCTCGCTGACGAGTTGCTTGAGGATCAGCGCGACCTACGGGTCCTGCACGGAGACATCCACCACGGCAACGTCTTGTGGTTCGGACGCGCACGCGGCTGGCTGGCGATCGACCCCAAGGGACTCCTGGGGGAGTCGACGTTCGACTACGTCAACATCCTCACGAACCCCGATCGGGCCACGATGCTGCGACCTCACCGCCTGATCGAGCATGCGACGCTCATCTCGGAGGTGTCCGGCGTCGACCGCAACCGGCTCCTGCACTGGACGATTGCCTGGACCGGATTGTCCGCCGCTTGGTACCACTCGGAGCACGGCCTCGATGGCTTCGCGGCAGACATGATGCGGGTCGGGTTGCAGGCCGAACAAGCCCTCCGCGAGAGCACCTGATTCACATGCTGTTGAAGCGTCAGCTCACGTGTCCCGCGCGACGCTCGGGTTGCGTGCTCCGCACGACGGTCGGCTCACGTCGACGGCCCCCGTAGGACGGGCGGCTTGCGGCGCACTGGATCAGGCTCGACGGTGACCGCCCTGATTTACTGAGCTCATGCCGTCCGATCAGCGGGTTGGCCAGCAATGCTTCCCACTCTCGGTGGTCCAGGCTTTGGCCACGACGAACCTTGTGATAGCTGGCGCGCTCGTACTTCTCGATCTCCGGCTGCAGCTGCAGCCGCCCGTCAAGCGGACCGCAGAGTCGTCTCGGTGACCCTGCCGATCGAGGGTCGGGTCCGCGTGGTCGTCGACGTCGACACCGTCTTCACCGACGACGACCAAGCACGCTTCCTGTTCGCCCTGCTCGCCCAGGACCAAGTCGAGACCTTCAAGTATTCCGACCAGGGGCCGCCGCCCGAACAGCCGCGGCGCTCGGTCGAGCCGCTGCGCCTTTCCGTCACTCCAGGTTGGTTGACGTTCGCGCCGGCCCGCGAGCCGACCTGGGACGACCAGGGCCGGGTCACCTACACGACAGGCGGAGATTCCTGGCACGCGAGCAACGTCATGGGAGGTGGCGACTTCCTCGAATGGGGGGCCTTCCTGGCCACCGAGCGGCTTGGAGACCGCGCGCCCGACGGCCAGCAAATCCGTAGCGACCTCACCACTCTGCTCGCCGTAAGCGCAGCGAAGGCTCACCTCTTCGTGACCAACCGGCCAGTGCTGCTCGAACCGAACCTGCCCCGGTCCGCATACTCGTGTACGGCGGCTGACGTCGAGGACTCGCTCGCGACGATCAGTCTGTGGCTGCGCGCCAAGGGCGTCTACATCGTGCTCGCCGAAGGACGCGGAAAGGCGCTCGTCGAGCGCCACACGTTTTACATGATCGCCCTGCGGAACCTGCTTCACGAGAGCTGGCGCTGGGGTCACGGCTGCACCGCGAGCGGCGACCCCGTGCTGCACGATCTCTCCATCTCCTTGCACCGCCGGCTCGTCACCGCGCTAAAGGCACGCGATCGCATCCGTACAGCCGGCTTCTTCATGGCCCAAGCAGCGTCCCGCGACGAGGTGCTCGAGTGCGTCGACGTCATAGCCCTGAATGTGATGGCAGCGTTCGACGTCGTCGCGCGCGCGGCGAACCGCGTCCTTCGTGTCGTGCCCAAGGACAAGAACGCGTCCTGGCTCTACCCCAACTGGTCGGACAACCTGCCCAGGCCCGGACTCGGCTCCATCATCGACCGGCACCGCGAGGTGGTGCTGTTGATCAGCCGACTGCGCAACACCATTCACGAGAAGGCCATGCACCTCGGCACGATCCACCAGCCGCAAGAAGGCGACGCCGACTACTACGTCGTCCTTCCCGCTGACCAGTCCGAAGACCTCCGTGCTTCCTTCGAAACTTTAGGCGGGCTGGAAGCTTGGGGAATCCGAGAATTGGGACCCGAACGTCTGTGGGCAGAGCCCTTCCGTCTGTCCGAGCAGATGCTCCGCTACGGCATCTACGCCCTTGATGCACTTCTCGCAGACATCCCAATCGAGCACCTCGCGGTAGGCACCGCGCTAGAAACCGGACCTCCCGTCGACGACTGGGTCTGGAGCGCCACCGCCCGACGTAACGTGGCCTGGCAGGTCGCGTTGCGAGAGCACGAGCCTGCGGATCGATCCTGCTGACGACGAATCCGGCCCCGGCGCGGCTGATCTTCTGCACCTTGGCGATGGCCCTACCCGCTGCTTTCGCGACGGTCTGTCTGGACGGGCGCACAACCAGGGACTTCGCGCGGACCGCTCGGCCAGGCACAACGCTGAGCTAGTCGCGCTTTCCGCACGACGGCCGGGCTGTCCGTGCTCCGCACGACGGTCTGCTTGCGAAACTACTTCTGAACCCAGCGAATGGCGTGTCCGTCGGCCATGCTGATGACGTCCAAGAGAACGGACTTCGACCATGACCCGCAGCCGCATCTGGCTCGTCGTCGCTCTTGTGATCGTCCTTCTCACGCTGGCTGGCCTGGTTGTGCGCCTTCTCGTTTGGGACGCCACCAGGCCATCGCCCGGAGTCGAGGGATCGGCAGCTAGTCCGGAGGCAGCAGCATCACGGACCCTTTCCCCGCCATCGGCGTGAAATTGGCTGTGCAGCCGTAGAGGTGGCGTAGACCGGTCACCCAGCGTGCTCCCCACGACGGTCGGCTTGCGCGTTGCCGTAGAACACCCGTTCTGCCTGTGAGGCAGCACGGGTGGCGCAAGGGCGCGTTGGTCTGCCGTCGCCCTAAGGTGACGACGTGTCCAGAGACGTCCTCCACCTGGTCGTGGACGTACCGGTCGTTGTCGGAAGGCACGACGCACCCGTCCTCGTGCTCACCCTTCGCACACTGCGGCCGGCAGATACCGAGGCCCTCGGCGCTCTTCTGTGGAACGCCTACCGCGGCACCGTCGACGAGGACGACTACGACGAGCCAAGCGACGCAATGGAAGACGCCGAGCGGACGCTCGCTGGCTGGTGGGGCCCGCTGATCGACGAGGCCAGCCTTGCTGCCACCGCGAAGGACGCCCTGGTTGCTGCGGCCGTGACGGTGCGCGATGCCGCGCACGACACGATTCCGCTGCTGGCCTTCGTGCTCACCGATCCCGCATGGCAGCGGCGCAGGATTGGAGCTGGCTCATCGGCGAGAGCGTCGCCGCCCTTGCCGGCCTGAAGAATCCCTAGCTCCACCTTGCCGTCACTCGCGGGAACCCCGCTCAGCACCTCTACGAGCGCCTGGGGTTTCGCAACGTCGACTAGCGCTCGACGTCCTTCACCCTGGGTCTCGTCACCGAGCTCCGCAAGACGGTCGGTTTGCGGTGCCGAACGGTGCCTCAAAGACGGACGGCTTCCGGCCAGTCGGGGACCACCGGTGAGCTGCACCATCGGTCAAGTTAAGAGGGCTCGGCCAGGAGTACGGCTTGGCCACTCAGATGGCAGTGCCGCGAACCACAGGACGTCACGGCGACGCCCTTGCCAGACAGCGTGCGACCGCATGGTTCCTTCGTGGACGAAGCCAGCACGACGGGCCACCGCAGCCGAGCTCTCGTTGCCAGCAACGACCGTAAGAACCACTCGCGCGGCGCCCAGCACGAACAACCATGTGGTGAGCAGCACGACCGCTCGAGTGGCGTGACCGCGTCCTCGGCCGCCGGGTACGAGCCAATAGCCGATCTGCGCCACGTCCTCACCGGTCCAGCTGTCCACTCCGCAGCAACCAATTGGATCACCGCTCTCGGCGTCTTCGATGAGGAAGACGACGCCGGTAGGGATGCCGCTGACCGTGAAGACGTCCAAGTGCTCCCTGAACTTCGCGATCATCGCTTGAGCCTGGGCGGTCGACGGCGGTGGCACTGGTCGCCCCTGCCGATCGTGGTCCCCGTTGTACTCACGGATCGCAGGGTCGGCGCTCGCCTCGACCAAAAACCGCGCGTCCTCACGAGTCCAGGGCCGCAAGACGACCTGGGCGTCAGAGAGCACCTGACTAGCAGTGCTCTCGTCAGCAGCGCCGGTCATGCGGGCCTCCAACGACTCATGCAGCCACACTGGCACTCGCAGTCGGGCGAAACCACCGGTTAGGCCGTAGGTCTGCATCGCAAGATGGCTTGCACATCTTGCCCGCGGCGCCGGCGCAACTCACCTGACGGCTGCTCTGCGCCAAGCCACTTGCAGTTCAACGCACCAGGCTGCGCGGCGCCCGGGCTGGGACGATGGCCACGTGCAGAAGCATGACGAGAACAGCGAGGCAGAAGTCGTCTTAGCGGGCGGCAATATGAGTCAGGTGGTCCGCCGAGGCCAGGCTGTGCACCGCACCGCTGGGCCCTGGACGTCAACCATCCACCGCCTGCTCGACCACCTTCACGCGAACGGCGTCACTTGGCTGCCTCGCGCCCTCGGCGTTGACGAGCAGGGACGCGAGGTCCTCACGTATCTCCCCGGAACCGTTCCCAGCTACCCGATGCCCTCCTGGGTGTGGTCGCAAGACGTGCTTGTCGACGCTGGTCGTCGACTCGCACAGGTGCACCAGGCCAGCGCCGGCTTCGACACCGCCGGTGCCACGTGGCAGCTCCCTTCCCACGAGCCAGCAGAGGTAATCTGCCTCAACGACGTCGCGCCGTACAACATGGTCTTCGACGACGTCCACCAGCTCGCCGGGTTCATCGACATCGACACGGCCTCTCCCGGACCGCGAGCGTGGGACCTGGCCTATTTGGCCTACCGGCTTGCGCCGTTGAGCCAGTTTGAGGACACCGGCGCCGGCCCGCCAGACATGGCCGTCCGCCGAGGCCGCCTGGAACTGCTCTGCCGGTCCTACGCCGAAGCAGGGGATGGTGTAGCCGTCGCACCGTCAGAGGTGCTGCGCAGTACAGTCACCCGGCTCGGGGATCTCGCCGAGTTCACCGCAGCACGGGCAGCCGCTGGCGCCGCTCACGTCGCAGACCACGTCAAGGGCTACAGGTCAGACACCCGCTGGGTGAGTGAGAACCTCGAGGCGTTGTTGCCGACGGTCTGAGGACGCACGTGTCTCGACGCAGGGTCGGCTTATGTGCTTCGCACGACGGTCGGCTTGTGGCTGCTCCGAATCAACCGTCAGTTCGACGTAAGGCGCCCGCCGTAGGACAAGGAGTCGCGTCGAACTGTCAGTTGGTTGGGTAGGAGGAGCCATTTCGGTGGAAGCAGTGGCCATCCCGAGACCGACACGCCTATTTCTTCTCCTCCGCTCGTTTGCTTGACGACGGTTCGGATATGCCGCCCTCTCCACCAGGTTTCCTCGATCGCGTACGTGCTGGTGAGGAGTACCGCGAGGTCGTCGAGCGCGTCCTGCTCGACCGAGAGGTCGCCTCGAAGCTGGTAGTACTCCTCGTGCCCGAGTGGGTTGAACATGCCGCCAAGGTCCTCGCTGTAGTGGAGATCGACGTCGAGCCAGTCCTTCCCGCTGACGTGGTGCAGGTCGATCTGGGCGGACGTGTCGTCGAAGCGAGCGATACTGCGAAGGCGATCGAGCGCTGCGGGTTGCAGAGCGGTCAGCAGTCGATCGAGCTTCTCGAAGGCTGCGCGGGCGAAGGCGGAGTCGGCCACCGTCACGCTGCCGAGCCAGTCTGAGTGCGCCGTCACGTTGATCGTTCTCCTCGGACTCACTGTTCGGCGGGCCCGCCACCCCAGGATTTCGTACTGTCAGCTGCCATGCGTCCAATAGCTCTATCGAGCGCGCGTGCCGCCTCCAGCCGATGATCGCAGGCAGGTCGGCTTGCGTGCTCCGCGCTGGGGTCGTGCTGCGCTCTGCACGATGGTGCGAGCGCATGGGAGGCTCGCGGGTGTGACTGGGGCCGGCGCGTCGCGGACGTTGTACGTGTCCGATCTGGACGGGACCTTGCTCGGCGCCAATAGTGCGATCAGTCCGACATCGGTGCGCCTCCTCAACGAGGCTGTCGCGGCTGGCGCGTTGTTCACGTACGCGACGGCCCGCTCGTTCACCTCCTCGTCTCGGGTAACCGAGGGACTGCACCTGTCGATACCCGTGGTCACGTGCGGCGGCACGATCACGGCCGACCCGGACGACGGGGCTCCACGGCACGTCCAGCTGCTCGACGAGTCGGTGGCCAGGATTATTTCCGCGGAGTGCGGTCGGACCGGGGCGGTCGAGCCGGTCTGGTTCACGTTCGAGGACGGGCGCGATTGGGTGCGGTGGCGGCCCGATCGGATGACCGCCGGGGTCGAGACCTTCACCGCGCACCGGGCTGGAGATCGCCGCCTGCGCCCGATAACGGTCGACGACCCCCTGGACCACGCCAGCGTCTTCTACATCACGATCATCGCCGCACGTCCATCGCTCGTCACGCTGCGCGAAGCGCTGGCCGGGCCCTTGAGGTCCACCGCGCACTTCCTGAACGAGGATCCGAACACCCCTGGCCTGGACTGGCTTGAGGTCCACAACCAGGACGGCACCAAGGCACAGGCGGTTCAACGGCTGATGAGCGACCTCCGCGCGGGGCGGTTGGTGGTGTTCGGGGACAACCACAATGACGTTCCGATGTTCGCTGTAGCTGATCAAGGGTTTGCGGTCGCCAACGCCGTGACCGAGCTGAAGGCAGTCGCCACCGCCGTGATCGGGCGTCACGACACGGATGCCGTCGCCCGACATATCGCGGCCGACCACCAGGCGCACGTCGAAGCCCGGGCCGGCTGACGGAGCCCGCTCGGCGCCAGGACAGCAGCGATTGACGTGGCGGGTGCATGACGCTGGCCTACCGTTCCGGGGTGGGCGTGCTGCTGGTTGACCTCGACGACACGCTCATCCCGGACGGGGCCGCGCGCGACTCCGCGATGATGTCGACCCTTGCGACGTTCGGGGAGCTCCCAGCCCTGTCTCCTACCGAGATTCGGGTGTGGCCGGTCGTGCGTGAGGAGTGGCGCGCCACCGGGCTGCGGTTGGTCCCAGGGCTATTGGGAGTGAGCTCGTGGGAGGCGCTGTGGACGGACTTCGACGCCGCGCTCGCCGATCCGGAAGCTCGGGCGGCCGGTCGGGCGTACCAGTCCCGGGTGTGGCGGCGGCTGCTGCACGAGAGCGACGCGGCTCCGGCCGAGGCCGTCTTTCGGCAGGCTCGTGAGGAGCTGGTCCGCCCGTTCGGGTGGGTTCGCGAAGGCTTGGCCGACTGGGCTTCGGTACATGACCTGTGGTGCGTGACGAACGGGTCTTCGTGGCTGCAACGTCGCAAGCTCGACCTTGCCGGGCTGAAGCCGTACTTCGGTGAGGTGGTGGTGTCGGGCGAGGTGGGGGCGGAGAAGTCCGATGCCAAGTTCGGAGCGCAGGTGGCGGAACGTCTGGCGCGGACCGGCTCCGAGCCGGTGGCCGTTGTCGGCGACTCCGACGCCTCGGACGGGGCCCTGGCCTCGTTCCTCGGGGTCCGACACGTGCGCGTCCATCGAGGGACACAGCCCCGGTTGAACATCAGCCTCGACAGTTAGGTCTTGCCCTACGGTGCAGATGTGCGCCATAGGTGCGATCGCGATGGCTCGGACTCGCTGGACGAGAACGTGAAGGTCGGGCCGCGGCGGGTTCGGCGACGTGAAGTGGTCCCTCAGCGGTACGGCCGCGGAGTCCGCTGGTGACCCCCGGTCAGAGGGCAGTCTCAAAGCGAAGCTTGGCCCGTGTCTGGTCGCATCGCGGATACCGGGGAATCCTGATCAGCCTGGTGCTGTCAGGAATTTCGGTCTCGTCCTACGTGCCGTTGATGTCGCTGTACCTCGTGCAGACGTTGCGAGTCAGCGAGGGCGTGGTCGGGCTGTTCGCACTGACCTCGCTGGCCTCGCCGCTCGTGGGAATCCTGGTCGGAAGGTTCTCAGACCGGCTCAGCAGCCGGCTGCGGCTGCTGGTCGTGGTCGGCGCCTGGCTCGCCCTCGGCCGCGTCGCGATGGGCCTGGCTCCGACGTTCGGAGTCGCTGTCGTCGTGGGGATCGCGTTCGGGGCTTTCGCCGGAATTTCCGCGGCACAGGTGTTCGCCCTGCTCCGAGAGCTCCTCGAGCGCGAGGGAGAGCCACGACAGGCCACGGTCACGAGCACCGTCCGAACCGGTTACTCGCTCGGCTGGGCCGTCGGCCCGGTCCTTGGCAGCCTGCTCGCGGCGGGGCTCGGCTATCGCACGGCCCTCGCGGTGTCCGGCGTCTTCGTGCTGCTCCCGCTGATTCCGCTTCTTCAGCTGCGCCAAGTCGAGAAGGGGAGCGCGTGGGCCAGCTCTAACGCCCAGACGAACGCGGAAACGGGTGCCAGCACGAGTACCCAGGCTGGGGGGCGGGAGCGTGGGTCGTGGGGGTCGAGGCCGCTGTGGCTCTTCGCGGTGGTCTGCTTCCTGGCCCTGACCGGCGAATCCTTGCGGCTCACCTATCTGCCAATCCTTGCCGTGGACCGCTTGGGGATTCCTCTTTGGTTCTTCGGAGTCCTGGTCTCGGTGGCACCGGTGGTCGAGCTGGTGGCGATGCCAGCGGCGGGTGCGCTCGCCGACCGGTTCGGACTGAAGCGGGTGCTTCTTGGCGGGCTGCTCCTAGGGGCTGGCGGGTTCGCTGCGTTCGCCACCAGCTCCAGCTTCGTCGGTCTCCTCGTCGGGCAGTTCTGCAACGCCTGCTTCATCGCTGTGCTGCTCGGCCTTGGCGTGAGCTACGCGCAGCGCCTGCACCCCAACGGCGCCGGCTTCGCCGCCTCCGTCTTCTTCGCCGCCCAGAGCCTGACCATCGCCTCTGCCGGCCTCCTCGGAGCGGCCCTGGCCGATCGACCGGCCGGGCTGCCCGAGCTGTTCTTCACCGCCCTCGTGTTGAACGTCTGCGCAGCCGTCTTGTTGCCCTTCACCTCGCGCGCCGCAGCTCCGTCTGAGCTGTAGCCATCTCAGTGCGGGCCAGGGAGGCCAGGGCGGGCAAAGTAGGCCGTCTTGACGTCGCCGACGAATCCACAAGCGCGGTAGAAGGCGTGGGTGCTCGCCCTGCTCGAGCCCGTCATGAGCATCGCCTTGTACGCACCGGCTTCCCAAGCGGCGTGCAAGGTGCCGGCCATCACGGCCTTCCCCAGACCCACGCCCCGGTAGGACTCCTCGACCACCACGTTCTCGGTGACGGCGTAAGGACGCCCACCACGGGTCAGGTTGGGGATGATGTTCAAGTAGGTGGTCGCGACCACCTCACTGCGCCGCTCGAGCACGAACAGGCGCAGTCCATTGACGGTCAATATCGTAGCGAACAAGGCACGGTCGACGACGGGCGGGTCGTCTGGGTTGAGCTGGCCGTAGAGCCTGGCGATCGCCGCGAGATCTCCTGACCGCGCTTCACGGAACACACCAAGACGGTATCGCCCGTCGCTGGAAGTTGGTGCCTCGCGTACGCGCCAAGAACCCTTGCTGCCAGGCACTGACCGACGTGCTCGCGCAAGGCGCCCGCCCAACGTTTAAGCCATAGGAAGTTCCGACACGATCGTCTTGCGTGCTTCGCTCGACGGTCGGCTTGCGGCGACGAGCGACGCCCGCAGGACGGAAGGCTTACGGAGCAGACCGGGCGTTCACGAAAGTCGATGTTCCGGGCGGCTAGTAAGCCGGACAATTGGCCGATGCAACGAGACCTGGTCACGCTTAAACGCTGGGCGAGTGCCGTCGAACGTGACGCAGGCCGGTCGCTCGGCGGAAGCTGGGAAGTGGACGTCGATGACTCGTATGTCATGACCGTGAGGTTCGATGACCTTCGCGAGGAGGTTCTCCTTGGCGAGGTCGTCGATGAGGATGCTTGGCCGCCGCACACCTGGGGGCCGCAGTTCCTGAAGACCGCTCTGGACGACGAGGCAGCTGAGACCGTCGCGGACGAGTTCTTAGAGGTTCTCCGCCTCTGGGATGTCGAGTGGATGTCCTGCTCCAAACACGATCGGCCGATCTGGCACTGCAGTTCGGTCTGGATCTGTGCGGGTCCGACGACGACCCACGACGTCGCCTTGATGGGGGAGCTACCTCCGCCCGGCACGTACTGACCATTATCTGCGGGACCGACCGGACCGCGAGAACCGCGGCTCGGGGTAGGCCGCGGTGAGCTTGCAAGTGTTCGCACGAGTGTCCTCATCGGCGGCGGTCAGCTGGCGAGACGAGCCGCTCGAGTGCGAGCGCCAAGTCGGCTGCCTCCTGCCACTTCGACGCGTAGGAGTGGCGCGCGCCGGCGACCTTGAAGGAGATCCTGCCCGCCCGCCCGGCGTGACTGCGGTCCAACGCGCTTCGCTGATGTCGCTGAGTAGGTACTTGTCGATGACGCGATCGGGAAGTAGAGCCCAGCCCTGCTGGACGCGACAAGCCGCCTGTCCGTCAGCACCAGGACCTGGATGCCGTTAAACCCATACCAAGGACCGTTACTCACATGAGCCGCCAGGCGCGCGGGCCGTTGCCCGACGATGTCGCCAAGCCGAGACAGCTCTGATGCCGTGAACTCGCGTCGGCGCACGCTGATCATGGTGCCTCGCCAGCGAAGTCCCTGCTGCCCGTCCGCAACTTCGCGTTAGACGCGGGCTGAGCGCGTCTTGTGAGAACGCGGCCGCGGTCTGCTACCCGCCCGCAAGCCGGTCGGCTTGCGGGCTCCGCACGACGGTCGGCCCACGAGACGATCGGCGCTCAGCTGTTGCCGTTGGCCGCGGCCCATGTCCCTGGACTTGCTCAAAGTCGTCGGATGTTGCTCGCTAGAAGGCCGATCACCTCGCCTTGAAGGTCTGTAAGCCACAGGTACTAGGGACGAACAGGCGGTGCTGCGCGACGCCAAGCGTGCCGAACGCAGCGCCGTCGGAGTGGTGACCCCTGAGACGGCAGGCCAGCGAGGTCGAGCTTTCCTGCTGGCCGGTCACCTCGTCGAGTGCGACCAGTATCGAGCGGTCACCGGCGGGATCGTCCAGGTTGAACCACACCAAGCCGTTCTCGATAACTGGCGGCGTCAACAGGCTCATCCGTCCCTCTGGGTTTTGCGCAACGTAGGTCTTGGTCCAGTACACGTGTGAGTCGTCGAGATCTACGGCTTGCACGCTCACCCGGTCGTTGTCGGGCCAGTGCTTCTGCGTGAAGATTGCGACGGGGCCGTCAAAGGCCAGCGGCTGCGCTGTGAACGGCAACTCGCCCAGCTTCACCCCGGTGGCGGCGTCCAGGACGAGGGTGGGCTTTTCGTCGGCAGTGGCCTCACGGACGTAGATCCTGCCGGCGTGGTACTGCACAAGAGACTCTCCTTCGCCCGGGCCCTCGAAGTGCTCGCCGGTCTTGGTGTAGAGCCAGAGCAACGTGCCCTTGGCCGACCACGCGCCGACCTCTGCGTTGGTGTTGCGGTACAGGCGGCCGCCCACCACGAGGGTGTATGGGTCGTTGCTCGTCTCGCCGGTGGGCTCGGGAAGGTAGTACTTCAGCTTCCCGCTCTTGGCATCGAGAACCTGGGAGCCGTTGACGACGACGCCCGACCCGACCACAAGGTTGCGTGGGCTGGAGGACGCTCGGTGGCGCCACTGCCGCTTGCCGTTGCTGATCCTTCGGGCCTCGATGTTGTTGTTGCCGTTGACGTCCTCGGTGTAGGCGTAGACGAACGTGCCGTCCGAGACGATGCTGCTCACCTCGAAGAACGCCTTGCGCCAGACCTTCTTCCCCGTCGACGTCCGGTAGACACTGATCCGACTGCAAGTCGCGGTCGACAGCACAGTTGTGTACTTGCCATTCGTGGCCGTGGTCCTCGTG